>DIUC01000007.1 GCA_002435785.1 Saprospiraceae bacterium UBA6168 | reverse complement strand
AATTTCTTCATGCAACAACGCCAATGCAATATCTAAATTGACAGGTTTGATAAAACTTAAAATTGAAGACGAGAAACAAATAAAATCATTGCCAGACCTTTCACAGCTAAAGCAACTTAAAAACATTCGTTTAATGAACATTAGCACACTGGAAGATATTTCAAGTTTGACCAATACATTTGTTGACGAGTTTATTATTACCGGACCAAATAAAAATGCTGACTTTCTAATTCCAATTGCGAAAAGTAATTGTGTAAATAAAATTTATACTTATTTCTATCTCAAAAAAGAACAATCCAAAGCGGAACAATTTTTAGGTGTCAAGTTTTGTAAGCTGGATAAAATGGAATATGAAATGACACACCTAAAACATCTATCATTACACTATTACGACTACAAGACAGGAGAACAAATAAAATGACATTAAGCATCAAACGAACAGAAAGCACAGCAGGTAACAGGCGTTTGGCAAAAGTGGCGGTTCAGTGCTCCGCAGACACATTTGTAGTTAATCAAAGTTTAGTTCTCCGCATCAACATTTGTGGTGAAAATCGCCACCTTCGCCAAGCGCCAAAACGTTAGCGGTAAGTTTACTAAACACAATACAATGACAAAATTATTCTTGACAATATCAATTCTTGCTCTAACAATAAACTTGTATAGCCAAGATAGTTCCGTTACGAAAATAAACAGCAACATTTATCCAGCATTATTGGATAAGGAATTTGAGCATGGTTCTAACATCACTTTCCCAACGGTAAATGATAGCTTAATTCTTGATTTGGCATGCTTGGGAAAAGTTTGGGGGTTTCTAAAATATAACCATCCGATTATAGCGGAAGGAACTTACAACATGGACTTTGAGCTTTTTAGATTTTTACCTAAATTCTTAGCTGCAAAAGACATTGCAACCAGAGAAAGGCTAATGTTGGTTTGGATTAATAGTTTTGGAGATATATCTCAATATAAAAGAGCTAAGACTAAATCAAAAAATACATTTTCAAAACAAAATTTAGACTGGATATCTACAATGATAAAGGATATATCATTAAAAGAAAAATTGTATCAAGTTCATGAGAGAAGAAATCAAGGGGAACATTTTTATGTAGGGTCCAATCCTGAAGTCCCCACTTTTTTAAATGAAGACCCTTATGCAAATATGCCCTTTCCTGATGATGGATTCAGGTTGTTATCCTTGTACAAATACTGGAATATAATTGATTCCTATTTTCCTTATAAACATTTGACAGACAAAAATTGGGATAACGTACTCATTGAATATATACCCTATTTCATAGCAGTAAAAAATGAACTAGAATATGAGCTTGTTGTTTTAAAAATAATAGGAGAAGTACACGATACGCATGCAAATCTTTGGGATGGAGCAAATAAATTATATTATACGAAAGGTGAGTATTATCCTCCTTTTCATGTTCGATTTGCGGAAAATCAATTAATCGTGGACGACTATTTTAATCTTGACAAAATGGAAATGACTGGCATAAAAGTCGGTGATATTATTACTCACATCAATGGCAAAACAGTTTCAGAAATAGTTGATAGTCTATTAATTTACTTCCCTGCTTCAAATAGTGCAGCTAAAATGAGGGATATATCTTATGATATTCTGAGGTCTCAAAAAAATGAAATAGATATAACATACCTATCATCTCATGTTTCGAAAGAGGTGAAGTTGACGTTATACGAGAAACAAGAGTTACATTGGTATGATTGGTATAAAATTAAAAATGAGAAAGGATATAAATTATTGACGAATGATATTTTATACTTAAACTTGGCTTTTCTCAACGAAAATGATACTCCAGCAATAGAAGAACTTCTAAAAAAAGTAAAAAGTGTGATAGTTGACGTGCGGAATTACCCGAATATAATGGCAATGTATTCTTTGCTGCCTTATTTTCAAACTACAAAAAAGCCATTTGCTGTATTTACGCACAGAAATATTAATAATCCTGGAGAATTTTATTGGACTAAAGGCTTTAGGATATATGGAAATAAGAAGCCATTTTCTGGTAAACTGATAGTATTAGAAAATGAAATAACTCAAAGTCTCGGTGAGTTCACGGTAATGGCCTTCAAAGCAACGGGTAACGCTACAGTAATCGGAAGCCAAACTGCAGGAGCTGATGGCAGAATAGCATATATGTTTTTGCCTGGAGGTCTTAAAACTAGTATTTCAGGTCGTGGAGTCTATTATCCTGACAAAAGAGAAGCCCAAAGAATAGGTATTATTCCTGATATTGAAGTTAAACCAACAATTAAAGGTATTCAAGAAGGTCGGGACGAATTAATAGAAAAAGCAATAGAAATGATTGAAAAAATATCAATAGCGAAATAAAATCTACCGCTAACAGGCGTTTGGCTCAATGGCGGGTGAAGTGGTTAATTGAACATTCTACCTCGCATCAACTTTTGTGGCGTATTGACAGTTTAGTACTTCGAAATCCGCTTCTTCGCCAAGCGCCAAAACGTTGTGGGTTATATTAATGGCTGCAAAAGCATTACGGGAAATAACAACTCGAAAGATTAATTAAACAAAATTAACATTATGCAAAAGTTACAATTCAAAGTAAGCATCAACGCACCTGTGACCAAGATTTATGATTTTATGCTTGGCATCAACCGCAAATCAACTTATGAGGAATGGACTTCTTTGTTTAACCCGACATCTACCTATGAAGGAAGTTGGGACAAGGGAAATAAAATTCTATTTATCGGGGTAGATGAGAAAGGTGAAAAAGGAGGTATGGTTTCCAAGATAGCTGAAAACATTCCCAACCGATTTGTTTCGATTCAACACTATGGTCTGTTAAAAGCGGACAAGGAAATAACAGAAGGGCCAGAAGTGGAAAAATGGGCAAACGGATTTGAAAACTATACCTTCGAAGAAAAGAATGGAACTACAACCGTTACTGTTGACTTAGACACCACTGAAGATTTTTTAGATTATATGAACCAGAACTACCCAAAAGCACTCGACAAATTGAAAGAACTTTGTGAAAATAACAATTTCAAGGATAGTTTAAAAATAAGGCTCATGACGGTTCAGCGTGAAAAAAATAAACTAAACACTGCCATACAAGATATTTTCCCCTCCTCGCCGCCCCGAGAAATCGGGGCAGGCTCTTCGGCGGCTCGTCGGGTGGAGAGGGGCTTTTGGGGCGGGCCGCCCAAAACCTCTGTTTGACAACTTGTCCCGACTTTCGGGAAAACCTATTTGAGTGAAGCATATAATGCGGTAGAACTGACTTTTTTAAATGCTCGTGCTGATATTTATCACCATGCTATTTATTCTAAAAGGATATTTTGGCGATAATAAAATATTGGCCATGAAAAGGGAAAATGCCCTGTTACTTCAATTCATGTTGCGGCTGCCGAATCATCCCTTATCTCCGCTTGTCGGGATGCAGGAATTTTTAAAAACGCCATGCCAACCCTGCACAGGCTATCCTGATTTCGGAAAAACTTGGGGCTTGCAGCGCATTTTTAAATGAATCAGCCATGTTGAAAACACCAACTATCCATGTAAAAAGACTAATGGCTTTGTCATTCCTCTTTCTCGTGGGCATACAGGCGAGCTTTGGTCAATCGGTGCAGGACACCATTGCATCCACGTCTTACAAAAAAACGATGGTAAGGGTTTCCATACAAAACGGCAACATCCTGAAAAACAATACGCCCTATTTATCCACTATTGATGCAGAAGGCAACCCCATCAAGGCCACAAAAGCTGTTTCGTTGGAATATGGTTGGCAAATGTTGGGCGGAAAAGAATGGCACCAGACCTGCAAATACCCAGGCATAGGAATTGGCCTCCAATATCTGCACGTGGTAAAGCGGGATGACTTGGGGCATCCATATTCCATCTATGGATTTTATGACGGAGTATATTTTCGGACAAAAAGAATGGCGATCACCAACAGGATGGCGGCAGGGCTTACCTATGGTTTGGCCACTTACAACCCCAATGACGAATTGCCCAACGACGTCATCGGCTCCAAGATAAATGCTTTTGCCGAATTAGGGGTAGGGGTCTCTGCACAGCTCAGTGACTTTCTTTATGTGGAACCCGGGTTTCGCTTCAACCATATCTCCAATGGCAACATCCGAAGGCCCCAACGGGGAATCAATGTCGTGTCCTATTCATTAGGTTTGAAGTATGTTTTCGGGGAAACCCCCAACGAGCCGGTAAGAATACCTCTCAATAAGTGCGAGCATAGCCATGAAGTGCTTGCATTTATGGGGTTGGCCACTCGACAATTGGAATTCGGTGACGATGACAACCCATTGAATCACAATACTTATGGGCTGAATTACCTCATGGCCAACCTCCACTTGGGTTACAACCATGGCGTCACACGCCGCTTAAAATTAGGAGGCGGGGTTGACTTGATTTACGATGGCACAAATGGTGCTAAGTATGCAGCAACATCAAGAATACCTCAAAAAGGCGATGTTCCTTTTGGTGATAAAATCGGGCTGTCGGTGTTCATTGGTGGAGAAACTGCCATAGACAGGTTGTCCATTGTCACCACCTTAGGGTATATGGTGGCTCAAAAACGGTTCGAAGAATCTTCGCCCGCTTTTGAACAAAGACTTGGGTTTAAATACCATTTTTACAAGCATGTTTTTGCTGGGGCAAATATCAGGGCCTATCGGTTTCGGGCAGCAAAAGCCATTGAGTTCAACATCGGTGTGAGGAAGCCTATAAATAAAAAAGGACGCTTGTAGGATTTCCTTTCTCCCCCGTACTTCTCGTGAAAATACCTGCCCGTGGAACTTGAATTCTCCGACAAAGAACTCTGAGCCGATTGATTTGGTTTAAAAAGGAAAGCAGTGGGGCGAGTGGCAAAAATGCGATATTCGCCATGTAATAGCATGGCATCGTTTTTTCGGTGGATGCGGTGAAGGGACTCATTGCCTGCGACCTGTGAAGAGCGAAGCCATGCCAAGGCAGTGATACTTTCTTGAAGTGTAGCTCCAAAATACTGAGCTTTACTTATAAATAAATTTAACAACACTCCCAACGATGAAAGATTATAAATTTTGCCAAAGCTGCGGTTTCCCATTGAAGAAAGACAAAAAAGGTGGGGGTACTGAAAAAGACGGTACCATAAGCAAGAAGTTCTGCTCAATGTGCTATGAAAACGGCAAATTTTTAACTCCCCCTCAAATAGACACGGCTGAAAAAATGCAAAAATTCTGTTTACAAGAAATGAAGAATGACGGCATCAACGGTTTCTTTGCTTGGCTGGCTACCCGGTCAATTCCCAAACTCGAAAGGTGGAAACAGTAATGCCTATTTTTTATTTCAAGAAGAGTAAAACATAGAATCTTGATTTTAATGAAAAATCAACACATCATTGATTGGTTGCTCGAAGGAGATGTCTCCATTCAATACCAAGTTTGGCGTGACTTGTTGGGAGTGGATAAAAAGGAACTTCAGGATAGGATTGCTTATGAAGGTTGGGGGCGTAAATTCTTGTCCAATCGAAATTCGGATGGTCATTGGGGCGATAGATTCTATCAACCCAAATGGATTTCTACGCATTACACTTTACTCGACCTCCGCAATTTAAATCTTTCGTCAAACAATGCGTTAGTACAACAAACCATAGAACAGGTCTTACAAAATGGGAAAGCAAATGATGGAGGCATTCGATTAGGCCCATCTACTTCCCAACATAGTGATATTTGTGTCAATGGCATGTTTTTGAATTACGCTTCCTATTTCAAAACATCAGAAAAAAAATTGCATTCAATTATTGACAGTATTTTGGATGAGCTAATGCCTGATGGAGGCTTTAACTGTAGAACCACAAGAAGTGGCGCTATACACAGCTCTTTGCACACTACAATATCGGTACTTGAAGGATTAACGGAATTCCAAAAAGCGGGATATACTTATAGGATGGATGGAATCCAACGTGCCAAAGAAAGTGCAATGGAATTTATCTTGCTGCACCAGTTATTTCTTTCTGACCATACAGGCCAAATCATTAATAAAGATTTCTTGAAGTTGACTTATCCGTGCAGATGGAAGTATGATATCCTTCGTGCCATGGACTTTTTTCAATATGCAGGTATTGAATGGGACCATAGAATGAAAGCCGCTGTAAACGAGCTCAATAAAAAACAAAATAAGGAAGGAACTTGGAATATGCAATCTGCCCATACTGGCCAAGTACACTTCAACATGGAGAAAGCAGGCAAACCAAGTAGATGGATCACGCTCAGGGTTTTACGGGTATTGAAATATTTTGGCCAAAATCACCTGTAGACTTCAATGGTTTTGCATCAAGCGGGGCAATTGGTAAAGAAGGCGGTTGTTTGAGATTGTTTGGTGTTGTTTGAGATTGTTTGAGGTTGTGCAACAATCAATTCGATTGGATAACCCAAACTAATTTAAATGAAACACTTATCGTCAAATAAGCGGACTGGCCTGATGACTACCTGCTTTACTTTGTGATTAATCACGATATTTGCAATCCGATACCAACCCTATCGCCAACTATCATTCACTCTATTCTTAATTATTTAAAATCTAATCGCTAATGAATCGTTCAAAATTCTTCGCCCTCTTGGCATTCCTGTTGCTCGCCGTGAACAGCCTAAGGGCACAGCGTTTTTTGGAGCCATCCGAGACGTTCTCGCCCAAAAAAGTCAGCTACCTCACCATGATGGATGGCAGCGAAAAGGAAGTTTTCCTTAAAAGCATCAAACGGGAAAAGGGCCTTATTGAAGAACTAAAAGTGGAGGATGCAGCAGGCAACAAATCGAAGCTAAAGCCAGAGCAAATCAAGTTCATGTACCTCCCGCAAAGCGGTTTCGACAAGTTCGCCAAAGAAATGGACTTCCTTTCCGACGTGCAAAAATGGGACAACAAGGAGATTGACCAAGCCAAGGTGGCCGACGGGTATATCTACTTCGAGCAAGCCGAGGTGCAGGTAAAAAAGGAAAAGCTCACGCTGATGATGCAGCTCTTGAACCCATCGTTCAGCAGCAAAATCAAGGTGTACCATGACCCCTACGCCCACGAAAGTGCGGCGGTCGGCATCGGCGGCTTCACCGTGGCGGGCGGCGACGACAAATCCTACTACGTTTCCGTGCGGAACCAGACAGCCTTCAAGTTGATGAAGAAAAACTATCAAGAGGACTTCATGAAGGTCTTCGGTTTTTGCACGCCGCTCAAGAACAAGTTTGAGAAAATCAACTGGTCACAGTTCGATGAGCATGTGTATGAGCACAACCAGCACTGCGAGTAGGCTGGCTGGCACACAAAAAAATGGGGACGCTGCATTGCAGCGCCCCCTTTTTTTGTGTGTCAAAAGCTGAAGTTTATAGCCTGCCCACCATCAACTTTTTGGCGACAGGGCGCTTTCCAGGTACGTTCACCCAAACGATGTAATGGCCTTCGTGCAAGTCCCGGATGTCCATCTGGTAATACTTGCTGTAAACCTCGTTGATTTGGAAACGCTTCACTTCGAGTCCCAAGCTGTTGAACAGCGTGATACTCAAATCTTCGTAACCTACCACTTTTTCCAAGTCCACCTTAACGAAACCGTTGGCTGGGTTTGGAAACAATGTATAGTCATTCACAATGGGGAAGTTGACAACCTTCACCTCGGAGTAAAGTGCTGCACCGCTCACGTCCATTAGCTTCACACGGTAGAAGTTGTCGCCGCTGGCAGGTTCCAGGTCGTAGCCTTCATAATTAGCCGTGCGGTTGCCACCTTCGGCGCTTTTGGAGACAATTGGCTCAAAAACATTCCCATCCACCGACTTCTCAAGGATGTACTCGACGAAGCGGTCTCCACCGTTGTGTGACCAAATCAGCTCCGTGTGCTCCTCGTGCTTGATGGCCGCAAACTGGAACGATTCATCCAGCAATCCCTGTAGGGCGCTCACCACGTTTACCGTCCTGTTGTCTTCGCAAACCAGCTTATACCCTTCGGTAAAGTAATTGACCTTCACGTAATAGGTGCCAGCTGGTACGGGGATGGTCGCAGAGGGCTTCGGGCAGTCGTTGAAGCAGTTAAAGGCGCTCTCCCAACTGGAGTTGAACACTTGGACCGAGGTGACAGGCGCCTTGTCGAGGCCCGACACGATGATGGTGCCAATGCTGGTCGAAATGCCGATATTGCTGCAATCTGGCACGTTACCGCCGCCGCAATTCGGAGAGAGACCCAGCGAAACGATGTTAGATTCAACAAATACCGCACAGCCAGCCCTCCGCACACAGCGCAGAAAGCAAGTCGCTTTGGTGATGTTGCCGGGGTTGTAAGTGAGGTCGGAAGCACCGGGAATCATTACCCAGTGCGGGTCGAGGCCAGCACCAATTTCGGCAGCCGTGGTGGTTGGGTAGGAACAGGAAGTAGTGCTCTTCAACCACACGACTTCAAGGGGGCCAGTGCCACCGATTGGCGAGGCACAGTTGCCGATGATGGGTGCTTGCTCGGTTGTTGGGCAATACTGCACGGCACCGTTGCAGTTCGGGCCAAAGCCAATCGTGCCGCCGTAGGCCACATTTTCGCAAATCCCAACGGGCGTTCCGGCGCAGCCGCAGCCGTCCGCCGATATTTTGTCGTCAATGGTGTTGGGGTCGCCGTCGTTGCAAGGTGTGCCGGGCAGCGCAGGGAGGTTGGGGTCATTCGGCTTACAGTCTTGTTTGTCGCAAACGCCGTCGCCGTCCGAATCACCGCCTTGCCCTACGCAGGGGCCATTGCAGTTGAGCGTGTTGTTGAACTTGCGGCCATAACCTGGGCCATCGCCGCTTTGGAAGCAACCTGCCTTCACCCAAACCGACACGATGGGCGAGCCATTGGTCGAGCAGAAGGTGCCGGTTTTGCCTGAAAGCCCGTCGAACTTTTTGTCGGGACCGCTTTCAGTGCGGATGACCACGTTCGACAAATCCTTGCAAGCGCTCACCTTCACACAGTTGCAATCCAAGAAATCGACGGTCATACTGGCATCGCAGCCCACGCATTGCCCGCCAGTGGTGGGAGGGGGAGGTGGTGGGGATACAGGCGTACCTGCACAGGCGCATCCGCCTGGCTGTACGACATCGTTGGTGGTGTTCGGATTGCCATCGTTGCAGGGAGTGCCGGGCGTTGCCGGGAAATCCGGGTTGTTCGGCTGGCAATCGTCATCGTTACAGACGCCATCATTGTCTGTGTCGCCGCCCTGGTTTGCGCAGGGTGCCGTGCAGGAGTTCGGGTTGTCAAACTTGCGACCGTAGCCTGGGCCATCCCCGCTCTTGAAACATCCCGCCTTCACCCACACCTTGACGATGGGTGTGCCATTGGTGGAACAGAAATTCGCCGTTTTTTTAGAAAGGCCGTCGTATTTCTTTTCAACGCCATTGGCAGTGCGGATGACCACGTTCGACAAATCCTTGCAAGCGCTGATTTCTACGCAGTTGCAGCCAATGAACTTGACCGTCATGCTGGCGTCGCAGCCAGTGCAGTTGCCACCAGTTACGGTCGTGGTCTGTGCCTGTGTAAGCAGGCCCGAAGTGACAAACACACCCAATAAGAAAAGGCGCAAAATGCCTGTTGATAGAGCAGCTTGAGTTAAAAAATTGTTGTGCATAATGTTTAGCTTCTTCATTGAATTGAAAAGTTTTGATTAACAAAAAAATATTGAAAACATGGGGGTGTTTTTACAAGAATTAGTGCCCAGTGGGTGCATTGAAAACCAGCACAACCAGATGCTACAAGGCTAATTTGCAGTTAGGGTTGATGGGCCTTCCAAAGCAGGAAGTCCATTGCCATGACAACTTATTTGAAATTTATGTTGGTGAGACCCTAAAATAGCTGGAAATACGGTGTACTATTTTGGTGAGGACCAATAACTTTCGAAAATACAGAAGCTGTGAAGCAAATGTGTTGGGGGGAAGGAATTGCAAAATTAAGAACTCGTCCCAAATTTTTATCCAAGCCGGACAAATAATTTTTCAATCTATATTGATAAAATGAAATAAGGCGTCGTGATTTGGTGTTGACGCCTGCGCCTCCAAAGGGGTGTGGCGGTGGTTTGCACAAAAAAAAAGGGGGCGCTGCAATGCAGCACCCCCTTTTTTTATACAGCCCATTGACGGGCTGGTCTGTACACCATCAATTTCCCGATGGTGGCGTATTTGCTTTCTTCGCTGCAGGTGGCGTATCGTCCACCTGATAGCCCCAATCCGTAATGCGTTTCGGATTCTTGCGGTTCACTGACTTCAGAAAGGCCGCCGTCGCCCGGTTTATCTCATCCAATTCAGGCATAAGCAAATCCCGCTCCCGATATGCTTCCTCCATCAAGCCTTTATAGTGCTGCGCATCCTCATGGTGCTGATGCGCCGTGGCAATTTTGGGACCCGATACGTCCCAGTCGTAATCTTCCATGGTTTTTAGCACCGAGGTAGCGCCATCTGTTTGATGCTTGGCATAGACTGCCATTGTTTGTTTGAGGATTTCCTCTGGGCCTTTGGCAAGGTTCACCCTGCCCTTAGTTGTTTTCGGCATAATTGAAAATGTTTAAAATTGAAAAATTAAGGTTACGAAAATGCAAATAGGTGTAGCGCCGGGTTTTTACGCTTCGCCAAATAATCTTTCAATCCTCCCCGGCGGATAAATATTTTCTGCCAACGGACACGCCACTTTTGGCATTTCCGTTATCACTTTTGCCATCGGTGGCTTATCTGATGTCATATGCGGCGTAACATTTGGCATCGGATACATGTCGTTTGACAAATAACATGTATCGAAAAGCAGATGCGACGACGTCAATGGAAAAGGACGGATGACCGATGGCCTTTCTTAGAAAGTTTCCCGCAATGTCTTTTTGATTTTTGTGAACATCCGGTTCACGTTTGCCGGATGGCGCTTTCTCGTGGTATGCTTCTGCGAGCGTTGTTATGTTTGCTTTTTGCTTGTACGCAGTTAGGATGTTTTTCGTTGCGAAGCTATGGTGAAATTTTTACTTTTTTAAGCGAGGTTTTTTGCGTTTTTTTCGGAGGGTAGAGGAGGAGAGGGTGGTTTTGGAGAGTTGGGATTGGACGAAGGTTAGGCTTTCCTTCGCATCTTTTGTGTGAGGGTGGTTTTTGCCAAATATTTTCAAAACATTGTTATAAGCTTTTTGGTAATACATAGCAGCTTGCTGCCACTGCTTTTGTTCTTGATAATTAGAAGCAAGGTTGTTGTAAAATGTTGCTGTGGTAAGATGTTTTGTACCAAAGTTTTTCTCGCCCGATACTATCGCCTTCTCTAATAGCTCTTTTGCACCAGCGTAGTCCCCCAAGTCCTGAAGGACTAAGGCCAAGTTTGAGTAGCTCACCGCCGTCGTGGGGTGGTCGGGCCCAAGGTTTTTCTCATCGGAAGCCATCGCCTTCTCTAATAGCTCTTTTGCACCAGCGTAGTCCCCCAAGTCCTGAAGGACTAAGGCCAAGTTTGAGTACCTCACCGTTGTATTAGGGTGGTCGGGCCCAAAGTTTTTCTCATCAGAGGCCATCGCCTTTTCAAGCAGCAGCTTTGCCTTGGCATAGTCCCCCAAGTCTTTGAGGACGGTGGCCAGGTTCGAGTATCTCACCGCCGTCGTGGGGTGGTCTGGCCCAAAGTTCTTCTCATCGGAGGCCATCGCCTTTTCAAGCAGCAGCTTTGCCTTGGCATAGTTCCCTAAATCTTGAAGAACCAAGGCTAGGTTCGAGTAGCTCACCGCCGTTGTGGGGTGGTCGGGGCCAAGGTTTTTTTCATAGTAAACCACCGCCTTTTCCAGCAGTTGTTTCGCCCCGACGTAGTCCCCTAAGGCCTGAAGGACGGTAGCTAGGTTTGAGTAGCTCACCGCCGTTGTGGGGTGGTCGGGGCCAAGGTTTTTTTCATAGTAAACCACCGCTTTTTCCAGTAGCAGCCTCGCCTCGGCGTAGTTTCCCAAATCCTTAAGAACCAAGGCCAAGTTATTTTGTGTTTTGGACAACTCATTGTCGTCACCATACTGCTTTACCAGTTCTAAGGCTTTATTAAAATGATAAAGAGCATCGGTATATTGTCCTAAGAGCATATGGAATCTTGCTTGCCGCTCGTATGCAAAAGAAAGGGAATCGGAGTCGTTTATGGCATCATGGTGCAGGTTGGCAAGATGATAATATTGGTGGGCAGCCTCCAATCCACCGCGGTAGTCGCCAATGTCTTCCAGCAGGGGCAGCAATTGTCGGTATAGGTTGTCAAGTTGCGAGAAGTTGTTGGGGTCTGCGGCAGCTATCTCAGCACGTAGGCGCTGTAGTTCGGCGGTTTTTTCGGAGGCATTTGTGCCACCAATGGTGGATATATGGGCTTCTTGCATGACGAGGCCGCTTCTTTCGGGCAAATCTATCAATAGGCTTAGTTCGGCATCCCGGCGGCTCCAGAAATCGGGCATACCCTCCATCACTTTGGGCAAGCCACCTGCTGGCACAAAGCAAACCAAGGCCAAAGGCTGCAATGCCATCCAGTCCCTGCGTTGGTTGAAGGCGATGGCGAAATCCTCGTAACCAGTTTTGAAAAAAGCGTCGAAATCGGGGATGAAAACAATGCCCCGCTTGAAGTCTTTTAGCTGTTTGGAGAAGTTGCGGAAGTGGTTGTCCTGTATGCGAAGTTCAAGGATGGAGCGTCGGGGATATGCTTTTCGAACAAACTGCTCGGCCTGCTTGATGGCATCGGTATGGTTATATTCCACCAGCACGAATCGGAAAAGCTCCTCCCGGAGTATGCGGCGGAGAAGTTCCAGTTCTTCGGAAATGCCGGGGTTTTCCATGCCTTATGCTTGATATTGCTTGTAGTATTTGGATTCCTTCACGAGGGGGTTGATACCCTTGTAGCTACCGTCATTGTACTCGAAAACGTAGTTTTTTTCGAGAAGGGGCTGTAGCTCTACTTGGAATCCAATGTCGTTTCCTTCGTCAAGTTCGGCTTGCAGCTTTTTAAGTACGCCAAATTCCTTTTCAGAAACAAAGCGCCCGATTTGATTTGCCAAGCGGGCAATGGAGCGGTCAAGGGCTGTCATGTCTATCCTTGTTTGGCCTTCCTCTAAGCTCCAATTGGCGGCTTCGAGCAGGTTGAGCAGTTGCAGGGGCGAGCCGCCACTAAACAGGATGGCTTTCTCCACCACGGCCTCATCCACGAACAGGGAGGCATCTATGCGCTTGTACACGAATTCTTTAAAGCGCTCGACTGCTGCCTTGACTGGTGTTCCGTCCCTTTCCTCTACCTTCACAAATGGGAAAATCAAGGGTTTGCTGAACAGGCGGATGACGGCGTCTTCCTTGATGAGTTCGATGGGCAACGTGAAGATGGTATTGGCCTTGATTTTCAGGATGCGGTTGCTTTCTTCAAGAATGAGCCTGCGTCGCAGCTCTGGGGTGAAGGTTTTCTCAAGCCCATCTATGATGAACAGTATTTCCCTTGCGACGCCCTCCTTGCGAAGTTGGTCATTCACTTTTTCGATGAACTCATTGAATTGGGGATAGTAATCAGAGAAGGAGTTTTTGAGGTTTTCCCTAATTTTTTCGGCACGTTCGGCGCTACCTTGCAGGCCGGCCTTCAGTTTGAGAGTAGTGCCGAGCAACGCCCCCAATACCCTGCCGCCAATGGTGGCTTTGCCGGGGTCAAATTCTATTTCTGCCCTACCATCTGCCTTGAGGTTGTAGTTGATTTCCTTTACCCGGTCCCTAAACCAATTGTTCATCTTGTCAACAATGCCCTCGTCCACGTTCAGTCCCACCTCGTCTGCCCGTTCAATGAGCTTTTGCAATTGGAAAATCAGCACGTCCATGTACTGTACTTTGTCCATGTCAAGCTCCTTGTCTATGTTGCAAACAATGGGGAAAAAGCATTTTGGGCCATCGAAGAGTTCGGCGTATTTGGCAAGCTCGGAGGTCTTGCCAGTGCCCCTCATGCCAGCGAGAAAGATGAAGGTCTTATTGGAACGGTTCAGGTCGGCATTGAAAACATATTCGTCACCCTCCTTTGCGACGTTCATGATGCTGCAGATTTCCCGCATTTTGAATTCACCTCGCACACCGTCAAAATTGGTAAAAAAAGGATGGTCAAATGGCACCGGCTCAAAGCTGTTGACCGCCTGGTCTATCTCATTTATATGGAAAGCTTTCTTCATGATTTATTAATTGAAGTGCAAAATTAACAATTGTTAGGGTAGTAAGAAACAGCTTGGTAGCCAAGGAGTTCAAGTGTAAATAACAAAGACAAACCTAAGCTACCAATCACATCCCTCACCCCTCATTCCTCATCCCTTCACTTTGACCTTCCCCGCCAAATCCAACATAAACGCATACTCCAGCGCCACCTCCCGGAACGCCCGGAAGCGGCCCGACTGACCGCCGTGCCCGGCGTCCATGTTGGTGTGGAGCAGCAGCGGGTTTTTGTCCGTCTTCATGGTGCGCAGCTTGGCGACCCATTTGGCGGGTTCAAAGTATTGCACCTGCGAATCATGGAGGCCCGTGGTCACCAGCATGGCGGGATAATCCTTCTTCGCCACTTGGTCGTAGGGTGAGTAGCTGAGCATGTATTCGTAGAATTCCTTGTTCTTTGGATTGCCCCACTCGTCCCACTCGAAAGTAGTGAGCGGGATGGTCTCGTCGAGCATCGTCGTCACCACGTCCACGAAAGGGACGGCGGCCACCACGCCCTTGAAAAGGTCGGGGCGCATGTTCACCACGGCGCCCATGAGCAGGCCGCCAGCGCTGCCGCCCATGGCGAAGAGGTGGTCGGGACTGGTGTATTGCTGGGCCACGAGGTAGTCGCCGCAGTCCACGAAGTCATTGAAGGTGTTCTGCTTTTTCAGCAGCTTGCCGTCATCGTACCATTGGCGGCCCATCTCCTGCCCGCCCCGAATATGCGCTATTGCGTAAGCAAAACCCCGGTCCAATAGGCTCAGTCGGGCAGCGCTAAAGGTTGGGTCAATGCTGTACCCATAGCTGCCGTAGGCGTAGAGCAAGAGCGGCTGCGTGCCGTCCTTTTTGAAGCCTTTTTTGTAAACAACGGAAATGGGCACCTTCACCCCGTCCCGAGCGGTGGCATAGATGCGCTCACTCACGTAGTTGTTCCGGTCGAAGCCGCCAAGCACCTCCTGCACTTTCATGGTCTTTTTTTCCTTCGTCAACAGGTTGACATCGAAGACCGTAGCGGGCGTGGTCAGCGACTGGTAGCCGAGGCGCAGGATGCCACTGTTGAAATCGGGATTGTTGGCGGGGTGGGCCACGTAGCTGTCCTCGCCAAAGTCCACTTTGTAGTCCTGTTTGCCGTCCCAACTTTTGATGCGGATGTTGACGATACCACTGATTCGCTCTTCCAGCACAAGGTGGGTCTTGAAGAGCGAGAAGCCTTCGAGGTAAACATCGGGGCGGTGGGCGATGACGTCCTTCCAATTGGCCTTTCCGGTCTTGCCCCCCGCCCCGGCGGGTAAATCGGCGGCGCTCATTAGGCGGAAGTTGGTGGCGTCCATGTTCGTGCGGATGTACCATTGGTCGCCGTGGTCAACGCTGTATTCGAGGTTGCGCTCCCGTGGCTGGAACACCGTCCACTGGCCGTCCGGCGTGTTGGCATCGAGGTAGCGGTACTCGTTGGAGACGGTCTGCGTGGCCGAAATGAGCAGGTACTTCTTCGACTTGGTCTTCTCGATACCGAGGTCGAACGTGGCGTCCTCTTCATGGAAAACCACCTCGTCCTTGACGGCATCCGTGCCAAGGCGGTGCTTCATAATTTTGAACACTCGCAGCGTTTCGTCCTTTACGCCATAAAAAACCGTCTTGTTATCGTTGGCCCAAACGAAGCTGCCGTCGGTGTTCGGGATGCGGTCCGTCAGCATTTTGCCGGAGGCCAAATCCTTGAAAACGAGGGTGTAAATGCGACGGCTGAGCGTGTCCTCGGCGTAGGCCAAGGTTTTATTGTCGGGGCTGACATCGAGGCCAGCGGCGCTGTAATAGTCGTAATCCTTGGCCAGCACGTTCACGTCAAGCATGATTTCCTCTGGTGCGTCGAGGGTTTTTGCCTTGCGGCAATGGATGGGGTACTCGCCGCCCTCCACAAAGCGGTAATAGTACCAGTAGCCGTTGTCGAACTGCGGCACACTCTCGTCCTTCTCCTTGATGCGGCCTTTTATCTCCTGGAAAAGCTCCTCCTGCACGTCCTTGAGGTCGGCCATCACGGCGTCCTTGTAGGCGTTTTCGGCGTTCAGGTAGGCGATGACTTCGGGGTTTTCCCGGTCGTTGAGCCAGTACCACGGGTCATTGCGGACGTGGCCGTGCTCGGTCATTTCTTTGGGTTTTGCTTCCGCACTGGGCGGCTGGGCGGTCATTTTTTCGTACATGGATATTTGATTGTCGGTGGATGCTGTTGGTTCGTTTTTGCAGGCTGCAAAGATGAGCATTGCGCAGCAAAGGAAAGTGGTGATTTGTTTCATGATTGGCTGAATTGATTAGAGTGCGAGGATAGGGAATTTTTGCCAAAAGAAGTGGCAGGCAATCCTATAAAACCTTATTTTCGTGCCTGTGCTATTTTGATTGAACCCAAATTTTAGGCAACTGTACTCAAAAATTACACGGTGAGACAAAGGATTTACATTGATACTTCCGTTTTTGGCGGCTATTTTGACGAGGAGTTTGCTGAACACACAATTCCGCTGTTCGACCGGCTCAAGAACGATGAATTCATGCTGCTCTTTTCAACGGTCACACAAGATGAACTTGAAAACGCCCCAAGTAAGGTTAAGGCGCTGGTTAAAGGTATAAAATCTGAGTTGACTGAGTATCTTGACATCTCAGACGAGGCGATTGATTTGGCATCAGAATACATAACTGAAAAAGTGGTGGGAAAAACCAGCTATGCCGACTGTTTGCATATCGCATTGGCGACCATCCATAGAGCTGACTTTTTAGTAAGCTGGAACTTCAAGCATATTGTAAATATGGAACGTATTCGTGGTTATAATTCCATCAACATCAAAAACGGTTACAAAGTCTTAGAAATTCGTTCACCAAGAGAATTTGAAAAATATGAAGACGACTGAAACGACGACAGAAAAACAATTCGACGCTGTTAAGTTTATGCGGCAGCAGCGGGAAAAATTGAGCGAGAAGTTATTAAAGATGACCAAGGCTGAAATTATTGAATATTTCAATAAACGTAAAGCCGAGCTGTTGGTAAAGCCAAGTGCCTGAGCCAAGTAGCTTTGTTTACCAATTCATCGCAAATGAAACCAAGGTGGATTTTTTCCCTTTGCTCGAACAAACCTTCTTTGTTTTTTCAAATAGCGAGAATCGCTAATTGTTCCTAGTGCCTATCGAAAAATAACTGCATGAAACACCTATTAACGCTCGCTTTCCTCTTCTTTTCGTTGCTTTCCTTCGGACAAAAGGCGCTATCCGGTTCCATGCTCCTGCAAGACAATGGGCAAGACCTACAATTTACCAGTACACTAGGCAATCTTCGAATCGAAAGGGAGTATGAAATAAAGCAAATCCCAACATTTGCTGCCACTTACTTCAACTTTCAGGAGTCCGGCCGCTACAACAAGTGGCAGTTGTCCGGTTGGCGTTTCAACAAAATCACCGATATCGAAACAGCTTATGAAGACTCCACAGGATTGATAGAACCAACTAATGGCAACGACCTCTTGCTTGCCAGTGGCCGCATCGGCTTCGCCAAGGGTTGGTCAATCACACCTAAGGACGAAAAACTGCACTTATTTGTTGAGGTCTCCTTGAACGCTGGCTGGCAATACGCTGAATATAATCCCAGAACCTCGCAGGATTTTCCACGAACTTTCTTCGGCACTTCCACCCAATTGGGTCCCAACCTCGTATTGCAAAAGGATTTTGAGCGAGGATTTTTGAGGGTTGCTGTGCTTGCTCCAGTGCTACAGTTTAGCACGGAATATAGCCGTATCGAAAACCCATTGTTTTCCCTTTCAGCCAACACCACATCGGCCAGTTCTTTCGATGTAGATGGCTGGAAACATGGTGGCCTTGAACTTGGCGGTGGCTTTTTCCTTGGGAAATGAGGCGGTAGGAATCCGATAGAAGGGTATGGACATGGGATGTGCAGAGAAAACACCAGCTATTTTATCCCCAAAAGTAATTCTGATAAGTTTAAGCTGCCTCACCATGTCGCAATTGCAATTTAGCAGGCAGAAAATTGGGTTTGCAAACATCCATGGTTCGCCCATTTGAAGCGTACCTTCGCCCCAAACGAAATCGCAATGCACAAACTCATCCACACCCTTATCATTACCTTATTGGCTGCCACCATTTTTGCGCAGCAAAAACCCACCCCGCCGCACTTCGACGCCGACGCACCCGACTGGGCATGGATGCTCCTCGAAGAAAGCCCCAACGTCCGCAACATCCAAGCGGCGTACAAAGCCTACCACGACGAGCGGCCCTTCCAGAAGACCCGCTACTCCCAGTTCTACAAGCACTGGATGCACTGGGCGAGGCCGTTTGCGCAAGCCGATGGCAGCCTTTTGATTACGGATTTCGGATTGCGGAATGCGGATTCCGAGGCTCCCAATCCGCAATCCGCAATCGTAAATCCGCAATCTACTTGGTCCTTCAACGGCCCCAAAGTCCACTACTTCCCCGATGCTTCCGCCCAATCCGTTGACCACACCAATATTTACAGCTTCGACATCTACGCTGCCAATACCAACATCCTGTACGCCGCAGGAGAGGCCGGCGGCCTCTGGCGCACCAACGACAAGGGCATGAGCTGGACGCTGCTCACCACCAACATCCTCCACGGCGCATTCGGGGCCGTGAAAATCAATCCCCAAAACCCCGAAGAAGTGTATGCCAGCACCAGCGGCAAGCTCATCAAGACCACCGACGGCGGCACGACCTGGGCCACCGTTTACACCGAAAGCAATTTTTGGGGACAAGAAATCTATATCCACGAAGCCACGCCCGACATCGTGCTGGTGGCCACCGAAAAGGGCCTACTCCGCAGTACCGACGCTGGCGCAAATTGGGTGAAGCTCTTTCCGCAAAACACCTGGGCCGTGAAGGCCAAGCCCAACGACCCGAACACCATTTGGGCCATCCGGGACAATGGCAACAGCTCCGACTTCATGATTTCCACCGACGGTGGCGGCAGCTTTACCGCCTCCAACACGGGCTGGTGGCAGCCCACCGGCAACCGTCAAGTGACAGGGGCCATCATCGCCCCATGCCCCTCCAATCCCACCAAGGTTTATGCCTTCCTCAGCGGCGAGGGCGACGGGCTGGGCGGCCATATCGGCGTGTTCAAAAGCACGGACAGCGGCGCTACTTGGGTGAACACCCATCCAGGCAACGCCATTGGGCAGCCATATTCCATCCCTGCGCACACCAACCTGATGGACGCCAACGGTGTGGACTGGTTCTGGCAGGGGTTTTACGACCAAGCCATCGTAGTCAATCCCCTGAACGACAACCAACTCATAGCGGGCGGCTGCTCCTGGTTCCGCAGCAACGATGGCGGGGCGACGTGGTTCAGCTACGGCGGCTACGTCAGCAGCGGCGGCATCACTGGCGACCGCCACCCCGACATCCAATGGACGGCTGCCGTGGGCAATGAGCTTTGGATTGCCTCGGACGGTGGGCTTGTCTATTCCACCAACTTCGGGCAAAGCGTGGAGGGGCGCAACAACGGCATCAGCGGGGCGGCACTCTGGGGCTTCGATAGTGGCTGGAACGAGGACATCCTTGTGGGTGGGCGCTACCACAACGGCAACATGGCCTACCACGAAAGTTTTCCCGCAGGCACGTACTACGCCATCGGTGGCGCAGAGGCGCCAACGGGTTATGTGAACCCCGGACCGGAACGCAAGATTTACCACTCCGACATCGGCGGCGACATCATTCGGCCCGGCTTCGGCAATGGGCTGGGCGGCTTCCCCGTTGGCACTTGGCCGAACGAAAGCTATGCCTACTACGCCAATTCCGAGATGGAATGGCACCCCGACTGCTGGAACATCGTCTATCTCGGCAAGGACGACAAGCTCTGGCGCTCCACGGACGGCGGCACAACCTTCACCGTACTGTACGACTTTCCCGGCGGCACCGACCGCAATGTTTATGAAATAGAAATCTGCCGCTCGAACCCCAACCGCATGTACGTCAGCCAATGGAATGGCACCGACGACGTGGTACACCGCAGCCTCGACGGCGGCCTTACGTGGACGATTTGCGCAGCGCTCCCATTGCCCAACAACAACGACCGCATAAAAATGGTCGTCAGTGCCGAGGACCCCAACGTGCTTTGGGTGGCCGTCAGCTATGGCTCCAACGGCAAGAAGGTTTACAAGACCAATGACGCTGGCGCAACATGGCAAAACCTCACGACCAGCATCCTCGATGGTGCTACCATTAGTGCCCTTATGGCGCAATACGGGACGGACGGCGGCATTTATTTGGGCACATCGAAGGGCATTTTTTACCGGAACAACTCGATGGCCGACTGGCAACCATACAGCGACGGCCTGCCCCTGAGCTTGGAGCCAAACAAGCTCAAACCGTTTTACAAAAAAAGCCTCATAAGGGTCGGCGCTTGGAACGGCGGGGTATGGGAAGCGCCCCTGTTCGAGCCGAGTGCCGTGCAAGCATTGGCAATGGCCGACAAGTTGACGGGCTTTTGCCCCACCGATACTTTCTACTTCGACGACCACTCCGTGGTGTCGCACGACGACGTGGCTTGGACTTGGCAATTCGCTGACGCTCAAACAGTTATCGGGGAAAACACGAGGACGCCAAAGGTCGTGTTTAATGGCGCTGGCGACAAGCTCGCCGTGATGACACTGACCACCACGCAGGGCGTTTTCACCGACAGCCTCTACGTTCATGTTGGCGACGAATGCACCAGCTTGTTACCAGAGGCGCTGCCCGGCAACGCCATCGCTTTTGACGGCGACGGCGACTATGCCACGGCCAGCCAGCCCATCAACCTGAACTCGAATACGGCAACCATCACCGCATGGATAAAGCCCATTGGCGACCAAAGCGACTGGGCAGGCGTGGCGCTGGTGCGGGGCGGCAGCACGACGGCGGGCATCCATTTTGGGGAAAACAACGAGTTGCGCTATATGTGGAATGATGTGAACTGGTGGTGGAATTCTGGACATTTTCCCATGCTAGGCGAGTGGAACCATGTGGCATTGGTCATTGAACCGAACTTGGCAGCGCTTTACCTGAACGGAATTCCAGCATATTTGGCCACGGCGCATACCGCTGAAGCGTTCGATTCGCCGCTGGTGCTGGGCAGCGACCCCAATTACAGCGACCGCTTTTTCAAGGGCCAGATGGACGAGGTCTGCTTTTATGATAAAGCCCTGACACAGAACCAAATACGGGAGGAAATGCACCTGACCCGCACCCACACGAACACCGATGGTTTGCGCAGCTACCTTCAGTTCAACGAGGCGGACGGCCCCGCCTTCGACCGGGTGGGCCTTGGTTTCGCCAGCTTCGGCGGCGATGCGCACCGGGAGGTTTCGACGGTGGCAGTAGGGCCGGGCGTGAGCAGCCGGAAGACCATTGCCAGCAGTGGCGAACAGGTTTTTGGTGAAACGGGCTTGACAGCCGTCTTCCCCTCCAATGGCGGCTTGCCAACAGGTGAGGTGGTGGCGACCCGCCTCGACCTCGCCCCCGACCAATCGCCCGCTGCGGACAGCATCAGCCGGAGCTATTGGGTGCTACACCATTTTGCGGCCAACCCGTTCTTCGACGAGTTAGAGGCCATCCATTTTTCAAAAATTGGCAATGTGCCAGTAGGCTCCGTTGCGCAGCAATACCAACTGTTTGCCCGCCCGCCCCGTGCCGACGGCGATACTTGGCAGTTGCTCGATGCTGCCGACGACCTTACTACCGGCACGGATGGCTCTGTGCTTTTCAGCAATGGAAACGGGGTGGGAGAGCCTGCCCAGTTCGTCATTGCCCGCCCCATATCAACGGCCACGAGGCAGCCCAACATTGCGCAGCCAATGGTGAGCATCTCGCCAAACCCCGTTTCATCAAACGGCAACTTGAACATCTACACAAACCTCACAGGCAAGCTGAAATTCAAGCTCTACGATACAAAGGGTAGGGCAGTGCGGGTGGCGGTTTTCGAGCGGGATGGGACGCTGGCGCTCAATGGGCTGTCTGCTGGCATTTATGCCTATTCAATTGAAAGCGAGGGGGTTATGAAATATGGGAAGGTGTTGGTGGAGTAGGCATTTAAAAAACGGGTTTTTGTAAAAACCAGTTATACAGACTACATTTGTTGACACTTGAGCAAACCAAGGACTGTAAGCGATGAAACTATTCAGGGCAATCAGCACGGCAGAATACCATGATTTATTTTCATCCCAAGAATTTCGGGCTGGAAAGAACTCAATGGAAGGGAAATGGTTTGCAGAACGAATGGAAGATGCCATCAAGTGGGGAAAGTTGTTAGAGGGTGGCGGGAGTTTCTATATCGTCGAATTAGAAGTAGCTTCAATAATTGCCGATGGTTTTTTTAGGATTGAACATTTGGATGGCATTGGCCCTGCGAGGTATGCAGATTGTATAGAGCTATCCTCGTCCACTATTATCAGCTTAATAAAAATTACTTGATCATGAAAAAGGTTTTTGTAAAAATAACATGGGAATCGGCGGAATCCGGTGGCAGGAAAGCTGCCCCGGAAGGTGCATCGTATATTGCAGTTGTTCGATTCAAAGGGCAGTCAGAAGCTGATTGGAAAAAAAACGCATGGAGCCTTCGCCTTGAATTCCTTGACCCGGAAGAAAAGATGGAGGGCAATTCTTGCTATGCATTTGCAGCTTTTTTATCAAATGCTGCACCAAGTGAACTACTGTCTCCAGATGCGGAATTCAAGTTGTATGAAGGCAATCGTCCTGTAGCCGATGTGAAAGTTCTCCTCTCCAAGCGCCAAATTGACCAGTTGGTCGCCCATGCTGCGTAATCAAATCAGGCACAAAACCCCAGTACCACTCGATTGAAAGCGAGGGGGTTATGAAATATGGGAAGGTGGTGGTGGAGTAGGGTACTTCCGCATGGCCAACCGAAAAACGGGCATCAGCCCGACATAAATCAGTGCACCAATGGGCAGTGCCAGCAGGCACCAGCCGAGCACGGCCACTAGGTTGGAAGCACCGAGGTCTATCAATGCCGCCGTGAAGTTTTTTGCGAACGCATCAGTCATGGCATCGAGCGAGAAATTGGCGGGTGCAACGCCCGTCAGCCATTCCCCCAGCCGAACGAAAGGGACGAGCAGCACGATTTGCAATGGGTAAATCAAATAGCTCACCGCCAGCATCAACGGCAGGTTCAGCCGCCAACGGACGGAGATGGCGCCCATCATCAGCGTGGTGACGCCCAGCACCGGGAACACGCCCAAGACCAACCCGACTGCCGAGCTGGCTGCCAGTGCCTTGGGGGTGGCCCCTTGCTTCAGGAAGCCTTTGAATTTTTCGAGAAAAGAAAATCGGCGCATGTTGGCTGAAAAAATAGGATAGTTGGGTAGGGGAACAAAAGAACTTTAATGGGTAGAAAAAGTAGCCGCACTTGCAAAATTACCTCCAATTCCTGCGCTGGGGAAACAGTTTTGAAAACAAAAAAGCCCGACATCACAGCCGGGCTTTTTCGTTTTAACTCCCAAAATCGTCGAAGGCGATGTTTTCTTCCGGTACCCCGAGGTCCGTGAGCATCTTCTGCACGGCGGAGAGCATGAGCGGCGGGCCGCAGAGGTAGTATTCTATTTCCTCTGGCTCGGGGTGGTTCTTGAGGTAGTTCTCAAAGACCACGTTGTGGATGAAGCCCACGGGGCCAGTCCAGTTGTCCTCCGGCAGCGGCTCGCTCAGGGCGATATGGTACTTGAAGTTGTCGTATTCTTTTTCGATGTCGGTGAAGTCCTCAGTATAGAACAGCTCCCGGCTGGAGCGTCCACCGTACCAGTAGCTCACCTTGCGGTCGCGAGTCTTCTCTGTGTGGAACAGGTGGAAGATGTGCGAGCGCAACGGCGCCATGCCTGCTCCGCCACCGATGTAAACCATTTCCTTCTTGGTTGGCTTGATGAAGAACTCGCCATAGGGGCCAGAGATGGTGACTTTGTCGCCCGGATTGCGGGTGAAGACGAAGCTCGAACAGATGCCAGGGTTTACTTGCATCCAGCCTTTGGCCGCCCGGTCCCACGGTGGAGTAGCGATGCGGATGTTGAGCATGATGCGGTTTCCCTCAGCAGGGTGGTTGGCCATGGAATAGGCCCGGAAGATAGGCTCCGGGTTCTTCATTTTCAGGGACCACATATTGAACTTGTCCCACTCTGGGCGGTACTCGTCTGGCTTTTTGCCCATGCGGGGGTGCGCCGTGATGTCAATGCCAGAGAAGTCGCACTCGATGGCTGGTACGTCCACTTGGATATAGCCCCCTGACTCGAAGTGGAGGGTTTCGCCCGGCGGCAGTTTCACCACGAACTCCTTGATGAAAGTGGCTACGTTGTAGTTGGATTCCACTTCGCATTCCCATTTCTTGATGCCGAAAACCTCCTCTGGAACCCGGATTTCCATGTCGCCACGCACCTTCACCTGACAGGCGAGGCGCAGGTGCTCGGCGGCCTGCTTGCGGCTGAGGTGGTTCATTTCCGTTGGCAAAACATCGCCACCGCCAGCATCCACATGGCATTTGCACATGGCGCAGGTGCCGCCTCCGCCACAGGCAGAGGGCAGGAACATGTTCTTGTTGGAAAGTGCGGTGAGCAGGGAGCCGCCCGGTTGGACAATCAGTGGGTTCGCCGTGTCGCCGTTGACGATTATTTTTACGTCACCTTGTGGCACCAGCTTTTTCTGGGCCATGATTAGCCCGAAAGTGAGCACCAAGATGATGGCTGTGAAAGCCACTGCACCCCAAAGGACAAACATTAAATCGAAGAGAAAAATCATCGTATTAAGGCTGAATTTTTAGCATTGGGTGGGTTTCAAAAACCCTGATTGCGTTGGGGCAACCCCAGCCAATGTTGTTTCTTTTTTCGCAATTATTTCATGTAGTTGCCAGGGTTGATGCCCATCAAGCTCATAAATGCAATGCCCATAAGCCCGGTGAGCAGGAAGGCGATGCCCAAGCCACGCAAAGCGGGAGGAACGGCGCTGTACCTTATTTTCTCACGAATGGCTGCCATGACCACGATGGCCACCATGAAGCCCACCCCTGAGCCGAAGCCAAATGTAGTGGCCTGCCCTATGCTGTACTCCCTTGCTACCATGAACAGGGCGCCGCCAAGAATGGCGCAGTTCACAGTGATAAGTGGAAGAAAAATGCCCAAGGCATTGTAGAGCGATGGAGAGAATTTCTCCACCACCATTTCCACCAACTGCACAAATGCGGCAATGGTGGCGATGAACAAGATGAAGCGGAGGAAGGTCAAGTCCATGCCAAAGAGGCCGTTGGGGCCGAGGATTTTTTCGTTGATGAACCAATTGATGGGCACGGTAAGCGTGAGCACGAAGACTACCGCCGCACCAAGGCCGACGGCAGTTTTTACCGATTTGGAAACTGCCAGGAACGAGCACATACCAAGGAAGTAGGCAAGCACCATGTTTTCGATGAAAACGGACTTGATAAAGATATTGAGCAAATCACCCATGATGGATTGAGTTTCGAGTTTAAGGATAATTGGTTACTGGTGTCAAGATACATCCACGAGCTTGCTGTTCCTGCTGCGCTGCACCCAGATGATGATGCCGATGACAAACAGGGCAGCGGCGGGTATCACCATCAAGTTGTTTGGCATGTACCAAGCGAAGAAGCTGTTCTGAGTGGTGTCAATCAGGTACTCCGGTGTGTTCCCGATAATCTTGAAATCGGCGAGGCTGCCTTTTCCGAAAAGCTCCCGCACGGCTGCCACGATGATGAGGATTACGCCATAGCCTACGCCGTTACCGACACCGTCCATGAAGGAACGCCAAGGTTTGTTGGCCATTGCATAAGCTTCAAGCCTTCCCATGACGATGCAGTTGGTGATGATGAGGCCGATATACACCGACAGTTCCTTCCATATTGGATAATTGGCGGCCTTGAGCGCCAGCTCTACCACCGTCACAAGAAATGCGATGACCACCAACTGAACGATCATTCGTATCTGCTTGGGAATACCCTTGCGCAGCAACGAAACCGCCAGGTTAGAGAAGGCAGTCACGAATATCACGGCAACAGCCATTACAATTGCCTTGTTCACGAGGGTGGTCACCGCCAGTGCAGAGCAGATGCCCAACACCTGCACGGTGATGGGGTTATTGTCATTGATGGGATCTATCAAGAGCTTCCGCTCTTTTTTGCCGAAGAGTGGTTCTTTCTCTTCTTCTACCTGAATTATTGTTTCAGCCATGATGGTGCTATTTTTTTCTGAATGATTCCTAACCGAGCAAGATGCCCCCGAGTTGGAAGTGAATTTATTTTTTTAAGCTTTCAAAATAAGGGAGATAAACCCGCAGCCCCCTTTCGAACATTTCGGTCACTCCGTAAGACGTAATGGTGGCTCCGGTGATGGCATCCACTTGGTGGGCAGGGATTTTGATGCCCCCTTTTACCACTGATACGGAGACAAATTCGTTGCCATCGTAAATGGTTTTGCCCTGAAATTGTTTTGGGAATGAAGGGTTGTCGGTAATCTCGGCGCCAAGGCCGGGCGTTTCGCCAACGTGGCCAAATGACGTTCCGGCAATGGTGTTGAGGTCGTCCTTCAAGGCAACGGTGCTCCAGATTTTATCCCAAAGGCCATTGCCCCGCACGGCTACCAAATAGTAAGTACCCTTATCTCCCTCGTAAATAAAAACGGGGTACTGGCGGTCGGCGGCAGGTTTTTTGTCCTCCTTGGCCATGTCTATGTTTTCCGCCTTTACACCCTCCACCGGCTTACCATTGGCGTCAATAACGACTTGCTTCATGCTTTTTTCAAACAAGGCCAAGACCTCTTTATCGGACATCTTGTCCAAATCAGCGCCCAAGTAATCCTTGACGGCCTTGAATACTTCCCTTTTTTTGAAAACAGCTTCGTTGTCATCGTGGACTGGTTTTAGGCCAGAAACGATGACCGCCAACACGACCGATACGATGAGGGTCATAACGACGGTATAAAAAGTTACATAATTGTTGCTTTGCATTTTTCAATTTTTTTGAAAAACAAGCCCCACGATGCCTTTACGCTTCGAGGATGCCTTTAGTTTTTTACAGCAGCCAAGTGTTTTTTGCGGCGGTTCATGTTGGCTTCCACCACATAATGGTCTATCAGCGGTGCAAAAACGTTCATGAAAAGGATGGCAAGCATCCAGCCTTCCGGGTAGGCAGGATTCATCACCCGAATGATGATGCCCAGTATCCCGATGAAAAAGCCAAAAATCCACTTACCAGTGTTGGTGCTGGAGGCCGTCACGGGGTCGGTTGCCATGAAAATGATGGCGAACCAAAAACTGCCCATGTAGAAATGGTAGTACCAAGGAACATTCATGAAGGCATCAAAGCCCCACCAGTTGAACACGATGGCCATAAAGGCAGTGCCCAGCAAGCCGGAAAGCATAATTCTCCAACTGGCAATCCCTGTGGCGAGGAGAATCAAACCACCCATGATGACAAGCGGCTTGCTGGTTTCACCAATGGAGCCGGGTATCGTTCCCCAGAACATTTGCATGGGCGAATACACAGCGGTCACTTTCTCCCAGCCCTGCGACGCAAGCCCCAGCGGGGTAGCGCCAGTAAAGGCATCGGCCACCGCTCGACCCCCTTCCCCGAAGGTAGCCCAACCAAGCCCATTGAACAATCCATCAAATACGTGGTGTGACCATCCGTAAAGCTCTCCAGTGGCCTTGCCACCAGCATATTCAAGGCCAGCTACCCAGCATTGGTCGCCCGAAATGGTGGTAGGGTAGGCAAAGAACACGAAGACCCTTGCGAGGAGTGCGATATTGACCACGTTCATGCCCGTGCCGCCAAAGGCTTCTTTGCCCAAAATCACCGCAAATGCCACGGCAAGCGACAAAACCCAGAGGGGAATGTCTGGTGGCATGATGAGTGGTATGAGCGCCCCTGTCACCAGAAAGCCTTCCTCTATGCCGTGTCCCTTTTTGGCAGCGTAGTAGAACTCTATACCAAGCCCGACAACATGCGTGACCACAAAAATGGGCAGGATTTGAATGAGCCCATAAGCCAGCTTCAAGTGGATGGCAGCCATGAACGCCGTGTGCTGCCCCAACGCCACAAAATGCTGGTGGCCAATGTTGTAGGTGCCAAAAACATAGCACAATTGAAGCGCAATCACTACCATCACCATCGTGCGCTTGAGGTCCATCCGGTCACGGATGTGTACGCCCTTTCCATGCGTGGTGTGGTCAGGTGTATAAAGGAAGGTGAAGAACCCGTCGTACAATGTATGCAGGAATCTCTTCTCCTTCGGTGGCTCCAGACTTTTTACTTTTTCTAAGAAAGTACTCATTTATAGTTGATTGCTTAAATGTTGTTTAGTTGAATGGTTGTATTGTTATGGTTGTCGTTGTACGAGAAAAAAACAATCAAACAATATAGCAATACAATAATTCTACCCTTGCTCGTGTACCATGTCCAAGCCATTGCGCAAAATCTCCTGCAATGGTTGTTTGGAAGTGCAGGCAAATTCGCAAAGCGCCACGTCTTCCTCGATGAGTTCGTGGATGCCGAGGCCCTCCATTTTCTCGTAATCATTGGTCAAGATAGCCTTCATCAAGTGCTGCGGGTAAATATCCATCGGGAGCAGTTTTTCGTATTGGCCTGTCACCACGAATGCCCGTTTCTCACCGTGCAGGTTGGTATTTGCTTTGAAAACGGTATCTGCGAACAGGGTGACGGGGAGCGCTTTGGACACGCTTGGCGTAGATAGGTCGGGCAGCAGCCAACCGAACATCTCGTGGAAATCGCCCTCCTCCACCACCGTGATTTGGTCATCGAAATAGTTGAGGAAATCTGTCTTTGATGTCTTGCTTCCACTCAGCACGTCGCCGGAAAGGATGCGCACGTGGTTGTTGGTGAGGTTGTTCCCCAATAGTTCCCCAATATTGGCACCGATATAAGTGCGGACATATTTTGGTTGCTTCAACTCGGCACCGGTCAGGGCAACCACGCGTTCTGTATTGAAACGCTGCTCGGTGAACAGTGCGCCAAGCGTTGCCACATCCTGAACGCCAAGCGTCCACACCGTTGTTTTGGTGGTAATGGGGGCTATGTGGTGAATCTGGACGCCCACGTTGCCAGCCGGGTGCTTGCCACTGAACCAACATTTTTGCACCCCTTTTGCTGCCGTGTAAACAGTACTTGGTGGGTTCTCGCCATTGGCATCGAGGCCGAGCCAAACATTGCCCCTGGTCAATTTGCCCAAAATGTCAAGGCCACGCTGGAATGCGGCTTCTCTTCCAGCCATTATATGGTTGAAGTCAGGGGCAAGTGGTGCGGTGTCGAAAGTGGAGATGAAAATATTATCGGGCACCTCGGTAGCACTGGCTACCACGTCGAATGGTCGCTGGCGCAATAGGGTCCAACCACCCGTGTCGAGCAGAAAACTGACCAACTCCTCGCGGCTGCAAGTGTCGGGGTTGATGGTGGGCAGTTGGCGGTACTGCTGGGCCTTATCGGCAAGCACCACGATGTTGGCAATGGAGCGCCGCTCACCCCGGTTGACGGCAATCACCTCGCCACTTACCGGCGACACATATTTTACATCGGGATTTTTTTTGTCAAAAAACAAGTGGTCGCCTGCTTTCACAGTATCGCCCACTTCCACTTCCACCTTTGGGATAGGCGACATGCCCCGGAAATTGGGTGGCTGCACGGCGAAGGTGTTGACATAGGCAGCTTCGATGGGGCCAGTTGCTTGGCCTTCCAGCAGGATGTTGTGTCCTTGCGTCAAAGCGACGTATTTGCCCTTAGCGTAAAGTGGACTTTTTTTCTTGAAAATGTCGGCAACACCGGGGAAGGAGGACAATCCCTCATTCTCGCTGTCAACGCCGTTTTTGCCTGCCTCTATGCGTACCAGGTTGTCGGAAACCCGGATGATGATGAAAAACGCAATCAGCACCACGATGGCCAAGAGCATCATCGTGAAACTGTTGGCACCGCTGCCAGTTGGGGTTTGTGCCTGTACAAGTTGTTGGATGAACAAGAAGGAAATAATCAGGTGGAGCCTCGTAAAACCCTGTCTCATGCTTCAATGCGTTAAATGAAGGAATGGTAATCAAAAAAAACAGCTTAATCTGCGCCTTTGATGGCAGGCAATTCGACTCGTTCATTTACCAAGCCAGATACCCTCCTTTCAAAGCGTGGCAAAGTTATAAAAGGTTTGAAATTAGAGAATAGCAGGGAAAATCATTCTCGCCTGTCGGGCTTATTTAGATTGAATCAATATTGTGGTCAAGTGGTTGGGAGGCGCTCCTGCCTTGTTTTTTATCAAAAAATCAAGCATTCCGCCTAGATATTTTGCGGTTTAAGCCAATTCCCTACATTTGTCATGCCTTTTAGGAGCTTGCGCAATGGTTGAGCGGTTTCTAAAGGTGTTTTTTATCACTTAAAATCCTGCAACCAGTGGAAAGAGACAGAAGATTTGACAGTGTTTTCTCAAAAAAAATGAGTGCCGGCAGACGAAGAACTTACTTTTTTGACGTCCGCCAGACAAAAGGGGATGACTATTACCTAACCCTGACGGAAAGCACAAAGCGCTTCGACGGTGAGGGCACCGAGCGCCACAAGATTTTCCTCTATAAAGAGGACTTCAACCGATTTGTGGCCAGTTTGGAAGAAGTTATCGCCTACGTCAAAACGGAACTGATGCCCGATTTCGACTACGAGGAATTTGATCGAATCCACGACGAGTGGGAGTCTCGGGATGCAGCGGCTGGTCCTTATGAGCGGCCACCTCAATCACGGCAGAACAACAGACCTGTTGACCAGCAGTTTGAGGAGTCACCCCATCAAGCACAAAAACCTGCGCCACCAAGCGCCCCACCGCCCCAGATAGATGACGACTTGAGCTGGTAGTTTAGGTGTGGCCAATAATGGGTTTGCCCGTTGGATATTGGTTCGCAAATCTGCAAGTCATTGTCTTTCAGTGGTCTGTGTCGTTATCTAACCTGCATTTTTTTCTGTCAATTCAACGGAAAAATAAAAAAAGCGCTCCGTGTTTTTCACGAAGCGCTTTTCTCATCCCTCATCCCTCATCCACCTCGCCTCCCCAATTCCACCACCTCCAAGTTTTCAATGCGGCCAGCTTGAAGGTCGAAGCGAAGAATGGTCTTCACCTTGTGCCAGCCCTCGTTGCCGCAGGCCCCTGGGTTGATGTGCAAGAGGCCGAGCGCCTTGTCCGGCATTACCTTTAGTATATGGGAATGGCCGCAGATAAAAAGCTTGGGCGGATTGGCCAGCAAGATTTCCCGCACCCGCTTGTCGTATTTGCCGGGGTAGCCGCCAATATGGGTGATGAACACATCCACCCCCTCCAATTCAAAGCGCAGGTCGAGCGGGTAGCGGCGGCGGATGGGCTGGCCGTCAATATTGCCATAAACGGCCCTGAACGGGCGGAAAGCTTCGAGCTGGTCGGCCACTTGGGGGTTGCCGATGTCGCCCGCATGCCAGATTTCGTCGCAAGGCTCGAAGTATTTGAAGATGCTCTCGTCCAGAAAACTGTGGGTGTCGGAGAGTAGGCCGATTTTCATTTGAATTGAAAATTGAAAATGGAGAATTGAAAATGGACAATTGCAGCGCCGCCATTTTCAATTCTCAATTCTCCATTAACCTTACTGCCCCATCTCCTCCAATTCCTTTTCCGTTTTTGGGCCGGCTTTGTATTTGGCAGCGAGTTCTCTCCGGGTTTTTTCGAGGTCGTTTTTCGTGTCGTATGCCACAACGACCCCTACCCGGAATAGGTTTCCCACTTTTTTCGTCTGTGCGGCATAGCCATCCTCGGTCAGGGTTTGGGCAAATTTGGTGGCGTTGCTTTTCACGCCAAAGCTATGTACGACCAAGTAAACCTTGCTTTTGTTCGGCTCAAAACTGTCCTGTTCCGTATCTGCAGCTTCCGGCACGGCGGCGGCCTTTGGCGGCGTGTTTTTTTGCTTCGCAACGGGGGGTGGGGTAGGGTTGTCTTCCGATGGGGTGGTGGCCGCTTCCGCATTTTCTGTTTCGGGGAGGGTAGGCTTCACGTTTAGGCGCTCAACAGCCTCCGGCAGGTCGGCGACGGTTTTTTGGTTGGTCCCCCCAAATATGATGTACAGCGACACTGCTATCAGAATGGCCGCCAGCAGCACCAGCCACGGCAATGTCTTCATCAACAGTGAAGCTGTTTGTGTTTCCCCAACCTTGATATTCGTATCGGCGGCTGCAACCTGGGCTGTTGCCAGTCCTCCCTCCACCACCGCAGTGGCCGGACGTTGGGGGATAGGCATGGGCTTGGGCTTCTCTTTTGCCAACGGCTGAAAGTCAAGTGTGGGCAGGCCAAATGAGTCGGCGTTGAAGTTGGTGCCCTCTGGCATGAACCGGATTTTGTGTTCGTAGTCCTGGTACAGCCGCCCAACCTTGGGAATCTCGAAAATCTCCCGGCGCTCCAGTGTTTCCCGGACCGAAGCCACGAATTTCTCCACTATTTCTTCTGCCGCTTGGTAGGTGCTAAGGTTGTTCTTTTGAAGGTACTGCACCAGTATCCCGTCGTTGATGACCAAATTGGGGTTGAACTCCAGCTTCGAGCTCGGCGGCGTGATGACGTCCTGCACGTAATCCACCGTGGCAGTACCGGGCGTGGAGGTGAAGCCGCCGAGGCCGGGTACTATCACTGCTGTTTGCTCAAAAAGCAGTTCGTGAATGGCTTTGTTAACGTCAGTGGACATAGCTGGCAAGTAGTTTAGGTGACAAAGTTAGAAATATTTTTATTTGAGTGGCAAAGGATGCTTTGGTAGCGTCCTGTCTCAGGTGGCCAATTTTTCACTGATTTGTAACGGTATAAACTTGGTCCAAATCACAGCGAAGGTATTTTTCAAAATGAAAAGTTGTACTGCTTTCAGTGCCACCCCAAAACCAATCTTTTCCCGTGCATCCTTATCTTCGCCCCGCAATCATTGTTCTAACTAACTCGGACAGCGGTTCTTGCGGATTCACGCAACCACGAAAGTTTGCAATCCGTGAAAACCAGGTTCCGAATCCAAATAAGACTTTTGTGATGAAAAAACTAATCCTTTCCCTCACCTTCCTCCTCGCTGCCCGCCTCGTCTTTGCCGTCGAGGGCATGTGGCTGCCACTGCTGCTTGGCCTTTTGAACGAAACCGAAATGAAAAGCCTCGGCATGAAAATGAGCGCCGAGGACATCTACTCCGTCAACAAAGGCTCGCTGAAAGATGCCATCGTGCACTTCGGCGGGGGCTGCACGGCGGAGGTCATCAGCGGCCAGGGACTGCTGCTCACCAACCACCACTGCGGCTTCGGGCAGATACAGTCGCATTCCACTTTGGAAAAAAACTACCTCGAAGACGGCTTTTGGGCAAAAACACTCAAAGACGAACTGCCCAACCCCGGCCTGACCGCCACCTTTATCTCCCGCATAGAGGACGTGACAGCGGCGGCCCTCCTGGGCGTTACGGACGATATGGACAAAAAGACCCGTCAAAGCACCATTGACAAAAACCTCGACGCCATCAAGAAATCGGCAAAAATGGAGGCTTGGGAAGAGGCCATGATTCGCCCGTTCTTCGCTGGCAATCAATACTTTATGTTCGTGACGGTCACTTACAAAGATGTGCGGCTGGTGGGCACACCGCCGTCGAGCATCGGCAAGTTCGGGGCGGACACCGACAACTGGGTCTGGCCACGGCACACGGGCGACTTTTCCATCTTCCGCATTTACGCAGATAAGGACAACCGCCCTGCGGAATATGCCGCCACCAACATGCCGCTCAAGCCCAAGCACTTCCTGCCCATCAGCCTCGATGGCGTGGCAGAGGGCGATTTTACGATGGTTTTTGGCTTCCCCGGACGTACCAACCAGTATCTTCCCAGCTACGCCATTTCCCAACTCGCCGACGTGCTTGACCCCGCCCGCATCATGGTTCGGGACAAGACGCTCGCCGTATGGGACGGCGGCATGAGGGCCGATGCGCAGGTGAAAATCCAGTACGCCAGCAAGCAGGCCAGCCTCGCCAATGCCTGGAAGAAATGGAAGGGCGAGGTGCTTGGCCTCCGCAAGACCAGCGCCGTGAAAAAGAAGCAGCAATACGAAGCGGAGTTTATGAAAATCGTGGTCGTCAACCCCAAGTTTGCGAAGTACCAGGGCTTGCTGCCGGAGTTCGAGCAACTGTACCGGGACATCACGCCCTACGCCGAGGCCAAAGCATATTTCGATGAGATTTTGGGCAGCAATGTGGAGATTTTCAGGGCGGCCAGCCGTTTCAATGGGATAATCAGGGCACACGAAAAGAACGGCGAGGCGGGCTTTATCGAGGAAAAACTAAAGGTGCGGGATGGCCTTGCCAGCTTTTACAAGGATTACAGCCCAGCGATGGACCAGCGTGTTTTTGCTGCGCAAATGGAGGTGTTGGTGAAAAAATTGGGCAAGGACTTCCAGTCGGACATGCTCGCCAACATGCTCGTAAACGCTGGCGGCAGTTATGAAAAACTGGCGGAGTACGTCTTCAGCAACTCCTTCCTTACCAACCAGGCCGCAGCCGCAGCCGTGCTGGAGAAGCCCATGTTCGATGGTATAAGGGCCATCGTCACCGACCCGGTCAGCCAGTTGCTGAATGACCTTCGGGACATTTATAGCACCAAAATCACCCCCAAGTACAATGAGCTGAACGACCGCACCGAGGTGCTCCAAGCCACCTATATGCGGGCGCAGATGGAGGTTTTCCCCAACAAGAAATTCTACCCGGATGCCAACTCGACCATGCGGGTAAGCTACGGACAAGTGCAGGGCTATAAACCACAGGACGCCGTGGCCTACTCCCCACAGACCTACCTCGAAGGCGTGATGGAAAAGTACGTGCCGGGCGACTATGAGTTCGACGTGCCGGCCCGCCTCCGGGAGCTTTACGACAAAAAGGACTATGGCCAATATGGCGAGAACGGCAAGCTCCCCGTCTGCTTCCTCGGCTCGAACCATACCACGGGTGGCAACTCCGGCAGTCCGGCCATTGATGCCCACGGCAACCTCATCGGCCTCAATTTCGACCGAGTTTGGGAGGGCACCATGAGCGACTACAACTATGACATCAGCATCTGCCGCAACATCATGGTGGATGCCCGCTACGTGCTGTTCATCATGGACAAGTACGCCGGGGCTTCCCACCTAATCAAGGAAATGAAACTGGTTCACCCGAAAAAAAGCGGCGGCAACGTGCCCAAAACAGAGGTAAAGGAAACAAAGCCCCTTCGGCAGAAAAAAGAAGGCGCCATCAAACCGCCTTTGAAGACGGAGGATTATTGAGTATGCGATATGTTCAAGCGATTGGATTGCATAGAGCAATCCAATCGCCAATGGCCGTTTTGAGCCATCAACTTTTTTTAACAAAATCACAGATGAGGTTAAATTACTTGCTTTTTGCTGTTTCCCTTTTTTCCCTATTTGCCGCCTGCACCAACGGCGCGCCAAAGGCCACCGAGCCGGCAACAGAAGAAGTGACGCCACCAATCGTGGGTGGGTGATACGGAAGTTATCTGAGATTATCGAATTGAAATTAAGCTGTCCTTTTCTCCCTTCTCACACCTCAATCCCCATCTGCCGCATCAGCAGCCTCGCATTGGGTGTTCAAACCATTTTCTTATTCAATCCTTGTTAAATATTCAGTTTGAATACCGTCATACCAAACTGTTTCATCGCCAGGTTTTATTCGATATTCAAACTTCCAAACTTGTGTGTTAAGCTGTGATTCCAATATTATATAGCCTGCATTATACCTAAAAAGATTACCGGATGGATTTAACTTTTCAAAAGTCAATATGATGGTATCTGCCTCAACTGACCAGTCAACTATTTCTAAATCTTCAGCATCGTTATTCTTCAAGCCGGTCTTGTCTTTGCGCAATTCCAACTCATAATAAAATGTGTCAATAGAATAAGGCGCACCATCCAAAAAACGTTCTGAAGTGCCAAGCACTTGCCATTTTCCAACTTGAAAGAGCTTGCTTTCTCTGTCTTTTGTACAACTTGTAATGACTAGAATGGTAGCAAAAATCAAAACAGCAAAAATATTTTTCATTGCGCTCAAATTTAGAAGGTTGTGTTTGAATATCGTAAATGTAGCATTAACTCTAAAATAATCTATTTTATTCTCACACCTCAATCCCCATCTGCCGCATCAGCAGCGTGGCGTTGAAGCTCTTGCTCACCCCCGGCTTGATGGTATAGTCAAAAAACAGCTTGCCGTCCCTGATTTCCACTTCCATGCACAGGTTCTCTACCGTGCCGCCCGACTCGGCCTCCATGCGGCCAAGCTCCAAGTCATGCGTGGCGATGAGGCCGCCGCCCCGCAGCCGGATGAGCTGCCGGATGAGCGCCGCCGACCCTGTGTGCCGGTCCACGGAGTTGGTGCCTTTCAGTATCTCGTCCAACAGGAAAAAGACAGGAAGACCGCCACTACCCGCTGCCTTTACCGCTTCTATGATGACCTTCAACCGCTTTAGCTCTGCATAAAACGATGACGTGCTTTCCGAGAGGTCGTCCTGTGTACGCATGGACGTGAACACCCGCATCGGTGAGAGCGAGAATGCGCTGGCGCAAACGGGCGCACCAGCCTGCGCCAGTACCACGTTCAGCCCCACCGTGCGGAGGAAGGTGCTTTTACCCGCCATGTTCGAGCCAGTGATGAGCTTGATATGGCCACGGGTGTCCATCTTGAAGTCGTTGCCCCGCCGCTTGGTAGGGTGGATGAGCGGGTGGCCGAGCGCCGTTGCCCCAAGGGGGCTAGCCCCCTTGGAATATTCATCGGTAAAAACGGGCAGTACCCAATCCGGGTTGTTGAGCCAGGCACAAGCGAGGCTGCAGAGTGCCTCCATTTCCCGAAGGGCATCAAACCAGCCGGGTAGGTTGTCCCGGTGTGCAGCCCGCCATTTTTCGAGCCGAAGCACGTAGCGGAGGTCCCACAACGACATGATGTTGAAGAAGATGGTGAAGAAGTTGAACCGCATGTTCAATTGACGGATGATGTAGGACAGCCGCCCCACCTCCGCCGAGGCCGCCCGCTCGCCATCGGTTAGTTTGCTCCGCAAATTTGCCGTCAGGCCAGCTTCAAATGCTTGGTTTTCAATTCCTTGCATCAGACGCCCATACGCCTTTAGCGAGGCCTCCGCATAAGCCGTTCGCAGGTGGATGCGGCCTACCTGTTCGTTCGTTTTCCTCAAAATCATAAAAATCGGCACCAACAGCAGCACGAAAATCGGCCACGGAACCAGCGTCACCCACAGGGCGAGGCAGACCAGAAAATACCACGGCGCCAATTGCGGCGCCAAGGTCAGCCAACGGTTGCCCCGAACGAGGTCGGGGTCGTTTAGCCAAGCTTGCAGCAGGTCGAGGTGCTGTGGGTCATCGGTGGTTTCGAGGCCGTGCGCCTGAAAATTTTGACGCCAGTCGAGCATGGGGCGCAGCTCGGTGATGGCCTTTTGTCGCTCCACAATGAGGGGGACATCCGCCGGTTCGAGCAGGTATTGCGCCAGCCGCTCCTGACCGATGGCCGTCGTGGCCCGGCAGCACGATTGGAACATGGAGTGCGGCCCGAAGAGGTCGAGGTCAAGTGCATTGGGGTGGTCGGTTTTCAGGAACCTTGCGCCGTCTGGGAAGCTGCCGAAGCGGTGTTCCAGCGCCTCCACTTCCGCCAGGTTGATGGCGGCGAGTCGCTCCCGGTGCTCGGAATCCTCCAGTATGCCCCGGTGCCATTTCATTAACCGATAGAACCCAGCGAGGAACAGCACAAAAAGCACCGCCGCCGCCGCCCAGTGGATGCTGAACACCAGTATTGCCAGCCCCATTCCCCCAAAAAAGGCCATGAGCCGCACCCAAGCGTAGCGGTCGTATTTGCTGCGCAATGCCGTGGCGTCGGCTTGGAAAGTGGTGGCTCGGGTTTGGTAGGTCATTTTTTTTAAAAGTTATAGCGTTCTGGGGTTTCACGGAATATCTCAAACCCTCAACCCTCAAACCCTCAATCCCCTTTTTCCAGCGCCTCCCAATACTCCACTGCCCGGCGGGTATGTGGGATGCAGATGGAACCACCCACGAGGTTGGCCACGGCAAACACCTCGAAGACCTCCTCCCTCGTCACCCCGATTTCGTGACAGGTGCCGAGGTGGTAGCGGATGCAGTCGTCGCAGCGGAGTACCATCGAAGCCACGAGGCCGAGGAGTTCCTTGGTCTTCACATCGAGCGCTCCGGCTTCATAAGTGGTCTTGTCGAGCGCAAAAAAACGGTTGAGTGCCTTGTTGTTTTGGGCAAAGATTTTTTCGTTCATCTTCGCCCGGTAATCGTTGAATTCGTTGACGATTGACATGAGTTGAGGAGTTGAGAGTTTGAGAAGTTGAGGGTTTTGGGGTTTTGAGGCGGCAAATGTAGGGGAAAGCCGCACAAGCCAACATGAAAAAGCCGCTCCAACCCATAAAGTTGAAGCGGCCTTTTTCGTTTCGAGGCATCCGTTTTCTCAAATCCTCAATCTCTCAAACCCTCAATCTCTCAATTTCTTTTAAATCCTCACTACCCGTATCGCCTTGCCCATTTTGCCTTCCACCTGCAAGCGCAGGAAGTACACGCCGCTGCCAGCAATTTGGTCGCCGAGGCGGACGCTGCCACTGTTGCCCGAAAGGGCCGCTTGGCCTACCTCCTCGCCGAGTACGTTGAAAATCAACAAGTTGGCATTGGAAGTGCCGTTTGCCAGCTCGTAGCTCACCACCAAGTCATTGCTGAACGGGTTAGGGGAGGCGGCGAGCATGTAGCTCGTTTCATCCAAAAACGTGGTGCCGGACACGAAGATGTTGACCGTTTGGGTGAAGACAGTGACACCGCAAGCATTGGTCGTTTCCAAGGTCACTACGTAATCGCCATTGGCGGCATAAGTGTGGGCGGGGTTGGCCTGGGTGCTGGTGCTGCCGTCGCCAAAATCCCATGCGTAGCTGGTAGCGCCGACGGAATTGTTGGTGAAGGCCACATCGAAGAGGTTTACCCCAAAGCTGAACAATGCGGTGGGCGCCGTGCCGACCGTGATGAGTTGGTTCAGGTTGGCAGTGTTGCTCCCAGCCGGGTTCGATACCGTCAATTGGGCGCTGTAAGTACCAGGGGTATTGTACACGACTGTTGGGTTTTGAGCGGTGGAAGTGCCGGGGGTGCCACCGGGGAACGTCCAGTTGTAATTGGTCGGGCTGCCAAGGGAGGCGCTGGTGTAGTTTACGGTGAAGGGCGCACAGCCGCTCGTACCGCTTACCGTGAAAATGGCCGTAGGTGGTATGGCGAAAACTTCCACATTCTGTGTGAAAGTAGCAGTGCCACAGGCATTGCCGACAGTCAGCGTGACCGTGAAGATTCCCTGCGAAGTATAGGCGTGGTTTGGGTTGGCCTGTGTGCTGGTGCTGCCGTCGCCAAAGTTCCACAGGAAGAAGGCACCACCAATGGAGGTGTTGGTGAAATTGGCCACGTTGCCCGCCATGTTGCTGGTGAAGTCTGCCGTTGGCGCCTGCCCAACCGTGATGAAGTTTGGCCGCTCGATGGTGTAAACGCTCGCCGTTTGGGTGGTCACGGTCAGCGTTACGTTGAAAGTGCCGGGCGTATCGTAAACCACGGTTGGGTTTTGCTCGGTAGAAGTGGATGGCGTGCCGCCCTCAAAAGTCCAGTTCCAAAGGAAAGTGGTGTCGGACGAGTCGGTGAACTGCACCGTGAAAGGCAAGCAACCAGTGGTGGCGCTGGCGCTAAAAAGTGGGTAGGGCGAGGTGTCCTCCACCTTGAAGCCGTCCACCGCAGCCTCCACGAGGTGGCCGGGGTTGTCGTCCACGGCCACGAAGCTCACCGTCATGGTATTGGTGATGGGGATAAGCCCAATGAGTTCAAATTCCGATTCGGGCCGCCAGGTGCTGCCTGACTGGGTGATGGTTTCGAGCGTCACGGTCTGTGTTCCGTTGTGGATGCGCACGGTCATGTTGTCGTTGGGGGCACCAGAGCCACCAGCGTTGAAGAACCAAGTGCTGTATTTCAGAACGGGTTTGTTGTAGGTGGTGAGGTCCATGACGGGGGAGGTCAGCGTGACCGAGCCATTGTCAATATCATCGGTGCCAGCGTCGCCACCGCCATTTCCAGTCACGTAGCACTGGTCGCCGAGGTCGTCGGGCAGGTCGAAGTTTGGATTGGAGGTGTTGCCGTTGAAGACCGTGCCGATTGGCTCGCCCAGTTCCCAAGCGCCCGAGGTTGCCGTGGCCGATTTTGCCCAATTGAAGTCCAGTACAAAATCATCGTAGTAGCCTTTGGTCAATTGAACGACGGGCGGCACGGTGCCGGAGCCGATGCTCAGGTTGGTGACTTCTTCGGTCACGTAGCCCCAGGCACCAGCATACAATGTGTAGTTGCCACCGAAAACGCTGGGGAAGCTAAAGTTGCCGTTGGCATCCGAGGTCGCATTGAGCTGGAACTGGCTGTTTTGCAAAACCACCTTTGCGCCAGCAATGGGCGTACCGTCGGCGGCCTTGACTGTTTGCCCCGCAAAAGAATAGGACTGGAAGGGGTTGAGTTGTACATCAAGGATGGTCAGCACGCCGTTTTCGAGCGTGGCGCTCACGACCTTTGTTTCATAGCCATTGGCCGAAAAGGTCACGTCGAAGGTGCCTGGGATGGCTTGGCCCGTCTTGTAAGTACCCAAAATGCCGGTGGTGGCAGCGTTGGCCTGGGTGCTTTCGATGTGGACGCTGGCGGCCTGGATGTTTGCGCCAGTCACGGCATCCGTCACCTTGCCTTCCAGCCAGCAGGCACGTACATAGTTCACTTCGTAAACAAGTAGTCCGTTCTGCATGTCGGATGCAATCACGAGTCCGGATGGGAAATAGGGGTACACGCCCCACACTCCGAAAAAGCCAGCCGTATTGGACACAAAGGAGTCGAAATAACCCACCTCAATCAAGTTTTCGGGCCTGGAGCCGTCTATAATGATGGTGCCATCGGTGTAATAGGCCGTGATTACCCAATCGTTCCACACATGCACGTTGTGCGGGATGACGCCAAGCCCAACCGTTGCTGCTGGCCGGAACTGGTCCAGCTCCACGATGTTGTTCAGGTCGGAAATATCGTAAGCGCCAACTGGGGCATTTGCCTTTTCGTCCGTCGTGAAAATGGTTTTGCTGTCGTCGCTCAACCAAGTATTGTGGGTGAAAAGGTAAGGCGTGAACTGCGAGGCCAACAGCACGGGATTGGCCTTGTTGGTCAAGTCATACACTTTGAAGTCGCCGGCGTAAATATCTGAGGTGTAAAGCTTGTTGTCCCGTGCGTAGCTGTCGTGGCAATAGATGGCCGGGAGCTTACCTACATAGACGGGGGTGCCATTGTCGGCAGAAACATCCGCCACGAGGACGCCGCCGCTGTTCAGGTTGGAGCCGTTGAGGTAGAGGAAGCCGAACTCATCCACGGTGATGGAGTGGATGGAACCGAGGGTGCCAAGACCGGGGATGTTCGGTGCCCAGTGGGTGCTGGTCACGTTGGTCGGGTCGGTCATGTTCACCACCAGCACGCCACCGCCGCCTTCCGTCACGGCATAGATGTAGTGGCCAAAGGATTTGACTTCCCGCCATTGGGAGTTCACGTCGGGGATAAAGGCGATTTCTTGGATATTGTAGGGGTCGGAGAGGTTTACGACCGCAAGGCCAGTGGCCGTGCCAACGGCAGCGTATTCGGTGCCGTCCTCGGGGTCAATGTACCCCCAAAGGCTGCTCAATTGTTGGGTGTAGTCAATTTGGTCGGTCAGGGTCATGTTCAACTGGGCGAAGGCATTGCCCAATGAAACAGCAAGGAAACAGGCTAAAAAAAGTTTTTTCATAACAGGATGCTGAATTTAGAATTGATTGTTATTGAAGCGATGTGATAGATGGAAATTTGATGGGGGGCAAAGATAGCTTTTTTCAAAAGCCATGCGGGTTTTGCCTGTTGCTAATGCGAGAATGGCAAGCGGGTGACAAATGCGGGGGAGGGGAGGTGGCTCCAAGGTGCTAAAGTCATGATTCAAATTCAGGTACGTACTTTCCCAATTTTATTCTACTTTTGCACCATTCAACCACCGGCACTGACCAGCCCGTTTCTTAGAACAGACTCTTCCATACCGGTTGACCACGTATTTTGCAGAACGTCCCTGCGCTAAATTTTCTAAGTGTATGTTGATTATCAAGCTGGTTGTCCCTATCAAGTTTTTTGCTAAAAATAATACTATCACTTCGCTTTCAGCACTTTCCATTGAAAGTCCATCCCTTCTTTTTATGCCAGTCCTAACGCATGATTTGTCGCCTCCGGTTTAGCCAGCACTCGTTTTTCCACTATTTTCATTCAATTCATGAGCGCCTCAAAATGGCAAAAACTGTCTTGGCGAACCCGCCTGTCCGTTCATTTGCTTGCTCTTTAACTTATATGGATATTATGAAGCTGCTAAAAAAAGGAACTAAAGCGTACAGTATTTTAAAAATGAAATGCCCTCGCTGCCAAGAGGGAGACCTTTTTGAAACCGGTTCGTTTTCATTTAAGAAATCCTTTGATATGCCGGAGATATGCTCAGCATGTGGGCAAAAATATTTCCTCGAACCCGGGTTTTATTATGGTGCCATGTTTATCTCCTATGTCATAACGGGGTTTTTTAGCTTGGCATTTACGGGCTTTTGCATATTGGTACTTGGGTTTAGCATCAATGCCTCCTTTGCCATTTTGATATTGATTCTGGCTGTACTTTTTGTCTGGATATTCAGGCTTGCGAGGGCCATTTGGATTAACTCCAACGTTAGGTACAACCCAAAGTTCGGGCACAAGCAAATCTAATAAAGCGAGTAATACAGTATGGTTTTCAAGCGCTTAAAATCAGGCGTCAAGGTCAATGATGAGGAATTTAACAGCATCTACCCACCTCCGATAAGGGTGGCGGCGGAATTCCATTTCACGCCAGTTGACGTGGCAAAATTTGCAGCGCAGGTACTCGTGGACCGCCCGGGCATGAGGGTTTTGGACATCGGTTCGGGGGCAGGCAAGTTCTGCATGATTGGCGCAGCCTGCACCAACGGACATTTCACGGGTGTAGAGCAGCGGGAACCCCTTTACCAGCTTTCCAATCAATTGGCCGAGGAATATGGGTTGTCAAATGTGTCGTTCGTCCATTCCAATGTTACGGAAATTGGGTTCGATGGCTTTGATGCCTTCTATTTTTTCAATTCTTTTTATGAGAACATCAATCGGGATAACCCGATTGATAACTCCGTGAAGTTGGACAGGCAGCACTATGATGAATATTCGCTGTTTGTCAGGCAAAAATTGGATGCCATGCCCCTTGGTACCAGGCTGGCTACTTACTTCAGCTATATGGATGAGGTGCCTGGCAGTTATGAGGTTCGGATAACCTATTTCAATGGATATTTGAAGTTTTGGGAAAAGGTAATTTAGGCGAATACAAAGGGGACAGATGATGACGAAATCCATGCCATCCGTGTTCCTCTCCGATGCTTGTTTTCGGTTTTTTTTTACTATTTTTGCGCTTTCGTTCGACCAGTATAGACCAGCCCGTTTTTGTTGAACAGACTATCAGATACTGGCCTACAAAGGTTTAGCAGGCAAAATCTGTCTTAAAATTTTGTACGTGCATGGATAATGTTCAACTGGTCATTGCGACCCTGTTTCTTACCGTTGCTGGGATGGTCATCAACTCCTTACTCCCTTCTGGGATAAGGGCCACGGCCAGTTTCATTTTCATTTTAATCAATGCCGTACTCACCTCCATCCCTGCGCTCGACGCGCTCGGTGGACACCCGCTCGATGTCGTTTTTCAAGGAACCCCGTTCCTCGGAAATGTCCCGTTTCGCATGGATGCGCTGTCCGCCTGGTTCGTGCTCATCGTCAATTTCACCTGCATCAACGGGGGGCTGTACGGCATCGGCTACATGAAAGCCTACCGGGAGCAAAAGTCAAACCTGGCGCTGCACTGGTCCATGTTCCTGTTGTTCCAATCGTCCATGCTTTGGGTGTGCATGTTGCAGCATGGGCTGGCGTTCCTCATCGCTTGGGAGCTGATGTCCCTTTCCTCGCTGCTGCTGGTCATGTTCGAGCACCAGAAAAGAGAGACGCTCAAGGCTGGCATCAACTATATGGTGCAGATGCACGTGGGTGTGGTGCTGCTAACAGCAGCGTTTATCTGGGTTTATGTTTCAAAAGGCAGCTTCGACTTTTCCGCCATCGGCAGTTTTTTCAAAGAAAACAAGAACGTCTGGCTGTTCCTGCTTTTTTTCGGTGGCTTCGGCATCAAGGCGGGGTTCATCCCGCTGCACTCGTGGCTGCCTCATGCGCACCCGGCGGCTCCCTCGCACGTGTCGGGCGTCATGTCGGGCGTCATTGTCAAAATGGGCATTTACGGCATACTCCGGTTGGCGCTGATGCTGGAAGACAACTGGCTGGCCATCGGCGCATCGCTGCTCGTGCTTTCCGTGGCGACGGGCCTGTACGGCATCCTGAACGCAGCCATGCGCCGTGATTTTAAAATGATGTTGGCGTACTGCACCATCGAAAACATCGGCATCATTGGTGCAGGCATCGGGCTGTTCCTTATTGGAAAAGGCACGGATAACCCCACCCTTTCCACAATAGGGCTGACTGCCGCCCTGCTCCACACCCTGAATCATTCGCTGTACAAATCGCTGTTGTTTTTTTCCGTCGGATCGGTCTATCAACAGACGCACACCCGGAACATGGAAAAGCTCGGTGGACTGATACGGAAGATGCCCCAAACGGCTTTTTTCTTCCTGATGGGAGCGCTTGCCATCGGCGGGTTGCCGCCGTTAAACGGTTTCGTTTCGGAGTTTTTGCTATACAGCGGCTTTGTGGAGGGCACAAAAACGGACAATTTTTACATCTCTACCCTGATGATGCTCTCACTGGCTGGCTTGGCAGTCATCGGCGGTATTTCGTTGCTGGCTTTTACAAAAAGCTTTGGGGTCATCTTTCTCGGCAGCCCCCGGCAGCCGCTGGCGCACGTGCCTGCCGAGGTGCCCCTGGAGATGCGGCTGCCGCAATACCTCATCGTGGCGGTGATGCTTGCGATTGGGTTGTTTCCACAGTATTTTTTGAACTGGGTCGTCCATTTGGAAGGCTTGGCAGTGCATGCGCCCGACATGGTGGCCGTCACTTTCCTGGACTCCACGATGGCCAATATTGGCCGATATTCCCTGATATTTCTGGTATTGTTGCTGCCTGTTTTTTTTCTCCGCAATATGAACATGGTCTCCCGCCCTTCCGAAATCATTACCACATGGGGTTGCGGCTACGTCGCCCCGAACAACCGGATGCAGTACACGGGCAAGTCGTTTTCGAAAACACTTGGCAAGTTGCTCGGCTTTCTCGTCGGTGAAAAAAAGAACTACAAGGAAATTGCACCAGAAGAAATCTTCCCGAAAGAGCGGGCGTATGTTTCCCACTACACCGATTTTTTTGAAAACAGCTTGATTGAAAAGCTGACGAAACCCCTGCTCAATGGCATGAACTATTTCCAGTTCATCCAAAACGGCAGGGTACAATATTATGTGCTGTACGGGGTGGTCTTCATGCTGCTCTTGTTTTTGGGCACTTTGTTCAAGTGGATTTGATATTGGGATAATGATATATTGGGATATTCTCCCGGCGTTCCAATATCCCAATATCCCAATATCCCAATATCCCAATATCCCAATATCCCAATATCCCAATATCCCAATATCTAAGATGACCTTTATCCTGATATACCTGGCTATATTGGCGGCGGCGTTGCTGTCAGTTCCCTTCCTCCAAGTGAGGGCGAAGGGGCTGGTGACCGTTGCCGCCGTGATAGGCTGCGCCCTCCTCAGTGGCTACCTTGCCGGGAATGCTTTGGTCGGGAATGAACTTGAAATATTACTCCCCGGAACGCTCGTGACGGGGGGAATCCCCATCCGCATTGACGCACTCTCGGCTTGGTTCATTTTGGTGATAAATTTCACTATGATAACCGGGGCGCTCTACGGCTTGCAGTACATGAAAGCCTACCGGGAGCAAACAGCGAACCTCTCGCTCCACTGCATCGCCTACCTGCTGGTGCAGTCCATGCTCACCATTATTTGCGCCGTGCAAAACTCGCTCGTGTTCCTCTTCGCTTGGGAAATCATGGCGTTGTCGGCGTTCCTGCTGGTCATTTTCGAGCACCAAAAACCGGAGACCCTCAAGGCGGGCATCAACTACCTCATCCAGTCGCACATCAGCATCGTGCTGCTCACGGTCGGCTTCATCTGGGTCGCCTACCGCATGGATTCTTACGATTTTAAAGCCATCAGCGAGTTCTCCGCCGAATTTGGTGGGGCGAACAGCTTCGTATTGTTTCTCTGTTTCTTTGTGGGGTTTTCGCTGAAAGCGGGCTTCGTGCCCTTCCACACCTGGTTGCCTTACGCCCACCCGGCAGCGCCCTCGCACGTGTCGGGCATCATGTCGGGGGTACTCATCAAAATCGGCATCTACGGCATCCTGCGCATGATTTTGCTGGTGAAAACAGACTTCACGGTGCTGGGCTATTTCATCCTTTTTGTGGCAGTGGTATCGGGCATTTATGGCGTGATGCTCGCCATCTTGCAGCACAACCTAAAAAAACTGCTGGCTTACCACAGTATCGAAAACATTGGCATAATTGGCATCGGGATTGGGCTGGGCACCATTGGCATCGGCATGAACAACCCGCTGCTGACCACCCTCGGATTTGCGGGCGCATTGCTGCACACCCTCAACCACTCGTTGTTCAAATCGCTGCTATTTTTCAGTGCCGGCAACGTCTATCAGGCCACGCACAGCATGAACATCGAGTCGTTCGGTGGTTTGATAAAAAAAATGCCGCACACCGCCGGGCTGTTCCTCGTGGCGTCGCTCGCCATCTGCGGGCTGCCGCCGTTCAATGGTTTCGTGTCGGAATTCCTGATTTATGCGGGCTTGTACAACGGGCTGGGCGGCAACTCCCCTGCGCTGCTGCTGGCGCTGGTGTCGGCACTGTTTGGGTTGGCGCTCATCGGCGGACTGGCGCTGCTGTGTTTCACCAAAGCCTTCGGGGTGGTGTTCCTTGGCACACCTCGGCAACATTTCCATCAGCCGCAGAGCGAAGCCAAAACGGGCACACTGGTCCCGATGTACGCCATCGTGGTACTGATGTTGGCCATCGGCTTGTTTCCGGGGATTTTTTTGGAGGCGCTGTCCGCCCCGCTGGCGGCATTTCAGGCAAAAATGCCTGGCGTTGAAAACGTTGCGGCGTTGCCGGAAAACGTGGGTCAAATGGCTGTAAACATCGGCTGGTGCGCTGCGGGTTTCTTGGCACTGGCAGGGCTGGTCATTTTCATCCAGCAAAAAATGGTGAAACGAACCCCGGGCACCATTGCCGCCACCTGGGGCTGCGGCTACGTGGGCGATGCCTCCCGGATGCAGTACACCGCCGGTTCGTTCGTGCGCTCGTACCGCAAGCTGGCGGAGCCGCTGTTTTCCATCCACAAAAAAAAGCGCCCGGTGGAGGGCATCTTCCCCACGGACGGTTGGCAGGAAACGCACCCCTACGACAAAGCGGAGGCATGGCTGATTGACCTGCCCCTGCGGAATCTGAAAAATTTCATCGGGAAGTTCCAGTTTTTGCAGAATGGCAATCCGCAGTTTTATGTGCTGTATGGAGTGGTGTTCATTGCGCTGGTGATTTTGATTCCCATTGTAATGGGCAGTATTGAAATGCTCATTAAGTTTCTAAACCAATTGTAGCGCTTATGATAAGTCTTGCAATGATTTTACTCGCCAGCCTGTTCTTCTCAGGCATCGTCCTCCGTACCAAAAGCCTCGTCTCTGGTCGGAAAGGCCCTGGCTTCTTGCAGCCGCTGAAAGACGTGCTGCGGCTGCTGCGCAAGGGCACGGTTTTCAGCGAGACCACCAGTTTCATTTTCCAGATAGCCTCCAGCATTTACTTCGTGTCGGTGCTCATGGCGATAATGATAGTGCCGTTCGGACTGTCGAAAGGGCTGATTTCCTTCGACGGTGACTTCGTGTTCTTTGCTTACGTGCTGGCGCTGGGGAAGTTTTTCAGCATCATCTCCGCCATGGACACGGGTAGCAGTTTCGAGGGAATGGGTGCAAGTCGGGAAGCACTGTATTCCATGCTGGCTGAGCCTGCCTTTTTCGTACTCATGGGGTCGTTCGCCATGCTGACGGGGCACACGTCGTTCCACTGCATTTTCACCGCACTGCATTTCAGTTCGCACGTGTCCTACGCCCTCGGTGTGCTGGCAACGTTTGTGCTCATCATGGTTGCCATGATTGAAAATAGCCGGATGCCGATTGACGACCCGAAAACCCACTTGGAGCTGACGATGGTTCACGAGGTGATGATTTTGGACAACAGTGGCTTCGGGTTGGGCTTGTTCACCTACGCCGTCAACTTGAAGTTCGCTATGTATGGTGCAATCATTGCCAATTTTTTCATCGGCGATGTGCCGTGGTACTTTGCCGTGTTGGTATTCATGGCGGTGCAGGTGCTGTTCGCTGTTATTGTCGGTTTGCTTGAATCCTTCACGGCGAGGTTCCGCATGGCGCACAATGCGACTTTTATTTTTACCCTCACTTCGGCTTCTCTTCTTATATTTTTTGGAGTGTTGCTTTTGATGGGGAAGTTTATTTGAAAAACACGACGACAATGGGAACACAGATGACACGGATTGGGCGGATTTTCACGGATTTTTTTTCGCAGTTTCTAAAATCAGCGCTTATCCGCCCAATCCGTGTCTTCCGCGTTCCCATTGTTGTCACGCACTCAAAAGCATAATTCAGCGACATGATTAACGTCCTCCTCATCACCTTCGCCGCCAGCCTTTTATACATCAGCATTGCCAATCGCTTGCTGACCTTCATCAGGATACTTGCATTTCAAGGTATCATCCTGTTCGGCGTCAGTTTCCTTGAATTGAATGAAATAAACCCGCTGAACCTCATTTTCATCCTGCTGGAAACCATCGTTTTCAAGGCGGTGGCGGTGCCAGTGTTTATGAGCTACGTCATCAAAAAGAACCACATCACCCGTGAGACGGAGCCGTATTTGCCCTATTTCCTCTCGCTCGTCATCGTGACGCTCATCATCATCGGCACGTTCCTGATTTCCAACGTCATCGAAGATCCCCGACTGAACAAGGTGTATTTCGTGGTGGCGTTGTCCTCGCTGTTCACGGGGCTGTACATCATCATGACGAGGAAGAAGCTGATAACGCACGTGATGGGCTTTTTGGTGATTGAAAACGGCGTGTTTATCCTGTCGTTGGCGGTAGGCAGCGAGATGCCCATGCTGGTGAACACCGGCATCCTGCTCGACCTCTTCGTGAGCGTGCTGCTGCTGGGGATTTTCGTCAACCGCATCGGCGACGTGCTGCAGGACGTGGACGTTGACCAGTTGCAAAAGCTGAAAGACTGAATTGGGAAATTGGGATATTGAGGTATTGGGATATTGTATTCTCGGCCCCAATACCCCAATGTCCCAATATCTCAATATCTTTTAAACATGACCGCAATATATTTACTCGGCGCACTCATCATCTGCATCCTTCTGGTCATCAACCGGAACCGAAAGGTCAACTATGTGTTGGTGACGGCTTTTTTGCTCCTCCAATGGGCGCTGACGGCTTACCAGTTCATGCACCGGGACACCCTTCCTACCGGACAGGCAGGGGAGGAAGTTTTTGGTTTTTTCAAGGCCGACGCCCTGGCGTTGCTGATGCTGACCACTTTGAGCATCGTAGCCATTCCCGCCTATTTCCACAGCTATGTTTATTTTCAAAACCGCAAGCCCACGCCGAGGGTGCGGAGCATCTATTTCATGTCAATGACGCTGTTGCTGACTGCGGTCAGCGGGGCGTACCTGTCTAACCACCTCGCCGTCACCTGGGTATTCGTGGAACTGACGACATTGGCCGCCTCCGGGCTGGTCTATCACCACCGGGATGCCAGCGCATTGGAGGGTACGTGGAAGTACATTTTCATTTGCTCCATCAGCATCACGTTGGTGTTTATCGGCATCCTTTTCACAAGCATTGCGCTGCAACAGGCGGGGCATGGCGAACTGTCCTACCCGGCGCTGTTGGAAAATGCAGCTTCGCTGAACGTGTTCTGGCTGCGGCTTGCTTTCATCTTTATTTTCACGGGATATACCGCCAAAATGGGACTGGTGCCGATGTACACGGCGGGCATTGATGCGAAGGACAAAGCACCCTCACCGGCGGGTGCGCTGCTTTCCAGCGTGTTGATGAACATGGGCTTCGTGGGCATGTTCCGTTTTTACGAAGTGGTGGCCAAAACCTCCCTGCACGACTGGTCGAACAACGTGATATTCATTGCCGCCGGGCTGTCCATTTTCGTGGCGACCGTCTATATGCTCAAGGTGGAAAACATCAAGCGGATGCTGGCCTATTCGAGCATCGAGCATACGGGACTGGTCATGCTGGGCGTGGCGGCTGGCGGCGTGGGGTATTATGCCGCCGTGCTCCATTTAATCCTCCATGCCTTCGCCAAATCCAGCCTCTTCTTTCAAATAGGGCAGGTACACCGCATCTTCCGGAGCAAGCATATTTCCGAAACGGGCAATTATTTCAAGTACAACCTACCGGGGGCAATGGTGCTGCTGCTGGGATTCATCTGCGCCACCGCCATGCCACCGTCGGGACTGTTCATCAGCGAGTTCATGATATTCCGTGCGCTGTTTGAGGGGCATCATTTGGTTATCCTCGCCGTGGTGCTCCTCCTACTGACGCTGATAATCTGGGCTTTCGGGAAGAACATGTTCAAGCTGCTGTTCACGCCGCTGGCGCATTTTGATGAAACAAAAATGGGGAAGGTTTACGGATATGAATCAATCTCGCAGTTCGTGCTGCTGGGGCTGGTGATTTACCTGGGTTTCAATCCACCTGCGGAGATGGTGGCACTGATACAGGAAGCGGTAGCTGGGTTACCACATTGACATGACAACAATGGGAACACGGATGACACGGATTGGTCAGATTTGCACGGATTTTTCACACTTAGTAACGGATAAAAATAAGGTGAACACCTGTACCGGAGAGAAAACGATAACACCATTGAAGCTTCGAGCTAAAGTTGTTCAAGTTGTTTTTTGGCCGTTACTTAAAAACTCAATACTATGCTACTGCACAAAGAATTGACCGAACAGATTTTGAATGCTTTTTACGAGGTCTATAACGAACTGGGTTATGGTTTTTTGAAAAAGTGTATCAAAATGCATTGTACTTTGAGTTGAAAGACAGAGGATTCGATGTCGTTCCACAAAGGCGTTGTGCCGTACATTACAAAGGGAGGGAAGTCGGCGAATACTTCTCCGACATTATCGTCAATGACCTGATTATTCTTGAATTAAAGGCATGTGAAACGATATTGGAAGAACACGAATTGCAACTACAAAACTACCTCAAAGCAAGCGCCATCGAAATCGGCTTTGTTTTGAATTTTGGAAAGGAACCGGAGTTCTCCCGCAAGATTTTTTCAAACAACAAGAAAAATCTTAGAAAGTGAGGGTCGCAAAATAGACAACAATGGGAACGCAGATGACACGGATTGGGCGGATTAGGACGGATTTTTTCGAGGGCCGTTTTGTCCAAAATCCGTGTCAATTCGCCGCATACGTGTCATCCGCGTTCCCATTGTTGTCATAAGTGAAAGAAACATGAAATACACCATTTTAAAAAACAACCAAACCATCCCACTCGCCTCCATCCCGGTGCTGGCGTACAAGGATCTTTTGGAACAAAACACCTCGCTGCTGGCGGACGAGCGCTACCATTGCGTGAGCTTCTACGGCGTCCCGCGGGGAGATAATATCAGGCTGTTCTGCTGTATCGCCGACGATGCGGAGGGCAACATCCTCGTCTCCTCGGCATTGGTTTCAAAAGACCAAACCCTGCCCTCGTTCACGGCGCAACGGCTGGCGTTCGAGAAGTTCGAGCGGGAAATCCACGAAAACTTCGGCATCGAATACACTGACCACCCCTGGCTCAAGCCAGTGCGTTTCCCGCAAAGCCGGGCGACCGGACAAAGCACCATCGCCAACTACCCGTTTTTTAGGATTGACAGCGAAGAACTCCACGAGGTCGGCGTCGGGCCGATTCATGCTGGCATCATCGAGCCGGGACATTTCCGGTTCATCTGCAACGGCGAGCAAATCCTGCACCTCGAAATCCAGCTCGGCTACCAGCACCGGGGCATCGAGCCGTTGTTTTTGAAAAAAAAGAAACTGCTCCAGCGCACCACCCTCGCCGAAAGCATCGCCGGGGACACCGTCGCTGGGCACACGACGGCCTTCGTGAACTTATGGGAAAGTCTCTGCGGCTACGAGGCCGGCAAGGATTTGCAGTTTGCCCGAACCCTGGCGCTGGAACTGGAGCGCATCGCCGTCCACACAGGCGACCTCAGCGCCATCTGTACCGACATCGCTTATCAATTGGGCAGTTCGGTCTTTGGCAGGTTGAGAACGCCGCTCATCAACTTTTTCCAAATTTGGTGCGGCAACCGCTTCGCAAAAAGCCTCATCCGAGCGGGACAAAACCACTTCCCTTTCAATGAAACTTTGGCGGGGCAACTGCTCAAAATGCTGGACGCATTCGAACCGGATTTCGATGAAATGTGGGCGGAATTTCACACCCTGCCGAGCGCCCTTTCCCGCTTGGAAAAGACGGGCGTGGTGACGAAGGAGCAGATTTCCAACATCGGCACGGTCGGCATGGCAGCCCGTATGAGCAGCATCGGCAGGGACATCCGGGCGACCCACCCCCACGACCTTTACCCGACGCTCGCACACGAACCTATTGTCAAGCACCACGGAGACGTTTATTCCCGGACGCATATCCGACACGATGAAATCAAACAGTCCACCGGCTATATCCGGCGGCTGTTGGAAAAAATCCCACCAGAAAACAAAACCCGGAAACCGTTGGGGCAACCTGCCGCCAACACCTTTTCCATCTCGTTGACGGAAGGCTGGCGGGGCGAAATCTGCCATTGCGCCATTACCGATGAGCATAGCGAACTAGCGCATTATAAAATAAAAGACCCCTCGTTCCACAACTGGCTGGCGCTGGCGCTGGCAGTGCGGAACAACGAGATTTCCGATTTCCCGGTCAGCAATAAAAGTTTTGATTTGTCCTATTGTGGGCATGATTTGTAAAAACTAAACAGAAATGATTGACAACCTGAAAATACTCCTCCACCAGGGCAAGCAATACATCCCCGACGTGACCACGGCGAAGGTGCCTGGCGTTTTTCGAGGGAGGCCCGTCATTCTCCCAAGTGTCGGGGTGGACGACGAGGCACTGGCAGAACTCTGTCCGACGGGGGCCATCGCCACCAACCCGCTTCGAATTGATTTGGGCAAATGCACCTTCTGCGGGGAATGCGCCATTGCCTGTCCAAAAAAAATCAGTTTCACCACCGACTACAAAATCGCCACGAACGACCGCAAGGGCCTCGTCATTGCCGAAGGCGACCATTCGCCCATCGAACTCAACCCGGAATTGATTCGAGCGGAAATTTCGAGCTATTTCAGTGGCTCCCTGAAGCTGCGGCAGGTGTCGGCAGGCGGCGACAACAGTTGCGAATGGGAACTGAACGCCTGCGGCAACGTGAACTTCGACATGGGAAGGTTTGGCATCGAGTTCGTGGCATCGCCCCGCCATGCCGACGGCATCGTCATCACGGGGCCCATCACCGAAAACATGGCAGCGCCGCTGCAAATCTGCTACGATGCTATACCTGACCCCAAAATCATCATCCTCGCTGGCACGGATGCCATCAGCGGTGGCATCTTTGAGGATAGCCCGGCGCTCGACCGCCGTTTTTTGGACAAAAAACAGGTTGACCTTTACCTGCCGGGCAACCCTGTGCATCCGTTGACTTTTATCAATGGGGTGCTGGATTTGATAAGGCGGCGGAAATGAGATATTGGGTTATTGAGATATTGAGGGCGCTGTGAAACATAACCCAAAATCCCAGTATTGAACAAATTTAAAAAGAAAAATATGGACAACATCCAACTGAAAGAAGTAGCACTCTTATACTACTCCAAAGGTAGGCCCAGCAAAATAGGAGTCGTGCTGAATAAAGAAACCGCCAACCAGCGGGATCTCCTGCTGGCCTACTCGCCCGGCGTTGCTGACCCCTGTCTTGCCATCGCTAATGTTGTGAACTTGCGCTAGTTGTTGGGTTGGTTAATGACGGCTATCCTATCAGGCTTGGGCAATTTCCGAGCAAAAAAAAAGGAGCTACGCAAAAACTGCATAACTCCTTGATAATCAATGTCGGGGTGACAGGATTTGAACCTGCGACCACACGCCCCCCAGAAGTAAATTGCTTGATTTTTATATTTATATCTCTATGATTATCAGTGTAATATAAATCAGAAAGAATTTAACCTTTTAAATTTTTCTGCACCATGTCTGCACTGAAAATCGTACTCTACAGGAACAAAGCCCTTTCCAACGGCGAACACCCCATCCGTTTGAGAGTCTATTTTGGGAAGGAGCGCTACATTTCGCTTGGGATGAGTGCTAAGCCTTCCGAATGGAATGAAAGGGTAGGTAGGTTCAACGCCAAGGCTGCAAATTACGAAACAAAGAATGCCCTTCTACGAAAATACCTGTCCCGTGCCGAGGAGGTATTGAACAACATCATCTCTAACAACAAGCCATTTTCCATCCATGAGTTCAAGACAAAGTTCCAGGGCAGTGACCAACAAATGTCAGTGAAGGAGTTTCTAAACGTAAGAATCAAAGAACTCATCACAGAGAAAAGAATTGGCAACAGCCAAAAGTACAAGCAGTTGCAAAGCTTACTCTTCAAGTACAAGGCTGGTGACTACCTGTTCACGGACATCGAATACAATTTCCTGAAAGGGTTCGAGACTTTCATGCTGTCCAGGGACTGTAAAAAAAGCAATGTCCATTTTTACATGAGGACTTTAAGGGCTTTGGTGAACGAGGCTATCCGCAGGGGATTGCTCGACCAATCCCAATATCCATTTGCTACGCAGTTCAACAAGAATGCCTACTCTTTTTCCCACTTAAAGGACGACTACAATCCAAGACCATTGGAAATGGACGAAATGGAACAGCTAAAAAAATTTCCAGTGGGGGATTACCCACATTTGCAGCATAGCTTTGATTCGTTCATTTTCTTGCTAAGGGCAAGGGGTTTGAACTTCGTTGACCTTTGCGAGTTGACGGTGAACAGCATTGTGGCAGGTCGTTTAAACTACATCAGGCAAAAGACCGGGAAACTCTATTCCATCAAAATAACGCCTGAAATGCGGGAAATCATCGAGAAGTACAGAGGGGAAAAATACTTGTTCCCTATCCTGGACAAGGCACCTACAAAGCCTTCCGCAAGATACCATCATGTCAGAAATGCGCTCAAGGTGTTCAATGACCAGTTGAAGGAGATTTCTGAAATTCTAGGGTTGAAAAGACACATGACCTCGTACACGGCGAGATACACCTATACTAATGTATTGGTTCAGAACAATGTGCCAGTGCCGCTTATTCAGCAAGCACTTGGTCACTCGAACATCGCCACCACTCAGCATTACATCACAAAGTTTGCGAACGAAGAGGTTGACCGTGTTGATGGATATATTTAACCAATACTTCCGCCCAAATTTTGAGCTGGTCAATAGCTTCTCAGGTTTGAAGAAAAAACGGGTAGTGAACATCAGACAATTGAATTGAAAAACAATCCGAAATCACCTATATTGAAATTCTTTCCCAAAATGCCGATTAGGTCTTGATTTTGGTTTTAATTAAAGTTTTGATAATGGATGATAAATCCTTCTATCACAAACTGAAAGAACTCATCTACCCACAAGGCACACCACCGCTACATGAAGGCAACAGCATTTTCTTGGGGACAGCAAAACTTAAAGACGTGCCAAATTGAATTGATGAGTTTTACAGACTGTGGTTTGTTTGATTCAGTAAATGGACAAAATGGTTCTTTGGACTGAGGGGATTAATCGAGGTGATTTTCAAGAAAGTCAGATTCGTGAGCTTTAGCGAGTTCTCAGAAATTTACAGAGACAGGTCCACTAACAGAAACTTCAGGGAATTGAGTAGGTACTACCCGATTTACAAACTCCTTGGCATTACCAGCGTTGACGCCTGGAACAGATTTATAAACACATATCCTGAAACGCTTGAAGGTTATTTCAGGCTGATGAAACGAAAAACGCCCAAATTGTGGCGTTTTTTTAATCATTCCTACCCAGTGAAATTACCAGACAGCAAAGGAAAACACTGGTACATCGTGGGAGGTACGGGGAGTGGAAAGTCTGAACTCCTAAAACACCTCATCATCCAGGACATTCAAAAAAATGACAAGAGCGTGATTTTGATTGAACCGAACGGGGATTTGTCGGAACAGGTCGCAAGGCAGGAATGATTGGACGCAGAGAGGTTGATTTATGTGGATTGCAGCCTTACCACCCGTACACCGTGCATCAACCCATTTGAGCTGATAAACCTTGAGAACGAATTGGATATTGAGAAACAAAGCCAGGTTATCAGGAACGCCCTTTGCCAGATTTTTGCCAGAGATGGCCAGCCCATTTCGTTGCAGATGCAGAGCATTTTGCAACCCTGTCTTGAAATAGTAGCAAAGCAGGGAGGGACGCTTTTGGATTTGCAAAGGTTCATGGTGGACTGAAAAAATGAAGATTTGGTGGAAGCCTGAAGACAGAGCAAAAAACATGGTGATTTCTTCAGGTTCAAATTCATTGAGAGCAACTTGACCATTTCCAGGCAGGGCATTTACCAGAAACTCCAAAACCTTCTCAATTTCAGTGTCTTTACAGATTTCTTTTGTGGTGACTCCACCATTGATATAAAGCAGGTCATTGATGAGAAAAAGGTCATCGTATTCAATTTGAGCAAAGGCAGGTTGGGGGATTTTTCGAGCAGTTATATCGGTATGATGATAGTGGCCATCATTCAAAACCTGATATTCCACAGGGCAGGAATCAATGCAGAACTCAGAACGCCAACCAGGATTTACATTGACGAGTTCCAGGATTTCGTGAACAAAAGCTCAGAAGAGATATTTGTGCAGGGCAGGAAGTACAACGTTGGATTGACCGTTGCCTCCCAAATTGTGGGGCAAAAAATGACAACCGAGATGACCAAGATTGTTTTGTGAAACACCGACATCAAATTTGTTGGGGTGAATGGCTACCAGAGCTTGAGCGTTATGAGCAGGGAAACGAACACAGAAATTGAAAAGCTCCACAAACTTTCCGTAGGGAGGTTTTTCTGTAAAATCTTCAATGGTCAAAGCTTCGTCTTGGAAGTCCCGGACTCGCATCTTGATTTCACAACGTGTATAGGAGAACAGGAGCGACAAACCTTGATGAGCGTTCAAAAAAAGAAATTCTACTCACCGAGGGAAAAGAGGCTATCTCAGGAGAGTCAAGCACATCAAGTTCCCGGCGGGTTCAGAAGTCTTTCGTTAGGAAGCCAAATCTTTAAACCAAAATACTAAACATGCTTACCATTTCTCCAATCGAGCAAAAAATACTTCGCTCTTTATGAACCTATAAATTCCTGACAGCCCAACAATTACGGCGTCTGGTGGGAAACAAAAGCCTACAAGTAATCTACGAGGACATCAGGTTGCTTAAAGACAAAAAGCTCCTTTGAAGTATTGTTTACGGTGGTGTGTCGAAAGCCGGAACCATGCAAAAACTCCATTACCTTACCCGTAAGTGAGCCCTTATTCTTGCCGAATCAGAGAGGATTGAACTCTATAAAGTGAAATTCCCAAAATCTACCAACAGCCTTGTAAAAAACGATTTCCTGCACAGAATTGCTACGCTTGATTTAATGATAGCCTTCGATGAGTGGGTCAATACCACAAAGCATGTCAAATTGTTCTTTGACGTTTATTTTGATACTGTGGGAAGCCAAAGGGATAAATCCAAAGGCACCCTCAAGCGTATGACGAGGGTGGATTTAGACCTTGAAAACTTCATTGACCCAGATGGCATTTTTGCCTACCAGGATGATTTGGTGGTAAGGCTTTTTACCTTGGAAGTGGCCAACGGGCAGGACTCGAAAAGGGTCATCGAACAGATAAAGAAAAACCTCTTTGCCAGCTATAAATGATTGGTAGGTGAGAAATATGGTGTTTCACAAACTGCTGCTGTCCTCGTTGTTTTTGAATCTGAAGAGCTACTAAGGAGGACGCTGCAAAGGGTCTCCAATGATGCTCAATTCCACAGGTTCGATGGAATGGAGAGGTATCTTTTCTTTGGCCTACAACAGGAAGTGAAAGATGAATGGACTGCCCACTGGATGGATATTAATGGGAATCAAGTTGATGTTTTTGAATAGACATATTGTAGGGTACGATACAACTTATTGATTATCAATATTTTATGTTGTAATCTTTGCCCGATTTGGTTTATTTTCGCACCTCACAGAAGGTTATCAAACAAACCTTTAATTGTCATGGGGTCTCAGCCAGAAGCACAGCCTGAAGTAAAGAAAAAGACGACACTGCTCCCTTTTGCAGTGGCTTCCTTACTTTTGCTGGTAATGGCACTTGCCCCGTTCATCGAATTCGACGAACTTGGCAACCCAAGGCTTACCCCAAAGCGGGAAAGTAAACTGAAAAGGGAATTGGATAACTTGGACGAAGCTGAACAGTATGCTTTGTTAGCTAGGGACAACGGTTACTACCCATGTCTAAGTTGCTTGGCTTCTGGGGTAGATTCGATGAAGATTTTTCTTTTCAGGGGTGAAGTATGGAAGTATGGGACAACAACCAAAGGTGAAATAGGGAGGTATAGGAATACCCTTGCAAGCCAAAAGTTGATTTACTTTCGACAGTTTGTCGGTACGCTGCCAGCGTGTTTGAAGCAAGAGAAAGTCAAAATCTATCAATACCCTTTGCTGCCAGAGAGTTTGAAAAGGAACTTTCACCTAATCAGACCGCCAGGCAACAAACAGGACAATTGAAAAAACAGGATTGAAATGATAGAAACAGCAACCAAGCAAGGCATAGTTATCAGGGAGATAGTGGATGAAACGACTATCCACAAATTGGATACCAGGCCGCTTGAAAAGGCTTTGGAATCCATAGAACTTCCATCTTATGGCACAAGGATTGAGAAAATCCTTTTCATTGTAGTTGCCTTACCGCCAGGGAGCACTATCCACAAAGACGAGGTTGTTTACGACCGAAGGAAGCGGCAATTGACACTTGAATTAAATTTGGACTATTCACAGGTTGTGAAGGGCACCTCAAGCGAAGTCTTGGGGATGGCTGCAAAGTTGTTTTTGGGTGCTTTTGATGTTTACTTGCAATTAAAAATTTTGGGTTTTAACTCTGAGATTTTTAAAAATGATGCAATGCAACTCCTTAATTCTAAAGGTATTCTATCAAATTCGTGATAGATAGTTCAGTTATTCAATTGTAATGTTAAATGCTTTTTTCAAAATAGTCCTAATTTGTTCTGTTTGGTCTGTACCTTCATAAGTTGTAAGTAATTGCCCAGGAAAGTTTTTCTCGTACCATTTCTGTTTTGTCTCCCAATGCTTTTTGTATTCAGGTAAATCCAATCTTCCTACATGCTCCCAGAAATATTCTTCGCCTTTCCAGCGAATTGTAAAGTCAGGCAAATACATTGAACCGTCTTTCGCAAACTTTGGCACTTCGTAACTGAAAGGAATTTTGTTCAACTGTAGAATGTTAGCAATGTTCATTTCGGATTTTGAACGAACAAAATATTTTGAGAGAGTTGAAATTACTTTTTGGTCTTCATACCAATTTGACTTCAATGCAAAAAGCAAATCAGGAATTGGATTGAATTCAAAAATGGAAGAATTGATTTTTCTGATGTTTGATTTTTCAATTTTAGTCAACTCAATTAAAGTAGATATATCGTCTTGAACAAAAATGGTAAGATGCTTTTGTGCTCTTGTAACTGCTGTGTAAAGAAGTTCCATTGAAAGTAGTGAACTGCTTTTCTTCGGAAGAACCAGATACACTTTATTGAATTCACTTCCCTGTGCTTTGTGAACTGAAATCACATAACCCAATTCAATATTTTCATCAATGGGTTCGTAGAACATCGGCTTCTTGTCGTAGCCTTCAAGATAACCGTAGTTGACTGAATATTCATCTCGTCTTTCAAACTTTACTTGAAACTTTTGCAACCTGAATTCACTCCAACCAGTGTTCTTGTCAAACGGATGAGGGTTTACAAAACCTAACTCACCATTGTAAATGTCAATCTTCACATTTTTCTTTTCATTCCAACTGTAAGCTGAAATTTTATTTGATTGCGGTCTGTTACGGAATTGAATAATTTTATCATATAGGGCAATTCCATCTAACTGTGTTTTGTTTGCTTGATAGCCATTGAAAAGATTTTGAAAGAAAGTATTGAGATAATCTGTTCCGTAAAATTCACCACGATATGGTGAAAGAAATTGAATTGCTGAAGGATTTGGATATTTGCTACCGTTGCGAATTGCTTTACCCCATACATTGTAGAATTTACCTTCCTCTGCTTTCTCCCCTGTTTCTTTTTCAAGGTCTGAAATAACAACTGATTTCAACATCAATTCTAAATCAGCCATTTCTTTCCAATAGTGTACAGTTAGGTCTTTATCAATAACACCTCCCTGCTGCACTTTTTTCAAAATTGTTTCTTGATTTTTCTTGCTGAAATTTTCTTCTGATTGCTTTTCTTGGATGAATATTTCTGCTAAATCCAAAATCCCATTCCCCTTTTTGTTAACTATGTTTTCCAATTGGCGAACATTGATGTCCAATTTTCCCAAATTTTCAGGACACTCTGCTTTCATCCATTCTATAATGTCATTGAAAACTTTTCCTCTGCCAATAGGTGGCAACTGGTTAGGGTCGCCAACCAAAATCAATCGCTGAACACTGTTCCAGTTTATGCTTCGCATAAGTGTAGCGAATAATGACAAATCAATCATTGAACACTCATCCACAATCAAGGTGGTGATAGTGTCGTTTTGCTTTCCAAATCTTTTGAAAGTAAAATTGTCATTCAACCATCCGCCACTAGCTAAAAAGGAATGAATAGTTGAAGATTTCTTTTCTGTTTTCTCCGTCATTCTTACGGATGCTTTGCCTGTGGGTGCAAGCAAAATTATTCCTGTGCCTATTCCATGTGCTTTTTCAACACTTCGAATGATTGACTTTAGAATTGTTGTCTTGCCTGTTCCTGCTGCTCCTGAAATAACACAAATAGGTTTTGTAAAAACTTTGACGCAAACTTTTGCTTGTCCAATCAATGCTTCATCATACTCCTTTGGAGCTTTTTCAAGTAGCGAACTGTTTGGGTCTTTTAGCAGATTGTAAAAATGCTTTTCGTCAATTGTTACTTTCAATTGAATGTCGTCACCGTTCAAACTCTTAAGAGTGGAATGGATTAGTTTTTCATCTTCTCTAACATCATTGAGGTAGAGATAATTTTCTTCATCGTGCTTTCTGTATGTGATAGCCTTCTCAATAAATTCTGAATCAACATCAAAATATTTTGGTGTGAACTGGTGATTCTTCCACTCGGGTAAATAACTTAATCTGTTATTGAGTAAAAATAAAACATTGGTTTGAGAAACGAATGAGTGAACGGTCTCTCTTTTTAAAACATCAACACACAAAGCCCTGAATCTTTCTGCACCGTTTTTTGAAAAAATATTTTCCTGACCTAAATCAGGATTGGGAATAATGCCGTGGTCAATCAAGTGAAATGAAATGATGTCATCCTCATTGTCTCCAATGTATTGCTCACACAACAAGTAAGGGTTCTCTGAAATTTCGTCAAGTGAAGCATAAATATTATTCACTTTTCTTTCGCTGCTTAATAAATTTTCAATCTGCTGATACGATAAAGCAAAACGGGGAAATAAATTCAAAAGCATTTCTTGCTCTTTATCTTCTCTCAATTTCCAATTTCGTTTTACATCACTTAACCGTTGAGAAGAAATCCTTTACCCGTCAATCATTTTTGTTTTTCCTGTTAGCAAGTCAGAAATATTTTGAAACGCATGCTTATCGTTCTTCTTTTCTGTTTCTTCTTTGTAATAGCCAATGCCTTCTTCAAAGTCAATGAAAGATAGCATTTCTGGAAGCCCTGGATATGCTCCTCGTTTCTTCCACAAGTCGGTGAATAGTGTCAGCAACCATTTTCTTCTTTCCGTCCAATTCTGTGTGTCGTCACCAATTTCTAATAAGTAGGAAGCAATCTCAATCATTTTTTCTACCAATGCCAACGCATCATCATCAGGCACTGCACGGGTTGCATATTTGAAATTGCGTTTGTTGTCTGGTACTAATAAAATGCGTTCTAACACATCGGGTCTATCCATGTATTTGTGATATGGAATCACAAAACCTTCGTCAGGATAATTAGAAGTGATTGGCATTTGCCAAACAAATCCTCCTGCATATTTTTTCTTTATATCTTCATTAACGCCTTCGTAGTAATGTATTTTCCCAACTTTCTTTAGCCGTGAAATTCCAACAATAACATATTTCTGGGCTTCATCTTCACTAAACGGATTACTGTAATTTGCGTAATAAAACAAAAGTGAATTTCCTTCTTCTTTCCTTATTGTATCAAAGTATTCGTTTGCGTTTCTTAGTCGTTGGTTATAGTCATACTTCTGCCCCTTGCCAGGTTCACGGTTTACATCATCACTATACATTCCCTCATAATTCCAAATGCAAACAGTAGATTCAGGAATATCCAAAATAGCTGGCTTTGATTCCTTGTTGAACCATTCAGGCGGATTAATTATTGCCTTTGTTTTACTATCGCTAAAAGCATTTATACTAAAGCCGCAAACAGGGATTCCGTTTGAGTTTAAACAGGGTTTTATCTTGGACTCAGGATTATCCTTTCTAGCTGTATCAATTGCACCCTTTAAGTAATCTCCCGGGTAAGAATGCTGTCCAATACAAAATGTGTTTGTTTCAGGTTCATTGCAAACCTTACCGTTCCAGCCGTTGTTGTGCCATGCAAGGCGAATAGTTATGTGCATAAATATTTGTTTTACAAGTAAGTATTAATCGTTTTGGATTTGTCCTAAGTCAGTCACCCATTGTTAAATTGCTTAATTCTCCAAAATCAATATTTTCAAGCCCTTCTCTCAAGGATTGCCCTTCCAAGTGTCCAATATCAATGAGCAAATCAACATGGCGAGGGAAGTTTATTATTATCTTTTCGTCTGTGAATTTTTTTAGTTTCGTCTTGACGTTATGGAGAAAGTGAAGTTCGCTATCGTCAACTTTGCTATCCGCCATGACAATACGGCAAAGAACCTCAATCAATTGAAATTCCTGTCTCTCGTTCAAATCGGTATCGCCCAATAAATTCAAAAACCTCTCAATTGATTTGCTCCCATTAGTTTTTACATCATCAAAAGCGGCTTTAAGTTCAGTCACATGGTCTAACCCCTCAAAATAAGGCGAGTTAGAAAGCATTTCTTTCATTTCGGCTATCTCAGTTTCATGAACTTCTCCATCGCATGCCATTACTGAGAAAGCCCCCCTGAATAGCAGTTGCTTAAATTCAATATTTTTCATTAAAATCCTATTTTAGTTGTTAATTGCCTTTGCTCAGATTGCGGCAATAGATTAATTAAACCATGATTTATCTCACCAAGCCTATCCCAATTTTCGCTTTGGATAGCAAAATTACCAGCTTCAATATGACTTTTTACTTGTTCCTGGTCTCGCATCCTTGTGCGATGATTTTGAACAAGATTTTTAAATATTCCAACAAGAAACTCTGGAGTTCTCCATAGAATTTGCATATTAATTACTTTTAGTTGCTCTGTCCACTCTTGTATTTTCATTGGACTAAGGGAAGCCAAAAACGCACTTTCATGACCAACAATGTCATTATAGACTTTACGCTCGTAATCATTTCCGTGCATACTCATCAATTCCAAACAGCGGTCTTTGGTCTCAAAATATTCGGCTTTGGCAACTTGCACTCTTTTGTCCTTTGTCGCATTGTCAATTTCTTGGGCAATTTTCCGCTTCTTATCTTCCAATTGATAACGCTTGTCTGTAACGTCATCATTAACAAGATTTGATGTTTCGTCAACAATTTCATTCATTTTCATCTTTACAGTATGTAGTTTTTTGGCTGTTTCATAATCCTCTCTCTCTTCTGCTTCCCTTATTTCGGTTGCCAATTTTGTAGAAAGTTTGCTAACTTGTTCTGTCAAATCAAATGTAGGGGTATCCCTATTTTCACCATTAAAAACTTCCTTAAACTCTTGGTCAGCCATGTTCAAATAAGCAGAAATTGTCAAATCCCTACTTTCAGACATCTCTAAAATTATCTCAATATCAGAGCCTTTTGAAACGTTTTTTGCCAAATTCTTCCCAGTAATGTCCATGAAGCCTATATATTTATTAGCTTCAGGCAAAGAAGTGTGTGGACCTTCCAAAACTCGAACCCTAATAACTTCCTCTTCGGAGCCTTTGACGACCGTTTTATTCAGCGTTTTGGTTATGGTTCTTCTAAGTGGTAGAATTGTATTTTTTTGAAAAATCAACTCTAATCTTGTTTCTCCTTCGATTTCCATATCATCTATTTCAAGGCAAATGTCATTGGGGAGTGGCTGCCCTGCTACGCCAAATTTCCCTTGTGCAATGCCGAATGGTTCGGCATCAGTCTCAACGACATTGTTTTGAGCATCGTAAATTATGAGCGTGAAAAAGTTATAGGCATTTTCGACAAGTGGCAAATCTTCTTGTATCTGTTTTTTGAGTGGCTTCAGCCCTGTGTTAAATCCGCCGTCCTCACGTGTGATTTTGTAAAACAACCCTTCAATGTTTCCTTCAAGTTTGGCAGCAAAAAACTCTTCGCTCTCTTGGGTCACTTTTTGAAAAGCCGCTTTGACCTTAATGTTGACATTCTTTTTTTTCTGTGTTCCTTTGGCTTCCAATGATTTCTGTTTCGTGCCTGCATAATACGCTGCGCCAATAGAAACTGCGGTAGTTGGGTCAATATCGCAGTTGATTTGAATTTGCAGAACTTCCTCAACACGCTTACGGACATAAGGAATAAATGTAGAACCGCCTACCATAAGAACAAATTGCAAATCATTGACTGTTAGCGAATTGCGTACAATAATTTTCTTAACCATTTCAATAGTCGTATCAACATATTCCTGAATTATGGCCTCAAACTCAGAGCGTGTAATTGTAAATGCTTCATCAATTTCATCACTGTCATCGTCCTGTATTTGAACCTCTATTTCTGCTGAAGTACGTGCCGAAAGAGCAATTTTTGCTTGCTCTGCTCGGTTAAGGCATACATAGTAAGTACCGTTGTGTTTGCCCGATGCACTTTTCATTTCGTTTTCCAAGTCCTCAAAACTTCCTGCCGCTTCTAATTTTGGGATAAGCATTTTTTCAACAATTAACCTATCAAAATCTGCACCTCCCAAAAAGTTATCTCCTTCATGGTCAATCACTTTCATTTCGCCATCTTGAATTTTGACTAAAGCAACGTCAAATGTTCCGCCCCCTAAATCATAAACAAGCCATTGACCATCTTTCATTTCTTTTTCCTTCGTTTTGTTGGCATAAGCCAAACTTGCGGCAATTGGCTCCTGCAATAAAACAACCTGTTTAAATCCCGCCTGCTCTCCTGCCGATTTTGTTGCATTGGACTGAATTGTATCGAAAGAAGCTGGAATAGTAATTACTGCTGCTTCCAAGCTTTCCCCTGTTTGAACAAAGGTTTTCAACTCTTTGAGGACGTAAGCTGATAGGTCAATCGGGGTTTTCGATTGATTGATAGAGGCAATTTTGTAACTTTCGGAAGTACCCATTTTCCGTTTAAATGTGCCAACAGCATCTTTCGGACGTTTTTCTAAATACTCTTTGGCTTTATTGCCAACAAAAACTGTATCTTTTTTAAAGGCAACGACAGAGGGCAGTGTAGAGCGTCCAAAGTCTTGAGGATTAGTGTAAATCTGTACTTCACCCTTAACGAATTTTGCAATGACTGAATTTGTTGTTCCCAAGTCAATGCCGAAGTTTATCATATTCTCCATAAGAAATTACTGATTAACAATTAAAGATTTTGTGATTGAACAATTACGACAGCCTTTTGAACAATGTGGTTAAAGCCGCCTTGTTTAAATCGGATTATTGGCTTAATTACGTCTGTAATAACCAAATTTTCCGTGCTTTCTCCTGCAATACTTGCGTCACAATCTGTTCTTGTTTCGCTGTATGGCTCGCCAATTGGATTGTAGTATGTTAAACCACTTCCTTGTTGATATATTTCGGTTTCAAAAAGTTCTTTTAACTTATTCAAGTTCCGACCTATTGAATTGCTTTCTTCAATACGCTCCAACTTTTTTTCTATTTCAAAGATTTGGTTGAGCATGTCAAGTAAGATTTTTTGATTTTCTGGCAATTTAAACTGTTGCATTGGTAGTCCTTATTTAGTTATTAAAAAAAGCACTTTCGTCTATTGACATTTGTGACATATTGCCACCAGCTACAGTGTATAGCGTTATTTCGCCAGTAGTGTAGGAATAGGCAGAATTTTCTACTTCTATCCAATCACTTCTGTCATCAGATTTGCTAAAGTGAACATTGCTTTCAAAGCTTCCTTTTGTCCCACAAACATTCTTTAGTTTAGGGTTCCAGTCATTGCCGTAAAAAGTCTTTAAATAGTAAGTTCCACTTGGAATCTTTGTCATTTTAAAATTAGAGCCCGCTCGGATGTATTCATTTCTGATAGTTTTGCCTGAATTCACTTTAACCAAGCACACTATTGCATCCGAAGAATTGCTATTTTTGAACAGAATCCAAGCATCACCTCCATATTTACCTTTCCCAAAACATGCATCCAATGGTGATGTACCATTAGGAAGTTTGTTACCTATATACTTGCTTTCCTTGATTGGCTCTGATGGGGGAATTGTTGATGAATTTGATGAAGTAGGGCTTGTGTAAGTATTGCTTGGGCTTGAATTGTTTGAACTTGGGCTTGTGTAACTCGAACTATTATAACTTGACGAACTGCTGCTATTGTTAGAATTAAAAAGCCAAGCAAATAAAGCAATCACTCCACCTATTATCATCAATACCATGCATCCGCTGTTACTATCATCAGAAGTTGGATTTGATGTGGGGCTTGAAGTGGAACCTGATTTCTTCATGCTTTGTATTTTGGTAGTTAAGCCGCTATCTCCACTTCCCCAACTACTGATTTTATCTACGAAGCCATTAACAAAGTAAGAAGGAAGAATTGCTAATACTTGTCTTAATTCATCAACTATTTTGTGCCGTGAACTTGCTCCAGTATTTGCTATTGCCTGAATAACTTGTGGTTTGAATACATCGTTCAAAACTTCTTGAACTTTACCAGAATTTATAGTTTGACCATAAGTAGCATTTACCTGTCGAATGGTTTTTATCATCCCTTGCAAAACGGTTAAAATCGGCTCTACTTGTTTATCTCTCAACTCACTCAACTCTGTATATGCCTTAGTTATCTGATTTTTAATGTCAGACTTCAGATTGATTTTTTGAGCAATTTGGATAAGCCCAATTGCTACGTCAATGTCGCTTTTTTCATTCCAAACAGCAACAGACAATCCTCTAATTGCCAATGCTAATTGCTCACGGATTTCATCAAACACGTTTGGCAGTTGATTGAGTTCGGAAACTGAAAACAGAGAGTTGACCTTGGACTGAATTGAGGAAGTTAGGATTTGATTGGTTTCGACCTGTTTTATCATCTGAACAATCTGCAAGAGCGCACCGGCATATTTTGCAAGTTCAGGGCTGAACTGTTCGCTTTCTTTTCGGTTTTCGTAAATTTCTTTGAGTTGTTCGTAGTCTTTTTGAAGTTTTTGCTTCGTCAAGTTATTGACATTAAACTCCAAAGAATAGGAAACGATGCGGAAGGATGCTTCAGCGTCATTGATGCCATTGAACACCGCAACCGAAATATTGCGGACTTTTTGAGCGATTTCGTTCCGTTGAGACTGAAAATAACTTGGCAAAATATTTATTGCATCATTGTTTGCTTTCTCCCGCAAATCAACTTCCAACTCACCAACAGTATCTTCGTCATAATAACTCTCCTCGTTGTCTATCTCCGTGCGGATTTCATGGAGTCCTTCTTCAATACTTTTAAGCAACTGCGAAAGCCCTCTGTAAGATTTGTCCAAATGCAGACCGTTCACCAATGGAGGGTTGGCAACTATTTTTTTCAGTAAAGGAAGGTTGTCTTCATTGAAAGCCTGCAACAACACCTTGTTATATTGTTCAGCAAAATACGGGCTTATAAAGTTGATGAAATCAGCATCAGAGAAAATGCTTTCTTGACGATAGTTGGTAAAAAATGAGGTGTCGCCCATTGTTAAAAAGGCGTTCAATCTAGGATTACCCTTTACAAAAAGGTAAAATTCTACTTTGTCGGGATTGTCCAATTCGTCTGTAACCCGAATGAAGTCAGATTTGATTACTTTTTGGGTTCCAACTTCAATCGTTCCGTCATCTGACAATTCAAACTCCGCCAATTTTCTTCTTTTGGCTTTTTTGATTGCCTCTTTATCATCGGAATCTAATTCCAACAATTCGAAAGGGTTTGTGAAAGTCATAAAATTGAAAAATTTGCATTTGAAAATTTTAGAATCCCCTCAAAGCGGAATGGTA
>DIUC01000046.1 GCA_002435785.1 Saprospiraceae bacterium UBA6168 | reverse complement strand
GTGGCAACTCCGATTTTGGAGTAGTGGCGCTGAACGTTCACCGTAGCATTTACAACTTTATAAAGGCAGGTCTAAGCGCTTAGGATGCACTTGAAAAATTTAGAGGTAATTTTGATGTAGTAGGATGGCAGGTAAACGTATGTGGATTGCCCGAAATGAGTCGTGGCTCTGTAAGTTCAAATAAGTTAGCGCTTCGCAATTTATAAACCCTCACTCCCTCCCCCTCACCCTATCCATGTATTTTGAAAACGCATCCCCATTAATCTTCCTTCCCTCCCTTGACTGCGTGGCCTTCAGCTTCCCGTCCTTTTCCTCCAAGATGAACTTGAAAACATAGTCGTTCTCGTCCTTGAAGCCCTCTTTGAAAGAGCCATAGCGCATGTCGTTGTACTGCAAGCGGCCATCCTTCCGCACGATGACGTTGTAGAAATCCTTCGAGAACCAGCGCAGGGTTTTGAGCGTTGGGTCGTTCTCGTAGGCGGCCAGCTTCTCATGGTTTTTCGGGATGACGTGGAAGTTTTTCACCCGTTTGTCGGCGCTAAAAAACGTGTAATAGCCGTGGTAGTAGGCCGTATCGCCTTCTGCCACGCCAAGCCAGAGCATGTTGTTCAGGATGCTCGGGCCGGACATCATGCGCTGGTACTTGATGCCTTCCTTCGCCAATGATTCTTTGAAAATGCGCTCGAACGCTGCTTTGTGGTAAAAAGTGAAAACCATGTACGCCGAACTGAGCGCAATGCCCGTCCAGTTGGCGATGCGCCTCGCCCGTTTCTCCCTCGCAATGAAAGCAGCCACGATAAAGCCCAGCGCCAGCGGGATGGTGTAGGCGGGGTCGGCTACGGAGATATTGTCCCAGCTCACCCGGTAGTCACTGAATGGCTGGAAGAGCTGTGTACCGTACACCGTGAAACAATCCAAAATCGGGTGGGTGAAAATGGAGACGAAGAAAAGCAAAACCCAGTTCCAGCGGGAGGCTTGCACGGGCAGGAGTTCTTGCGACACGTATTTTTTCCAAATCAAAAAAGCCAGCCCGCCGCCAAGCAGCACGGCCACAGCCAGATGTCCCCAAGTCTGCACCGCATCCCCGAAAATCCAGCGGATGCCGAGCATCAGCAGCACATAAAACACCATGACGGCTGCCATCACGAAGCCCTTGTAGCCCGTTCGTCGGTAGTGGCCACTGCGGTACAGCCACTCGACCAGCCAGCCCAATCCCAGCGCTGCCAGCACTGCAAACGTAATGCTGTGCATGAAGCCACGGTGGAAGGCCAGCGCCGTAATCTCGTCGGTGAAAAAGGAGGCGGCCACATCGAAGTCGGGCAGGATGCCGCCGAATGCGCCCCAGACCATGGCCCGGTTGCCGATTTTTTTGCCTAAAACTGCTTCGCCGCAGGCGGCGCCGAGGGCCAATTGGGTAAAAGTATCCATGAAATTAGGGATGAGGAATGAGGGATTAGGGATGAAACGGGGACTGCTTCATTCCTCATCCCTTATTCCTCATCCCTGAATTGTTCCTCATCCCTGAATTTATTTTTTGTTTGCTTTTTCTTTGAGGTTGGAAAGTGATTTGGAGATGATTTTTAGGATTTCTTCGCATTCGGCCATCAAATCTGAAAGCTTTGCGAAGGGTACTATTTCAGCTTCTACCAACAATTCCAACCAAAACAAAGTCTCGTCCGCCTCTTCCACCACGATGCTAATTTTGCTTATCCGTTCAGCATCAGAACGGTTGCGGGCTACCGCCCTATAATTGGCAGCAACCGAAGTCGCACTTCTCAATATCTGCTTTCCAATGACTCTCGCTTCATCGGTTTTTGGCAGCTTTTGTGTCATCTTTATGACCCGCAATGCCATCTGCTTCGTCCGTTTCTTTAGCGCTTCGATTTTCTCAATAGTATCCACGATGATAGAGATGTGGGGTGAGGAGTGAGGAATGAAATAGGGACTGCTTCATCCCTAACCCCTCATTCCTGATTAACAGTATGATTTTGAAAACTCAAATTTGAAAATAATCTTGCAAAAACCCACTGCCCCTTTCATCCCTAATCCCTCATTCCTCATCCCTATTAATAGGCTCTTGCGAAGAGAACCCTTTCCTTCGACGGATTGCCCGTCAAAACGCACTTGCCCTCCTCCTGCGGATTGTTGAGTGGGATGCAGCGGATGGTGGCCTTGGTCAGTTCCTTGATTTTTTCCTCGGTCTCCGAAGTGCCGTCCCAGTGGGCGCTCACGAAGCCGCCTTTGCCTTCCAGCACGGACTTGAAGTCGTCGAAATTGTCAACCGGTGTAGTGTGCTCTGTACGGTAGGCAGCGGCACGGTCGAATAGGTTCTGCTGAATCTCGTCGAGCAGGGCGATGATGTAGTCGGCGATGCCTTCCACGGGCTGGTTGGCCTTTTCTTTGGTGTCGCGGCGAGCCACTTCCACCTTGCCTTCAGCGAGGTCACGGGCGCCGATGCCGAGGCGGACGGGGATGCCATTCATCTCGTGCTCCGCAAATTTGAAACCGGGACGCTTTTGGTCGTCCATGTCGTACTTCACTCGAATGCCCTTTGAGCGCAGCTCTTTCATCAGCTTGTCGGCAGCCTCGTCAATCTCTGGCGTCGGCTTTGGTATCGGCACGATGACCACCTGCGTCGGGGCGATTTTTGGTGGCAAAACAAGGCCGTCGTCGTCCGAGTGGGTCATGATGAGCGCACCGATGAGGCGGGTGCTTACGCCCCACGACGTCGCCCAGACGTACTCCTGTTGGTTTTCTTTGTTGGAAAACTTCACGTCAAACGCTTTCGCAAAATTTTGCCCCAAAAAGTGGGAAGTACCAGCTTGCAGCGCCTTGCCGTCCTGCATCATCGCCTCTATACAATAGGTGTCTTCTGCGCCAGCGAATCGTTCATTGGCCGTTTTTACGCCTTTGATGACCGGCATGGCCATCCACTCCTCAGCGAAGGTCGCATAAACATCGAGCATGGTTCGGGTTTCTGCCACGGCTTCCTCTTTGGAGGCGTGTGCGGTGTGGCCCTCCTGCCACAGGAACTCTGCTGTGCGCAGGAACAAGCGGGTACGCATTTCCCAGCGCACCACGTTTGCCCATTGATTGATGAGCAGCGGCAGGTCACGGTAGCTGTTAATCCAGGTGCGGTAGGTGTCCCAGATGATGGTTTCGGAAGTGGGGCGTACGATGAGTTCCTCCTCCAGCTTAGCCGACGGGTCCACCACGACACCGCTTCCGTCCGGGGCGTTCATCAGGCGGTGGTGCGTGATGACGGCGCACTCTTTGGCAAAGCCCTCTACGTGTTGCGCCTCCCTGCTGAGGAAGCTTTTGGGGATAAACAACGGGAAATAGGCGTTGACGTGGCCAGTTTCCTTGAACATGCGGTCGAGCTGTGCCTGCATGTTTTCCCAAATCGCATAGCCGTTCGGCTTGATGACCATGCAGCCCCGCACCGCCGAATTGTCGGCGAGGTTGGCTTTTTGTACGATGTCAATGTACCATTGGGAATAATTCTGCTCTCTGGAAGTGATTTCTTTTGCCATAACTTTTTTTATGCCGATTTTACGGAGGCGGGCCGCACTTGTTTTGGATAAATGCTGTAATCCAGTTTTCGCCGATAAATTCAAATTTTAACTAAAAAAAGCCATAAAACAGGCTTTTTTGGCCCAAAAACCTTGACTTTAAGCGTTTTTTAAATAAATTTTAAAAACAGTTCGGTCGTGAAATTGTCTTACCTTTAAAACTTTAACAGCGCTAAAATTGAATTTTAGTGCTACCTTAACGAAAAAGTGGCGCAAAGCTAATAATTTCGTGACTGCAATCTCGCAAGTGAGAGTCGAAGTAATTACCAATAAAATATTTGTAAAATGAAAAAGAATAAATTGCTCTTCGCCCTGGTCGTCTCCTTTGTCCTCGGCTTGGCAAACACCAGCCACGCTCAGTACGACGACCTTTACTACAACCCAGACACCGACGCTGGGTACTACTATTCGTCCTCGAACAGTTCCTCCTCGGACAGCTACGCCAGCAATGACCGGAACAACAGGGACTACGACGACGCAGCCTACCAAGGCTACGAAGATTACGACGATTACAACTATTATTATAGTTCCCGTATTCGCCGTTTCAATCGTCCCTACTACGGCTTCGGCTATTTTGACCCAGTTTATGTTGACGTGGCTTACTACGACCCATTTTGGTCGCCTGGGGTAACGGTGCTCATTTATGACAACTACAGCCCTTGGCGCAGGTACAACCGCTGGAACAGTGGCTTCTACGGCTACAACTCCTGGGGCCGCAACAGCTTCTACAACAACCCTTGGGGTTGGAACAACGGCTATGGTGGCGGTTTCGGCAACACCTACGTGACCAACAATTATTATGGCAATGGCTTCGGTGGTGGCGGCTTCGGCGGCGGAAACTACTACGCCGGTGGCTACGGTGGCGGCGGTTACAGCAACTACTACTGCCCTCCAACTTGGGGCAATGGCTACAGCTACAACACTGTTAGCAACAATAACTACAACAACAATTCCAACAACCGCTACAACGGTTCGAGGAGGAGTGGCAGCGGCGGCCCAACTGACGCACGTTACGATGGTGGTTCAACTGGCCGTCGTGGTACAACTCCCAATAACCAGGCTCTGCAGTCAACGCCTCAAAACGATGCCAGCAGCCGGGAGGCCGAAAGGAACCAACTTCGCCGGGAATTGAACGAAACTCGCACGGACGAGAATCGCCGCCCATCCGAAAATGAGCGTGCCAATCCAAATCCAAGCGACCGCAACCGACCAGAGGTGTCACCGAACCGCACCCCGAGCCCGAGGACGGATCGTACGCCAGAAGTGACCCGTCCAAGCCGTGGCGGTAGCAATGAGGATGTTCGTCAGGCGCCTACAACTCGCCAGCGCACAGAGACGGCTCCCCGTTCCACCCCCAACTTAGACAACAACCGCAGCAGTGCTCCGCAAAGAAGCACTCCAGCACCACGCATAGACAACAGCCGCAGCTCTTCGCCTTCCACACCTTCTGCACCAAGAAATAGTGGCGGCGGCAACAGTGGTGGTGGCGGTGGCAAGAGAGGCAGGGGCTAAATCGCCCGCCGAGCTTTTGCCTAATGCAAGCTCTTTATCTAATAAAGTGGGTGGATGTCAGAACTTCCACCCACTTTTTTGTTTCCCATTTTTGACACACCTCATTCACCCAATTTCTTTCAAACCCAAAACCTGAAAAAATTACAACCATGAGATACTTACTTTTTTCCTTGTTTACCCTAATCCTCACTCCATCCTTGATGAAAAGCCAAACCGTGGAAGATGCCGTCAGGTACTCGCTGCTGGAAGTTGGCGGAACCGCCCGTGCAGCAGGCATAGGAGGCGGTATCGGTGCGCTGGGCGCTGATTTCTCGGTATTGAGCACCAACCCGGCTGGCTTGGCCACGGTTCGGCGGTCGGAGTTCACTTTTACCCCAACCTTTTCGAACACCGGTGCGGAAAGCCAATTGGAAGGGGAGAACGACGCTTTCTCCGATAACAAGGTGAACTTCAATTTCAACAATATTGGCCTTATTTTCCCATCTCGCCCTCTTAGCACCAATTGGACGAACACCGCTTTTGGCTTTGGCATCAACAGGCTTGGCAGTTTTCACCAAAGAGCCTATTACGAGGGGACATCGGGTGGGTCCATCACTGACCGTTGGCTGGACTTTGCGCAGGGCAACTCGCCCGGCAACCTCGGCTTCGAGGAAGGACTGGCATACGATGCGGAGGCCATCTACAACCCCGATGAAAACAACAACACCCTTTACGCCAGTGACTTTCTGCCCAACGAACCCACTTGGCGGTCACAGAACATCCGCCGGAAAGGAGCCTACAACGAACTGGTGATATCTTACGCTGGCAATTACAGGGACCGGTTGATGATTGGTGCAACGGTCGGCGTCCCGTTCGTCAGGTTCGAGGAGACAAAAACCTATGTTGAGGCTGATAGGGCAAACACGAACCCGGTCTTCAACGAACTCACTTACACTGAAAAATTGAAAACATCGGCGGCGGGCATCAACTTGAAAGTAGGCATGATACTTCGCCTCAGCCAAATGCTACGGGTTGGGGCAGCCGTACACACCCCCACTGGCCTTGGCATGGATGATACTTTTTCGTCCACCTTGGATTACAGCTTTGCCCTGGGGGGCGTCACCTATTCCAATGCTGAGGCTTCCCCTGAAGGCAAGTTTGAGTACCGGTTGCGGACGCCGTGGCGGGTTATCGGCAGCGCCGGGCTGGTATTCGGAAAAAGCGGCTTTTTGGTGGCCGAGGTTGAGTATTTGGACTATTCAAAAGCAAAATTCAATTTCAACAATGCCGCCAATAGTGCCGACCAAGCTTATGAGCAGGAACTGAACCAGCAAATTGAAGACAAGTTAAATTCAGCGTTGAACATCCGGCTGGGTGGCGAGTACGCTTTGGACAAGTTCAGGTTCAGGGGTGGCTACTCCATCATGCAGTCCCCATATTCCGAGGGTTTTGAGCCAATAGGCACGCTCAGCCTTGGGGCAGGGGCCTGGTGGTCTGAGAGCTTTTTCATGGACGTGGCATACAGGCGCCAACTTTCCGAAGGCCAGTATTCCCCATACGTTTACAACAATGGTCCCGGGCAATTGGTATCGCAGACCATCACCAGAAGCCAGTTTTTGACGACAATCGGCTTTAAGTTTTGAGAAGGAATTCCAGTAGGTGGTGAGGCTTTGTATTGCAACCCATCAACCTTCTGTCAACCCAGGTCAACCTTGTCAATCAAAAAAATGCCCCTTCTCGACACCTGCTGGACCAAGTGCCCACCACCGATGAGGATGCTGCCTATGGCTCGCCAGAAATGGCAAGTTCTATCGTCAACTTATTGAGAAACAGCGGTTTGCGCCAGCAAAAAATCTTCGTTATGCGGGGACACCCAGAAGGTATTTTTGCTTTTGAAATACCTTGGAACAGGCAGCAAGTATTTTGCTTAATCGGTTGAATGAAGTGCTTTAGAAATGCCTTCAAACCGGATGTGGAAAAAAAATTGTGAAAAAAATCCATTTGTTCTTCTTCGTGTCCCACAAATGCGCCTACATTTGGACATCTTTTTTAAATGACTAATATGGTAGTATCCACAGGTACCTTACTACCATTTGAACAAACCCATCCTTATATTTCCCCGAACATTTATCACAGTTTCCCAAAACTGAGAACTATTAATTGCATTGTGATTCAACACCCTACAAGCTGCCCACCGGGCTTGAAGAAAATTCCCTATGCGCTGTGGCCTCACACACGGGTTGCGGCGCTGACGGGATTTCGGGGATGAATTTCCAACGTTTTTTCCCACTTTTTTTAGGCCCGCTGAATGGGCACCTATACACTATTATTTTCCCATGTCCCTCACACTATTGGCGACACTCCGGCACGTACTAAACGTGCCGGTTTTTTTTTTGCCAAGCGGCAAAAAAAAATGGAGAACGAAGCACTCAGCCCCATTCTCCATTTTCAGTTTTCACCAATCCGTTACGGCTCACTCCTCTTCGTCCGCATAGAAAAAACGGCTGTCCGGCTCATTCATGGACTTCCACAGCACATCCTTTAGCTCGTCAAGCCCTTGTTCCGCCACAGCGGAAATGAATACAACGGGAAGCCCTTTTGGCACTGACTCCTCACGCAGCATCTCGATGATTTCGGCGTCAATCAGGTCACATTTGGTGATGGCAAGTACCCGTGGTTTGTCCAACAGCTCTGGATTGAACTGCTTGATTTCGTTGAGCAAAATGCGGTATTCCTTGCGGATGTCCTCCGTGCCGCAGGGCACCATGAACAGCAGCGTGGAGTTGCGTTCGATATGCCGAAGGAAGCGCAGGCCAAGCCCTCGACCAGTGTGCGCCCCCTCGATGATGCCCGGAATATCGGCAATGACGAACGACTGATGATCGTGGTAGCTCACCATGCCAAGGTGTGGAACCAGCGTTGTGAAGGGGTAATCAGCAATCTCTGGCTTCGCAGCCGACAAGGCCGACACCAGCGTTGACTTGCCAGCATTCGGGAAGCCCACGAGGCCCACGTCGGCCAGCACCTTTAGTTCCAAAATCTTCCATTCCTCCCTTCCCGGTTCGCCGGGCTGTGCGTACTCGGGCGCTTGGTTGGTGGAGGTCTTAAAATGCTCGTTGCCGAGGCCGCCCCTGCCGCCGTAGGTCAGGATTATCTTCTGGTCGTGCTCCGTGATTTCGAAGTGGACTTCACCCGTCTCGGCGTCCTTGGCCACCGTTCCGAGCGGTACATCGAGGATGACGTCCTGCCCATAGCCCCCTGTGGAGGTGCTCCCGCCACCGGGTTTGCCGTCGCCAGCGATGACGTGCTTGCGGTACTTTAGGTGCAGCAAGGTCCAAGTGTTTCGGTTGCCCTTTAGGATGATATGGCCGCCACGTCCACCATCGCCACCATCGGGGCCGCCACGGGAGTTGAAGCGGTCACGGAGGAAATGGGCACTACCTGCCCCACCCTTTCCGGAGCGGCAGCAGATTTTCACGTAGTCAACAAAGTTCTGTTCGGCCATTCAAAATGTCATTGGTCATTGAGTCATTGGTCATTGGGTTGCTAGGGTGTCCCCCAATGACCTAATGACCAATGACTCAATGACATTTCAAAGTTTATCTATCGCTTCGCAAAGCCGCCCGAATATGTCTTCGATGCTGCCTACGCCATTGATTTTCAGCGACTTGCCAGTTTGGGCGTAGTAGTCGAAAACGGGCGTTGTTTCGTTTTTGTAAACGGCGATGCGCTTGCCAATGATTTCGGGGTCGTTGTCGTCGGAGCGGCCAGAGGTCCTGCCTCGCAGCAGGATGCGCTCGGTGATTTCCTCGTCGCTCACTTCAAGGGCCACTAATCCGCTGACGCAGGTGTCCATGCTGTCGAGCAATTGGTCGAGTGCTTCGGCCTGTGCCACGGTGCGGGGAAAGCCGTCGAAGATGATGCCGTTCACGCCGGGATTGGCGTCCACTTTGTTCTTCAACATGCCAATGGTGACAGCATCCGGCACAAGTTGGCCTTGGTCCATGTAACTCTTAGCCAATAAGCCGAGTTCGGTGCTATTGCCGATTTCGTAGCGAAAAAGGTCGCCCGTGGAGATGTGCAGCAACTGGTATTTTTCTACTAAAAGAGCGGCTTGCGTGCCCTTGCCGGAGCCTGGAGGGCCGAAAAGTATGAGGTTTAGCATTTTGTTGGTGATTGGTGACTGGAGATTGGCAACTGGTCGTCGGTTGCCAATCTCCCGCTTTTTTTCAAAATGAGGTGCGAAAATAGGAAAATACGGGCAGACGGGCGGGATTGATTGTTAGATTGCTAAATTGCTAAATTGTTGAATGGCACCCGGCCACCCAACAATTCTGCAATTTCACAATTCAACAATTACTATAAATCAAACTTGATACCCTGTGCCAACGGCAAGGTCTTGCTATAATTAATGGTGTTCGTCTGGCGGCGCATGTATGCCTTCCAGGAATCCGAGCCTGACTCCCTGCCACCACCTGTTTCCTTTTCGCCACCGAATGCCCCGCCGATTTCAGCGCCGCTCGTGCCGATGTTCACGTTGGCGATGCCACAATCGGAACCCGCTACGCTGAGAAACTTCTCGGCCTCCCGCATGTCGTTGGTCATAATTGCGGAGCTAAGTCCCTGCGGAACGCCGTTCTGGATGGCAATGGCCTCGTCCAAATCCGTGTATTTCAAGAGGTAAAGTATCGGTGCAAACGTCTCGTGCTGCACGATGGCCATGTCGTTGCGGGCTTCCGCAATGCACGGCTTTACGTAGCAGCCACTCTCGTAACCTTGGCCTTCCAGCACGCCACCCTCTACGAGGAACTGGCCGCCCTGCTGCTTGCACTGTTCGATGGCGCTTAGGTAGGCGTCCGCCGCCGCCTTGTCAATCAACGGACCGACGTGGTTGTGCTGGTCGAGCGGGTCGCCGATGCGGAGTTGGGTATATGCCTTGGCCATTTTCGTTTTCACTTCGTCAAAAATGCTCTCGTGGACGATGAGCCTGCGGGTGGTAGTGCAGCGCTGCCCTGCCGTGCCCACTGCCCCGAAGAGCGCCCCCGTCAGCACGATGTTCAGGTCGGCGCTGGGGGTGACGATGATGGCGTTGTTGCCGCCGAGCTCCAGTAGGCTGCGACCGAGGCGGCCCGCCACTGTTTGCCCGACGATCTTGCCCATGCGGGTGCTGCCGGTGGCGGAGATGAGCGGCACACGGATGTCCTGCGTCATCCATTCGCCCACTTTATAGTCGCCGTTGATGAGGCAGACGATGCCTTCGGGAACGTTGTTTTCTTTCAAAACCGAGTGGAAAATGTTCTGGCAGGCCACGCCACAGAGGGGCGTTTTCTCGGAAGGCTTCCAGATGCAAACGTCGCCGCAAACGAGCGCCAGAATAGAGTTCCATGACCAAACAGCCACGGGGAAATTGAAGGCTGAGATGATGCCGACCACGCCAAGCGGGTGCCACTGCTCGTACATGCGGTGGTGCGGGCGCTCGGAGTGCATGGTGAGGCCGTAGAGTTGGCGGCTGAGGCCGACGGCAAAATCGCAGATGTCAATCATTTCCTGCACCTCGCCAAGGCCCTCTTGGAGGCTCTTGCCCATCTCGTAGCTAACGAGTTGGCCGAGGGGTTCCTTGTAGCGGCGCAATGCTTCGCCGTACTGCCGCACGATTTCGCCCCGCTTGGGCGCTGGTATTTCCCGCCAAACGAGGAATGCCTCCTGCGCCTTGCGCAGCACGTCTTCGTACTGCTCACGGGTGGTCTGGCTCACGCTGCCGATGAGCGCACCGTCCACAGGACTGTGGGATTGGAGGTAGTCGCTGCTGCCGATAGACACTTGGCCGGTGCTGGTGCCTGGGTTGTTTTCTTGAAGGTGGAGTTTTGCTAAAAAGTCTTTTGCCATGAATTGAGTTTTGAAAATTCGGTTAGGTGTACGGGAATTTGGGAGTTGGGTTTTGAATTGGGGCGCAAAGATAGTTGGGTGTGGAGGCTCCTGGAAGAGTTTTTATCACTATTTGTAAGATACCCCCCTTTGCCCAAGCGATAAATTTTGAACGAAAATGTGCCAAGCAGCAGGACGTAGGGCAATTGTTTACAAAAAATGCTTTGTACCTTCGCACAATGATTTTTTAAATACCGGCAATTGTTTAGTTTGCCCCACCATGGTTCAAAAAGTCTTGTCCAATCAATTTACACATTTAACAGTAGCTACGCTGGTGGCCTTTGGCGTGTTTGTTTGCATTTATCCGCATGTAGTTTCTCCCTTTTCGTGGGCCGTGAACTATGCCGTACAAGTCATGTTGTTCTACCTCTTTGCTGGCTTGGGTTTCCTTTTTTTCAAACAACCCCGGCTCACGTTCATCTGTTTTGGTGGCTGTCTGCTTATCAGTTTTTTCCTGAAATTTTCCATCAAAAACAACTCCATCGAGCGCTGGCGCAACACTGTGCTGAGGAAGTATCAACCCATCGAGGAAAAGTTGCGCCTGAACGCCGCTCAGTTCAATACCTCCAACAGCTCATCACCAGAAGACCTGACCAAAGCCTTGCGGGCATCGGGAGCTGACTTCCTTTCCATCCATGAAGTGACCCCCGACTGGGCGCTATGGCTCGAAGATTCATTGTCCCATGCGTATCCCTACCACCACACGATGGTGGATATTGGCATCTTCGGAATGTCCATTTTTTCCCGTTTCCCAATAAGCAGTGTGGACACTTTCTATTACCAAGAAATCCCGAGCTTGCGGGTCTGCTTTCGAAAAGAAGACACAGACATTTGCCTAATCAGCGTGCATACAGAGCCGGCGCTTAACGAATATTCCTTTCGCAGACTCCGGGGACAATTGGAGACCCTGACCGCCCAGATTAGCCGAATGGACATGCCATTGGTGGTAATGGGCGACTTTAACGCCGTTTCCTGGTCCAAGGAATTGCAGTCCTTCATGGACAGTACTGGACTGCTCGAAAGCCGTTCGGGCTTCTTGGACAGGCAGCGCTCGTTCTGGGACGTGCCAGTTGACCATATTTTCCACTCTTCTAAGTTGGGCTGTGCCGACTTTGTTAATTTCAGCGACCAGCAGGGTCGCCACCTCGGCATCATGGCCTCTTTTCAAATCAACACGTTGGCGAAGCATGTTAAAAAAACGGCTCAATAGCTTCCGCTATGCCATTACTGGCATTGTCAGCCTGATAGTATCGCAGCCCAATGCCAGAATCCACCTGCTGGCAGCCGTTGTCGTAATACTTGCTGGCTGGCGCTTTGAGTTGGACCGGGCAGAATGGTGCCTCTTGGCGCTGGCCATCACCGTGGTACTAATGGCGGAAGCCTTCAACACCGCATTGGAGCATCTGACCGACCTCGTTTCCCCCGAACACCACCCACTTGCAGGGAAGGCTAAAGACGTAGCAGCAGGTGCCGTGTTGTTGGCAGCCATCGGTGCAATGACGGTGGGGGCAATTATTTTCTTGCCCAAAATATTTGCACTGCTTTAATTTTCCATCGGGGGTTTGCATTTTGCTCCGCAAAATTTGGCACAAGAACGTTCCCTATTCGTTCAGAGTTGCCGAATACCAGACAAGCATCCCCACGGATAAGAGGGTTCTCGAAGATAAGGTCAAGATGTCCATCTTTGAAAAAAAATCAGACCTTTGCCGTTTCTATTTTCTTTCAAATAAGCTGTGGAGCAACGCTGAAGTAGCCCCGCTGCTTGTCCATCGCCTAATCAAAATTCAACCAAACAATGCAAGAAGTATTCATCGTATCCGCCGTGCGCACGCCCATTGGCAGCTTTGGCGGCGTCTTGTCAAGCCTCTCCGCAACAGCGCTCGGAGCTGAAGCCATCCGTGGAGCAATTGCCGCTGCGGGCATTTCCGCCGACCATGTGGAGGAAGTCCTGATGGGCAACGTCGTATCTGCCAACCTCGGCCAAGCACCTGCCCGTCAGGCGGCCCGTGCCGCTGGCATACCCGACACGGTGCCATGCACTACCATCAACAAAGTCTGCGCCTCTGGCATGAAGTCCATCATGTTCGGTGCGCAGGGCATCATGCTCGGCCACAACGACGTGGTGGTGGCAGGTGGCATGGAGAGCATGTCGCAGATACCCTACTACGTGCCCAACGCCCGCTGGGGCTACAAATATGGCGACGCTAGTCTCGTGGACGGCCTCAGCCGTGATGGCCTCACGGACGTGTACGACCAGTGCGCCATGGGCATTTATGCTGACCGTACCGCCGAAAAGTACAACATCAGTAGGGAAGCGCAGGATGCCTTTGCTATTGGCAGCTACCAGCGCTCGGCAGCTGCCACGGAGGCGGGGTGGTTCAAGTCGGAAATCGTGCCGGTAGCCATACCTCAGCGCAAGGGCGACCCGCTGATGGTAGCCGAGGATGAAGAGTACAAGAAAGTTATGTTCGACAAAATACCCGGGCTTCGGCCTGCCTTCACCGCCAATGGAACCGTGACGGCAGCTAATGCGTCCACCATCAATGACGGGGCAGCGGCACTGGTGCTGGTCTCCGGCAAAAAACTTAAAGAACTGAACCTCAAGCCTTTGGCTCGAATCGTGGCCTTCGCCGATGCAGAACAGGAGCCAGCATGGTTCACCACTACGCCCGCATTGGCCGCCCCCAAGGCGCTCAAACGAGCTGGCCTGACCAAAAATGACATCGATTTTTTTGAAGTAAACGAGGCATTCTCAGTTGTAACCCTGGCCTTTGAAAAGCTCATGGAAATCGGCCACGACCAGACCAATGTGTTCGGTGGCGCAGTGTCCCTCGGACACCCGCTCGGAGCCTCCGGTGCCCGCATCGTCACCACGTTGAGCAATGTGCTGCAACAACGGAATGGCCGCTACGGCTTGGCCGCAATATGCAATGGCGGTGGCGGCGCCTCTGCTTTGATATTGGAGCGGGTTTGATTTTTTTTCGTTGAAAAGGCGACGTGTTTTTTTCCGGAAGGCTTCCAATGTTGTTTCTGTTGATAACAAAGGATTTCTTGGCCGTTTAGGCCAAGAAATCCATCAACACAACACGCTGAGAATAGTCGCTTACTCAATTTTTGACTCATGTTGGAGCCCCGCCGCCCGTATTTTTTTTACCTCGCCCCTTGACAAGCGCATCTTTCGCGCTTACCTTTGTGGCTCGTTAGCAAGAAAGAATTATCCCTTACAAAAAAGTTCTCCCAGAAGCCGCATCCCTGCATTACAACTATCCAATCTGAGAACGTATCCGAAACGAAGTGTTTTAAATCATCTATTCGTTCACCACATACTTGAGAGAACCTACCGTTCTTCAAAAGAGGATACAATATGTTAAAACTTTTATCCAAAACTGGGAGTGTTTCAGCAGTGGAACCTTTCGTTGAAAATTTGGTAAACAGGTACAACCTTGACCCAAACAAGCAATGCAACATTCTCATTAGCCTCACGGAAGCCGTCACGAACGCCATCGTTCACGGCAACTGCGGGGAAGAGGCCAAAACCGTTCAGGTGAGGTCCCGGAAAGAGAAAAATTGCATCGCACTCAGGGTTTCGGACGAGGGCAATGGGTTTGACTACGAAAGCGTACCCGACCCAACACAGCCGGAAAACCTGTGCAAATGTGGCGGACGTGGTGTCTTCTTGATGCGTCAACTCTCCGACCACATCAGCTTCTACGACAACGGCAGCACCGTAGAAATGCGGTTCAAACTTTAGCAATTTCGACCTACCAACTTTAAATGACGCAGCCACCCTTCCCGCTTCCTTTTGAGGAAAACGAAACCATTGAGTTTTCCTCCGAAGGCATTGAGTTTGAACTCGAAGACGAACAAGCGGCAACGGAATGGCTGAAAAAAATAATTGAGCAGGCGGGCAATTCGCTCCGCCTGCTCAATTTTATTTTCTGCTCCGACGATTACCTCCTCCATCTAAACGTTGAGTATCTCAACCACGACACCCTCACCGACATCATCACCTTTCCCTACGCCGAACCGCCCATCATCGAAGGCGACATCTTCATCAGCATTGATCGGGTACGAGAGAACGCACAAGAGTTCAACGTCTCCTTCGAGCAGGAACTGCACCGGGTGATGGCGCACGGCGTACTGCACCTCTGTGGCTTTGGCGACAAGACACCGGCGGAGCAGGCAACCATGCGACAAAAAGAAGACGAAGCGCTTCTATTGCTGAACCACCTTTAAGCGCTTGCTCGCACCCAACCCATTTTTGACTTGCCGCTCCCTCCCAGCTTTTCCCTACCTTGCGCCCCATATCACAATTAACAAATGGCTTTTCAAGAAAAAAATACGCTGATTTTTGGTCGACACCCCATTGTGGATGCCTTGAAATCTGGTGCCCAGTTGGACAAAATCTTCCTGCAACAAGGTGTGCGTGGGGAGTTTGAAAAAGAAGTGCGCCAGCTATGCCGTGAGTACGACGTGCCGCTCCAGTACGTGCCCAACGAGCGCATGAACAAAATGGTAAAGGGCAACCACCAGGGCATCATAGCATACCTCGCATTGCTCGACTATGCCCAATTGGACAACGTGGTGCCGGGCATTTTCGAGGCGGGCGAAACGCCGCTCATCCTGCTCCTCGACCGAGTTACGGACGTGCGCAACCTCGGCGCTATTGCCCGCTCTGCCGAGGTTTGTGGCGCTCATGCCATCGTGATACCCAAGACCGGCAGCGCACTCATCAATTCCGACGCCATCAAGACTTCTGCCGGGGCACTGACCCGGCTACCCGTTTGCCGGGAAAACAGCCTCGTGACCGCCGTGGAGTACCTCCAAAACTCTGGCATACAGGTGCTGGCAAGTGACCTCAAGTCCAAAAAATACATCTTTGATGCCGACCTTGCCTCACCCACGGCACTTATCATCGGCTCCGAGGACGAGGGAATCCACCCTTCCCTGCTCGACCGGGTGGACGACCGTTTCATCATCCCGCAACGTGGCACGACGGATTCCCTCAATGTTTCTGTGGCGGCGGGCATTATGCTGTACGAGGCATTGCGCCAGCGGATGAAATAATTGAAAATGGCAAATGAAGGGTTAACCGAACAACCCCATTTTTTAATTTTCAATTTTCCCGTTCTCCTTTAGCCAATCGTACGTTTCCTTAATGGCTACCTTGATGGGCGTTTGTGGCAGGTCAAGCTCTCGAATGGCTTTGGCAGGGGTGTACAGGTTCTCGTCGAGGGAGATACGGCACATCCGGTAGCTGATTTTGGGTGGGCGGCCAGTGAGGTGCGCAATGGCAGTGACCACTAACCCGAAGAGCCGAACAGCGAGGGCGGGGACGGCTGTTTTTGGTGGCGCTACGCCAAGCACATCGGCAATGGCATCGAAGATTTCCTTGTAGCTCATGTTCTGATTGCCGAGCAGGTAGCAGGAGCCGGGCGTGGCCCGTTCCAAAGCATTGGCGATGCCGACGCAGACATCCTTCACGGCCACGTAATTGCGCCCGCCGGGCGTGTATCCAGCCAGCTTTCCGTGCAATATTTTGTCAATCATCAGCGTGGCACCCGCTTTGACGGCATAGGGGCCAAACATGAACGTGGGGTTGACGACCACAGCGGGCAACCCTTCGTTTTTCACCATAGAAAGCACGAGTTGTTGTGCCTCATACTTGGTGTCCATGTATCCCAATTTGTACTTGCCGGAGTTGAAGGGGCGAGTCTCGTCGCCGGGGTTTTGGCGGCTGCCATAGCCATAGCTGTTGGCGGTGCCAACGAACACGACTTTTTTCAGCTTAAATTCCAATGCTGCTTGCATCACTTGGCGAGTGCCGTCCACGTTCACTTTTCGTTGCAACTCAGAGTAGTAGGGCCAAACATCAAGCAAGGCAGCCGAGTGAACGAGGGCGTCGCAGCCCCGCATGGCATCACGAATGCTGGCTGGGTCGAGTATATCGCCGTAGCAAATTTTGAGGGGCAAGCCATTCAGGGTGACGGGGTCTTGGCCGTGATAAACCAGTGCAACCACCTCATGGTTACGCTTCAGAAGCTCCCGGACGAGATTGCTGCCAACGAAGCCATCTGCGCCGGTGACTAATATTTTCATGAAAACAGGGTTGGTCAAAAAGTGAATTAGAAAGAACGGCTCAAACACCGCTTGCTTCTTGGGGACAAAGGTACGATTAGGCTGCATCTCCATTCCAGTAAGCAGAAAGTTAATATCTGAACGCTACACTATCCTGTCCTGCTTTGTGATTTAGAGGCAATTCCCTTTTGTCAGCGATTGCACTTAATGCAGCATTTGCAGGGGTTGCGGGAGCAGGGCGCTTTCACAAGTAAGTATTTAAAAATGGCCGATAGTGGGGTTAAGAAAAATTGAGATGTCAGCTTCGCCGCAAAAACATCCCCTACCACCCTTAAAAGGGGGTTGAACCAGAGCATTTTTTTGTCCGTGAAACCTATCTTCGCCCAAAACTATCACCACTTGAATTATTCCATCAGCACCTACCTGCTACTCCTGCTGCTTTGCGCCAGCACCGCTGTGTTTTCACAAAAGAAAAATGCCGCCTTCGAATACCATATCCACCGGGCCACATCGGCCATCAACGTGGACGGCAATCCCGATGATCCAGCTTGGCAGCACGCCGAACTGGCCACCAACTTCTACCAAATGCTGCCGATGGATACCGGAATGGCGGAGGTGCGCACAGAGGTGCGGATGCTCTATGACAACCAAAACGTCTATCTGCTGGCCATCAACTATGACCTGGCCGACGGCGACTGGATGGTGGAATCGCTCCGGCGGGATTGGAACTTTGGGAAAAACGACAATTTCATCTTCTTCCTCGACCCCTTTGACGACCAGACCAATGGCTTCTCCTTCGGTGCAAATGCCATGGGCGCCCCTTGGGATGGCCTGATGTTCGAGGGGGGCAAGATAGACCTGAGTTGGGAGAGCAAATGGCAGTCTGCCGTGCAAACCACTGACAATCAATGGGTTTTCGAGATGGCCGTACCGTTCAAGACCTTGCGCTACAAGCAGGGCATTGACCGTTGGGGCGTAAACTTCAGCCGGAATGACCTGAAGACCACCGAGAAATCGGCGTGGGCACCCGTGCCAAGGCAGTTCCCCAGCGCCTCGTTGGCTTACACAGGCGTACTGGTTTGGGATGAGCCGCCACCGCCAACTGGTGCCAATATTTCCGTCATCCCTTATGCACTGGGCGGCACCAGCAAGGATTTTGCGAAGCAACAAGATGCAAAGTACCGTGGGGAAGTAGGCGTGGATGCCAAGATTTCGCTCACCTCCTCGCTCAACCTTGACCTGACAGTGAACCCCGATTTCTCGCAGGTGGAGGTGGACGTGCAGCAGACCAACCTCGACCGTTTTGAACTTTTCTTCCCGGAGCGGCGGCAGTTTTTTTTGGAGAACGCGGACATCTTTGGCAACTTCGGGTACTCGGCCATCCGGCCCTTTTTCTCTCGGAGAATCGGGCTGCGAGCACCCATCAAGTACGGTGCCCGTCTCAGCGGGAAGCCCAACAAAAACTGGCGGCTCGGCCTGATGAACATGCAAACGGACGAAGACGGCGAGGGCACTCCGGCACAAAACTTTGGGGTCTTGTCGGTGCAGCGAAGGGTGTCCGCACGTTCCAACGTTTCCGCTATTTTCGTCAACAAGCAGACCTTCGACTACGGTAAAGTGACCGATACGGTGGCCATCAGGGAGTACAACCGCAACCTTGGGTTCGAGTACAACCTCGCTTCGCAAAACAACGTCTGGACTGGCAAGGCGCTCTACCTCAAATCGTTCAGCCCCGGGCTAAGTGGCGACGACCAAATATTGGCGGGCAACCTGGCCTACACGGCGAGGCAGTGGAACTTCAACGTGCAGTTCGAGAACGTGGGGCAAAACTTCCGAGCGGAAACAGGGTTCGTGCCCCGCACGGGCATCGGCAGCTTCATGCCCCGCTCTGGGTTCAACCACCTGCTGACCACGGGCGGGCGGCTGTTTTTCCCAAAATCCAGTTGGCTGCTCAGTCACGGCCCCAACGTGAAGGTGGAGTATTATTTTGACGAAAAAATGCGGCAGACAGAAAACGAGCCAGTGCTTTTTTACAAAATGACGCTGCTCAACCGCACGGAAATGACCTTCTGGACGGCGCACAACTTCCTCCGCCTCGCCAACCCCTTCGACCCGGTGAACCCCGGCAACCCGAAGGACACGCTGGCCACTTTCACGGAACATGATTGGAATAGTTTCGGTACGGACATCATCTCGAAACCACAAAGCAGGTTCACTTGGTCGTTCAGCGGGCGCTATGGCGGCTATTTTGCAGATGGCACAAGATTGCGCCTCGGCGGGGAAGTCGGCTACCGATTTCAGCCATACGTGGCGGTGAACCTGGCCGCCCAACTCAACCGCATCGAGTTCAAAACGGACAGCCGTTTGCCGGAGGCGCTAAAAAACAGCAGCCACGACATCTGGTTGGTCGGGCCTCGCATTGACGTGACTTTGACCAATAAGCTCTACCTCACTAACTTTTTGCAGTACAACAGCCAAACGGAAAACGTGAACCTGAACCTGCGCCTACAATGGCGGTACAGCCCAGCCTCCGACCTGTTCGTCGTTTACACCGACAATTACTACTCGGATTTCGGCGCCGTGCGGAACAGGGCGGTGGTGGTGAAGCTGACGTATTGGTGGAATATTTGAACCTTCTCTGGACTCGACTTTAGCCATTTGAAAGGA
>DIUC01000077.1 GCA_002435785.1 Saprospiraceae bacterium UBA6168 | reverse complement strand
GTCGGTGGCGAACAGGACGAACAAAAGAAACTGAAATTTGCCGTGTTGAGGGTGAAATCACCAGGGTTTGTTATCTCGACAAACGCTGTGTTCACGAAAAGCCTCAGGTCAACGTTGTTAACGGTCGTTTCACCATAATTTGTCACGACAAATTCAACGCAGGCTTCCGTGCAACCTTCATACAATTGGGTAGTGCTAAAAGACACGCTGAAAAACAATTCAGGTTTTTGGCCAGAAGCAACTGTTTTTGACAAGCACATCAGCAGCATTGCCAATGCTATGGTCCTCAAAGAAAAAGTACCCACTTTCTTGAAGGCTGCCAGTGAAGGGCGACCGGGTTTGGAGGTTTGAAATTTCATAAAAAGAAATTGATTGGGCCTTTTAGAGGCCGGTTTGAGATTGTCCGGTTTTTGGACGGCCGGATTTCCCGCCAATATGGGTCAAGAACCAAGTCTCCTTTTCAAATCGCACAAGCCAAAGATAGGTATTTCCGAAAGCCGGCTTACTTGCTCGTGGTTTGATGCTCGAATTTTGGTTCACTTCATATTCGTTTTGATATTTTTGTGTTGGTTGCTTACCAACGACCCCGTCCCCAAATCCGGCTTATGCTACATGCAGCCATAGAAATACAGCCCCGCAAGGATGCAAGAACGACTTCATTGAACACCAATCTTTAATTCAACTTTGTTGGATACTGGAAACCCGCCACCTCAAAATAAAAGGTAGGAGCTTTTTTTTAAATCATACAGGTGGGTAAACAAAAAAACACCTCGCGACATGAGGCGCTATTACGGCGGTAAAATTAGGGCCTGACATCCAGCTTGCCTATCCTTAAATAATGCACTACATTTGCCTTCATCTGCAAAAAACGCATAAAATATGGACAAGAACATGGCTACAACATCAGGAAGCTCCGAGAGCTGAGGGGATACGACCAAAAGCACTTAGCAAAAGGGCTTGGCATAGACCCCACCAGCTATGGTCATATCGAATCGGGCAAAACGAAGTTGTCGGTAGAGCGGCTCAAGAAGATTGCCGACCTGCTCGAAACCACGCCACAGGCCATTGAGGAATTTGATGATAGGGCTATCTTCAATATCAGTCATCAGCAAGGTGGCCAAGCAGGTTACGTCACCATCCACAATTCTTTTGAGGAACTGCTCCAGTTTTATGATAGGCTCATTGAACCCTACAAACAGCAGTTGGCCACCAAAGACGAAGAAATCCAATTCCTCCGCAACCAAATCCAAAAGCAAACTTAAGCACGACAAAAAAAACGCCACCCGGAACCCGGGTGGCGTTTTTCATTAAAAGCCAAGCTAATACTACCCGCCACTGCCAGCATCCTTAGCCTTGGGGGGTGCCACTTTCGAGTCGTCCACCTCAACGCCCCATTCAATGAGCATTTTGGGGTTCTTGGCGTACTTCGCCTTTAGGAGGTTGAGGGCCGCACGGGTCGCATTGTTGAGCAGTATCTTGTTTTTGTCCCGCTCCCGATAGGCGGTTTCAGCCTTCCCGGCATAGTCCTCGGCTTCGGTGTGCTTGGTAAGCGCCGTGTCGGCCAGCGGGGCTACGTCGTCGAAATTGTAGTCTTCAAGAAGTTTGAGCGGGGAGTTTGCGCCCAGAGCAGTGTGCTTTTCGGCAATGCTTTTGGTGATGCGGAGGAAGTCTTTTCCCCATTGCGGGAGCTTTACCCGCCCTTTTGCTGTTCTTGCCATGTTGAGATGTAGTTGAAAGGTGAAAAAATAAATTCAGCAGTTCAAATATATCAATATTTCGACCTATTTGTCAATAGGCACTTAACTACTTGCTACAAAAACAGTAATATTTATTCTACAAAAGCATTTATTAAAACAAATATTGTCAATTTTAAAACAAATATTGTCAATAATTTATAATTTATTGCAATTTATCTACTGAATATCATCAATATTTGTTTTGATATTTATTTTATCAAAACAAATATTGATGATAATTCTTTGTGTAGTGCTGTTTTTCACTAATGAAGCCCCGAATGCGTACATGATTACTTACTTATTTCGCCTAATTATCTAACTTGGCAGCCAATACTCAATTGTTCACCCATGCTTGAATATTCCCTTAGCAACATCACCCAAGTTTCCGCCCATTTCATCGGAAACAAAGCCAACGAACAGGAGCTGCAAACCTCCGAGCACCCGCTCGATGTGAGCAATGAAAAACTGCTGGGCCTACTCCAGAAATTCTTCCTCGATTCATTTGAGGGGAACGAGTTTTTCCACTTTGACTTCTCCAACGGCGACCTATCGCTGAACCCAGTCTGTCATTTTGCGAAGCAGCTATTCGAAGACCAAACGGCCTTCCACCAACACAGCACCGACATCGCACGGCACCTGCACGAGCAGACGAACCACCCGAAAATAAAGTCCGGCGACCTGTACGTGGCTTATATCACAGGGCTGGTGTTGGATGACGAGGTGCATGATGCCATCGGTTTGTTCAAGTCTGAGAATAAACAAGCGTTTTTAAAACTGCTTGCGCAAAACGGTGATTTCCAGTTGGTTAGCGAGGACGGCACCGCTGTGGACAAATTGGACAAGGGCTGCCTCATTTTCAATGCCAACAGCGAGGCGGGCTACAAAGTCTGCATCGTGGACAAATCCAACAAGACCATCGAGGCACAATACTGGCGGGACTTTTTCCTGAACGTGAAGCCGCTGGCGGACGACTATTTCCACACCACGCACTACATCAAAATGGCGAAGGAATTTGTGGTGAAAAAATTGGACGAGGACTTCGTGGTGAGCAAGGCCGAAAAGATTGATTTCCTAACCAAGTCCGTGAACTACTTCAAGGAAAACGATACGCTGGTAGAGGAGGAGTTTGCCAAAATCGTGTTCGTGGACGACGAAAAACAGGCAGCTTTTGCGCAGCACAAAAACGCTTACCAAGCGCAGCACAACCTGCCTGAATTTGAGGACAATTTTCAAATCTCAGCCGCATCTGTAAAAAAGCAGGAACGGGCATTGCGCAGCGTACTCAAGTTGGACAAGAACTTCCATATCTATATCCACGGCAATCAGGAGTTGATTGAGCGGGGGTACGATGAGGTAAAGGGAAAGAAGTTTTATAAGGTGTATTTCGAGGAAGAGAGTTGAGGCTGCCACATTGTTCTCCTACCAGCATTAGGCAAACCCCTTTACGCAGGAAAACTTACTTCTTCACCAACCTATATCGCCGAAGCAGCTTTTTGTCCTCCCTCACGATAGCCAAATACTTGCCGGGCGGCAGATGCCCCAATTTCAGCGGCTTAAGGTAATCTTTTGGCGCTTGGTTGCTCAGTTCTATTCGGGTCACTTCCTGTAGTTTGGGATTGATGACCCGGATGACCACATTGCTTGGTGATTCGACACTATACTTGATTTGGGCCTCTCCCGTAACGGCATCTACTATGATGAGCGGGCACTCTTCCCAATTGGCCGTTTCGTCCACAGTCTCGGCTACCAGCTTGGCGTTCGACGAGGTTTTTGCGCCAATATTCTGTTCGCCTTGCACCCCTCCACGAGAAGCAAACACTTCCTTTTCGAGGGCTGGCATGACCATTTCTTTCGCAGCAATGGTGATGACATCGCCAGTAGGTGGGCTCCAAATGCGTATGCCGATAGGCGAATTGAAGATGTTTTTCGGGTCAACGCTACCCACCCGGCCAGCGCCGTCGGTTTGTATATTTCGTATCTCAATCTTATCCTTGTCAATGAAAATCCAGTTGAACTGGTTGAAGCTGCCGCTGGCGCGGGTCCAGCCCTTGTCATCGTCGTTGGAGCGGAGCGGTGCCCCCCAGCAGCCTTCGCCGATATAGACCGTGCCGTTTTCGTCGTCACGTATAAAGCCCTCCTCACTGCCCGGCCCGTTTTCGGCGCGGATAGGCCAGGTACTCTTGACCACGTGCGCGTCACATTCCACCATCAGGCTTACGCCGTATTTGAGGAAAAGCGGCGCCCAGTGTGCCACTTGGTCGTTCTTCTCAGCCTTGCGCTTCGTGTGCGGGCGCATAGGGTGGTGGTACTGCCCGATGCGCCAGTGGAACTTTGAGCCGTGATGGCGCAAGTCGTTCTCAAGCCAGTCCCGTTGGTCGCCGCCGACAGGGATGAGCGTGTTCAACGTATAAATGCGCACAAGGTCGCCACCCAGAGAAGTAGCGTAAAAACCACCTGCTGCCTGCATGTCGAAGAGGTCAATCAGGGTTCGGTTGCTGTACTCGTGGTTGCCACGGGTCACGATGATGGGCGTGATGCGGCCATCTTCCGCAATGCTCAGTTGCCAATCGTCGAACCACTCCTGCCATTCCTTTGGGAAGTCGTTTTCAGTAAAGTCACCACCGAACATCACACAGTGGGGGCGCAGCTTGGCCACCATGATATTGGCATCCTGCCGGGCATCCCGGTGGTTGCGAGAGTCGCCGCCTGCCACGATGGAGAGCCTCCGGTCGGCATGGTTGGGGGCGGTAGTGAAGAAGTAGCGCATGCTGGTGCCCTCGCTGTCCTTTACCAAGAAGTAATAAGTCATGTTGGGCAGCAGGTTATCCAGCCGCACGAAATGGTTGTTCATGTCCCCGGCCAACTGGATGCGGTCGGGGCGCTTGCTGAGGCCGTACTCGGCGGCGTTTTTGCCAAAATCGTTTACGTCGAGCAGCAGCACGGGGTCGGTGCCGGAAATTTGGTTCCAGGCGATGGTAGCCGAGGTGGAGGCATTGCCCTGCCAGACGATCCGGAACTTGTCGGCCCGCCCGAAGACGCTGCCGGCCAACAGGGTCAACAACAGCGTTTGAAGGATATAGGCTTTTTTGTGCAACATTCAATCACTTTTTTTGTGCTGGATTATTGGACATCCCAGCACATAGGAAGATGGCCAACCTAAACGGTTTGCCACAGCGTATATTGTTAAACTTCTGTTCAGATTGCAGAACCGTTAGCCTGATTCTGGCCGCCAAAAAAGGTTTTTCCAATGGGTTTTGTTGTAACTTCGCCCTGCCTTTTACGAAGGTAAAACCTTTTTTCAAAACCTGTTTACGGTCAAATGGTTGTGTGGGGTTCATTTCGACTTTGATTGCACTTTGATTGCATCCCGCCCATTGTCCAATACTGACCAATTTTCAAACTTTATGACAATAGATACTGCCGTCTTCAACCTGATTGACCTGGAACTGGAACGCCAGCGTCATGGCATCGAACTAATCGCTTCTGAGAACTTCACCAGCCAAGCGGTCATCCGGGCAATGGGTTCTTGTCTGACCAACAAATATGCCGAAGGCTACCCAGGCAAGCGCTACTACGGTGGCTGCGAGATAGTGGACCAAGTGGAAGAACTCGCCATTGACCGCCTCAAGCAGCTATTCGGGGCAGAGTACGCCAATGTGCAGCCACATGCTGGCGCACAAGCCAATGCGGCGGTTTTCCTCGCTTGCCTCAATCCCGGCGACAAAATTTTGGGCCTCAACCTTGCGCACGGCGGCCACCTCTCGCATGGCTCGCCCGTCAATTTTAGTGGCAAGGTTTACAAACCTGTTTTCTATGGCGTGGAAGAGGCCACCGGTACGATTGACATGGACAAAGTAGAGGCCATCGCCATTGCGGAGCAACCAAAGCTCATCGTCTGCGGCGCCTCGGCCTACTCCCGTGACTGGGACTACAAGCGCTTCCGGGAAATCGCCGACAAGGTGGGCGCCCTGCTCCTCGCCGACATTGCACACCCTGCTGGCCTCATCGCCGCCGGCCTGCTCAACGACCCGATGGAGCATTGCCATATCGTCACTTCCACCACGCACAAGACGCTTCGTGGCCCTCGTGGCGGCATCATCATGCTCGGCAAAAACTTCGACAACCCGTGGGGCCGCACCCAGAAGAACGGCACCATGATAAAAATGGGCACCATCCTCAACAGTGGTGTCTTCCCCGGAATGCAGGGCGGGCCGTTGGAGCATGTCATCGCTGCCAAGGCAGTGGCTTTTGGCGAGGCACTCCAACCGGCGTTTAAGACCTATGGCGCTCAGGTGATGAAAAACGCACAGGCAATGGCAGCTGCTTTCGTTGAAAAAGGCTACAAAATCATCTCCGGCGGCACGGACAACCACTTGATGCTCATTGACCTTCGTTCAAAAGGCGTGACGGGCAAACAAGCCGAAGAGGCGCTCGTGCGTGCAGACATCACGGTGAACAAGAACATGGTGCCTTTCGATACGGCTTCGCCAATGGTCACGTCCGGCATCCGCATCGGGACAGCAGCCATGACCACCCGTGGCTTCGTGGAGGCTGATTTCCGCCGCACAGTCGAGTGGATTGATGCACTGGTAATGGACGTGGAGAACGAGGAGTTGATTCAGGAGACAAGGAAGGAGGTGAATCGGTTTATGGCGGGGTATCCGTTGTATGAATCAGTTGAGGTGAGTATTTGAATGTCGCACATATTTTCATCAATGCAGATGATTTGAAAAAGAAAGATTTCAGCAAAGCCTATTTCAACTGGGATTGTTGCTGACAATATGATTTCTTCTATATTTTGCAGATATCGTCCAGCTCCAACATTTTTGATATAATACCGAATTTTTGATGAAAAATCTTTAAGTTTGTCAAGAGAAAACTTCAAAAAAAATGACGGACAAGCAACGTGAGCAACGAATCAAACTGTTGAAAGACCAATTGACGATTGCCGTCTGGTTTGAAAAGGAGTTCAAGGAAAAACTGGGGTTGAAAGGCTATCAAGAATTCATAGACATCAGGCTTGACGAAATCAACCGCTTGGACAATGACAAAAACTCCAAATCTTAAATTCATCGAAAATGGCTTCCAAACATCAGATTTTCATTGATAAATACCTTGTGGAAAAAGACCGCTACCAACAACTTACCATGTTGAAGGAATATATGTTGGCCTTGCCCATCAATGATTTGCTGGAGTTCACGATGGAACCCATTAAGTCACTTGGCGAGGAATTGAAGGGTGATAAACTCACGAAGGCACAGCGCAAGCACTTGACCGAGCAGTTGGAAGAGATGGCGACGATGCTGAGAATGAAGTCAGTTGCTTAACAAACAATGACCTACACCGCCACCTACAATATCCACCTACCCCAGTTCGAGGGGCCGTTTGACCTCCTGCTGTTCTTCATCGAGCGGGACGAACTGGACATCAACGACATCCCCATTCACAAGGTAACGGAAGATTTTTTGGCGTACATCCGCCAGATGGAAGCGTTGAACGTGGATTTGGCCAGCGAGTTCATCCTTGTGGCGGCCACGCTATGCCGCATCAAGGCCAAGATGCTCATCCCCCGCAAGCCTGTGGACGAGGAGGGCAACGAGATTGACCCACGGGAAGAACTGGTGACCCGCCTGCTGGAATACAAGCGCTACAAAAGCGTACTGGACGAGATGCGCCAACTCGAAGAAACCCGTGCGCTGCGGGAACACCGGGGCAACGTGAGCCGGGAACTCCAGCAAATCGCCACAAAGGCGCTGGTGGACGTGGAGTTGGAGAGCCTCACGCTGTTCAAGCTGCTGAAGACCTTTGAGAAATTGGTGAACCGCATGGAAATGGACGACAAAAAGCACGTCGTGCATACCATCGTCAAGTTCGACTACACCATTGCGGCGCAGCAGGACTATATTTTTTCCAAATTGAAGAAGGGTAAAAAGACGGATTTCAGGTCGCTGTTTGCGAAGTTGGAAAACCGGATTCAGGCCATTGTGACCTTCCTTGGCCTGTTGGAACTGCTCAACATGCAGTTGGTGGCCATCACGCAGGGAGAGGGGATGAACAATTTTTGGGTGAGTTTGCCGGAGGAGAGGGAGGTGATTGAAAGTGACATGCCCGATGAAGCAGACCAGTCACCAATTATCAATCAGCAGTCACCAAATTAACTCAACCGTCCCTTCGACTTCATCATCCTATCAATATCCCGCTTGGAGTCCTTTTCCTTGATGGATTCCCGCTTGTCGAACGACTTCTTGCCCTGTGCCAAGGCGATTTCGATTTTCACAAAATTCCGGTCGGAGAAGTAAATTTTGTACGGCACGATGCTCAGGCCCTTTTCCTTCACCCGTTTTTCCAGCTTGCGCAATTCCGACTTGTGCAGCAGCAGCTTGCGGTCACGGCGGGAGGGGCGGACGCTGTAAGCGTTGGCATTTTCGTACTCCTTGATGTACAGGCTCTTGACCCAAAGCTCCCCGTTGACGAAGATGCAGTAGGCGTCGGTGAGGCCCGCATGGCCCGCCCGGATGGACTTCAACTCCGACCCGCCCAGTACGATACCCGCCTCAAAATTGGAGAGGAATTGAAATTCGTGCGAAGCACGACGATTGACTATTTCTTTTGTGTTTCCCATGTCTCTTAACTACTTCAGTTTTACTGCGGTTCCGTAAGCTAAAATCTCCGCTGCGTTCTGCATCACCATCGAGGTCATGAAGCGCACGTTAATAACGGCATCGGCGCCAATTCGTTCAGCATCGGCCATCATCCGGTCGAGCGCCTGCTCCCGGGATTCTGCCAACAACATGGTGTACTCCGTGATTTCACCGCCCACAATGTTGCGTAAGCCAGCCACGATGTCACGCCCGATGTTCCTTGCACGCACCGTACTGCCCCGGACGATGTCTATGACCTCCACGACCTCCCTTCCGGGTATGTAGTCGGTGGTGGATGTGATTATTTTATTGCTTGCCATATTGGTAAGGATTTGATAGTCAATTGTTTAAAGCTCTAAAAAACAAAACGATGCCGAAAACGAGGAGGGTGATTCCGGCGATTTTTCGTATCAAAAGTATGTTTTTTGGTTTCAGCCAACGCCGGATAAACTTCGCCAATCCCACTTTGGCGCAATCGGTGCAGACGATGGTGCCAAAAAGCCCGCCGTAAAAAAGCTGCGCCTGCTCGGGCTGCAACGCCTGTTTGGTGAAAAGCATTCCAGAAACGCCAAGCCAGAAAAAAAACGTGAACGGGTTGATGGTGTTGATGAGAAAGCCCTTGGTCCAAAGGGAAAACCTCGACGAGAACCGAACGGCTTTTTCCTGTGCCAAATGCTCTTCGGATGGTGGGTTCAGGAGCAACATGCTTGCACCGACCACCAGCAGGATGATGCCACCAGCTACGCCCAGCCAAAACTCCAGCCCTTCCCATTTGGCCAATTCAGCCACGTATGTCACGCCAAAATAGGTGATGGCCACGAAAACAAGGTCGCTGGCCCAAATGCCCATTGCCACCGTAGCGCCCGCCCGAAACCCCTGCTCAATGCTCGTCTGCAACAGCGCAAAAACTATCGGGCCAGTGAGCACGCTGAGCACGAGGCCGAGTTTTATGCCGTTCCAAAGTAGTTCCATGTTGAGCGAACCGGAAATCCGATTACAAATTATTTATTTTATTATTTTTAAAAAGCTTGAATACCAGTTGGTTATTGGCTTGAAGGTTTAAAAATCCTTCTGTCAGCAATAGACCGTCGCAACCAATTTGCGCCTCCCCCCGTAATTTCGGAACTCGCAGAGGTAAATGCCTTGCCACGTGCCCAGGTTCAACTTGCCGCCCGTGATGGGTATGCTGACCGAAGCGCCCGACAGCACCGACTTGACGTGAGCGGGCATGTCGTCCGGACCCTCGATCGTATGGGTAAGGAACGGCAGTCCCTCTGGCACGAGGCGGTTGAAGAACCCCTCGAAATCAACCCTGACCGACGGGTCGGCGTTTTCGTTGATGGCCAGCCCGGCGCTGGTGTGCTTGATAAACAAATGAAGCAAGCCCTCCGATGGCAAAGGCCCGGTTTGGCGCAGCACTTCTTCCGTTATCAGGTGGAAACCACGAGGGTAGGCAGTCAGTGAAAATTCGGTTTGTTTGACCATTGGGTGAAAAACAAGTTAAGCCTTTGGCAAAATTAGAAAGTTTGGGGCTTCGCCAGCTTTTTTTTCCGAACCGGCTTTCCTTCAATCCATTGACATAATGGCCACTATGCCAAGTTTTGGGGGAAAATGGTTGCTTAGATTAAATTTTTATGGCATATTTTTGGATAGAGAATCCGCTGCCAACCTGCAAGCGCTACAAAACACCTTGTTTTATTGATATTATTCATTTTTATCTTAATTTAATCGAAGAAAAATATTTCGAATATTTTAGTGCAAACACTGGCTTTTCTGAAAAAAAATACTTTATTTTGGAAAAATTTTTCGCTCAGCATTCACTGTGGACAAGCAAACAAGAGAACACAAATTAAGTAGAAACGATGCTGAAACAACAACTTACTCAAAAGTTACAACAGAAATTATCGCCACAGCAGATTCAGTTGATGAAGCTTTTGCAGATACCAACTGCAATCCTTGACCAGCGAATCCAGGAGGAATTGGAGGCAAATCCCGCACTTGAAGAAGGTGACACCACGGAGGAGGACTACCTCGAAATGGGCCGCACCGAAGATACCAAGGCCGAAGAAGACCAGCGTGAAGGCGAAGGTGAAAACGGCGAGGGCGAGGGTGAAGTGGACGATTTAGAGCGGGAAGAAGTCATGCCAGAAGAAGAGGTATTGCTCGACGACTACCTCAACGACTACATGGACGACGACGAGGCCAGCTACAAGTACCAAACCGAAAGCGGCGGCCAAGAGGAGGAGAACAAGACCTTGCCCGTGGCTGTGGAAGATACTTTCCACGAATACCTCGAAACGCAGATTGGGATGCTCGACTTCAAGGAAGAGCGGGAGCGCATTATCGCCCGGCAGATTGTCGGCAGCATTGACGACGATGGCTACCTGCGCCGGGAGAACGATGCCATCCTCGACGACCTCGTGTTCTCGCAGAACGTGAGCGCCCGTCCAGAGGAAATCGAATATTGGCTTGCCAAAATCCAGCGCTTCGACCCACCCGGCGTCGGTGCCCGCAACCTTCAGGAAAGTTTGCTGCTCCAGATTGAGCACAAGATGACGAGGTCCGACACCTCCTACGACGAGCGGCTCATCTTGGCCATTTCAAGGAAAATCATTGCGAACTACTTTGACGAGTTCACCAAGAAGCATTACCCTCGACTGCAAAGGCAGCTCAACCTCACCGAGGACGAGCTAAAGGAGGCCATTGACGAAATCCTGAAGTTGAACCCAAAGCCCGCAAGCGGCCACGTGTCCAATAGCCGCAGCACGCACTACATCGTGCCGGACTTCATCATCATCAACAACGACGGAGAATTGGAGCTTTCGCTCAATACCCGCAATGCGCCCGACCTGCACATCAACAACCATTACCGGGACATGCTCCGCTCCTACAAGCACACCGTCAACGGACGTCGTGCCACCAACAAGGAGAAGGAGGCCATCCTGTTCATCAAGCAAAAGATAGACAGCGCCAAGTGGTTCATTGATGCCATCCGCCAGCGGCAACAGACGATGTTCAACACGATGTACGCCATCATGAACTACCAGTACGAGTTCTTCTCAAGCGGCGACCAGAAGCGCCTCCGCCCGATGATTTTGAAGGACATCGCCGACATCACCGGATTGGACATTTCCACCGTGTCACGGGTAGCCAACAGCAAATTCGTGCAGACGGAGTTCGGAACCAAGCGCCTCAAGGACTTTTTCTCTGAGAGCCTCCAGAACCAGGATGGCTTAGAGGTGTCTACCTTAGAAGTGAAGAAAATCCTCACCGACATCATCAGCGCCGAAAACAAGCGCAAGCCGCTCTCTGACGAAAAGCTGAAAAGCATGTTGATGAAAAAAGGCTACAACATCGCCCGCCGCACCGTGGCGAAGTACCGGGAGCAGTTGAACATCTCGGTGGCGAGGTTGCGGAAAGAATTGTAAAACAGCAGTTTATCATAAAAAAAACGGGCTTCGTCAGTGATGGCGAGGCCCGTTTTCGTTTTTTGGGAAAACTCACAGCGGTATATTCCCATGCTTCCGCCTCGGCCTGTCCACCACCTTGTTTTCAAGCATCGCAAACGCCTTGATGAGCTTTCGGCGGGTGTCCTTTGGGTCAATCACTTCATCAATGAAGCCCCGTTGTGCCGCCCGATAGGGGTTGGCGAAGGTCTCCTTGTACTCTCGTTCCTTCTCGTCGAGCATAGCGGCGGGGTCGTCGGCTGATTCGATTTCCTTTTTGAAAATGATTTCCGAAGCGCCCTTGGCGCCCATCACCGCAATCTCGGCAGAGGGCCAGGCGAAGTTCATGTCGGCACCGATATGCTTGGAATTCATCACGTCGTAAGCGCCACCGTAAGCCTTGCGGGTGATGACCGTGACCCGTGGCACGGTGGCCTCGCTGAAGGCGTAGAGCAGTTTTGCGCCGTTGGTGATGATGCCGTTCCATTCCTGGTCGGTGCCGGGCAGGAAGCCGGGCACGTCCTCCAGCACCAGCAGTGGGATGTTGAAGCAATCGCAGAAGC
>DIUC01000064.1 GCA_002435785.1 Saprospiraceae bacterium UBA6168 | reverse complement strand
TGTGTGCCTCGATCATCCGCACAGGATACCCAGTGCAAATGCTAACTGCCGACAATTCAAGGATAAATTAACGGTCGCCGCTTGTGTGCCACACTTTTCGGGGGTATGTTTGCTCACGGGCGGAACTTGTTTGGCCCGGTACTGGCGGCTGATGAAGCGGCCACCCCCGATACTAAATCCTTAATGCCAAATTCTTATGAAATCATTCTTTATCGCCACTGCTTGCCTGTTTTTTACCCTGATGGTACATGCCCAGTACAAGTTTGACTATACATGGCTGGTGGGATATAAAACTGAAAACCCAAATTCCAACAATGGCATGAGCATCTTTGACTTCAGCGGTGACACCTTGAGCATAGCCAGGCAACTGAGCGGGTTGAGGATGTATGTCACCAACGCCAGCATCAGCAATCATGAGGGTGAGCTTCTTTTTTATACCAATGGTTGCAACATAAACAATGCAGAACATAATCTGATGCAAAATGGCGAAGGGTTAAATCCCGGCTTTGCATACCTTAGTGGAAACTGCCCAGACTACGGCAACACCGTTCCAAAGGGGGCAATCATTTTGCCTGTTCCAGAAACTCAGAACAAGTATGTGTTATTCCATCAAAGTTATACTTCTCTTCAAGGCGATATTCAAATTGGTTTTTTATACTATTCATTGGTTGACATGAACTTGGCAAATGGGTTAGGTGCCGTTGTGAATAAAAACCAGCTTATTGTAGCAGGTGCCTTGTTTAGTGATATGCACGCTGTTAAACATGCAAATGACGAGGATTGGTGGATAATAACTTCCAAGGAAAGCAGCAAATTGGTATATAAGATACTTTTTACCGAAGCGGGAGTTAGCCAAATTGACACGCAGACAATTGGAATCCCACTTGATGATTGGTCCAATGGCAGCGGCATGGCAAGTTTCTCACCTGACGGAACGAAATTTGCCCGATATTCAACGAATGACCAAGTAACCTTGTTTGATTTCGACCGCTCCACGGGGCAGCTCAGCAATTTCAAGCAACTATATGCAGATACCACCATCGGCATTTGGGGAGGGCTTTCTTTTTCTCCCAACTCCCGTTTCCTCTACGTCAACACCCAAGCGAAGCTCTGGCAGTTCGACCTGCTGGCACCGGATGTTGAAGCCTCCAAGGTTTTGATAGACGAATGGGACGGCTTTACCAACACAAGTGGCCATGCCATCATGTTCAGGCTCATGCAACTGGCGCCCGACTGCAAGATATATATGAATTCACCGAACGGCTCCAAGTTCATGCACGTCATCAACCGCCCCGACGAGCCGGGCCTTGCCTGCGACTTCCAGCAACGGGGCCTTGTACTGCCCGCCGTCAACAATGGCAGCATCCCCAACTTCCCCAACTACCGCCTCGGCACGGGGTATCCGGTGTGTGATAGCAATATCGTGTATGTGTCGTCCACGGGCGGCTTTGCGCTGCCGCCCGTGCAGTCGGTGCAGGTATGGCCGAACCCGGCGAGCGGGCAGGTATCGGTGTCGCTTGAGCTGCCACTGCCCAAGCCATCCACTTGGCACCTTCTCGACCCACTTGGCCGGGAGGTCGTCCGTGCGGTTTTGCCCGCAGGGCGGCAAGCGGTGGAGGCCGGGCTGGCGGGCGTGCCGCCGGGCATGTACTTTTGGAACGTGGAAAGCGAGGGGCGGCCTGTGGGTAGCGGGAAGCTCATCATCCAGCATTGAACTGGAGCATGGAAACCAACATTTGATATGGGTGTATAATGGTGGACGGGGATGTTTTACTTACAGAACCTGGCGGTTCGAAGTATCATGCAGCATTTATCATTAATCATTAACTATTTCATAGCCCTTCCCCTCAAAAAACCTCATTGCCATCCTTGCCGAAGGTCATTATCGTCTTGTAGCCGAAGTCGTTGTTTTGCAGTTCCTCGCCCGTGAAGCCTTTTTTCACCACATAGTTCCCGTTTTCCTCGATGATATAGAGGTAGTCGCCAGCCCCAGCCCACCAGCCGCCCACGGCAGCGATGGCAGCCGGGGGTATTTGGTTCTGCTCGTAGAATTCCTTGGCCAATATTTCGCAGTTCAGGATGTCTGCCACCTTTATCTTGCTGCTGCCTATTTGCAGGTAAACCTCGTGGCGGGGCGCATCGGCTTCCATGTTTGGGTCCTGTGCGCTCTGGCAAATGAACTTGATGGTGGCTGGGTCAATCGCAGCACCCGTGGTGGTAGTGGTGGTCAACTGCTGCTGGTTTTCTGGCGGGTCGTTGGTGCAGCCGAGCAGGAAAGTTATTGCCAACAGGCTGGCGAGCATTAGCTTATTCATGATTTTCTTTTTGTTGTGAGGTTGATTCATTGTGGTCGCCCAATTTATTGGGCAGACCGATGGAGCCTGACCAATAAATTGGGCGACCACAAGCTATTACTCCCTTACCAATTCAAAGTCCGTGCGGCGGTTCTTCGCCTTTCCGGTCTCATTGGTGTTGGGTGCCACGGGGTTGTCCGGGCCATTGCCGACCACGATAAAACGGTTTTTCGGCATACCGTGTTCATTCACCATGTAGTCCCGGACTGCCTCGGCCCGTTTTTGCGAGAGCGCCACGTTTGTGGCCTTGGCGCCCACGTCGTCCGTGTTGCCCTCGATGCGGATACGGGCATTGGCGAACGCCCTTGCTATCTCCAGGAACTCCTTGTCAATGATGTACTTGGCATTTTCGTCCAATTGGAACTCGCCGGAACGGAAGTTGATGCTCACCCGCTTGGTGGCGATGGTTTCCTTGTCCGCACCTTCCTGTTTGGTCACTTCCGTGAACGCCTTTTGGCCTTCGGCGGCATGCTCTGGGTCTGAGAAGCTGGTACTGCGCACGGCGGTGGAGTTGGAAATCTCCCGCCAGCTCGGCGTGCGGCCCTTGATGTACCCGAGGTCGGCATACACTTGCGACATGCGACCATAGAGGCGGTCGCCCGTCACGCCCTTGTAGTCGGCATTTTGCCCAAAAAAGTTCAGGTTGTCGCCGTGGGTGCAGAGGCGCACATTGTCAATGGCTTTCACCGCCCACTCCTCGCTGATGCCCTCAAAGTTTTCGGACAAAATCTTGGCTGCCTTTTTCTTGGCAGCGGGGTCGGAGTTGATCTCGGCAGCACCTTTCATCCAGCCTTCGTAGAGTTGCTGGAGGCGCTTGGGGTTCTTGTCTATCCATTCCTTTTTGGCAATGAACACGTCGGCGATGATGTTCGAGGCAGACTTGGTGCTTTCCAACACCCTCGACCCAGCCACGGAGGAAAGGCAAGCCTCATCGTCCGGACTCCAGACCACGGCGGCGTCCACTTGCTGCGCCTTGAACGCCTCGGCAGCGTCAATGGCGCTCGCTTGCTTGATGAGCGTGACATCCTTCTCCGTCATGCCGCCCGCTTCGAGCAGCCACAGCAGGAAGGAGTGCGACGGCGTAAGTTCCGCCACGGCGATTTTCTTGCCCTTCAAATCGGCCACGGAGCCAATGCCCCGGCGCACCACGATGGCATCGCCCCCCCTCGACCAGTCCGCTTGGAAAACCACTTGCGGTTGGATGTCGGACATTTCGCCGGCCTCAGTCGGGAATGCGTCTATCGTTGACCAGAGCAGGTCAATGTCGCCCCGCTTGAAGGCATCCCGGCTGGCCACAAAGTCGTCGAGGACTTTGAAGTCCACCTGAAAGCCGTAATCCTTGTAAAAACGGGACTTGGTGTTGGCCTTGAAGCCTTCGTTGAAATATTGCCCACCAGCATAGCCGCCCCAAGTCACGACGCCTATTTTGACAGCATCGGATGGTGCCGAACCGCCACTGTCGGCGTCGCCGGAATCGGTATTTTCGGTATCGGCCTTGTTTTTCAGGCCCTTTCCGACCTCGGTATTGTTCAATACCCAGCGTACCCCCAGCACGACCGCAGCAACGATGAGCAGGGTAATCAGCAATTTTGAAAATGGTGTTAGTTTGCTTCCCATGATTTGGTGAGTTGAAAATTGAAAATTGAAAATTGAAAATGCTGCGTCTTGCCATTCTCAATTTTCAATTCTCAATTATCCATTAAGAAAAGGTTATTCAAAAAAGTTGTCGTATTGGTTGCGGTGACCCACTCTTTCGGGGGTCTTCATAGGTTCGTTGAGGTCGAGCACCTCGGAGTCGTCGTGCGCCTTGCTGATGAGCGTTTTTTTCTCATCGCCGAGCAGCATGGAGAACGATTCCTTTTCCCATTTTTCCAGCATTTCGAGGCCCTCTTCTTCAAAGACGCCGTTTTGGAGGTCAATGCTGTCCATGAAGCTGGACGAAACTTCCATGAAGCGCTCCATCTCGCCCACTTTTTGGCTCACGTCGTCGGCCACAGCCTCGAGCGCCTCGTCGAACATGGCCCGCTTGTCCTTGTCGCCTTGTATGACGCTCATGGCAGAGCGCATGGCCGAGTTGGAGGCGTGGATGGCTTTGCGCTCTTGCTCCTTGAGTTCCACTTGGTCTTTGATGTCTTCCATCAGCACCTCCGAGTTCTCGTACATGCGCTTCAGTACCCGGTATAGCACCTCCATTTTGTTGTAAAGCACGTCGAGGCGCATGTTGGACTCTTTCAGGCGGCCCGCTTTGCGGGATTTCAGCACCATCTGTGCTTGGTTGTTGGCGACCTTGGCCTGGTTCGCCAAATGGAGATTGCTCTCTATTTCCTTTTTGTTGTTGACGATGATTTCGTTCAACTGGTGCATCTGGCCCCGCAGCTTGTTCATCTGTTTGTTCATGTTGCGGAGGTTGTCTTGCAGGTGCTCGACATAGCCCTTAAGAATGCCGATGGGGTCAATCTGAACGAAAAGGCCTGTAATCCAGCGCATCATGCTTTTGTAACCATAGCCAAACAGCGCCCGCATCTTCGGGTCCAGCACCACGTATATCAGTGCTGCCAAGGCCATCAGCATCAGCACAAGGTACATCGTGTTTTGCGCAAGCGCAATGAGGGCCGGAAGGGCCGTGAACAACAAAAAACCGCCGCCAATAATGAGTGCCGCCAGAAATAGCAAGCCCGTGACGCCCTCGGGGCGCTGCCAAAAAGATTTTGGTTTGAAATCGTTTGAATCCATGTTTGAATGGTTGTTTGCCAGGTTTTCTTGTCCCCAAAAATTGAGATTCGCCTTCGGCAAATGGTCGCCTGAACGAAGGAGCAAGGTTAGCGCAAATTTGCGTAACCCGTCGCGTAGCAACGACCAAATTTACACAAAGGACGATAAAACGGAAGAATTGTACAAAGGTAGTTGGTTGGATTGGAAAAAACGCCCAAAAGCAGGGTTGGGTTGAGGGATTCAAGGGTGTGTCCGTGCATTTACAAAAAAACCGGGCGAAGCAATTCAGCCCCGCCCGGTTCCAGTTTATCGCTCAAGTTCAAGGTCTATCTGACCAAAGTAACGTCACCTTCCAGCAGCACTTCCGAGCCATCCAGAAATTCCACAACGGCAAACCAGACAAACACCGCAGGGTTCATCCGCTCGCCCCGGTGCGTGCCGTCCCAGCCATTGGCGGGGTCGTTCGGCAAGAAGTTGTAGTATTCAAACACCGTTTCGCCCCAGCGGGAAAAAACGAGGAATTGCTTGATGTTCACTACTTCTTTGCCCGCATAAATCATGAACACGTCGTTCGTGCCATCGCTGTTCGGCGAGAAGCTGTTCGGCACATAGACCGGATTGTTCTTCTTCACAAAAACGGACAACAAATCCTCAGCCCGGCAGCCGTTCTCGTCAATAACCGTCACCGTCACCACCGTCTGCTGCGTGGGCAGGAATTCCTGCTCGTCGCAGGGCATCTGTGGGCACGGAAACAGCACGGATGGACTCCAAATCAAGGTATCCAATTGCGAAGCAGGCACATTGTACTGCGCCGTGATGGTTGCTACATCGCCGAGGTTCACCAAGAGGTCAGCCCCGAGGTTCACCACCAACTCTTCCGGGTTGTTCAGCGTGACCGAAGTCGTCCAAACGCAGCCTTGGCCATCCGTCACCTGAATCTGGTAAGTGCCGGGAGCCAACGGCGCAAAGTAGTTCTGACCGCCATAGCTCTGTCCGTTCAACTGAAAACTGTAAGGCCCATTGGCAGGGTCCGTCTCCAGCGTGATGCTGCCGTTTTGGTCCCCAAAGCAGTCTGGGTCTTCGGCAAGCACGCCCGCCTGTGGCACGTTTTCATATTGAAACACCTCCACATCGTCCGTATCTGTGCAGAAATTGCCGAGGTTCGTCACCGTCAGCGAGTAAATGCCCGCTGCATTCACGGAGATGACGGGGTTGTTCGGGTCGCTGATGATTACCCCCGGAATGCCCGTCGTCCAGAAGAAATTGACGTTGGCCGAGCCGCCGCCGGTGAGGTTGAGCGGGGTCTGGTAGCAGTCCAGCGTTTGGTTTGGCCCTGCATTGGCCACTGGCTCGGCGTAGTCACCCGACACCACCACGGCTTGGCTGTTTTGGCAGCCGTTCGGGGCAGTACCGACGAGGTAGTAGGTGCCAACGGCGGTCACTTGGGCACTCGTGCCCTGCCCAACGACGAGGGTATCCGTGCCGGAAATGGACAACCATTGGAACGTCACCCCATTCACCGGAGAGTTGCCACTAATGGTCACGGAAGTTATTTGGCAGTTCAACAGCGGGGCAGGGTTCGTTTCCAACTGCGGGTAGTCCGAGTTGTCGCTGATGGTCAGAGAGGCCGTGCCGCTGCACCCACTGGCTGCGTCCGTCACAAACACGGAATAAGTGCCGCCGTTTTGGACACTGATGGTCTGCCCATTGCCCGCTGGTTGGCCGTTCAAGAACCAAGCATAATTGACGTTCGGGCCTGTGCCGGTAGCCGAGGCGGACACGGTGATTTCCGAAACCGTGCAGTCCAATATCTCGCCCGGCGAAGAAGTCACGGCGACCGACACCGTGGTTTCGAGGTCTATCACCTGCACCGAGGCCGTGGAGGAGCACCCATTGCGGGTCACCGTCAAAGTGTAAGTGCCACCAGCATTTACCGTGATATTCTGTATGGTGCTGCTCCCTACGATGTTGCCACCCTGCGAGGCTGCCCACGAATAAGTGGAGCCTGGCAAGGACGAAGTTCCCTGCAACGTCGTTTGCTGCACGAGGCAGGTCAGCGGGGCTGGCTGTGCAATGCTCGCAACTGGCACTTGATAGAAAATTATCGGGGTGCCCACCGACACCTGTGTACAAACATCGGACAGCAGGACGTTGCCCGTGCCGTCATTGTCGCCGGCTATCGCCGAAATATAGTAGGTGGTGCCATAACTCATCACCGCCGCATCGAAGCAGAAGGTCGGCTGGCTGCTCCGCAATATTTCATTTAAAATCTGGTTGCCCGTGCCCGTGTGCAGCACGTATTGCAGCACGTCGTTGGTGTCGAGGTACTGCCCGAAGGTGGAGTAGTTGGCTGTGATGCAGCCCACCCCACAGTTCGTCAGCAAGCTGTTCGACATGCTGCCGATGGCAGTCACACAATCGTTGGTGCTGATGTTGAAGCCACAATTGGCAGGGCAGCCATTGGCATCGGTCACTATCACCGAGTAGGCGCCCTCCCCGAGGTTGCCGATGACAAACGGCCCAGCAGGCACACCGCTTTGCTGGCCACCTGGGTTCCAGTCCACCGAGAAAGGGGCTGTGCCTCCAATGATGGTCACGGTACCTTCGCCGTCCGTCATGCCGGGCAAGGTCACGTTGTCCGTTTGTGTGCAACTCAATTGCGTGGCAGAAGTTGGCTGGCCGAGGGTAAAGCTGGCCGTGCCGCTGCACCCGGACGCGTCGGTCACGATGACATCATAGCTGCCAGCGACGAGGCCGGTCGGGTCTTCTGGGTCGCCGGGGATACCGGGCGACCAGTTGAAGGTGTACGGCGCTACCCCACCCGATGGCGTCAGGTTGATGGCGCCCGTGCTGCCGCCAAAGCATAGGATGTTGGTAGGCTGCCCGCTGACCGTCACGGTCGGCGAATTGTTCCCAACGGTAAATGCTTGCGAAGCGGTGCAAGTGCCATTGTCGCTGACGGTCACTTCGTAAATGCCGGGGGCAAGCCCGGAGAGGTCTTCCGTGATAGCGCTATTTGACCAGATAAAACTGTACATGCCAGGAGGCGTGACCGTGAGGCTGATGGAGCCGTTGGTGCTACCGCAAAGGGTGTTTGGCGAAGCAGTCCCCGTGAAGCTAAAGGTATTGCTGGTGTTCGGCACGGCATAGGTAGCGGTGGCGGTGCAGCCATCGCTTCCCGTCACGGTCACCGTGTAGTTGCCTTGGGCAATATTGGAGAGGTCTTCCGTCAGTATGCCGTTCGACCAATTATAGTTGTAAGGCGCACTGTTCCCAATCACGGTCAAGTTGATGCCACCAACGCTGCCCGCACAAATATCGGGGCTTACCACCTCCGAAAGCAGCGGTGCTGGCGTGTTGTTGCCGACCGTGAAACTGGCCGTTGCGGAGCAGGTAAACCCTTGCGACACGGTCACGGTGTAGGTGCCGGGCGCAAGCGCTGCGATGTCCTCACTGGTTTCGTTGTTCGACCAAGCGAAGGCGTAAGGCCCAGCGGGCGTAACCGTGATGTTCACCAATCCATTGGAAGCGGCGCAAGAGGTATTGGCCGTGGGCGTACCGTTCACGTTGATGGGCGGGGTGTTGTCCTGTACCGTGTAGTTGCCAGCAGAAACGCAGCCATTGGCGCCCGTGACCTGCACGGAGTAGCTGCCGGGTGGCACGTTCGTCAAGTCCTCGCTCGTTGGGCCGGAGGCCCACACAAAGGTGAACGGCGCTACCCCACCACTGATGGTCAGGTCAATCCCACCCGTGCTTAGGCCGCAAAGGGCTGCCGAGGGGGTGGAGGAGATGACCGGGTCGAGCGTGGTGCTGCCCACCACAAAGGTCTCCACGGCGGTGCAGCTTCCGCCAGCACTTACCGTGACCGTATAGCTACCACCCGTTAGGCCAGTCAGGTCCTCGGTGAGGGCCATGTTCGACCAAGTGTAGGTGTAGCTGCCTACTGGCGAGGCCGTTACGTCAATCGCACCATTTGGCACGGCACAGGAGGTGTTCAAAGCTGGCACTCCATTAATGCTAAATGCAATGGTGTTGCCCGGCACGGTGGCGCTCGTCGTGGAGGAACAACCGTTTGCACCGGTCACGGTGACGGTATAGGTGCCTGCGGCAATGTTGGTAAGGTCTTCCGAGCTGGCCATGTTTGACCAGTTGAAAGTATAAGGCGTAGTGCTGCCGCTCACGGTCAGGTTCACCGCCCCGTCCAACAAGTTGCAGACTTCGGGGGTGATGTTTTGCGAAAGCGTGGGTGCCTGCGTGATGTCCGTTACCACATAGCTGGCTGTTGCACTGCAACTCCCTGACTCCGTGACCGTGACAGTGTAGGTGCCTGGGGTTAGGTTGGTGAGGTCTTCGGTGGTGGCCATGTTCGACCAAAGGATGTCATAAGTACCAGCCGGGGTAATGGTCAGGTTCACGCTGCCGTTGTTGGTGGCGCAACTGCTCAACGGCTGTGCCGTGCCACTGAGCGAGAAGGTGGAGCTGTTGTTTGGCACGCTGAAACTGGCCGTGGAAGAACAGCCATTTGCGCCAGTGACCGTGACCGAATAGTTGCCCGGCAGTACATTGGCGATGTCCTCGGTGGTGGCCATGTTTGACCATGCAAAAGTGTAGGGCGTTGTGGCGCCGCTCACGGTCAGGTCTATGGCCCCATTGTCCTGCGAACAAATTGCTGGGGTAATGTTCGGCGAAATATCCGGGTCGGAGATGTTGTTGGCTACGGTGAAAGTAGCGGTGGATGTGCAAGCACCCCCAGCGCTCACGGTGACGGTGTAATTGCCTGCGGCAACGTTCACGAGGTCTTCCGTGGTGGCACTGTTCGACCATGTATAGGTGTAAACACCTGCGGGTGAAACAGAAATGTCAACTCCGCCATTAGTGGAAGCAGTGCAGGATGTATTGGCAGTAGTGGTACCAGTCACGTTTGGCGAGGTGTTCGTATTGCCGACGTTGGCGCTTGCCGTTGCGGAGCAACCGTTCGCCCCAGTGACGGTGACGGTATAGGTGCCTCCGGCAATGTTTGCCAGGTCTTCCGTGGTGGCCATGTTTGACCATAAAATGGTGTACGGCGTGACGCCTCCCGTGACGGTCAGGTTCACCGAGCCGTTGCTCAGGCCGCAGGTGGCGGCAGTGGGTGTGGTGCTGAGGGACGGTGGCGTGGCATTGTTGGCCACTTGGTAAGTGCCCACGGCGGTACAACTGCCACCGGCACTTACCGTGACGGTATAGGTGCCTGCCGCCACGTTGGCGAGGTTCTGCGTGGTGGCGCTATTGCTCCAGGCATAGGTATAGTTGCCAGCAGGTGTCACCGTCAACTGTATGCCGCCGTTCGGCGAAACACAGGAGGTGTTGGCCGTTGGGTTTCCAGCTAAGGTAAATGTCGAGTTGGTATTTGGCACGTTGATAATCGTGCTGGCGGAACAGCCCGTGAACGAAGTCACCGTGACTTCATAGACACCGGGCGTTAGGTTGGTTTGGTCTTCGAGGGGACTGCCGTTTGACCACATGATGAAGAAGGGCGCTTCCCCTGAGTTGATGAGCAGGTCAATGCTTCCGTTCGGTTGGCCACAGGTGGCGTTGATGACATCGTAGCTCAAAAACGGGATGTTGCTTTGGTTTTCGACCGTGTAGTTGGCCGTGGCCGTACAGCTACCACCTGCGCTTGCAAGTACCGAATATGTACCGGGGGCTAGGTTGGTGAGCGTGGTGGAGGTGGAACCATTTGCCCAAAGCACACCTGCCGTTGGCGGGTTCACGGTCAGGGTGATGCTGCCGTTGCCAGTGACGCAGGAGGTATTGTTCACAATGTCAGGGAATATGCTCACCTGAATCTGTTGGTCTGGCACAGTGACGGAGGAGGTAGCGGTGCAACCATTTGCACCGGTCACGGTGACCGTATAGCTCCCAGCGGGGACGGGCGAAATCAAGGGGTTGGTACCGCCATTTGACCAAACATAAGTATAGCCGGGCACACCGCCGCCTGCCTGCACTTCTGCCTCTCCGTTTGGCAGCCCGCAGTTGGCTGGCGTGTTGGAGGTGTTCAAAATTGGCGGGTTAGGCTCGGTGGGGACGGTGATGTTCAACGCCTGGGTGCAGGTGCCTCCGGCACTGACCGTCACGCTATAAGAGCCAGCATTGAGCGGGGAGATGCTCGTACTTGTTTCTCCAGTGCTCCAAAGCACGTTCAAACCTCCCGGCTGAACTGATATGGAAATGCCACCATTGCCCGGCCCTGTGCAGTTGGTGTTTGGGGTAATGGTGGGCGTGACCGTAATGGCCACGTTGGTATTCGTGATGTTTACGGGTATGGTAGCCGTACACCCATTTGCGCCGGTTACCGTAACTGAGTAAGACCCCGCTGGCACACCAGTTATCCCTGCATCCGTGGACCCCGTGGACCATAAATAGGTGAATGGGGCTTGGCTGTTGGTGACCAAGACTGAGGCGGCTCCGTTGTCTTGGTTACAAAATGATGGTGTGATTTGTGGGCTCAAGGTCGGGTTGTCGGGTTGGTTGGGCACGGTAAACGTAGCGGTCTGTGTACAAGCACCACCGCCATCCACCGTCACGGAATAAGTGCCGGGCGTAAGCCCCGGCTGGCTGGTGCCTGTACTGCCATTTGACCAGGTAATCGTGTAATTGCCACCCGCAGGAGGGATAGATGGTGCAATGGAAATGCTGATACTACCATTCCCACCATTGCAGGTTGTGTTTGCGGCGATGGTTCCATTGATAGTGATGGGCGGATTGTTGTTTGTCAGGTTAATGGTCGCGGATGAGGTGCAGCCGTTGCCACCCGTGACGGTGACGGTGAAACCCCCAGCCAACAAATCGGTGAGGTCTTCGGTCGTAGCCCCGTTCGACCAAGCATAGGTATATGGTGCAACCCCGCCTGACACCGAAACATTTATGCCCCCATTTGCCAACTCGCAAATGGAGGGCGTTGGGGATGCTGAAATAAGTGGCGTACTCGGCTGGTCGGGTACTTGAATATTGGCTGTGGCGGTGCAAGCCCCGCCGCCGTCCACCGTCACCGAATAATTTCCGGGGGGTAGGTTGGTGAGGTCTTCTGTAGTTGCCCCATTTGACCAAGTGAAGGTATAGTTGGGCGCACCGGGCGGTGTCGCAGGGCTGACGGTGATATTGATACCCCCATTCCCACCAGTACAAGTCGTGTTGGCAGTTACTGAGCTATTGATGGTAATGGCTGGATTGTCATTGGCCAGACTGATGGTTGAAGTGCTGGTACAGCCATTTGCACCAGTCACAGTGACGGTGTAGGAACCAGCCAACACGTTGTTCAAATCCTCGGTGGTTGCGCCATTTGACCAGGCAAAAGTATAAGGTGAAACACCGCCAGAAACGCTGACATTGATACCCCCGTTGCCCAGCTCACAAACGGTTGGTGTCGTGGTGGAGGTAATATTGGGCGTATTGGGCGTGTTGGCGATGGTAAAGCTGGCCGTGCTAGAGCAGGTGGTGCCAAAAGAAACCGTCACCGTGTAGGAGCCGGGCGCGACGTTGGTCAGGTCTTGCGTGGTAGCCCCATTTGACCACAAGTAAGTATAGTTGTTGGCTGGTGACACGCTGATGTCTATGTCACCTTCGTCACTGTTGCAGGAGGTATTTGGCGTCGTAGTGCCAGTGATGCTGATGTTGACGGTGTTGTTGGGAATGGTGATGCTGGCCGTCTTGGTGCAGCCCGCTGTGTTGGTGACCGTGACGGTATAATTGCCACTTGGCACATTGGAAATGTCTTGGGTGGTGGTACCATTTGACCATACATAGGTATAGGTTCCCGAAGGGGCAACTGATAAGTCAATACCGCCAATGCCCTGCCCACAAATATCCGGGGTGACGGTATTGGTGAGGTTGATTTGAGCAATGGTGATGTTGGAACTTCCGGACACCGTGCCCGGGCAGTTCGGGCTTGGGTAGTTGACACTTACTAATGTATAGTTGCCTGGTTGCGTTGCATTGATGGTGTAGGGGTTGTCGGAGGTGGTGATGGGGGGCTGGTTTACACCGCCGATAGCATAAACAAAAGTCCACGGCCCGCCACCTACCGGGGTAAATGCGACGGACAACGGCACGGTGCCACTCGGCCCTTCGCAAAGCGTTCCTGTGCCAGAAAGCGTGGCCGTCGGTATTGGTAATACCGTGATGGGTACGCAGGATTGTGTGGGGTTGGAGTAACAGGCGTTTGAGGACGTTACGCAAAGGCTGGTGGTGCCAGCGGTTGTCCAGTTGACGTTGACCGTATTGGTGGTGGAGGTGAAGGTGCCCAAGGAGGGGTTCATGGTCCACTGGTACGCCGTAGCACCCGAAATAGCGGGCACGGTGTATGCGGTGGTCGTATTGATGCACACGGGGCTTGGGCCGGTCACGGTGCCAGGGTTCGCTGGCGGCTGACCCACGGTTGAGCCAGAGGTTACGGAAACGGAATAGTTGCAAACGTTGCCGGCGCAGCCGTCCAGCACTATCCAATAGATTTGGCCAACCACGAAGTTGCTGGCTTGCAAGGTGAAAGGTTGGGTGGAGCAGGGACATTGGGTGTCCATCGCTACCCAAGGTGGTCCACAGCCTTGATAAATAGCGCCCTGCAAGCCTTGGTTTCCACCGGGGCTACAGTTGCTTGGGGTAATCACGATGGAAATCTGGGTGGTGCCAGCATAAAAGGCAAACCACTCGTCGTTGTTCAACACGTTGCCGGGGCAACCGGGAAATGGCTGCTGCACGTTGTTGTTGTTGATGGTGTTGCAGTAACCATTCAAGTTCTCACAAAGAATGGGGGCTTCTGGGCAAGTATTTCCAGACTGTGGGAAGCCGGGGGGCGGGCATTGGGCACTGGCCATTTGACCCAGCAAAAACATTGAAATCAGGATTGCGTAAAATCTTTTCATGCCAAAATTTAATAGGTTGGTGTGCAATTCAATTGACTACTTCATTTCCCAAAAAACAATGTCGCCAATTGAAAATCAATCTGTAGCGTATTTGCACGGATGCTATGAATAGTGTTTTGTTAATTTTTTTTGATGAAATTATCATTGCCCCTCGCAGATGGAAGGAAGTTTTCAAATGATTAGGGCAGCATTGGGATGGTGAGCAGTTCTGTTTTTTTACCTAAGAAGGAGCGTGAGGTTCAGGGAAAAAAGAGGAATTGGATTTTTACAGGGCCAGTTGTTTTCCATTAAGTTTCTCAGAAGTGGGCAATTATAGCAAAAAAAGCTGGAGTCCTCCCAGAACCCCTCGAAAAAGAATGGCAAATGCCCTCAAAGTGACATATTTACTTCAAAAAACGCTTCATGTTCTCCACATCCAAGTTGATTTGTGAAACAACCGTCTGGTAACTTGCCACAAAATCATTTTTCGTATCAGCAACCTTGGAAGTTGCCTCCTTGATTTCGTGTTCCAGTTTTTCCATTTCCGAGCGGTGCCCTTCCATCTCTTGGGTCAGCTTCCTGATTTGTTCCGCCTTCTGCTTCAATGTGGCGTCCAAGTTCTTCAGCATCTCCTGCCGATTGCCAATCCGGTCGGTGGTCTGGTTGCGCAGCGCCTCGTCAAACTTCGACTGCTCCGTTTTCAAGACATCAAGGTAATGCAACGCCGACTCCACCAGTTTTTGCGGCGTGGCCCCCATCGCCTGTGCCATGGCAAAGGCCGACTGGTAGCGCACCTGCTCGTCCATCGGCATTTTTTCCAATGATTTCACTGACTGCCGGTACTCTAAGTAGTCCACGCCGGGCAGGTTGGCAGCCTCCATGGCCTTCATAAGCACCTCCAAAAACTTTGGGTTGGCCTCGCCGGGTCGTGAGGGAGGGAGGTCAACGTTGGCGGCAATAGCTTTGCCGGGGGGGGCTGGTTCGGCCTTGGGAGTCTTTGCTGGGGCATTTGGGTCTTCTACGATAAAGAGCGACTTGATGCTTTTAAAATCTATGGCCATAGCTGCGAATATTTTTTGAGTTGAATAATTGCTGCAAATAAACTCAAAGCCGTCTATCCAACCAAACGGATTTGAGTTTGGTTGCTTTAATTGGCAGCGGATTTCGATGGATTCGCCTGAAACCTTAATCCAACATTCGTGTATCATTTATTTCCTTTGCAAAAAAATGGAATAAACGATTTCGCAGTCCCTGCCGAAATCCGCAATCCGCAATCCGCAATCCGCAATCGAATGACATTTGACGTAACCATACCCGTCCTCAACGAAGCCGCCACACTGGAGCAACAGGTGCTGATTCTCCATGCTTTTTTGAAAAAAAACTATCCGCAACCTAACCAGTGGCGCATCGTCATCGCCGATAACGGCAGCACCGACGAAACCTACGCCATTGCGGAGCGGCTACATGCGCAACACCCTGATATTGTGCCAATTAAGGTGCCGAGAAAGGGTGTTGGCTTGGCACTGAAGACCAGTTGGAGCCAGTCCAAAGCCGATATGGTGGGCTATATGGACCTCGACTTGGCTACCGACCTACCCCACTTCCTCGAAGCCTATGACGCCATCGCCAACGGCGGCTTTGACCTCGTTTACGGCACCCGTTTACACCCAAAATCAAAGGTCATCGGGCGAACGCTCAAACGGGAAATAACGAGTCGGGTTTTCAATTTTTTGCTAAAAAGCTACCTCGGCGTCCGGTTCTCTGACGGCATGTGTGGCTTCAAATGGCTGCGACGAGAGGTTTATCAGCCGCTCAACGACGCCGGCGCTGTTAGCGATGGCTGGTTTTTTAGCACGGAACTGCTCACCATCGCCGAATGGAAACGCCTGAAAATGCTCGAACTTCCCGTGAAATGGACCGACGACGTGACCAGCAGCCGGGTGAAAATCGGGCCGCTGGCGAAGCAGTATTTGGCGGCGATGCGGGTGCTGAAAAGTAAAAAATTGTTGGATTGTTGAATTGCTGTATTGTTACTCGTATCACGACAACCACCAAGCAATGTAGCACTACAACAATACAGCAATCCAACAATAAAATAATCTAACAATCCAACAATTACGCACATACGACCACCTCATCATCGGCGGCGGCATCTTCGGGAGCTACGCTGCGCTGTACCTTGCTGGAAAGGGCGCAAGTGTCCTCCTCGTGGAAAAGGAGCGGGAACTCTTCAAGAAAGCCAGCATCGTCAACCAAGCGAGGTTGCACAGCGGATACCATTACCCTCGAAGCGTGGCCACGGCGCTGATGAGCGACGACAACAAGGCCCGCTTCACAGAAGAACACCGCCCCTTCATCCTTTTTGATTTTGAAAAATACTACGCCATTGACCGCTACGGTAGCCTGACGGATGCGGCACAGTTCGAGCGGTTTTGCGAGTTCATCGGCATACGCTGCGAACAGGTGGAGTCACACCCGCTTTTCAACTACGACCGATTAGAAGCGCTGTATCTCACCACCGAGTACACCTTCGACCCGGTGCTGATTGGCGAGCATTACAAAGCAAAAATTGCGCAGCAAAAAAGCATCGAGGTGCGTCGGTTCACCCAAATCTTACAGGCTGAAATGGTGGGAAAGGCTTGGCAAGTGGAATTGAAAAACCTTGACAATGAGGCGGTTGAAACCATTGAGGCAAAAAGCGTCATCAACGCAACCTACGCTCAAAGCAACGCACTGAACCGCCTGTTCGGGATGCCGGACATTGACCTGATGCACGAGATTTCGGAGATGGCCTTCGTCACTTCTCCACAGTTGAAAAACATTGGCCTGACAGTGATGGACGGGCAGTTCGGCTCCCTGATGCCCTACGGGCTATCGGGGCTGCTGTCGCTAAGTTCCGTGGCATACACCCACCACAAAGTGAGCTACGACAACCTCCCGACCTTCGATTGCCAGCAGCGAAACCTCAAGTGCAAACCCGATTTCACGGAGGACTGCAACGGCTGCCCGGCTGCCCCACCGAGCAACTACCGGAAGATGCTGGGGCAGATGCAGCAGTATTTTTCGGAGCAGGTGGAACTGCAATACCAGCACTCACTTTTCACCATAAAATCAAAGCTGAAAGCCAATTTCATTGACGACGGTAGGCCCACGGAAATCGCTTGCTTGCACCGAAGTCCAGACTATTTTTGCATCTTTGCCGGAAAAATCAACTCGATTTACGAAATAGAAAAAGTCATTTAGTCATTGTTGTCATTAGTCATTGTTGGTCATTGGCGATTTATCGCAAGGGACCGATTGCGAATAGAAATGACTAATTGCCAATGACCAATGACCAATGACCAAATTTATGCCCACCATCCAAGTATCATCAGAAATCGGCCCGCTGCGACGGGTCATCGTGCACCGCCCCGATGAGGGAATTGCACGGGTATCGCCCAAAAGGGCCAACGAACTCCTCTTTGACGACATCGTGCACTTGCCGCAAATGCAGGAAGAGCACGATGTGTTCACTGGTATCCTCCGGGCATTCCTCGGTGCCGAAAACGTGCTGGAAACCAAGGACTTGCTCACTGGTGCCATCGGTGCCGACGCTGCCACCAAGGAGTGGGTCATCAACGAAATCGTGGACTACGAGGAGTTGCCCAAGGACTGCAAAAAACTGCTCATGGACCTCCCCGACGAGCGCCTCGCCGATGTGTTAATCACTGGCTACCTCGCCGAGGAGGACTACATCATGTTCGACCCTATCCCGAATTTCATTTTCACCCGAGACATCGCCGTGACGGTGAACGACCACGTCATCATCACAAAGCCCGGCAAGGAGGCCCGCTTTCGGGAGAACTACCTTTCGAGGTTCATTTTCTGGTCGAACCCGATTTTCTCGCACTTGAAATCGGAAGGTCGCCTCATCAACATGAACCACTACGAGGATTTCCCGCCCAGCCGCAGGGGCGAGGTCGTGAGCCTCGAAGGCGGCGACATGATGGTGATGAACAAGGACTACCTGCTCATCGGATGCAGTGAGCGCACCAGCGCCTACGCCATCCATTCGCTCCGCAATAAGTTGTTTGAAAGAAAAGTGGTGAAAAACGTGGTGCAGATAAACATCCCGCAAGATCGCAGTTACATGCACATTGACACCGTTTTCACGCAAGTGGACAACAACATCATCGTTGCTTTCAAGCCCATCGTGCTCGATGGCCTGAGCAGCAACGTGGAGGTACACAAAAGCAACGGCACGAGCGTGTTCTACAACTCCGTCCGTGATTTTATGGTCAACGAAATCAACCCGAACATGCAGTTCATCCTTTCCGGCAACGGCCAAACGCCCTACCAAGAGCGGGAACAATGGACGGACGGCTGCAACCTCGTGGCCCTCAAGCCCGGCGTGGCCCTCACTTACGACCGCAACCCGGAAACGGAGAAGGCTTTCAAAAAGGCAGGCTACAAGACCATCCATGCCCGCAAGCTGCTGAAAGACCTGCAATCTGGAAAAGTGAAGCCCGAGGACATCGAAAAGACCATCATCAACCTGCCATCCAACGAGCTTTCCCGTGCCCGTGGCGGTTCACACTGTATGACTTGCCCGATTGAGAGAGATTGAGAGATTGAGGGGTTGAGGGTTTGAGGGGGGCCGAAACCTAACCCCTCAACCCCTCAACCCCTCAACCTCTCAAACCCTCAATCCCTCACCCCCTCAATCTCTCCGCTTTGCATCTTGAAAATCAACATAGCCTAAAGGACGTGCTCAAGGAAATGGTGGACACCATGAAATGGAAGGAGCATTTGAACGAAACCAAAATCCGGGAAGTGTGGAAGGCGAAGATGGGCACGACCATCAACCAATATACCCGGGAAATGAACTTCCGAAAGGGCAAGCTCTTCATCAGCCTCACCTCCGCATCGCTGAAACAGGAACTGAGCTACGAGAAGGAAAAAATCTTGGAAATGATGAATGGGGAATTGGGGGGGAAGTACGTCACGGAGGTCATCATCCGGTAAAACTGCCATTGCCAGCCCCTAATTCGCATTATTCAATTAATATTTTTTGAGTCCTGCCAATACTGTCCGCTAAGTTTCCATCTCACCGAATAATACCTACTAATGTCAAGTGTTTCGGTTAAAAAAGCTCGTAATTTTTATGATTTTTTGAAAATCAGTCAATCAAAGTTCATTTGTTGTCAATCAAAGTCAACAATATGTGTTTAAAATACCATTTTATGTTTTTAATAGTTCATTTTTCGTCAATCAAAGTTCATTTTTCATTGATGAAAAATGAACTTTTAAAAACAAAAAATGGGGTATTAACGACGAAAAATGAACTTTCAATGACGACAAGTCAACTTTCATTGACAACAAATGAACTTTGATTGAGAAAAAATCAACTTTCATTGACGACAAATCAACTTTCAAAGCGTGAATAGGGGGTATTTGAAACAATACGTTGCATTTTAACGAAAAAAAGGGCATTTCCGGCGAGGAAGGAGGATTTGGCGGGAGCCGATTGGCAATTATTTGTTTCTACGGGGAAAGCAAGGTGAGTAGCCGACGTTGGCTGGATGGCAGCGCAGCGGAAAAATTGAAATCAGGCAGTGATTGTATCCAGCATTTCCACCAGCACCTCATTCAAGTTCTTAATCGCCAACGGCAAATCCCAAGCCGCCCGGTTCCTCGTTTCCACGAAATTGGAAATGGAGCGGATTTGCAAAAACGGCTGCCCGGCCAGCAAGCAAGCGAGGAAAAACGCCGCACCTTCCATCGTCTCCACGTCAGCATCATATTTGCTCCGCAATGCGTCAATGTTGGGCTGAAAACCGTGCACCGTATTGACCGTCAATCCTTTGGCCTTCGGCAAAAAATCGAACCCAGCACTGGGGTTCAGCAGTTCGCCTCCGGCAAAAGGGCTGGCGTTGGCGTCCACCAATCCCAGTTCATGCACATCGGTGAAGCGGCCATCGGCCTCCTCCACACCGAGGTCGGCGAATCGCTCGGCAGTCACATTGACCACGTCGCCAATGTTCAACTTGGATGGAAAAAACGCCCCGGCTATGCCCGCATTTATTGCCAAATCGAACCGTTGCTTCGCAAACAGGCCACCGAGGTTGAAGGCGGTCAAGGTCATGCCAACCCCCGCCACGAGCAAGGTTACTTCGAGTTCCTCTTTTTGGAAATGCGTGGAGGAATGTGGCCAAAAATGCGCCTGCAGATGCTGCTGGAG
>DIUC01000082.1 GCA_002435785.1 Saprospiraceae bacterium UBA6168 | reverse complement strand
CTGCTTAATTGGCTAAAGTCGAGTTCAGGGGTTGAACTAGAAACCGTTTTGAGATTGTTGAAGAGTTGGGTCTCAATAATAAAAGCTTATAACGATGCACCCGATATCCATGAAGACTGGGTTTTCCAAAACTATGAAAAGGACATACACGAGAGGATAAAAATCTTAGACACTGATGCAGATAAGAATTCTTTTGATACAGAAAGACAAGTATGGTTGAAAGGCTATTTGGATAAAATAATTGAAAAGATAGAGCAAATTAAAAATGATGAAAACCAAAACGAAGCTTCAACAATTATCGCAGACAGCAAAGAACTTCAGAGGCAGCTTCCAACATCTTCAAAAAATGTAGTGATCAAGCAGCTTTCAAAGATTTTAGCTCATTGTGCTAAGTTTGGACTTGACGTAATAAAAGAACTGTTTATTGAATATTCAGCAGAATTGACAAAAAGACTGCTCACACAATCATAGAAAAAGGAAATGACAACCGACAACATCAAAGAAGAAAAACCCGAATCCCTCAACTTCCTCGAAGAAATCATCGAGCAAGACATCGCCGCTGGCAAGCACAGGGGCCGGGTGCATACCCGCTTCCCGCCGGAGCCAAACGGCTACCTGCACGTGGGACATGCCACCAGCATCTGCCTGAACTTTGGGCTGGCGAAAAAGTACAACGGCCAGTGCAACCTGCGCTTCGACGACACCAACCCGGTGACGGAGGAGACAGAGTACGTGGACAGCATCATCAACGATGTGCGCTGGATGGGCTTCGAGCCGAGCAATATCCTCTACGCTTCCGATTATTTCCAGCAACTGTTCGACTTCGCCGTTGACCTCATCATAAAGGGCTTCGCTTACGTGGACGATAGCACGGCGGAGGAGATTGCGAAGCTGAAAGGCACGCCGACCGAGCCTGGCAAGGACAGTCCCTACCGCAGCCGCAGCGTGGAAGAGAACCTCGACCTGTTCGAGCGGATGCGCAAGGGCGAATTTGCCGAAGGCAGCAAAACCCTGCGGGCGAAAGGCGACATGGCCTCCCCGAACATGATCATGCGGGATCCGCTGCTCTACCGCATCAAGTTCGCACACCACCACCGCACGGGCGACGACTGGTGCATCTACCCGATGTACGACATGGCGCACGGGCAGAGCGACAGCATCGAAAAAATCACGCATTCCATCTGTACGCTGGAGTTCGTGCCGCACCGGGAGCTGTACGATTGGTGCATCGAGAAGCTGGGCATTTTCCCCTCGAAACAATATGAATTTGCACGGCGCAACCTGAGCTACACAGTGGTTTCCAAGCGCAAACTGCTAAAACTCGTGAACGAGGGCCATGTGCGTGGCTGGGACGACCCCCGGATGCCCACCATCTCCGCCATGCGGCGCAGGGGTTATACGGCTGCCGCAATTCGGGACTGGGCGAAGCGCATCGGCATTGCGAAGCGGGAAAACCTCGTGGATTTGAGTCTGCTGGAGTTCTGCGTCCGGGAGGATTTGAACAAAATCGCCCTGCGGGCAATGGCCGTGCTCGACCCGATTAAGGTCGTCATCACCAACTACCCTGCCGACCAGACCGAATGGCTGGAAACGGAAAACAACCCCGAAGACCCGACGGCTGGCACCCGCAAGATGCCGTTCTCGCAGGAGCTTTGGATAGAGCAGGACGACTTCATGGAAAACCCGCCGCCCAAGTTTTTCCGCCTCTCGCCCGGCACGATGGCGAGGCTGAAGAGCGCCTACATCATCCAGTGCGACGAGGTGGTGAAGGACGCCGACGGTAAGGTAGCGGAACTGCGCTGCACCTATTTCCCCAACTCAAAGAGCGGTGAGGACGTGAGCGGCCTGAAGCCAAAAACGACCATCCACTGGGTGGACGCCAAGCACGCCATCCCTGCTGAGGTGCGCCTCTACGACCGCCTCTTCACGGTGGAGGACGTGGCCAACGACGACCGGGAATTCCAGGAACTGCTGAACCCAGACTCACTGAAAGTGGTGGAGAACGCTTGGCTGGAGCCTTCTTTGGCCGGAGCTGCATTGGGCCAGCACTACCAGTTCTTGCGCCTTGGCTATTTCACGGTGGACACCGATTCGACGCCAGAAAAATTAGTCATCAACCGCACGGTGACGCTGCGGGATGCTTGGGCGAAGGCGAAGGGGTGATTTTGAGCAAGGATAAGTTGCAAAATTTTGCCCGAACTTGTTGATATAAAATTGGGTTATTATTTTTGTAAAAAATACAGTTTTATGAAAACGACTGGTGCAAACGCAAGTATTGTCGAGTATTACCTGAACCTGCTTTCAGGGCTTAGCACGGAGGTGAAACTTGACCTTATTTCTAAACTTTCGGCCTCATTAAAGATGGATTTTGGAAAGAAAAAGCCTGAAAAAATGGAGAAAAAGAGCATCCTTGACTTTTACGGAGCTATCGAATCCGAACTTCCTGCAGAGGAAATGGTTGACATGATTCGCAGCGCCAGGTACTTCAACCGCCAAATTGAGCCGCTTTGAAAAAGTATTTGCTCGACACCAACATTTGTGTATTTTTTCTCCGTGGTAAATTCGGTTTGAATGACAAGGTTCAACAGGTGGGCGAGCAAAACTGCTTTATTTCCGAAATCACCATTGCTGAATTGAAATATGGAATTGAAAACGCTGGAACGCTGGAACAAAGGAAACGAAACCAAGTTAAGGTTGATAATTTCTTGGCCAGCGCAAACATTCTCCCCATTCGTCCCACCCTGGGTATTTACGCAAAAGAAAAAGCACGGTTGAGAAGCCTCGGTACGCCCATTGACGATTTCGACCTCCTCATAGGCTCAACCGCCCTTGCGCACGACCTCGTCATGGTCACCAACAACGTAAAGCACCTCGGTAGGCTCGAAGGCATCGCTTTGGAAGATTGGACGCAAGCCTAACTCCCACCCGAAAGTAAAATGCCAACTCAACGCTGCCGCTTGGCTTAGTTCTTCTCCCTTTTTGCAGCTACCTTCCCGTTTGCACAGGAACGAAAATTGGGGTGCAAACCCCTGATTTCAAGATTGATTGGCCAGTTTTTGGAGTGCTGGTTTTCTTTCAACAAGCACAAAAATCACTGCCGCACGCTCGTCCAGCTTGCTGCTATGGGGTCGGCCACGCTCTCCGGCTTCAAGGTCACTTTGGCGATTTCCATTTTTCTCGGCATTCTTTGCTCCGCAAAAACCGTGGAGTAGCCAGGTGCGCCAAAGACTTTTTTCCGGCAATACGCCACTACTTGCTCGAAGGAATTAGCTTTGCCGCTCATTTCATCAAAAACAATTGCCAACCAATGAGCACCTTTATTCCGTTCAAAGCCTACCGCCCCACCAAGCACAACGCCATCGCCGTGGCCAGCCGCCCTTATGATGTGCTGAACCGGGAAGAAGCCCTGGAAGAATGCGAGGGCAACCCGCTTTCCTTCTACCACGTCATCAAGCCTGAGATTGACTTCCCGGTGGAGCATGACCACTATGCCCCGGAAATCTACCGAAAGGGCAAGGAGAACTTCGACCGCTTGGTACAAGATGGCGTGATGGTGCAAGATGCAGCAGCGCAGTTTTACGTCTATCAACTGAACATGAACGGCCACGAGCAGACCGGCCTCGTTGGTTGCTGCGCAATTGAGGACTATTTCAACAACATCATCAAGAAGCACGAACTGACCCGCCCCGACAAGGAGGAAGACCGCAAGAACCATATCCGGTACAGCCGTCTGAACTACGAGCCAGTGCTGTTCAGCTACCCGCACGTGGCAGCCCTTGACGAACTGGTAGGGGGCATCATTGCGCAAGCGCCCGAATATGACTTCACCTCCGACGACGGCATCCGCCACAAGTTCTGGCCCGTCGGTGACGGGGCGCTGAACGACCGCATCCAACAGCTTTTTGAATCGGATGTGCCCAAGATTTACATCGCCGATGGGCACCACCGCACCTCTGCCGGGGCGCTCGTGGGCAAGGAACTGAGCAATGGCCAGCCCGGCCCCGCCAACTACTTCATGGCCGTCCTCTTCCCTGACAACCAATTGGCCATTCAGGACTACAACCGGGTGGTGAAGGATTTGAACGGACTGACCCCAGCAGCGCTCTTGGAGCGGGTTGCCGAGAACTTTGAAGTGGAGAAACAGGCTTCGCAAAACCGCCCCGAATCGCTCCATGCCTTCGGAATGTACCTCGACGGCCAGTGGTACAAGCTGACCGCCAAGCCTGGCACTTATGACGATACGCCAATTGGTGAGTTGGACGTGACCATCCTTACCGACCAGATACTTGCCCCGCTGCTCGGCATCGGCGACCTCCGCACCGACAAGCGCATTGACTTCGTGGGCGGCATACGTGGCCTCGGCGAGCTGGAGCGCCGGGTGGACAGTGGCGAAATGGCCGTGGCTTTTGCCCTCTATCCCGTGAGCATGGCACAGCTCATTGCCATCGCCGACAACGACCTCATCATGCCGCCGAAGGTGACGTGGTTTGAGCCGAAATTGCGGAGCGGGTTGTTTGTTTATAGTTTGGAGGATTAGCACAATATGGCGTTAAGGCACCTTTAAAGTACGGCAACCTATGAAGAAACGAAACGCCTACTCCTTTACCAAAAACGACGAGCAAATCCGATATGAGTTCGTGAGCATTGGGCCAAAGGGAGAAATTGCCAAAATCGTATCTTTCAGCCCAGCTTTTGGTCAGGCTTGGAACCTTGCATTCGGAGATTTGAAAGGCAGTGAAGAATTTGATGATTCAATTATCACTGACAATGGCGACATGAGGAAGGTGCTTCAAACTTTGGCAAATATCGCGCATGATTTTTTTGAAAAACACCCAAATGCCCAAGTGGTTATAGACCCTGTGGACGGCAAACGCAAATCACTTTATAACCGGGTATTCCAGCAGAAATTCGATGAAATTGAATTGGAGTTCGAAGTATTTGGTGTCTTAAAATATACGTCAGAAATCCTTCCTTACCATCCCATAAAAACCTATGATGCCTTTATCATTCAACGGAAAAAGCCTAATTTTGAAAAATAATTGCTTATCAAATGACGGAAGAACAAAAGGCTGCAAAGCTGGCAAAAGAGAACGGGATTCCATTTCCTGAAAAATATCGAAACGGGCTATGGACAGCAGCCCTGCTCGGGATAACTGCGTTTCGGGAAAAACACCCTGATAGTGACCTGCAACAAGCAGTATTAGCGTTGGTCGCTACGGCCAATCCGAAAATGCCCCCGTTATACCTCCTCGAATTCACCCAGCACATCATCCGCCATTGGATGGCCTTGGAGGATAAACAGGCCGCTGCCATCGCCGCCTAACCCTGCTGTTTGCGTAGCAGAAAAATCCCCGTCCCGATGTCAGGGCGGGGATTTTTCATTTCCCTACCTTTGCAAACCAATCCCAAAACCTCGGTGTTGGAAAAGTTCACAGTTTACAGTTCACAATTCACAGTTAAAAAAAGTGTTTCAAAAATACGACGTCATAGTAGTAGGCGCAGGCCACGCAGGTTGCGAAGCGGCCATTGGCGCAGCCAACCTCGGCTCAAAGGTGCTGCTTGTCACGATGAACATGCAGACCATCGCCCAGATGTCCTGCAACCCGGCGATGGGCGGCGTGGCCAAGGGCCAAATCGTGCGGGAAATTGACGCACTCGGCGGCTATTCCGGCATCGTGACCGACCATACCGCCGTGCAGTTTCGGATGCTCAACCTCTCAAAAGGCCCGGCCATGTGGAGTCCACGGGCGCAGAGCGACCGTATGCTGTTCGCCGCCAAGTGGCGGCAAATGCTCGAAGCGCACCCTAACGTGGACTTCTGGCAGGACATGGTGGCTGGCCTCATCGTGAAAAACGGCGTGGTCGGCGGCGTGGTGACGGGTATGGGCTTACACATTGAAAGTCAGGCAGTTGTGCTAACGAACGGCACTTTCCTGAACGGCATCATCCACATCGGCGAGAAGCAGTTCGGCGGCGGAAGGGCGGGGGAGAAAGCCTCCACGGGCATCACCGAGCAGCTCATCCAACTCGGCTTCGAAGCAGGCCGCATGAAGACTGGAACTCCGCCTCGCCTCGATGGCCGCTCCCTCGACTACTCCCGCATGGAAATCCAGTTAGGCGATGACCCTCCTGGCAAATTCAGCTACACGGACACGCCTCGACTGGAGCGGCAGTTGCCCTGCCACATCACCTACACAAGCCAAGCGGTACATGATGTTTTGAAGGAGGGTTTTGAGAAATCGCCAATGTTCCAAGGGCGCATACAGGGCTTGGGCCCACGTTATTGCCCCAGCATCGAGGACAAAATCAACCGTTTTGCCGACAAGGAACGGCACCAGCTTTTCGTGGAGCCGGAGGGGTGGGATACCTGCGAGATCTACGTCAATGGCTTCTCCTCGTCGCTGCCCGAAGACGTGCAGTTTAAGGCGCTCCGCAAAATCGAGGGCTTCGAGAATGTGAAGATGTTCCGCCCAGGTTATGCCATTGAATATGACTATTTCCCGCCCAACCAACTTAAACTTTCGCTGGAAACGCACCTCGTGAAAAACCTGTTTTTTGCAGGACAAATCAACGGCACGACGGGCTATGAAGAGGCTGGTTGTCAAGGATTGATGGCGGGCATCAACGCCCACCTCGCCATCCTCGAGCAGGAACCTTTTATCCTGAAACGCAGCGAAGCGTACATCGGCGTACTGATTGACGACCTCGTGAACAAGGGCACCGAGGAGCCGTACCGGATGTTCACCAGCCGGGCGGAGTTCCGGATTTTGCTGCGGCAAGACAATGCGGATTTGCGGCTCACGCCGCTGATGGAGCAGTTGTACCGCCAAACCCCAGTTTGGCGGGATGGTGCTTCCGGTGCCGAACTGGGGTTCGGCGCTACATTGGCGGAGCGGATGCAAAAAGTGAACGACAAACGTGCGGCCACTATCGAAATAGAAAAGTTCTTCCGGGAAACCAGCGTGACGCCCGACGCCGTCAATGGCTTCCTCGAAAGCATCGGCTCGTCGCCCATCCGGCAGCAAGTGAAGCTGCACGGCATCCTGCTGCGCCCCAACGTGGACTTGGCCACCCTGCGGCCCGTGTTGCCCGAACTCGACACCTTCCTCGACCAATACGACCCAGACTACCTCGGCGAAGCCGAAACCCGCATGAAGTATGATGGCTACATCAAAAAAGAACAGGAAATGGCCGACAAAATGCTTCGATTGGAGGAGTTGAAAATCTTTGAAAACTTTGATTTTCAGACACTTACGTCCATCTCCAAGGAAGCCCGTGAGAAACTGAGCAAGGTACGCCCCCGCACCATCGGGCAGGCCAGCCGCATCAGCGGGGTCACGCCTGCGGACGTGTCGGTGCTGCTGGTACACATGGGGAGGTAACGAAAAGATTGGAAAGCCCGAAGGGATTTCTAAGCTTGGAGTGGGTTTGCGAACCTTCCAACAGCAGTTTTTCAGTTGGGCCTAAACTTGTGCGGTTCATTCAGGGTTAGAAATCTTTCCGCAAGCTCCAAGCTTTCTAATCCTTCATTTTCTATAAATGCAAATCACACTCGAACAAGTCTCCAAACGCTACCGCTACGAATGGATATTCAAGGGCATTGATTATCAGTTGGTTGCGGGTGGGCGCTATGCTGTGACTGGGCCGAACGGCAGCGGCAAATCCACCCTGATGAAGGTCTTGAGCGGCCACCTCTCGCCGACGAAGGGGAAGGTCTCGTTCGTTGCCGAAGGCAAAAAACTGGCTGCGGACGATGTTTACCGCCAAGTGAGCTACGCTGCCCCGTACATTGAGCTGATTGAGGAATTTACGCTGGTGGAGGCGCTCGATTTTCATCAAAAATTCAAGCCGCTACTGCCCGGCCTTGGCTCGGCTGACGTGATTGACTTGCTGGCGTTCCCGAAGGCAAAAGACAAACAAGTGCGGCATTTTTCCTCCGGCATGAAACAGCGCCTGAAGCTGGCGCTTGCCACTTGCTCCGCCTCCTCGCTCCTCCTCCTCGACGAGCCGACGACCAACCTCGATGCCCAGGGCGTGGACTGGTACTTGGCGCTCACCGAGCGATTTATCGGCGACCGGACGGTGGTGGTGGCGTCAAATGTGGCGGTGGATTATGGGTTTTGTTCGGACATGATTGAAATTAGGGCGTATAAATAATTGTGGTCGCCCAATTTATTGGGCTGACCGTTCCTTATTTAAGGTCAGCCCAATGAATTGGGCGACCACATGGCTTTATCGCTTCGCAAACAGTACCACCGCCCAACCCAGGGAAAACGCCAGCAGTCCAAACTTCACGACTGTGCAAACCGACATGACCATTGGCCGTAGGCCAAAACTTCCCTCAATGATTTGCAGGATTTGCAGGTTCTCAACCACGTCGCACAAACCAGCGACGACCAGCAGCCATGCGATGGTGTTGGCTGTGGCAATGCGCCTTTCCCCGGCGGCCACCCTCGCCAAAAACACGCCGAAGAACACATAGCCGATGATGTAAAGGAAGTCGTAGTTGGTGTTTTCGAGCAGGGCAGCGAGCTTCGTTTTGCCACTTGGCACCGTCTCCACCTGCCAAGCTTTAACCTTCGTTTCCGCTTTTTCTTTGGAGAACATCAGCTCAAAACCAACCACCTCGCTGAAGGTGAGGCCGGTCCGTATTTTGCCGGAAATGAACAAGAAGAAGGCGAGGAACAGGCTCGCCAGCAGTAGGTTTTTTACAGTGAAACTCATGGCAAGTGGCGTTTAAAGTGCTTTGAATAAGTGGTTGGTGAACTTGTCAAGGGGGCTTGCCCCTTTGGAAATAATGGTATCTCCATGGGGGCTTGCCCCCTTGTGAAATCCAAAACCGCAAGCAGTTGGTCAATTAACTATGAGACGCTCGCCAAGGTACGTAACTCACGTGATTCCCCAATCGTCAAAAAAGCCACTTTTTCCGTGGCAACGGCAATTTCCCGCAGCAGCCGCTCTGGCTCGCCGATTGGTTCGTCCGAAAGGTCGAAAGTACCGTAGTGCATGGGCACGAGCTTATGTGCGCCGAGGTCGTGGAAGGCTTGCCAAGCGTCGCTGGGGCTCATGTGGTTCGATTGCATGAACCAGACCGGGGAAAATGCCCCGATGCCGAGGAAGGCGTAGTCTATTTTTGGGAAGAGCTGCGCCGTTTGCGCAAAATGGTGGCCATAGCCGGAGTCGCCGCCGAAGTAGATGGTCGTGTCCGGCGTTTCCAGCACAAAAGCGCCCCACAGCCGAACGTTCATGTCGGTGAGCCAGCGGCGGCACCAGTGACGAGTGGGCAGGTAGGTGATTCGGAGGCCGAGCGATTCGAGGTTAAGCTGTTGGTGCCAGTCCATTTCCACGATTTTTTGGCCAGCGGCCCACGGTTGTATGACCTTCGCCATGCCCAAACCTGTGATGACCGTTGCGCTTGGGTTATTGCGGAGCAAATGCCGGAGGCTGGCCTCGTCGCAGTGGTCACGGTGGTCGTGTGTGACGAGGATGAGGTCGAGCTTGGTAAATTTACCTGGCGGCACGGGAAGCTCGGAGAACCGGGGCGTGAACGGCGTCAACTTGCCGAAAATAGGGTCAACTATGATGTTTACGCCGTTCAGCCGGAAGAAAAAAGAGGCGTGGCCGAGCCAAACCTTCACGTCATGGGAATGGTGGAGGAAGCGGTCGTCCTTGACGACGGTGGGCCGCCAAGTGTCACGTTTTTTCCGTTCAGCGTAGGGGTTTCTGGCGGATTTCCAGCGGAGGATGTCTTTCCAGTGTAGCTCGAACGGGAAGTCGGGGTGGTGATACTGGCCTGCACTGTTGATGGAAGCGCCTTGCTGGCCGGGGAGGGAAGTCAATTCAGTCATTGGTCATTGATGTCAATAGTCATTGTGGGGCTTAACCGATGACCTAAAATGACCAATGACTAATGACACAATGACTTTTATATTTTCAAATCTTCCAGAAAACCCCGAAGCCGCTTCAATGTTTTGAGGACCTCCTGTTTTTGGCGGATTTTATCCTTTTCTTCTTTCAGGTAACGCTTGGCGCCAGCGAGGGTATAACCCTGCTCTTTGACGAGGTGGTAGATGACCTCGAACTGCCGGATGTTGTCGGTGGTGAAGCGGCGGTCGCCGTTGCTCGACTTGTGGGGCCGCAGGAAATCAAACTGCTGCTCCCAGTAGCGCACGAGGCTGGTGGTGACACCAAACAGCTTGGCAACTTCGGTGACTGAGTAGTAACGTTTGGTGAGGGAATCCAGTGGAATACTCATGATGCAATTGTTTAGCTTTTAGACTGGGTTATAGGAAAAAAATATGCCCAAGTAATGGGCTGTCCAATTTGACAAGGCGATTTTAGTGAAAAAGCGGGAAACCTGCGTTTTATCAGGTGTAATTTTTGCTTTTTTGTTTCACAAATGGTTGACATTCAGAATTTTGCGACTTGCTCCCATCTAAGGCGGATGGTAGGTAGCATCCGCTCAAATTTGCCCAATTACTGGGCTTTTCCATGAAATGCAAAACTTGAAACAGGGTTCCTTCGTTAAGTTTCAGCGGAAGAAAAGGCAGTTACCTGACGAAATCCCAAAATTCGACTTGCCTTCCGGTTTTTCCTCGTAGTTTTAAGGGCATTATTTTGGCATTCATCTGCAATTGCAAACCAATTATTTATGAAAACGACTTTACGCCTATTCATCGCCGGACTTATGCTTTCTGGCATTCCAAATGTATCTTTTGCCACACACAACCGTGCAGGGGAAATCATCGTGCAGCAGATAAACGGCTGTGCCAGCAACATGGTGCAGGCCACTATCCGCACTTACACCAAGACCAGCAGCGTCCAGGCAGACCGCGACACGCTGACGTTGTGCTGGGGCGATGCCAACCAGACCTGTGTGCAGGTGCCCCGCGTGAACGGCCCTCAACCCGACCCCAACGAGCCCCCGCAAGGCGAAGCATTGGCCAACGACGTAAAATTCAATATGTACGTGGCTACGTTCACTTACGACGGCCCCGGGCGGTACACCATTTTCGCTACCGACCCTAATCGCAATGGCGGTATCCTCAACGTAAATTTTCCCGGCTCCGAGAACATACAGTTCCATCTCCAAACCACATTTACGGTATTCAGTGGCCAATTTCAGGGCTGCAACTCCTCACCAATATTGCACTATCCCCCCATTGACTATGCGTGCGTTGGCGAGGTGTTCGTACACAACCCTGCCGCAACCGACCCTGACGATGATATCCTTACTTATGAACTCATTGTGCCGCTCCAGGGCCTCAACTCGCCCGTGCCCAACTACCGATACCCTCCTCAAGTGCCCGGAAACAACGGCACTACCCTTGACATCAACTCCCAAACCGGCACCATCACTTGGAATGCGCCAAAGGTGAAGGGGGAGTACAACATCGCCATGATTATCATTTCCTGGCGCAACGGCGTTCCGATTGATACCACCTTGCGGGATATGCAGATTTTGGTGGAAGATTGCAACGGCAACCACGCCCCGGTTATCAACACGGTTGACGAAATATGCGTAGTGGCTGGTGAAGTGGTCGAGTTCGATGTGACCGCCACGGATATTGACCCCGGAGACAAAATCAAGCTGTCGGCAGTCGGCGCACCGTTCCTTACGCAGTACAGTCCCGCTGATGATGCGAACACTTGGCGCCCCACCGGCAACCCCTCCGCCACCCACCAGGCGCAGCCCGTGACCAAAAAATTCAGGTGGCAAACCACTTGCGAGCATATTGCCAACCTTCCCTATACCGTGGTGTTCAAGGCGGAAGATGATTTTTTTCCTCAAAGCATGCAAGGCTTGACCACTGGCCTCGCTACGCTCAAAGCAGTCAGGATAAAAGTGGTTGGCCCGCCGCCCGCCGATGTGCAGGCTGAACCCGCCTCTGACCGCATCACCGTTTCTTGGGCGAAGCCCTACCAATGCGAAGCTGCCAAGGATGACTATTTTTTTACCTTCTCCATCTGGCGAAAAGAGGGCAGCAACCAATTTGAGCGGGACACCTGCATGCCGGGGTTGGCAGGCAAGGGTTACACCAAAATAGACAACACCCTCAATACAAGTGGCGGGCGCTACGCATATACGGACATCAACGTGGAGCGTGGCCGCACCTATTGCTACCGCATCCTCGGCGTTTTTGCGAAGCGAACCGACTCTGGTCATGCCTACAACCAAGTCGAAAGCCTCACCTCCGACGAAGTCTGCATCCAACTCAGCCGGGACGTGCCGCTCATCACCAATGTGAGCGTGGAGCAGACCAGCACCGCCAACGGCATCATCGAGGTGAAATGGACCAAGCCTGTTGCCGAAGACCTCGATACCCTGCTCAACCACGGCCCCTACCACTATGAACTCAAGCGGGCAAGGGACATCGGTGGCACCAATTTCACGACCATTGCCAACTTCACCAGCCCGACGTTTTGGCAGCTCACGCAAAATACCTACGTGGACCAAGCCGCCGCACTCGACACAGAGGGCAACCCATATACTTACAAGATTGATTTTTTTGTGAAAAATGAGGCAGCGCCAATCGGAGATTCCCCGGCGGCCTCTTCCGTTTGGCTGGAAATCGAGCCGACGGACAACCGCAACATCCTCACCTGGCGCTACAACGTGCCGTGGGTCAACATGAAGTTTACCATTTTCCGCCAACAAGGCGCTGTTTGGGACTCCATCGGCATCACCTCCGACAGTTTCTACGTGGACAAGGGTCTGTTGAATGGCCGTGAATACTGCTATTATGTGAGGGCCGAAGGCTCTTATGGCATTGAGGGCATCCCATCGCCGCTCATCAACCTGTCGCAAGAAGCATGTGCCATCCCGATAGACAATGTGCCGCCCTGCCCACCTGCATTGGAGGTCAGCAATATTTGCAACCAAAAAATCCCGTGCAAGGACCAGGAGAAATTAGAAAACTTGCTGCTTTGGGACAACCCAATGAGCATCTGCGAGGAAACGGACGACGTGGTGAGCTACCGCATTTATTTCAAACCTTTTGAAAACGGCGACTTTACATTGGCCGCAGAGGTGTCCCAGTCCGGCGACACCACCTTCTTCCACCAACCCGACCGAGGGCTGGCGGGATGCTATGCTGTCTCGGCGCTCGATACCTTCCTAAACGAAAGTGAGCTGAGCAACATCATCTGCACCGACAACTGTCCGACCTACGTGCTTCCGAACGCATTTACGCCAAATGGCGACGGCGCCAACGAGCTTTTCATCCCGTACCCCTATTGCTTCATCGAAACCATCGAACTGAGCGTGTTCAACCGCTGGGGCGAGCTGGTATTCAAGGCGAACAACCCGGACATCAACTGGGACGGCAACAACCTGAATGGGAAGCCGCTGCCCTCTGGTACCTATTATTATACCTGCAAGGTCTTTGAGCAACGGGTGACGGGCACGGTGCCTGCGCCGGAAGTATTACGAGGGTATATTGATTTAATACGTTGACAAACAATTTTTTGAAAAAAGGGCTGCGGAACACCGCGGCCTTTTTTGGTTGAATTGGTGAATTAGTTAAATCGGTAAATTGACGCACTCCCAATTTCCCCAACTCAACCAACTTCATTCCCTACATTTGCTTCCAGCATGAAAGCAAACATCCTCATCATTGACGACGAAAACGACATCCGAAACCTGCTCAGCCGCATCATCCGGCTGGAGGGCTACGAAGTGTTTCAAGCGGAGACCGGAACAAAGGGCTTGAAGCTGCTTGCGCAAGAGAAAATCCACGCCATCATCTGCGACGTGAAGCTGCCGGATGCCAACGGCGTGGAGATGGTGTCCAAAATCAAGGCCCTCAGCCCGCAGAGCGAGGTCATTTTGCTCACCGCCTACGGCGCAATACCAGACAGTGTGACTGCCATCAAGGCAGGGGCCTTTGATTATATCACCAAGGGCGACGACAACAACAAAATCATCCCGCTCCTAAGCAAGGCCGTTGAGAAGGCACTGAAACAGTTCGAGGCGAAGGAGCAATTAATCGAAGTTGGGAATACCCGTCACCAATTCAGCAAAATCATTGGGCGGTCAAAGCCGATGCAGCACGCCATCGAAATGGCAAGAAAAGTGGCCGCCACCAGCACTACCGTCCTGCTCACGGGTGAAACCGGCACGGGCAAGGAGGTTTTTGCGCAAGCAATACACAGTGCCAGTGTGCGCAGTGCAAAGCCGTTCGTAGCCATCAATTGCAGTGCTTTGGGCAAAGAACTGCTCGAAAGCGAGATGTTCGGCCACAAGGCAGGCTCGTTCACCGGGGCCGTGAAGGACAAAATTGGCCTCTTCGAGGAGGCGAATGGCGGCACTATTTTCTTGGATGAAATAGGAGAGATGGACCTGGTGCTGCAAGCTAAACTATTGCGGGTGCTGGAGACTGGCACGTTCATGAAAGTGGGCGAAACCAAGGAGACGAAGGTGGACGTGCGCATCGTAGCCGCCACCAACCGTGACCTGCAAACGGAAAGCGAACGGGGAAACTTCCGGCTCGACCTTTTTTATCGGCTATCGGTGTTCAATATCCGGTTGCCGTCCCTGCAAGAGCGCAGCGAGGATATTCCATTATTGGCTGGATATTTCATCAAAATGTTCACGGCAAAAATGAACCACTCGCCGCTCGGCATGGAGGATTCGTTCAAGAAAGCGCTGATTAACCATCCTTGGAAGGGCAATATCCGGGAGCTGAAGAACGTCATCGAGCGGGCCGTCATCCTCGCCTCCGGCCCCCACCTTACCCTCGACTGCCTGCCTTATGACTTCCAGTACACCCAATCCGGCAACCAGCTTGACCTGATGAAGCTCGCCGAAATCGAGAAGATGCACATCCGAAAGGTGCTGGCCCACACCAAGGGCAACAAGACCAAGACCGCCGAACTGCTCGGCATCGGGCTGGCGACGCTGTATCGGAAGATTGAGGAGTATGGGTTGGGGGCTTAAAACATACCAAACTTCACCCCCACGAACACCGTCCTCGGCCTTGCAGGGCCATAGATATAGTTGCTGTCCCGGTACTTGCCGGTATCAAAATCGGATTGGTAGGCATTGAGCAGGTTCTGCACGCCCGCCGAAAACTCAATGTCGGTCTCCATGCCGTGGAGGTGGAGGCGGTAGTTGAGCTTGCAGTTCAGCTCCATGAATTCGGGGGAGCGAAACAGGACATCTTGCCCCACGCCGGGTGCGCCAGCGAAGTGCGGCACCAGCATTTCGCCAGTATAAACCCCTGACAACGAGCCGTTCAATGGCTTTTCCGGCAAAAAAATCAGGGTAAAAAAACCATAACGGTTGGGGGTTCTGAGAAAGTCCTTTGAGCCGGGCACCTCTGCCGACCAAGCTACTGGTGCGTCGAACCGAGCAGTTTGGAGCGTCAAGCCAGCCTCTATTTGGGCTTTTTGGTCGTAGTTGAAGCGCCCCTCAAGGGTAAGGCCCTGCACGGTGGCGTTCCCGCCGTTTTTGCGGAGCAGCAGCATGTTGCCGTTGTCGTCAGCGCCGTTTTCCTCCAAAACAAAGGCATCCAGCAACCTCGTTTGGAAGGCATCGAGCGTGAACCCATAGATATGGTTGGCCTTCGGTCGGTTGAAATCGAGCGAGAAAGTGTAGCTGTTGGAGGTCTCTTGCCGCAGGTTAGGTGCCACCTGTATCACCGAGACGCCCCCGCTCGCAAATGCGATGTGCATGTCCGCCTCGAATGCTTGTGGCGCTTTGAACCCCTGCGCCCACGAGGTACGCACCTGCAGGCTTTTCAATGGTTTGAGGAGCGCACTGAACCGGGGCGTGGCGTTGGGCTTGTCCAAGAAATTGTGCTTGTTGACCCGCAGGCCCGACAGCAGGGTGAGCTTGGACGAAATGTCCCAATCGCTCTGGAGGAACAGCCCGGTGAGGCCGGTCACTTGGTCAATTAGGTAGTTGTAGGCTTCGATTTCGTCAAAAGTATCGTCGTGCTGGTGCTCAATGCCAAGCGTGAACGAGTTGCTTCCGTTCCAATATTCCAGCTTTCGGTTGGCTTGCAGCCCCCCCGTCCAGGTCTTGCTGTTGGTATTGCCCCACCCGTCGCTTTGGTCAATGCCCGTGTAGTGGCGACGGGTGGTTTGCTGGGCGGCCAGGTAGGCGTTTAGGCTCGTTTTTCCATTTTTAGGGGTAAAATGATAGTCTGCCCCACCAATCCATGACTGCTGGCTTCGCTCCTCCGATTGGTCGGTGCGGTCGGCGGGCAGGTCGAAGGCATTGCCGCCCCGTCGGAACTCGTTGATGCTCCAGCCGTTCAGTTGGAGTTTATGCTGCGGGTTGGGTTTCAGGTGCAGCTTGAAGCCGAGGGAATTGTTGCGGAGCACGGGCATCTCCGAGAAGCCGTCGCCGTTGTGGTCGTACTGCTCCCGGCTCCGGTGGGAGGTAAACAAGCTAATGCCCGCCGTTTTTTCCTCGTTGATAATGGAGGCGTTTCCGTTGAAAAAATGGTCGGTAGCATGCCCGCCGATGATGGCCGAATTGCCCGATACCAACCACTCGTTTTTGGTAGGCATTTTGGTCAACACGTTTACCGTGCCAGCAATGGCATTGGCGCCGTACAGCACCGAGCCGCCGCCCTTCACCACTTCCACCCGCTCTATCTGCGAAGCAGGAATCTGTTCCAAGCTGTAAAGGCCCATCAGCGGCGTGAACACTGGGCGGTTGTCAATCAGGATTTGGCTGTAACTGCCGCCCAAACCGTTCATTCGCAGTTGGGTATAGTTGCAGGTCTGGCAGTCGGTCTCCATGCGTAGTCCCGGCTGGAAGCACAGTCCTTCGGACAGCGTGTTGGATTGTGTGACCTGAAAGGTGGTGTTAGTCAAAACGTTCACCGCCACGGGGTTGTCGAGGCGGCGGCGGTCAGTGCGGGTGCCCGACACGACGATGGCGTTGAGGGCAAATGGTGCTTCTGCAAGCTCGATTTCTACGGAAACCACCCCCTGTTTTGGAATGGAAACCTGCTGGCGGTGCTGCATGTAGCCAAGGCAGGTAATCGCCAACTCGTGTGTTCCCTCTAACAGCCCTTCCAACTTAAACTGGCCGTGCTCGTCGGCGGTGGTGGTTTTGCCCAAGGCTTCGATGGTACAAAATGCGAACGGCACAGGCCCTGCCTCGCTGGTAATTTGTCCGGTTATTTTGCCGGTTTGTGATTGTGCAGAAAACAAGAGGCTGCAAAGAAGCAAAGTATAGAAGATTTTCATTTTTTTAGGTTCAAAATTATATGTTTCTGATTTTTTGAAATAAAATTTAGACAAAGCTAAAAAATATTTTTCATAAAAATTATTTTTTGTTTTTTCCGTGAAATTGCTCCGGTAGCATGGCCTTTAGGCCGTCCCGTCCAAGCCCTTTAGGGCGCTGGCGGCGTAAACGCCTTCGGCAGGACGGCGTAAACGCTTTTGACGGGACGGCCTAAATGCCATGCTACCGGGGTCTACCGAAAATTGGACCCTTGGCCATTCGCCAACACCCACCATTTGCGAAGCCATAAAGGACTTGTACGCTCGCAACGTGGAAGAATTTCTACTTTTGCCGGACGGCAACGAAATCCGCCTCGACCAGTTGGTGAGTGTAGGCGGCAAGTTGCTGAAAACCTACTGTTGATAAGGGTTGAGGAGATTGATAAGGGTTGATTCCGGCCTCTATCAACCTTATAAACCCTTATCAACCTTTCTCAACCAAAGCAAATGAGCTATATCAAAGCACTCATGCGCAACATCTCGCAGGTCGGCAAGGTCGAGTGGGTGAGCGTTCGAAAGGAACGGAGGGGCATCGTGGAGTCAAGGGAGGAGGTGATTGCCGTTGAGGACGAGGGGCTTTTTGGCGACCATTATAGCAATTCCGGGGGCAAGCGACAAGTCACGCTCATTCAAGCCGAGCACTTGGCGGCGGTTGCCTATATGCTGAATAAAGAGGCCATTGAGCCAGAACTCACCCGCCGGAACATCGTGGTGAGTGGCATAAACCTGCTTGCTTTTGCCGACCAGCAGTTCCAAATCGGAGAGGCTGTGCTCGAAATGACGGGCCTGTGCCACCCATGCACCCGCATGGAGGAGAACCTCGGCGAGGGCGGCTACAATGCCATGCGTGGCCACGGCGGCATCACCAGTCGGGTGGTGAAGGGCGGCAAAATCAAGGTCGGTGACGAGGTGCGGCTGAAGTAGGGCAGAAATCCGTTCCGGCAAGCACATCATTGCGAAGCAATTTTTTGAACTGCAAAAGTATTTCCATGTATGCCAACCAAACGGTCGGCCAAATAAAATTGGACGCCACTACGGAAGACAATTTTTTCAACAGAATCAGGCGCTCCCGCACCTGGGTCACGCTCACCAACTGGGAATACTGGCCGATGTGGGCAGCCAACCTGCCATTGGCCATTATCGTGTTGGGGTACGCCATCCGGGCAAGGCGTCTCTTTTTTTTCAGTGCCGTGAATCCCGTCATCGAAACGGGCGGAGCGTGGGGAGAGTCCAAGTTCAACATCCTACGGCGCATACCAGACAACCACGTGCCGGCCACGATTTTGGTCAAAAAAGGCACTGATTTTCAGGCAGTTATGCAACGGATGCAGGAGGTGGGGCTTACCGATTGGCCGGTCATTGCCAAGCCAGACGTGGGTGAGCGGGGCTTTTTGGTCACCAAAATAAAGGACGAGGCTGCACTTCGGGATTATCTTTCCAATAACCCAATTGACTTTTTGGTGCAAAAATTCGTGGAACTGCCGCTCGAATTGGCCGTACTATGCCACCGCATGCCGGGCAGCCGTAAGACCACCATCACTTCAATCTGCATCAAAGAGACCTTGAAAGTGACTGGCGATGGGCACTCCACCATTCGCCAACTGATGCAAGGCTCCGACCGTGCTCGCCTCCAACTGGCCCGCTTCGAGGCCGAGCAGCCAGCGCTGATGCGGCATGTGCCATCACCGGGGCAATCTTTGGAACTAGAACCCATCGGCAACCACTGCCGGGGCACCATGTTCCTCAATGGCAACCACCATATTGACGAGGAACTTACGAGCGTTTTCCAGGAGGTTTTGTCCCAAATGGATAGCATACACTACGGCCGCTTCGACTTCAAATGCGACTCCATCGAACAGCTAAGGACCACGGGCGAGTTCAAGGTGATGGAGTTCAATGGCATTGGCGCAGAGCCTGCGCATATATATGACCCTGCATATCCCATTTTGGATAAATACCGGGATATATACAACCAATGGAAGGTGATTTTCCGGATTTATAAAATACAGGCCGCCAATGGGGTGCAAAGCATGACGACAAAAGAAGGCATCCAGCGAATTAAGGAATATATGGCCTACAAAAAAAGTATCTCTTCCGCCACCATTGACCAATAAATGATAATGGCCGCAAAACCATTGACCTGCCACCGCTTTCAATCAATATTTCAACACTGATTAATGACCTATTTAGCCCACTTCTTCATTGCTTACGGTCTCAGTTTTATTGGCTCGTTGCCGTTCGGCATGATAAACATGACAGTAGCGCACACCGCCATCCGAAAAGGGATGCAAGCTGCTATATTTGCCGCAATTGGTGCGGCCATTGTGGAGCTTGTTCAAGTATTTATTGCGCTGAAATTCACTTGGCTATTTGCCGAAAACCCAAGCATAGAACGCATATTCCAAATCGTAGCAACAGTGGTTTTCTTTGCCGGCGGCACTTTCTTTTTCTTCTTCGCAAAATCGAAACCAGCCGTTTCGGAAGCTGACATAAAACCCAGCAAAAGTGGAGACTTCTTTCGGGGCATGTTTATCAGTACCCTCAACCTTATGGTTATTCCGTACTGGATATTTTATGGGACTTTGCTGACGACCAATGGCCTATTAGTGCGGGACAATCCGCACGTCGTCGTTTTTTCCTTCGGTACCATGTTTGGAACGTTTACGCTACTGGTGGTTTATGCCTTCCTCGGGGCGAGGATTTTGAGCAAATCGGAGCAGATAACAAGGTGGGTGAACAAATCCATCGGACTGCTCCTGATTGGGTTTGGGGTGTTTCAGGTTTTTAAATTGTTGAATGGTTGAATTGTTGAATGGCTATATTGTTGTATTGTTTTTCAGCAATACAACAATAAAGCAATTCAACCATTCAACAATCATTCTTTAGCAAAACCGCTCATAAGCCATCTGCAAATTGGCGGCAATGATGTCGGCGCTGCGGCCTTCGATGTGGTGGCGCTCCAGGAAATGGACCAAACGGCCATCCTTGAACAGGGCAATCGAAGGGGAAGACGGCGGGTAGGGCAACATAAACTCACGGGCCTTGTTCACGGCATCCTTATCCACGCCAGCGAAAACGGTCACGAGCTTGTCCGGGCGCTTTTCGCCACTCAACGAGTACTTCACACCGGGGCGGGCATTGGCGGCGGCACAGCCGCAAACTGAGTTCACCACCAAAAGCGTAGTGCCTTCTTGGCCTTCCAAAACAGTTTCTACCGCAGCTGGTGTAGTGAGGCTCTCGAAGCCGACATTGTTGAGTTCAGCCGCCATTGGGCCGGTTAATTCTATTGGATACATGTTACTTTAGTTTTAAAATTTTGAGTTTCAAGTTTTGACTTTGAGTTTTAGCTCAAATGACAAAGCTGACTGGAAACAAGGCAATTTAGGTTTTGGTTGAACCAATCACCAATCGCCAATTACCTTTCAACTACCACCAATCAACCATTCAGCTTTGCAAACTCCCGCATCACGTCCACCAGCACCTGCACACTGGACTGCGGCATGGCGTTGTAGATGCTGGCCCGGAAGCCGCCGACGGAGCGGTGTCCCTTTATGCCGTCAATGCCAGCCGCTTTTGCTGCTTTCATAAATGGCTCCTCGTGCTCAGGATTCGTGGGCAAGAAGCAAACGTTCATCCTCGAACGGTCCTCCACGGCCACGGTGCCTTTGAACAAGGGGTTGGCGTCAATTTCATCATACAAAATAGCTGCTTTCGCCTCGTTTTTTTGCTGAATGCCCGTAAGGCCGCCGTTGGCCTTGAGCCAGCGCAGCGTGAGCATGGTCACGTACAGCGGGAACACGGGCGGGGTGTTGTACATCGAGCCGTTGTCGGCGTGGATGCGGTAGTCGAACATGCTGGGCAACTTGCGGCCACTGCGACCGAGGAGGTCCTTGCGCACGATGACGACGGTGACGCCCGCTGGGCCGATGTTCTTCTGCGCACCAGCGTAGATGAGGCCGAACTGCTCCGCATCGAATGGGCGGCTGAACATGTCGGAAGACATGTCGCAGACGATGGGCACGGGGCTGGTCGGAAACTGCTGCAACTGGGTGCCATAAATGGTATTGTTGCTGGTGAGGTGCAGGTAAGCAGCATTCGAGGGGATGTCGTAATCCTTGGGGATGAAGCTGTAGTTGGCGTCCTTGCTGCTGGCCAATACTTCTGGGTTGCCGAAGAGTTTGGCTTCCTTGATGGCCTTGTTTGCCCAAACTCCAGTGTCCACGTAGGCGGCCTTTTCGCCGTCCTTGAGCAGGTTCATGGGCACCATGGCGAACTGGGTGCTGGCGCCGCCGCCAAGAAAGAGCACGGCAAAGCGGTCGTCGAAGCCGCCTATTTCACGGACGAGTGCCTCGGCTTCGAGTGCCACGGCGTCGAAGTCCTTGCCCCGGTGCGATACTTCGAGGATGGAAAGGCCACTGCCGTTGAAGTCGAGGCAGGCGTGGGATGCTTCCTCCAGCACAGTTTGTGGGAGGATGGCAGGGCCTGCGCTGAAATTATGTTTTTTGATTGTCGTTTCGACCATATCAGATGTAAGGTTGTGCGGGTTGGGTGGGTGAGTTTCTGGCCTATCGGAAAGCCAATACGCCAAAACGCCAATTTCCCAAAGCGCTTTTTTTTTTGCGACAGCAAAGATAGTTGGGTCTTTGGGAATGGATGTGTGAGAAATTGCACCTGAATATTATTTTTTAAACTCCACAAAAAGAAAAAGGCTTCCCAAGAATGAACCTGGGAAGCCTTTTGATGGATAATCAAAATCCTCACTCCTTGTTGCCGCCGAAACGGTAGCCAACGCCAATCTTGAAATAGCCCATCGTCCGGATAAGTTCGGGTACACTGTAATCCTTGTCAGAAACATTGATTTTGTCATGGCTGTAAAGCGCCCGACCTATGCCCGTTCCGATGTCGAACACGAACCCTTTCTGTGCAACTACTTTGAAGCCAAGCCCAAAACCCAATCCAACTTGGGTGCGGGAAAAATTGACGGTAGTGGGCTCATTGTTACTATTGCCATTGTAGGTTGCTTGGATGTTGCGGTTCACGAAGCGGGTGAAAGCATCCACGTAAAAACCGTCGGCACCATGTTTTGGGCTGAAGTAGTATTTGCCAACGAGGTTGACCGGCACGGTCTCACGGCTATCCACCAGTCCCCAATAATCGCCTCGGCTATAGCCCCCATTCACTTCGAGGCTGAAGTTGTCTTTGATTTTAAAGTCAGCGCCAAGGTTTACGTTGCCAAAAAGCAAATTGATGGGATTGGTGGTGACATCCACTTGGGCTTGGGTTTTAGCGGCAATCCCGATGAAAAAGCACGCTGCGAAAAAGGCAATCAATTTGGTCGTCTTCATAAAAAATAAGGATTTTGATGTGAGAGAAAAACAGCCAGTTTCCTGATGCGATTCCTGAACCGTGGCTGCGCAATTGAACGCAAAGAAGCTGCGCCAATTTCTGCAAGTCAATCCATTGATTGGGTTTTAACGAACTATTACGGGTTCGTTAAGTGCGCATTAATTGGCGGGGAGGCGGATTAGCTGGTGGACTGTTCCTGTTTTCCAGTCTTCAAAATGCCAAGGCGAGTAGCTGCCCGCTTTACCCAAATGAACCAAACCACCACCAGCGCCGGGTAAATGGCCACCACGCCGTAGTTGTAAAAGATGGCGTCCTCAAACTCCAAATGATGCATGTGCATGACGGCACGGGTCATGCCACATCCGAGGCACTCGATGTTGAAAAGGAACTTCGAGGGGCAAATTTCAATGCCAGTGTTGTCAAAGAAATCGCCGGGAAGAAGCCAGAGCACTATGGGTTGGATGAGCAGGAGGCCAAGCCAGATTTTGTCCTGATTTTTTTTCATGCTTGTAAATGCGTTTGGATAAAATTAGAAAGCGGTAAACAAAAGCTTTGGGCTTTCATTTACCGCTTTTGAAAAACGTTTACCAAGTTTGGCCTTGATACAGGTCAAACAGTAGGCGTCCCCGACTATGGGTAGTACTTTTTCATTTTTACAAGACCGTGGATAACACCAGGCAGCCAGCATAGTAACGAAAGTACCAAGTTTACAATCCAGTCACTGCCGTTCCAGTCATCCATGATGCCCATGGCAACCCAAGCCAACCCAAGGATAGCAAGCAGGACATAGAGACCCTTTGAAATGTCTGGATCTTTTTTCATCTCCTTCTTCACCATTTTCTGGGCAACTTTGAGCTGAACCGTCTGCTTAATGGTCATGCGCTCGCCGGTCATTTCTTTGTACTTCTTCGGCGTGAGGGAGAGGAACTGGTCGAGACCCATTTGGGCCATTTCAGGTGTCAATGCTTTCACTTCTGGTTGGTCGCCAAGGGTGATTGCCCAGTTGGCGGAAACAGAAGCTGCATTGAGGTTGATGCACATGAGTGCAAGCACAACAAACGTTAAGATTCTTTTCATAATGATTAAAAAATTTTGGTGTGAATGTTGAATATTCGATGTCAAAATTAGTGACAAGGTTGATAGCTCAAAGTATTGTACACAATAATTTTTCAAGTACTGAATCAGGTGACTTGAATAGCCTGTAAAAGCTGTTGTTTTTCCAATGAGTGGCATTGGGAAAAAGGAACGTTGGCCTATCGGGCCAATACATACCGGATGCCAAGGTTGCCGTAGCCTGGCCCAAACCCTTTGCTGTATCCGTTGAAAAAGACCGTTGGAACCCAGTCGAGGGTGAAGTTGATGGGAGCTTCCTTCAGCGTAAAGTCAAGCCCAAGATAGCCTTGGAGCGAAAAGGTCGTGTTGGCGGAAGTGTCACCACCGAACCGCCTGTCATAATTCCAAAAATAGACGCCAGCCCCAGCACCATAGTACCATTGAAGGCCGTCAAGCCCCTCCAGGTTGTTGTGGATTTGGTAGGCACCGTTCACGGAGAACCAGTTGTAGTACTTCCAGCCTCGGTAGCCAGCGTACAATTCAACGGCATTGTTGCCTGATACGAACTTCTTGTAGGACGCTGAAAGTGGGTATCCGACCCTTGCCCCCAAGGCAGAACTGTAGTTCTGTCCATTTACCTCCAAAAAGGAGCAAAGGGAGAATGCGATAAAAGCCAGAATGGTCAAATGTTTTTTCATAAAACAGCATTTAATGGTGAAAGTAAATCTTGCAGGGTGGCTCAGGTGTCGCTTTATGGTCGCAAAGCTATGCGGAGAATTGTATTTTTCAAGAAAAAATCCTGTTCAAGATTTTGAGCGTAATCAAATACGTCGGTTTCACCCCCTCCTCGCCCAAGCTGCCCGATGCCAGCGTGTGGCCCGTGAGCAGGGGATTGTCCGAGGCATAGTAGGCGTAGCGCAACTTCACGTTTTCACTGATGTTCTTACGGATTTTGGAGGCAGCTTGGATGGCTTTTTGGTAGTGTGCCCCCTCCATTTCCAGTCCCACGGCCCGCCAAGAAGAGCGCAGGAAGTACCGCAGTATGTCCTTGTTCTGCAAGCTGGTGCCCAGCACCGTTATCATCGTCCCTGCTTCCACCCGTAGCCCGTTGCCCTCAAAGTCCTCCTTCGTAAAATCGTTGACGAACGGGTAGTTGTCCGCCGTGCCCTCGAAGACGTGCGCCGTGGGCACCATGATGTCGCCCTTGCCCCCCTCCAGGATGCCCGCCTTGCCCATGAGGGAGATGGAGGCCACATTGAGGGGAATCCTTAATTGGGAATTGAAAATTGAAAATTGAAAATTGGGCTGTTCGTCACGTTCATTTTCAATTTTCAATTTTTCATTTTCAATTTCAAACGGCTTCAACAGCTCGTCCATCACCTCATAAGCCTGTTCGCCGAAGGCATAGTCCATGACCAGCAGCAGGGGCTTTTCTTTTTTCACCAATGCGGCGTTCCACTGCACTTCCGGGGCCAATCCCGCTGGGTTAACCTGTTGGGTGTCAATGATTTGCACGGTGATGTTCGTGCCGCTGGTATCGTCAAGCTGGTACATGCCGTTTCGGGCAGCGTAGTCCACCACCTGTTGGCGTAGATCCCGGCTGTCGTCCCGGCTGAGTTCACGGGCGAGGGCTTCCATGTCCTTGCCGGGGTTCGTTTTAGTTGCGCCAAAGGCGTAAAGGCAGTTCATCACGCTGTGGGGGTTGGAGCTGATGATATGTATGGGGCGGCCAAGCCAGCCTTTTTTGTACAAAAACTGCTTGATGCCGTCCGCCCAGGCGCTGCCAAAGATGTGGTGCCCGATTTTTTCCCGAAGGGCAGAGGAGAACGTGATTTCCCGGTCGTTTTTTTCCAAAGCCTCCTCGATGGAGAGCCTTCCCATCCAGTACACGATGTGGAAAAGGCTGTTGACCCGGCTTGCCGTCTCGAAGCGCTTGACCGCTGCAAGCGTGTCCTCGAAGGTGCGGCCCAGCAGTCCGCTCAGGTAGGTGCAGGCCACCTCCCGGTTGATGGGTTCCCCCGCCTGCTCCTTTTCAATCACCTGTTCGAGGTTGGCCCAATCCCGCTTCTTGCGGTCACGGGGGTCGAGGCTGTTGCGGCGAATCTTCTCCGCCTCGATGTACAGAAAGGTGAGGTGCGTCAGGATGTCGTAGATGTCCGAGCGGCCATTGGTCAGCTCCACGAACATCTGCTCCTCGTCAATGCGGTAGCAGTTGCGGCGGCGCTTGGGCGGCACGATGGCCTGGAACCCCGATGCCTCGAAGCCCTCCCGGGTGATGAGGCGCACGTAGCGGCACTCCTCGATGCCCTGCGGCAACCGCTGGAAGATGTAGAGCAACCCCTCCAACTCCACCCGCTCCGGGTCGGCGATGGCACCGTAAATCTCAGGGCGCAGCACCATCAGCGCCTCTATCATGGCCTCTCCGCTCACGCCCAGCGGCTTGTAGCCGCCCCGGATGAACAGGTGCCGCATGGAAATGTACAGTTGTTGGATGGCTGCCCTGGATTCATGGGCACGGGTACGTTCGGTCATGGTGTATCAATGGCTTTTGGTAAATGAGTGGGGCAGGTAATTGGCCATTCTTCATTCACCCTTTCAATTTATACCCGAACCGTCAGGTTTTGTCTGATTAAACCTTTCTCAACCCTCCTCAACCTTGTTCCCAAATGGACAAAACCTAACGCTACAAAGTATATCTTTGGGGCGAAGTTGAGCATTTACCCAATAAAAACAAATGCCGTGAACAAAATCCCCCTTCTCTTTCCGCTGCTGTGCAGCCTGTTGTTGCCCATTTTTTGCGCTTCGCAAACACCAACCCTCACCGCAAATGACACTGTTTCGCCTTACGAAGGCAACTACCACTACGGTGCCAACCTTGGTGCTTACTACTTCTGGACCGACCAACAGTTGGCCGATATTGCCGCAGGCAACCCAGCCCTCGGCGTGGATGGGGTAGGGGTGACCTCCCTGCGGCTGCTGCTTTCCGACCATTTCGTGGACTATTGGGGCTACGACATCCGCCTCGATGCTTTCCAGCATTACGATGCGCTGGGCATCACGGACAACGTGGTTTTCGTGGGCTTCCCCGCCGAGCGGCACCGTGACCCCACCAACCACTGTCCCGGCGTCCAATCCCAATTGTTCGCCAACCTGTATGAACCCATTTGGGACGCTGGCGAGAACGGTACGCCCGTCAACGAGCACAATTTTTACGCTGCCTACCTCTGGCAATTGGTGAACAGGTACACGCCCTACACCCGCTATTGGGAAATCTGGAACGAGCCGGACTTCGACTTCGTGGGCAACTCCTCCCGGCAGCCCGGCGAGCCTGGCAACTGGTGGGAGCACGACCCCGACCCCTGCCAATACGCCCTCCACGCCCCCGTGCAGCACTATATCCGCATGTTGCGCATCAGTTACGAAGTGATAAAGTCCATCTCGCCGGACGACTATGTGGCCATTGGGGGCATCGGCTACCCCAGCTTCCTCGACCTCGTGCTACGCCAAACGGACAACCCCGACCAAGGAAAAACGACCCCCGAATACCCCCTCAATGGCGGGGCATACTTCGATGTATTGAGCTTCCACAGTTACCCGCATATTGACAATTCCCTTCGGGAATGGAGCAACGACATCTTTGACTTCAAGTACTTCCGGCACTCCGACCGCTCCGTGGATGGGCTTTTGCGCTTGCGCAATGAGCTGGATGACGTACTGAAAACGCATGGCTACGACGGTGCGACTTATCCCGAAAAACGCTGGATAGTCACAGAGAGCAACATCCCACGGGCGCAGTACGGCGAGTACCTCGGCTCCAACGAGGCGCAGGTGAACTACTTGATAAAAAGCGCCGTCGCCAGCCAGATGAATGGCATTGACCAACTGCACGTGTACCAATTGGGCGACATAGAATCGGAGCAGGATGCCCGCAGCGAGTTCCAACTAATGGGGCTGTTCACGGAGTTGGATTCCGTTCCGAAATACGAGCAACAACGAACCAACGGGGGCATTGCCTACGCCACGGTTTCCAAGCTGCTACACGGCAGCCGCTATGACGCTGTCCGCACTGCTGCCCTCGGCTTGCCCAATGGCATTAGGGGCGGGGCTTTCCTGCATCCCACCAATGGCTATACCTACGTCCTTTGGGCAACCACAACCAAGGACCGCTCGGAAGAAGCGGCGGCAGCATACTCCTTTCCCAAATCCCTGAACATCAAGGCACTGCACCGCCGGGCCTGGGACTTTGCCAGCCGGGGCATCACCACCGTCGTGGACGCAAGCGACGTGGCGCTCACCGGGTCGCCCATCTTCTTGCGGGACAGCGAGGACGACCATGACCCTACGGACATTAACCGCAGTAACTTGCTCACTTGCAGCCCCAATCCCTTTCACGACCAGCTCCACATCAGCCTCCAACTACCAGCCCCGACCACTTGCACCCTATCGCTGTATGATATGGCCGGGCGGCTGGTGCAGCGGTTCTTTGCTGCCGAAAAATTGGCGAAGGGCAGGCACCAGTTCTCCATGCCCGCACGGGAACTGGCGGCTGGGGTTTATTTTATCAGGTATGAAAGCAGTGCTGGGGGGTCGGTGGTGTGCAAGGTGGTGTGCGGGGGCCAGTGAGATACAGGAACGAAGCGCAGGGGGGGCACAACGGTCGGCAGCTTCTGCGCCGGGAAGACGTTGCATTAAATTCGCTTTATCCGTTGGCAAGGGGAAGACTTTAGCAACATTCGGACGGCAGTGGATATCCGCCGTTTTTCTAATCGGAATCTAATTCACCTGTTGAAACCAAGCTTAAATGCTGGTGTTGGTTGGATATAATATGATTCACCAGCCCATTAAATTATTGCAATTAAATGCCGCTGGCAATGCCGTGAGGAGCATCGTAAATGAGTTTCAACAATTGCTTTTATTCAATAAGCCTGTATAATAACGTGTAAAAGATAACTTGTTTAGAAGGTTTATAGAAGTTTAGCAGGTTTAAAGCTAAACCTGCTAAACTTCTATAAACCTTCTAAACCAAAACTTCACAACTTATTTTTTACACATTTCTTAATCATTAATGCCCTTGAATTATGAAGAGTCTATCTGCCATTTCAACCATTGCATTGCTCGCCATTATTCTATTGACTAATTGTGCTACCGTGAGGCAAGGGGAGGTGGGCGTAAAGCGGACCTTCGGCAAGTATCGGGACGAGCCATTCACCAGTGGCCTCAAGGTATTCAACCCATTTACCTCCAGAATCATCAAGGTATCCACACGCACCGAAAACTTGGAGGTGGGACTTACCATCCCCTCCAAAGAAGGGTTGAACATCGGAGCAGAGGTTTCTATTTTGTACAAGATAATTGGAAAATCTGCCCCCGAAATCCTACGAAACATCGGGCCTCGGTATGAGGAAAACGTCATACTCCCCATCTTCCGGTCGGCAGTGGCAGACGTTAGCTCCCGGTTTTTTGCCAAGGACATGCACACTGGCGAGCGCACCGTGATTGAATCCGCCATCAAGGAACAGATGATGAAGACCATCGGCGACAATGGAATCGTCATAGAAGCGGTGCTACTCAAGAGCATCAAATTGCCAGCGAGCCTTGCCACGGCCATCGAGGAAAAATTGGAGGCGGAGCAGAACGCCCTTCGCATGGAGTTCATCCTACAACAGGAAAGGCAGGAGGCCGAACGAAAGCGCATCCAAGCTGAGGGCACCAGGGACGCCCAAATCATCATTGCCGAAGGCTTGGACAACAAGATACTCCAGTTCAAGGCCATTGAGGCTTTCTTGGAGCTTGCCAAATCGCCCAACACCAAGGTCATCTTCACCGATGGAAATGGTGTACCGCTCATGATGAATCCTGACGGGGTGCGGCTTGACAAATAGTACGGCTCTCGATTGATTACTTGGTGCTGGGGCAATTTTCAACCAATCCTATCCCGTTGATAACCACGCCTCCCCCTAAATGAGAAATTGCCTGCAACCCAACGGTTGCAAGCAATTTTTCAATTTCCATTAATCTCCTAAAATAAATCCGTTACCCCAGCATCTGCTTACCCATGAAGAAAGGCTGGTCGTACACCCGTTTGCCCGTTGCCTTGTAGAGTGCATTGGCGAGCGCCCCGATGATGGGCGGGTTCAAAGGTTCACCGAGGCCGGTTGGGTCAATCTCGTTTTTCACGAAATGCACCGCTATGGACTTCGGCGCCTCGCTGTGGCGTATGAGGCGGTATTTGTCAAAATTGCTTTGCTCCGGCGTCCCGTCCTTGAAGGTCATGGCGCTGTACAGTGCGTGGCCAATGCCGTCCACGATGCCGCCCTCCACGAGGTTGTGTGCGCCCTCCGGGTTCACGACGATGCCGCAGTCAACGGCGCAATGGACTTTTTGCACGACGGGCTTGCCGCCTTCCACCACCACGTCCACGACCTGCGCCACATAAGAGTCATGGCAGAAATAAGCAGAAACACCTCGGTGTACGCCCTCCTGAGTTTGCCCCCAGCCCGATTTTTCCTTTACCTCCTTGAGCACCCCGGCGTAGCGTGGAGCGTCGTAGTCGTTGTCCTTGCCGACGGGACTTGCAATCGCCTTGTCAAAGAGCGCCAAGCGGAACTCGATGGGGTCTTTCCCTGCGGCCTCCGCCACCTCGTCGAGGAAGGACTGCTCGGCCCCGGCGATGAAATTGGAGCCAGGTGCCCGCCAAGCCCCCGTGGAGATGTTGGTTTCCAGCGTCCATTCTTCTGCTAAATAATTGTCCACAGCACCTGCCGGGAAGCGGTTGGCGTGAACGGGGCTTTCGGAGGTGCCGCCGCCACGGATGTGGAAGCCGACGAGGTTCTTGTTGGCATCCAATGCCGCCCGGTAGGTGACGTGGTAGGCGGGGCGATACACGCCCTGCGTCATGTCGTCCTCACGGGTGTAAACCAACTTGATGGGCGCATTCATTTTTTGTGAAATAACGGCTGCCTCCACCACGTAATGCCCGTAGAGCCGCCGACCGAAGCCGCCGCCCTGACGGGTCATCTGGATGTCAATCTTTTCAAGCGGAAGGCCCAGCCTTGCCGACAGCGTTTTTTCGATAAACTCTGGCGTCTGGATGGGACCGACGAGTTCGGCCTTGTCCGCCGTCACATGGGCGAAGAAGTTCATCGGCTCCATGGTATTATGGGCTAGGAACGGGGCGGTGTAGGTGCGCTCGATGACCTGTGCCGCATTCTTAAAAGCCGCTTCCGGGTCGCCGTCCTTGCGGAGCGGGGTCTTCGCCGCCTTGGCGGTGAGGCTGGCCATCTTGGTCATGTGGTCGTTGGTATTCTCCAAGCCACCCGGAACCGTCACTTTTTGTGGGCCGCCCCAGCCCTGAACGGTCTCGGTATGGGCGGTGGATGGTTCCCATTCCAGCTTCAAGACTTTTTTGGCGTTCATCACCTCCCAGGTGGTGTTGCCGACCACAACGACAAGCTCTGGAAAAGCGCTGGTATCGCACCACTGCTTTTCATAGCCGTTGTTGTAAGTATTGATGGTGAAAACGTCCTTGATGCCGGGCATGGCCTTGGCCGCTGCGTCGTCCACCGATTTCAGCTTCAGGCCGAATGCTGGGGGGTGCGCCACCATAGCGATGAGCATCCCGTCCCGCCGATAGTCCAGCCCGAAGAGTGGCTCGCCTTTCACGAGTTTCAGGCCGTCCACGTTCTTGCGGGGCGTACCGATGATTTTGAAATCCTTCAAATCCTTCAGTTTCACTTCCGCTGGCACGGGCACTTTGGCGGCAGCCGAGGCCACAGCGCCGTAGCCGATGGACTTGCCACTGGCCTTATGGTGCAGCACACCGGCCTCGGTGGTCACTTCTTCCACGGGCACTTGCCATTCTTGGGCGGCAGCCTCCATGAGCATTCGACGGGCGGTGGCACCGGCCATGCGCAGCACCGGCCACCCCTGCCGGATGGACTGGCTGCCACCGGCTATCTGCCATTTGAACAGCGTGGTGTCCAATGGGGCTTGTTCCACGATGACGTTCTTCCAGTCAATGTCCAATTCTTCCGCTATAATCATGGGCATGGACGTTTTCACGTTCTGCCCGATTTCCGGGTTCTGGGACATGATGGTGGCGACGCCGTTTTCGCCAATTTTCAGGAAGCCATTGATGTTGAACCATTCCTTCGGCATGTTGAGCACCTGCTCAGGGGTGGGCTTGCAGCCCGCCATCCAACTGAAGCCGAGCACCATGCCACCACCTGCAAGCACGGTGGATTTGATGAAGGAACGCCTGCCGTATTTTGTTTTTATGATTGTCATTTTCTGAATTGTTGGAAGTTTTGGTTTAGAAGGTTTAGAGGAGTTTAGCAGGTTTAGCTTTAAACCTGCTAAACTTCTCTAAACCTTCTAAACCAGTTATCTTTTACACATTTCTAAACTATTGAATTGTTGAGTTGACAGGATTGTTGAACTGTTGTCGTGATTCGGGAAAACAATTCAACAATATGGCAATTCAACAATCATCCGGCTGCCGTTTTAATCGCCGCCCTGATGCGGATGTAGGTGCCGCAGCGGCAGATGTTGCCGTTCATGGCGCCAGCTATTTCCTCGTCGCTGGGATTTGGGCTGGAATTCAACAAAGCGGCGGCGTTCATGATTTGGCCAGCTTGGCAATAGCCGCACTGCGCCACGTCGTGCTCCAGCCAGGCTTTTTGCACGGGGTGGTCGCCGTTTTCGGAGAGGCCCTCGATGGTGGTGACGGGCTTGTTGCCGACTTGCGCCACCGTCATTTGGCAGGAGCGCATGGCCATCCCGTCGAGGTGGATGGTGCAGGCGCCGCAAGTGCCGTTGCCGCAGCCGTACTTGGTGCCGACAAGGTTGGCATGGTCCCGAAGCACCCAAAGCATGGGCGTGAGCGGGTCAACGTCCACCTGCTGTTTTTTTCCGTTGATGTTAAGGTTGAAGATTGCCATATTGGTAAGGTTGTGAAACGATGAATGATTAATGGCGTGAAATTAACTGAACTGATTGTTTTCTTTTGAAAAAAATGATTTTGGGGTGCAATTTGTCTTTCAGGCCGACATGTAGCAGTGATTTTATACTCGGCGCTAATAGGTTTTGTGCATTTGCTCAGCGAAGATTTCCGAAATCTTAAAGATTTCGGAAATCTGGTTTGCACATAACCTATTGGCTCGCAGTATAGGAGGTAGCTAATTGGGACTATTGTCCCAGCCATCACAGCGCTTTTTCAATTGCCGTTTTTCGATGGCCTTTCAATTGATTTTTGCTTCCGCAAAAACCTGTTCAATCTCCATTTCAAAACCTTCCAGCACCGAAGATTTTAGCACACCGTTTTCTTCCAGGTAAGCGATGAGCTTGAACCGCTCGTTGACCAATGCGTAAACTTCAATGGACTTTCGGATGGGGTCAACCAACCAATATTCACGGACGCCGAATTTTTCGTAGTTATCCCGCTTGTCGCCTTTGTCGTCGGCAGCGGTGGATTTGGATAGGATTTCAATAACCAAATCGGGAGCGCCAATCACCACTTTTTCCTTTTCATCGAAAATGAAGTAGCGCTCTTTTTTTACGAAGAAAATATCGGGGTGGTAGGCGTTGTTGTCGTCTAATACAACGTCCATAGGGGCATTAAGCACCTGCCCACAGCGAGTCTTTTTGGTGAAAGAAGTGAGTAAGAACGCTATTTCTCTCGAAACGAGTTGATGGTCAAGGGTAGGTGATTGTTTTCTCACGAGTTCTCCGTTTATAAGTTCGTACCAAGCATCGTCCGAGTCGTCGAACTCCATTTCCCGGAACGCTTGGTAGGTGATTTTATCTTCTAAAATTTTCATACCATGAATTTTTTCCAAAATTAGTGCTTTTGTTAAAAACTGTCAACCCAGATGTTTTCAAACCCACACCCTTACCCCCTCCACCGTCGCCCCCTTCTTCGCATCAGCGCTACCTGCCCAAGCGCCGTTTTCCGCTTCTGACCACTTGGCTTTGCCTTTGAGTTTCACGGCATATTTCACCTTCAAATTGGCGGCCAGCGGGCCAGACAGCGAGATGGAAACGCCAACCACGGAGCGCCGTTTGTCCACCGCATTTGCCAGTGCGCCATCCGTGCCTGTGGCCGTTTCGCCCATGTTTTTCACCATGAGTTTATAAGAAATATGCAGGTCGGGGTGGAACGGCTCCAAGCTGAGTTGGAGCCCCAACAAACGCTCCGGGGTTGGGAACTCGCCAACAGCAACATCGTTCACCAGCGGCGCATTGGGGGTTAGGTTGAATTGCACCAGCCCATTTACCTTGAAAACGGGAGCATCTGACTTTGGCTGCCCGGCGGCGATGGCATTTTGCACGGCCATCTGTGCATTGAGGCGACCGTAGCCGTAGAAAGGGCTGTGGCCATTGGCGTCGTAGGCACCCATCGTCTCGTCAATGCGGTCGCAGGAATTGCGCAAGATGGTCTTCACCTGCTCCCAAGTGAGGGCGGGATTGGCGGCAAGCATGAGCGCCACCGTGCCAGCCACGCCGGGACAGGCGCTCGACGTGCCGCCGAAAGTGGCCGTGTAATGGCCGTCGAAATCACCGACGAGGTGCTCGGCGTTGATGCCGCCGCTGTTGTAGCCGTTCTTGCCGGTGCGGTCGGTGGTCCAGATGCCGGGGGTTTTCGGGCGGGCAGGGTTCAGCTTCGGCTCGAAGAAATCGTTGCTGGGGAAGCAGCACCAAACCGCCGAGCCGAAGTCGGAATAGACGCAGCGGCGGCCACTGTCATTGCAAGCAGCCACGGCGATGACTTTGGGGTTGCTGGCGTACTCGTCGTATTTCACGTCTTCGTTGCCGTTGCCAGCGGCCCAAGTGATGATGCAGCCCTTGCCGCCCCGGCCCTTTTCCACGGCATAGTCAATGGCGGCCTTGGCGCTGTCCGGCAAACGGGCCTGACGGGTGTGGAGGGGGTCGCTGAGGTTCCACCAAGCGCCGTCCTCCGGCCCCCAACTGCACGAAATCACGTCGGCCCCATTGTCGGCGGCCCATTTGAACGCTTTGGCCTCGCTGATGCTGCCGATGCTGCCGAGCCGGATGGGCATGAGCTTGGCGTCGGGTGCCACGCCGATGGCCTTGCCTGTGCCGCTGGCGCACGCCACCCCTGCGCAAGCCGTGCCGTGGCGCTCGCTGGCATGTTTGGGCTGGGCGTCGTCGGTGTTGGCGACGGTGTCACGGGGGAAGGCGAGCTTGTCCTTGAACTCTGGGTGCGTGGTGTCCACGCCGTCGTCGAGTATGGCAATGGTGGTGCCCTTGCCAGTGCTAAGTTCCCAAGCGGCCTCCACGTTGGCGTGTTGACTAATGGTGACGCCGTTCACCTGCGTTTCCCGGAGGTGCCACTGCATGGGATGCACGAACTTGAATCGGCGCTCCCGCACCAATTCCGGGTGGCAGGCTTCGACCTGGGGCAGTGCGAGCAGTTTTTGCGCCAGCTCAAAAACGCCAAGCCCCGTGCCGTCGGGCGTGCTGACGAAGTAGGAATTGGGGGTGATACCGAGGTCTTCCTTGACCTTCAGTTCGTATTTTGCCATAATCGCTTCGCAATCCTTTTTTGTCAAATCTGGCTTGAACTGGAGGTAAATATTCTCGGTGTAAACGACGATGCTGCCCGTGGCGGGGTCCTTTAGCACCCGTCCGGCGAACCGGATGCCATCTTCCTGCGAGAGGCTTTTTCGGGCGGCATTGCGCATGGCCGTGGCCGATTTGTCGTCGGTGGCCATGCAACGATAAACCATCACGTTGGCTTCCGGGAAGGCGGCGATGGGGAGCAGGCTCTGCACGATGTCCCGGCTTTGGGTGGAAAGGGAAAGGGTTTCGAGCGGTGCATCGTCCACGGTGCGGACGACGACGAGGTCTTTGGCTTCGGCGAGTTGGAAGGTTTCGCCGTTTTTGCCGCCGTAAGTGAATTGGTACATGATGATTGGTAACTGGTGATTGGTGATTAGTGATTGGTGACTGGTGATTCGGGAAGCGTCTCCAATCGCCAGATATTACCGCCAAATTTACTCAATGGCTGTCAAACACTGAGAAGTTTTTTGGGTTTTATCTCGGCATTTTTTATTTCAATACTTCGCAAACCTTCCCCGGCCTATCAAGGGGGCAAGCCCCCTTGGAAATATACCCACACAGTTATACTCGGCGCTAATAGGTTTTGTGCATTTGCTCAGCGAAGATTTCCGCAGCTGCTATACTATATGTTTTATCTGCGGAAATCTGTGTCATCAGCGGGAGAATGAACGATAGCCCATAAAAAAAGTGGCCCAGCGCTTGTACGCCAGACCGCTCTCGTTCTATCCGCTTATCTTAATTGTCAATTTTCAATTTTCAATTATCAATTATCAATTATCAATTATCCATTATTCCCCTCCAGTGGCGTCAGCTTCTCATTAAATGTGCTGATAGTGCCCACGGCAATGCTTATATCCTTAATGCCGCTGTCCTCATAACCAGGGGCCGATACTTTTAACTTATAATCGCCCGACGGGGACGTGATGAGGTATTTCCCATCGGCGTCCGTGACGGCGAAATAGCGGACGGCAGGCGTGGCTTCCAGCCAGTATTCCACCAGAGCGCCCTGGATGGGGAATAAGTTGACGGTGCTGAAGATGGTGCCACGGGCGCCCGCCAGGCCGTGGCCGCTGACCCGGTCCACTACATTCGAGAACACGAATTGGGTGCGCACCGACTCATTGTCCCGAAAGATTTTCTGTACGAAGTCCATCATCGGGCGGATGGTATCATATACAGCGTTGAAGGCATCCACTTTGGCATCCGTGGCAAGGGGAACAGCCTCTTTGCTCGATTCATAGGCTGATAACTTGGCGTTGAACGCCGTCACCAGGTTCCCAAACTCCGTGGCGAAGGCCGGGTCCATGTTCTCATTGGCAGTGAGCGTGGCGAGGTTGGCGGTCAAGAAAGTCTTGGCAGAATTCATCATGGCCTTCGTCTCGGGCCATTTTTTATCCGCAGCCTTCTCGTACCGCTCATAGCCCGCCGCCTTGAGCTGTATGTCCACGATATCAGCTGCAAAAGCATCTCGGATGAAGTCGGCCAATTCTTGCCATGCCTGGCAGCATTGAGCATTGAGGGCCAAAAGTTCGACACGGATGATGGAGGAGATAGCCTGACGGGCGGCCTCGTCCGGCAGAAGGTCCGCTGCGACCAGTGCCGCCCGTGCGTCCGTTATCCACGACAGCTTGTATTTTGGCCGACGGGGCGTAATCTGCGCCAGGAATTCCTCCATTGAATTGAGTATCGTCTCCACGACGACCACGAACACTGCTTGTGTGCAGTTGAATTTAGGTTTTGACATGTTTAAACTTTTTTGAAGAATAATGAAATACCAAGAATCTACCAGTTGACACGCATCCTATCCAAGCTTCTATGCCATTAATTTTCGCTCTTTGGATACCGAATTTCTTCGTTTAGATAGCGAATTCCTTCGTTTGGATACCGAATTTCTTCGTTTAGATGGCGAATTCCGCTCTATGGGTAGCAAATTTTTAGACTTAGTTACCGAATACCTCTGCTTGGACGCAGCTAATCGCTACTGTGATACTGCTTCTCGCTGCTTGGATAGACGTACCCGTCCTTACGCAAAGGAATACCCCCGCTTGGATGCAACGTTTTGGCTGATTTTTGATGTTTTACGCTGCCGAGAAGGCTGGATGGACTGCTTAGGTGGTATTGTAAGTCATTGGTGGTCAGCATTTTGTGTTAAAAAATGGCAGCATCGCCGCTCCTTGGTCGGCTGCTGCTTTTCAATGGTAGTTTTCCTCAAAATATGGTTGGTTGCGCTGCGCTTGGCCCTGAACCTTGGCCTTAAAATCATGCTGCTAAGGTAATGCGTTCAGTTTGTTTTCCAAAAGCTTTTATTACTTTTTTTTTGGATGGGTGGGTTTTTTTTTCTTTTTGTGCAAAAGGTACAGTTTGAGCAAGTGTTGAGTGCAGCGGTGCTTGCGTTGTGGCTGGCATACCTTCGCAAGTGGCGCTGTGCGCTATGCTTGCGGGAACTTTTTAGTTGGGGGGAAGGCTGGGGAGAACAAGTGAAAGGGGGAAGACTGGGCGCAACGTGTTGCTCGGTCGTTCGTGGGGTTGCCGCTAACGGTGGCACTCCCTCCCGTGCGTTGACTTGGCGGGTTGAGGCTTGGGCGGCATGGTCGGGAGTGCTTTGTTCGTGGCATTTTATTTCTTAATCCCTATCAATCGATTCAGGACTTAAGAAAACCTCTTTTACGAAATCAAGGGAATCAATAACAATATTGAATTTTTGAGAACATTTGACGTTCAGGCAATAAACGTAAAGTTCCCAGCCTTCTTTAGGTACTGTTTGACTTGGCTTGCCAAGTAGCTTTATCAACTTTTGCTTTGACAAGTCGAGCAAGCATTTTTCCCTAAAATATTTCAATCTGTATTCGCCTTCCTCCAAGTAAGGTGGGGTTCCTATAATTTCATAAAACCCGTCTTTCTTTAACCAATCGGATTTCATGAGTTTGTAGTATTGCTTGCACTCGTCTGAACAATGGATTTCTTTTAGAGATTTATTACAGTTCAAACAAATGAAGCCCAAAACCAGTAGTATAGTAACCCTCCTCATAGCTTCACGATTTTTCCTATTGAGTAGGAGTTTTCACAAGCAAGAATTGCATAGTATAGCCCGGGAGGCAGCCCACCCACATCAATCTGGGATTCAAACGCTCCTGGTCTTTCCATTCTAATATCGCCCAATCCCCGTCCTCGAAGATGTTCTCCGGGATGCAGACCATTTCCGCTGCCGCAAATTCCCTTTCAAACATCCGCCCGATGGCATCCCTGCCTACCACTGGCTCGTTCGCCACTTGATGGTTCACTGCATCCTCACTGTATAGTTGTGTGATGGCAGCGGTATCTGCTTTGTTGAAAGGTTCTAGCCATTGGTGGAGGATTTGTCGTGGTGTCATGGATTGGTTATTTTGAATCCTTCAATTCATTGTATGCATTGGCATATTCAACGGAAAACGGATTCCTGCGCAAAAGTTCCTCGCAATAAGCCATCGCTTTGTCCTTCTTCCCCTTCTTTATCGCCTTGTCCATTTGTGCTTCAAGTTCTTCGGTGCTTTCACAGCCCCCGCCGTGTGCGCCACTGCCGTAGGCGTTGATTTTCATGTCCCCGTTTATCTTCGCAATGCCATCCAGTTCGAACCCAATGGAGAAAAGCAGGTCAGCGCTTTCCGTCGCAGTATTCCATTTGCCAGCCGTTGCCATCAATACCGAGGTCACCTCTTCTTCTATGCCATAGCCCAGCATATTGAGGAAGGTAACTGCCTGAACCGCTCCTTGCGGAGACACCATGACCTTCACCAACAGTTGGCCGGACCTGCAATGCGTCCGGGCATCAGCAGGATACTTCACTATACCAAAAAAATGACGAAGGAAAGCATCCGGGCCTCCAATGAAGCGCTCTTCCAGCACCGCATCAAAATTCGAGACAAAGCTGGTGTCCGCTGGCTGGCTGAAAGCGGTGGTGAAGGACAACAGGAAGAAAGTGAAAACTAGGATACGGTTGGACATGGATTGTATTTTTTTGATTGAACGTTTGGGGGTGGGGTTTTGTGATTTTATGGGTGGTGAAAGGTATGGTTTGGGCAAGTGTTGTGGGCAGCGGTGCTTGGGTTGTGGCTGGCATACCCCCGCAAGTGGCGCTGTGCGCTACGCTTGCTGGAACTTTTGGTTTGTGAGGATAATGGGGAAGACTTGGCACAACTAGGGTCTACTTGCGAGACTTGGCAATGTGAGTAGCTGTGAAGTGTCAGCTATTAATATCGTTCTAAAAATCTTCTCTGTCTTTCCCAGTCTCCACTCTTTAAACAATATTCAATTCGCTCGTTTAAGTATTTCTTAATGGGAATTAATTTTATTCCAACTGTTGACTTCTCAACGATTGAAAGAATATTTCTCCAATCTGCCATTTGAATGTCAGCAAGTATTACATTACCCACACCACTTGTTCCGTTACCACGCCAATAAATCCTAGAAAAGATTTCTCTGTCTTGATTTAACGATAAAAACAATAACAACACTTCATCAAACATTTCCCCCATTGAATGTCTTACAATGTCAACAACAACATTCATTTTGTTATAGTCAGAAAAATTTGCCTTGGTATAATCAAGAAGGAAATTCCTTGCTTTCTCTTTTGCTTCTCCTTGTAAGTTTCTAAAAAACGAATTGCAGAAGTGGTCAAGGATTCCAAAGAATGGTTCTTTCTCAATCACTAAATCAAAAACATCTTTCAAAACTTGTTCAATATTTGGCACCTGCCAAACAAAACCTAAATTCTTATGGTCTGATGAAAGTCCAAATTGCTTTACAGCATACAAACCATTTACATATTCAATTAGAAAACTTAAATCCTTCTTTAAGATATTTAGGAAACCTTTTCCTTCATAGTCAAAGTGATTATAAATTTTGTCCTGCTGCAAATATGCTTTCTTGATAAGTTCAATGTCATCACCCAATAGTTCAAAGTGAGTGCTGAAAAAGTCCATCCAAACCTGCAATCGGGTTCCTTCCTTTTCATTCTTCTTAACAATGGTTCTTAAAATAATTTGAAAAAGATTTGGTTCAATTGTCAAGAATCTTTGCAGTCGGTCAAAGTGAATAGTGTTGGCTTCTTTCATACTGCTAACAGTATTCACCAATGCTTGAACATATTCTTTGTTTAGCAACGAATCATCTATGTAGTCATAAAATGAAAGTTCCCAAAGTCCTTTGTAAGTAAACTCTTGCTTCTGTAACATTGCCCAAATGTGTTTTGCTTTTTCTTCAGTCTTTAAGTGATTTCTAAAAACGACTCTTGGAACATAATTTACTTCGTTGTTTTTTTCAATTACTTCAATCAGTAATAAACAACCTAATTCAAAATCCTTTGAACAGTTTTCGTCAATAACATAGTCAAGAGTTGTATTGTAATTCCATTCATTTTTTGCAGCCTTTTTCAAGTAAGCAAAAATGTTGTAGAACTCTTTTACTTCGTCAGCTTTCTTAAACACAAATGAACTTCTGATTTCTGCCTCTTTTAATTTTTCATATTCTCTGTAATCATCAAACTCATACATCTCTTTATCTCTTAACCTATCCCAATCAATCTTTAGAAATATTTCGTAGGTCGAATTTGTAAAACTGTGAGCTAGTGAAATGAATGAAGGATGCGAAACAGAATTTCTTTTGCACCATCTGATTTGGTCTTGAACATACTTGCAATGCTCAAATGAATGTTTGCTTAAATGCTTTTCAATAATTTCAATCAAGAAAGCAATGTCAAACTCCATAAGCTCTTTTGTTACATCAGGTCTCACACTTGAATAGTTCAATAATAGATTAAATGAATCATCATAATTTTTCTCAAAGTTGAGTTCAACTGCATTCCAAATTCTTTGTCTAAAATGTTGAATAATTGGAATATTGGGAATAGGGTAGTCATAAAAGTAGAAGGAATTATTTCTTCCACCTTTTGTATGATGAAATTTGAAAGACAAAAATGTTGTTGAGAGTTCGTAAAATGCTGGCGTGAAAAGAGAATCTCCTTTACTCAAACCGTCAAGTAAAATTTGAAATAAAATTGTTTGCCTTTCAAAGTGGAATTGATTTTGGTCTTCTTCATCAAAAGTTAAATGCTCTCTTATTTTATGAATCCATTCAGGCAAATGTTCCGGCTTTTTCCTTGTGTATTCAAAACCTAATTCAAGAGCTTCTTTTAAGTTATTAGGGAATCGTAAGAACTCTCCAAGCAATTCAATAACATCATTCTTGCTGTATGAAAAGGCATTGTTCTCATATGTTACTTCATACTTTGTTGTGGTAACAGGTTCAAGTGCATCGGTGATATTGAAAACAAATTCTAAAGTTTCGGTTTGCAGATAAAACCAAAAAATTGAGAGAAACTTAAATGCTTTTTCTTCTTCTTTCTTTATTCCTCTCCAGTGACTTTGCAAAAATGGTTGGAGTTTGTCCATTACATTTTTTGCTCCAAATGTGTTGTTGGCAGGAATCACACAATCTCTAAAGCGATTGCTGTTACTGTCAATGTATTTATTCAATAGTGTTTCAAACGAAAGTAAATTGTCCTTAATAAATGACTTGTAGAAAAAGTAAGTTGAAAGGTTTTGCTCGGGAATCTTTACATGTTCAAATTGAATCTCTACTAATTCTAATTTATCCAGTTTGTCAATTACATCAATAAATGCTGAATATTCAATACCGAAGTTGTCAAGAATGGAAGTCGTGATCTCTCTATTCTTGTAAGGGATAGTATAGAAGAATGCAATCAATCCAAGACATTGAATATTTAATGACTTTGCAAATTCTCCATCATCCTTTACGAAAGTGGAAAAATATTTTTCAAATAAGTCAGATACGTCTGCTAACGCATAAATATCCATTTTGGCATTAGCAAGCAAAGCAGCCATGATTGCTAGTCGTGGGTTGCCATCTGCAATTCGGACAATTTCTCTGTGATAATATGGAACAGTTTCAAATGGCTTTGCTTTAACAATGTCAAGAATTTGTTCGTCTGAAAATTTTGCTAAGTCAAGTCGCCTCGGTGAAAACTCTTGGCAAAGCATTCCAATTTCTTGAAAAGCATAATCTCTGACAGTAATTAGGATTTTTAATTTTCCTTTCCTTGTGCCTTTGTAAAATCCCGTTATCTGACTGAAAGCATCAATTCTATTTGCATCGTCAACAAAAAGTATATAGTCTTTTTCAGAATCAAAATATTGATACAAGTCGTCAAGTAAAGTGTGATGCTTATATGAAACACAATAAGCCCTGAAAGACAAATTCTCTGAAAGAAAATTATTGATTCCTTCAATTGCCAATTTTGTTTTACCAATTCCTGGTGCACCAGTTAAAATAATAAAATCGTTTTGAAATATTGCTTCTTTAAGTTCTTTCAGTTCATGTTCACGGTGTAAAAAAGTATTGTTTAATGGAGTCGATATTCCTTTTGATGCTCTGTTATACTCTGCAATGAATTTTTCTATTGATACAATTTGTCCCGTGTCCAAAGGCAATCCTAAATACTCATGTGTAAGATCACGATGATGTAAGTGGAGTTCTATTGCTAAAGAATCAAGTGTGTAAACTGTCAGCCCAATTCGTGTACTTGCTAAAAGGTCTTTCAGTGTTTGAATCTCTGCTGCCGTTAAGTTGAAATTCACGCAAAGAATTATTTCTGCAATTTGATTAACAGGAATGCTAGTTTTTTTGATGTCAATACATTTCTTTATATCCTCCTCTAACTTCTTTAGTCCAGCAGTAATGTTTGTAGAATACTCAACGAAAATGTATTTACCGCTTGGTAGAAGTAAAAAGGTGTCGGGAGTTCCCTTTACTGTTTTTTGTTTTCCGCTTTGGCTTCCCGTTCTTGAAAATGCAGAGTAGTTGCTATTTCTCAATGCAAGAAAACTATCACACAACTCTTGAAAGGCAGCTTGGTTGATAGATAATAGCTCATTTTCTATTGCTTGTAATCTACTCATTTGTCGAAATTAAATTTATTAACTCCTGCCGAATTAGTTCTTGTAATTCTTTGTAGTCTTTATAAATTAAGAATCTCTTGGATTTTATATCAATAGGTAGTTTTTCTGGTTCTCTAGAAATGAGAATAACAGGTTTGTCTAAAGCTTGTGCAATGCCTAATTCATATAAGACATTAGGGTTTCTACCGTTAATATTGGCAATGATTAAATTTGATTTAACAATTAACATTAGCATTTCTGGGAATATATCTCCTTTAAAATAATTTTCATCACCTCTAAATGCTTTAAAACCAGCACTTGTACACGCTTCCCGAATTACTTTATAATCTTCATAATATCTTTCATTAAAGGGTGTAAGAATAAAGATTAGTCTTTGGTCAATAGTTAAATCATTCTCAGTTATTCCATTAGCTTTTAAAAATTCGGAAAAATATGTTTTTCTACTATTGGTAATTGGACTCTTGTTTTCTAAATATTCTCTTCTAAGTAAAAGATGGTTTACATCTTTCCACCTTTCTTCTGTTTGAATTAACCTATCATTTAAGCCATACATTTGTTTTTCAATTGAATTTCTTATGCTTTCTAAGACGGCTCGATTCTTTTCTTCATCATACTTTGATTTCCTTAGTCGAGAATAAATAAGTACTGTCAATAAGGTGACCATTGCACTTGTTAAGACAATAAGCAATATTGATATGTTAGAGAAATCACTCATGATTATTAGTTTGATTAGATTCTGGAGCAATATTTTTTGATTCCACTATTTCAGTCTCAATTACTAGACTAACAGACTTAAAAACTGCGAAGCCAGCAATAGTAAGGTTAATGAAAAGTAGTAGAATCCACCACTTATTTTTTTTCAAAAATTGATCAACTGAAATACGCCAAAGTAAAACTATTAGTATAGCAGTAGCTATTCCAATGAAGCAGTAAAATAAACCAGACGATTGATTGTCAACTTTTGTTATTGTAAATGCCACAGTAAACGAGAGTGCAAGTAAGATGATGTCAACAGGTAACTCACAAATCGCTTGTATTGTAGCAGGCATATCGTAGTTTCTACCTACCAATAACTTTAACAGAAAGCCGATTAGAAGTAATACTGATGGTAGTATAATCTGTAAATGTTCCATTTAATCTATTTTGTGGTTGGTCAATTCAGGCTCTTTTGCTTGCGAAGTGGTAGCCCGTGTGTTTGGGCAAGCAAATGTACCTAAATGTGCGGTTGGTGTCTTATTTCTGCCGTTCATTTTATGCATTGTCGTTGTCTTTTTAACATTGGATTTAACTTGTTTATAGGCGCAACTGAATTGCGCCTATTTACCAAAACTGGAGTAATAGGCGTAACTAAGTGCCCCAGCTACCACAAATTTAGCGCAGCGTCCCTCATGCCCTATCGTACACAAGCAAACCCTGCCTAAGCACCCAAACCCCTACACCAACCTTCTTCACTTCATCGGAAAAACAACAGGTAAGCAAATCACTTGTCATCTTTCAGGGCTATTTCATTTTCAAGCTAGAGAAGCCAGTCTTTGGTGGCTGTTTGGTGCGATAAATTTACTGAAAACCAAAAGAGATAAAGAAACTTTTTCGGAACTTTCTTGAAAATATTTTTGAATGTGTAAGGATGGAAAGGGAACGGTAGGGAAATGGCAGGGAACGGTGTGGGTGGTGATTGGTGACTGGTGATTGGTGACTGGTGATTGGTGGCTCAGGAATGGGTCGCCAATCACCAGGTATTTCCGCCAAATCTAATCAAATCCCAATCAAAAGCGAAGCAGCTTTTGGGTTTTTATCGGCTGGCCATTGGAAAACAGGGTGACAAAGTATAGGCCGGGTTCAAGGTCGTCAATTTGAAGTATTTCAGTGGCACTAGGGAGTTGGTGTTCCTGTATTTTTTGGCCGAAGCTGTTGAGGATTTGGACGATGACGTTAGTAGTGGGCGGTAGCGTAAAGGTGAGAGTGGCCGGGCCAGTGGTGGGGTTGGGGGAGAGTGTAAAATATTGGGGTTCAGTTGCTTCGGCAGTCTTAGAAATAAAACCGCAGGGTTGCTCGATAAACTTGATAGTGCCAGTGATTGGGGATTCGTAACAGCGGAGTTCGGTAATCCAAACATGGGCAGTGGTGGCATCGCGGATAAGGAACATTTTGGTGAGACTACCTATGCCTTCGGCTATAATATCATTTCCAAAGTTCCATGAACTATCCTGTGCCTCCAAATGGACATGCTGGTATTTCAATGGTTGGCCACTAATAATGGGGTAGGTGACAGAGTCAACTGTGACTCGCAACGAGTCGAATTCCCAATTCAATTGCTCGCACAGCGGTACGAGCCAAGACTCACCAGCATTTTTACTAAAGTCATATAGCAGTCCGAACGACAGGCTGTTTTTATCAAAAAAATAGACCTTGCCGCCTTCTTCGTACATGAACTCCCTACCATCATTGGTGTGACAGCCCCACCCAAAACCAAAAGTTTTATTATCACCTACCAATATCCGACACTGTTGGCTTTGGATAGTCGAATCCCCTAAGACTTGCACGGGTATCACCTCAGTCATCTGCCCGAAAAAATCTTCCCAAACAACTGTATAATACCATTTAGCGCCTTGGGGTGCCCACACAATTTGCCCGAAAGCAAAATTGGAAACCAATAGGAAGAGGAAGGAAGCGAAGATGTTTTTCATGGTACAGGTTTGAAGGTTGAGAAGAATGGCCGCAATTTACCCCTAAATGCAAAACCCACGCCCACAATCTGGCCTTAAATTCGCAAGCCACGCAACAAAACCCAGATTCGCACTGTCTATCTGGCTGTGATGAGGTTTAGGAGGTTTAGAAAGTTTAGAAGGTTTAGCACAAGCGGCCGCTAAACCTTCTAAACCCGCTAAACCCTTCTAAACCTTCTTCCATGAAAAAATACCTGCTCGCTACGGCGCTTTCCGTTTCCACAAGTTTCGTTTTGCTGGCGCAAATGTCGCCCGAACTCGCCACCACGCCCCCTGACCACCCCATGCTGACGGCCACTGCCAATGCCGCTCCCTACGCCGCCACCATCACCGCTGAGGACATGCGGAGCTACCTCACCGTGCTGGCCTCCGACGAGTTCGAGGGGCGGGAAACCGGGCAGGAGGGCCAGCGCAAGGCCGCCGATTTTATCGCCTCGCATTTCGAGCGGCTCGGCCTGCCGACGATTGGCGAAGGTGGCACCTATTTCCAAAACATCGCCTTCACCGCCGAGAGCTGGGACAACGGCCAAATAGAGCTGACCATCAACGGCGAAAGCTACCGCCACCTCAGCGATTTCGTTTCTTTCCCCAGCGCCAACTCGAACCGGGAGCGCTTTGCCACGAGCCAAGTCGTTTTCCTTGGCTACGGCATTGACGACCCGAAGTACAGCGACTACGCTGGCAGGGACCTCTCCGGCAAGACCATCCTCATCTACATGGACGAGCCGGTGGACAAGGCTGGCAACTCGTGGCTCACCGGCACACCGGAGCTTTCGCCGTGGAGCACCGACTGGCGCAAAAAGCTCGAAGTGGCGCACCAGCACGGCGTGGCCACGGTGCTGCTCATTGATGCAGACATCAAAAAGACGGTCGGCGAGGCCCGCAAGACCCTCCTCAGCAGCGAGATGCGCATGGGCGAGGGCGGCAACCCCGAAGGGCGCTACGCCAACAACATGTTCATTTCCAGCACCTTGGCAAAAGCAATCGTGGGCAAAAAGATGAAGAAGTTCGTGAAGCTGCGGGACGGCATCAAGGAATCCGGCAAGCCCGCCCATGTTGACTTTCCCTGCCGCCTGAGCATGGTGCAGAAGAAAAACAAGCGCCAACTGACAGGCTCCAACGTGCTTGGCTATATCGAGGGCAGCGACCCACGATTGAAGGACGAAGTCGTCGTCGTGTCCGCCCACTACGACCACCTCGGCAAAAGAGGCCCCGCCATCTACCACGGTGCCGACGACAACGGCTCTGGCAGCAGCACGGTCATGGACATTGCACAGGCTTTTGCGCAAGCAAAAAAAGACGGCCAAGGGCCACGCCGCAGCGTGCTTTGCCTGTTGGTGAGCGGTGAGGAAAAGGGCCTCCTCGGCTCTGAATACTATTCGGAGCACCCCCTCTTCCCATTGGAAAAAACGGTGGCAAACGTGAACGTGGACATGATTGGCCGCACCGACCCCAAGCACGAGGGCAACCCCAACTACATCTACGTCATCGGCTCGAACCGCCTCAGCACCGAGCTGCACGACATCAACGAGGCGGCCAACGCCGAGTACGCCCACCTCGACCTCGACTATACCTTCAATGCCAAGAACGACCCCAACCGCTTCTACTACCGCAGCGACCACTACAATTTTGCGAAGAAGGGCATCCCGTCCATTTTCTACTTCTCCGGTACGCACAAGGATTACCACCTGCCCAGCGATACGGTGGACAAAATCATGTTCGACAAAATGGAAAAGATTGGTCGGCTGATTTTTTACACGACCTGGGAACTGGCGAACCGGGAGGACCGGATTCGGGTGAACGTGAAGGGGGATTGAAAGCGGCGGGAATAGATTATAGTTGTTTAACCTACTGTTTGAGTATTTGAACTTAGCAAGGGGGCAAGCCCCCTTGGAAATGCAAGCCCCCTTGGAAATGCTCTTGCCCCAACTGGGCTTTTGAAGTCTCCAAGGGGGCTTGCCCCCTTGTTAATATTCTCCCTCAGAAATTCAACCAACTATAAACGTTTGCATTAATCACGTGGCAGATGGTCTTCGACCATGTTCTTCCTTTTTCGCATCTTGCCGCTTCATTTCAATCCATGCAAGATGAAAAACAACACCTTCCGTCTTTTCGCTTTTTTGTTGGCCACGCTCTGTGCCAGCCTGCTTTTCGGCCAAACAAAGACGACTGCCGCCGACCCATTAGCACAAAAAGACACCCGCTGCTATGAGCTGCGCATTTACACCGCCGCCAAGGGCAAACTGAACGATTTGAACAAGCGCTTCCGCAACCATACCACCAAGCTTTTTGAGAAACACGGCATGACCAACGTGGGCTATTGGACGCCGTTAGACAACCCCGAAGAGAAGCTCTATTACGTGCTGTCCTACCCCAACCGGGCGGCAAGGGAGGCCGCATGGGCTGATTTTTCCGCCGACACGACGTGGCAACGGGTCTGGAAAGAAAGCGAGGTGAATGGCAGTTTGGTGGCGAAAATCGAAAGCATCTTCCTCAAAACCACCGACTTCTCGCCCAACAACCTCACCGCCGACCTCGGCAGCGGGGTCTGGGAGTTTCGCATTTACCACTGCACCCCGAACAACTTGGGAAACCTGCTGGACCGCTTCCGGGGGTTCACCCTTGAGCGGTTCGAGCGGTACGGCATGACCCACAAAATCTACTGGACGCCCACCGATGCCGACCAAGGTGCCGACAATATGCTCTATTATTTTCTCACGCACCCATCGCCCGAAGCTGCCAGGGCCGCATTCGACCTTTTCAGAAACGACCCCGAATGGATTGCCACCCGAAAAGCCTCAGAGGTAAAAGGCGGCGGCTCGTTGACCATTTCCGTGGAATCAATTTTTATGTGGCCAACGGATTACTCCCCGGCAAGGTAGCCCCCCCCTGATGCTGTGACAATTGTCACCCAGCCGAATTGATGAAAGTCATCTTTGGGCATAAACTCCCCTCCTACTTTTGGGCGGTCATTTTCCTTTTTGGTAAAAAAAATCCGCCATGTCCCATTATCAGCACCTTGGTAAAATCCCCCGCAAGCGCCACGTCCAGTTCCGGCAGAAAAACGGCAACCTTTACGCAGAGGAATTGGTTGGGACACAAGGATTTTCGGGCGTTTCATCACTGGTCTATCACCTCCACCCACCCACCATTGTCAGCAAAAAAGGCCACCCCTATTCGGTGGAGCCTGAAATCGCCATTGACAAAAACCTGTCGGCACTCAGTTTCAAGGGCTTTTCCATCGAGCCATGCGCCAATTACTTGGACAGCCGAAAGACGCTGTTCGTGAACAACGACCTGCACATCGGTCTCGCAGCGCCGCAGGAGAGCATGAATGGCTATTTTTTCAAAAATGCCGATGCGGATGAGATGCTATTCATACATGAGGGCAGCGGTACGCTCAAGACCATGTTCGGGCAGGTGGCGTTCGGGTACGGCGATTATGTGGTGATTCCCCGTGGCACGGTTTATCAATTGGAATTTGACGACGCCAAAAACCGACTGCTGTACATCGAATCCTACAGCCCGGTGCGCACTCCTCGGCGCTATCGCAACGATTCCGGCCAATTGCTGGAGCACTCGCCATTCTGCGAGCGGGACTTTCGTGGCCCCACCGATTTGGAGACGCATGACCAAACCGGCGAGTTCCCGATTTTCATCAAAAAGCAGGGTTTGATTTATCCCTATACCTATGCCACGCACCCGTTTGACGTGGTGGGCTGGGACGGCTTCCATTACCCTTATGCCACCTCCATTTTCGACTTTGAGCCGCTGACCGGGCGCATTCACATGCCGCCGCCCATCCACCAGCAGTTCGAGGCGGATGGGTTCGTGGTTTGCTCGTTCGTGCCAAGGCTCTACGACTACCACCCAGAGGCCATTCCCGCACCCTATCATCACAGCAATATTGACAGCGACGAAATTCTCTATTATGTGGACGGCGATTTCATGAGCCGCAACAACATCGAAAAAGGGCAGTTCACCCTGCACCCTGCTGGCATCCCACACGGCCCGCACCCCGGTGCCATCGAGCGCAGCATCGGCAAGGTGGGTACGGAAGAACTGGCGGTGATGATTGACCCGTTCCGTCCCGTGAAAATCACCAAAGCGGCGATGCAACTGGAGGTGGAGGACTACTATAAGTCTTGGATGGAGGAGGAAATTATGGTTTGATGGGTTTGATTGGTTTGAGTTGTTTGATGTGTCCCGTCGCAACTCAAACGCAACTCAAACGCATCGAACCATTCAAACAATTCAAACTCATCAAACAAAATATATGGCCACCTTAACCGGCATATCCAACTACAATTACTCCCTCGAAAAGATATTCCCCGAAGCGGACGACTTCCTGCCCCTGCTCGGCACCGACTACGTAGAGCTTTATGTGGGCAATGCAAAGCAGGCAGCACATTATTACAAAACTGCTTTTGGTTTCCAGTCCTTGGCCTATGCAGGCTTGGAAACAGGCGTGCGGGACCGTGCCTCCTACGTGTTGCAGCAGGACAAAATCCGCCTCGTATTGACTACTCCCTTGCACTCCGACAGCCCACTGAATGAACACCTGAGAAAGCACGGCGATGGTGTAAAAGTCATCGCTCTTTGGGTCGAGGATGCAAGGGACGCTTTTGAACAAACCGTGAAACGTGGCGCAAAACCGTTCATGGAACCCGCCATCGAGTTCGATGAAAGCGGCAAGGTGGTGCGCTCCGGCATCCATACCTACGGCGAAACGGTGCATATTTTCGTGGAGCGCAGGGATTACCACGGTATCTTCCTGCCCGGTTACGAGAAATGGGAAAGCGACTACAACCCGCCTTCGACCGGCCTCAAGTTCATTGACCACATGGTGGGCAATGTGGACTGGGGGCAGATGAACGTTTGGGCCAAGTTTTACAACGAAGTCATGGGCTTTGCCAACCTTGTTTCCTTCGACGACAAGGACATCTCCACCGAATATTCGGCGCTGATGAGCAAGGTGATGACCAACGGAAACGGGCGAATCAAGTTCCCCATCAACGAGCCAGCGCACGGGAAGAAAAAGTCGCAAATCGAGGAGTACGTGGACTTCTACGAAGGCGCTGGTTGCCAGCACATCGCCGTGGCGACGGACGACATCGTGTTCACCGTGAACGAGATGCGCAAGCGGGGCGTCGAGTTCCTGCACGTGCCCGGTGCGTACTACGACACCGTGGCCGACCGGGTAGGGGTGATTGACGAAGACCTGCGCCGCCTCAAGGAGCTTGGCATCATGGTGGACCGTGACGAGGAGGGCTACCTGCTCCAAATCTTCACCAAGCCCGTCGAAGACCGCCCAACGCTTTTCTTCGAAATTATCCAGCGAAAGGGGGCAAAATCCTTTGGAAAGGGGAATTTCCAAGCGCTTTTTGAGAGCATTGAGGATGAGCAGCGGCGACGGGGGACGCTTTAATGCATCTCCTAATCCTTTTGGTGAAATGAGGGGCAAATAGGAAATGTTAGCCTATCAACCCCACAACACCCCATCCAGCCGCACATCGTGCGCTTCGGCAGGCAGTTCATCCAACAACTGAAACGGGTAGCAGATGCCCAGTTTTTGCCCGCCCGACTGGCTGCCCAAAAATGCGTCATAGTACCCCGCCCCGTAGCCGATGCGGTTGCCGTGGCGGTCGAAGGCGAGGCCCGGCACGATGAACAGGTCATAACCACCCTCATAGACCAGTCCGCTGGCAGGGTGGCTGGTGCCGTAAATCCCCGCCTCCAGTTCCGACAACGAATGCAGGACGAGGTTCTCCATCCTGCGCCCCTTGAGCGATTTTGGGGCGACGACCGTCAGCCCTTTTTCCAGCATCTCTCTGATGAAGGGGAAGATGTCAACTTCATCGCCCATGGGCAGGTAGGTGTGAATAATGCGTGCACCCGTTTCCTCCACGATTTGCCGTAGTTTCTCGCACATGGAATGGTCGAGCCGTAGCTTGTCCAGCGATGAGAGCGCTGAGCGCAAGGCGAGCATTTTCTCCCGAATGTGTTTCTTTTCTTGCATGAGGTTGGTGCATTGTCTGTCACAGGTAAAAATACGGTGCCAATCTACCAATTTAAATCCGATACAATTGTCCGATTTAAAAATTGTTGTAACATTGTACTCCGAAGTGAGGTTGAATTATTCCAGTTTTCCATTCAGAAATTTCAAAAACATGTTTTCCAAAGCCTGCGAATATGCCATCAGGGCGACCCTGCTCATCGCCACCCACTCGCTGGAAGGCAGTCGGGTCAGCGTGAAAGACATCGCCGAAGCGACTGGCTCGCCCGTTGCCTTCACCGGGAAGATTTTGCAGCAATTGACCAGGGGCGGCATCGTCCATTCGGTACAGGGCGTTCACGGTGGTTTTGAAATCAGTCGCAAAGAAATGGAAGGAACCCGGCTCAGCGAAATCGTCACGACCGTGGACGGCGACCATATTTTCACGGGTTGCGGGCTGGGGCTTCGTGCCTGCAATGCTTTGAAGCCTTGCCCCATGCACGAGCGCTTTGCCGCTGTGCGGAACGAACTGAAAGCCATGCTGGAAGAGACGACCGTGCTCGAACTCGCACTCGGCTTGAAGGACGGCAGCACTTTCTTGAAAAGGTAAAATTTTTTAACTAAAAACAGGACTTTTTCATCCTGTTTCTCAATCATAAAATAATGAACATCAATCAAAATCAGACCATCGGCGAAACCGTCGCCCAAGATTACCGTACCGCCTCCGTTTTCCAATCGCACGGCATTGACTTTTGCTGCAAGGGCGGGCGCACCATCCGCGAAGCTTGCGATAACAAGGACCTCGAAGCGCAGGCACTCCTGCGGGAACTCCAGGACGCCACTACCTCCAACGAGGCACCTGCTGCCGACTACCGCACCTGGCCCCTCGACCTGCTGGCTGATTATGTGGAGAAAAAGCACCACCGCTACGTCACAGCCAAATTGCCGGAACTGACGCAGTACCTGAGCAAGCTCTGCAAGGTACATGGTGAGCGCCACCCCGAACTGTTCGAAATCAGGGACGAATTTGCCCATGTCGTCAACGAACTGACCTTCCACATGCAGAAGGAAGAAAAGATATTGTTCCCGTTCGTGCGGAAATTGGCCACCGAAAAGCACCCCGGGTTACCATCGTTCGGCACCGTCGAAAACCCCATCCGCATGATGATGGAAGAACACTCCGTGGAAGGTGACCGCTTTGCAAAAATATCAGCGCTCAGCAACCAATACACCGCACCAGCAGACGGCTGCACGACCTACCGGGTGGCATTTTCCATGCTGCGGGAATTTGAGGAAGACCTCCACCTGCACATCCATTTGGAGAACAACATCATGTTTCCCCGTGTCATCGAAATGGAGAAACAACTTTCAAACTAAGCATGAGCGACACCAAACCATTGAAGCGACACGCATCCCTTCAGCCATTGAGCCGGGAACACCACCACGGCTTGTTGCTCGGCTGGAAAATCCGCACCGGGCTTTCAAAAGGGGTGGCACCCGAAAGGATAAAAGCCTATTCGGACTGGTTTTTTGAAAACCACCTGTCGCCTCATTTTGAAGTGGAGGAGCGGTATATTTTCCCAATTCTCGGTGGCAACGAGCACCCGATGGTCAAGCGGGCATTGCGGGAGCACCGTAGGCTGCGGCGGCTGTTCGCTGCCACCGAAGATTTGGGCAAGCACCTGAGCCTGATGGAAGAAGAACTGACGGCGCATATCCGCTACGAGGAGCGGGTGCTGTTCAACGAGGTGCAAGCCGTTGCCAATCTGGAACAACTGGGGGAAATAGAACACCTGCACAATGGCCAGCCGTTCGTTGAGGATTGGGTGGACAAATTCTGGGTGTAGTAAGTGGTTTTCGTCAGTTCAATACTGCACATCCAACTCCATGGCCGACGACATGCCGGGGAACTTCTTCCATTGGCCTTGGCTGCCGAATTTGTAAAAATGCACCCCGCCAGATGGCATGGCGATGGGCAATGACAGCGAAGTACCCTTGCCAGCATGGTAAATCCATTCCACGGCCACCACCACATCGCCGCTCACGACCAAGTTGTGGGCCGCCAAATCCACCACGACCCAGCCCCGTTGTTTGGGCTTTAGCTCCAGCACGATGTTTTTGTCGAGCAATTGGCTGCCCGGCCTGCCCTTCTCCAATTGGTACAGGTTGAGCCGGAGGCGCACCGTGTCGAAGTTGTTCCGGGAAACAAAAAACCGGAACGTATCGAGCTGCACGGGGCCTTTCGGCAGGTTGAACTTACGGCCAATCTCGGCGCCGAGGTTCTGGTTCGGCTTGTCGGAAATGGCAAAATTGACGGCCATACGGGTGCCGGGCTTATCCATCCCGATGCGCTTTTTCTTCGTGAAACGGGGCTTCACCACCACCTCGGCGAGCAGCGTGGCCGCCTGCGGAAGGGCGACCACCGCTTTTCCCCCAAAAGCTGATTCAAAACCCGACACCGTGTACGAGCGCCCCTCGTGCCCGACCATCGAAAAACGGAGCGTGTCCTGCGGGTTGACGGAGGCGGGCAGGTAGAGCCGAAAGCTGCCGTCCATGCCGCTCACCGTGCCGATGGACGTGCCCACGATTCCGATGTTGACATAGGCCAAGGTATGGCCGTGCTCGTCCGTAACCGTGCCGCCGAGCGATTTTTCATTTTGCCCGAAGGCAAAAAAAGGTGCAAGAAAAAGGAAGATAAGAAACAGGATTGAGCGATTCATACGGTTGTATTTTTTAAGTTAAAAGATTGGTTGTCAGTTGTTTCTGCTGATGAAACGGGCATTTTGCCCGACCACCAGCGGCGGCCTTTCACCACCCAAGCTTCGCCCGTTTTGCGTTTGTGGCGGATGGTCAAAATGATGGACAAGGCAATGGTGGCCGCCCGGAAAACATTGGGCGCCCAAGTGCCAAGGGCGTTGTCGCTCACATCAAAAAGCGTCCAAGAGAGGTTCATGAAGAAATGGAAACTCATGGGCACCCAGAGGTTGTTGCCCCACTCCACGTAGAGCCAACTGAACCACATCCCGCCGAGGAAGGTGACGGCAAAAATGCCGACCATCGCACCGAGTTCGTTGCCTTGGTACAGGTGGCCCGTCCCAAAAATCACCGCACTTGCCAGCCCTGCCCACAGGAAGCCCCAGCGGGCATGGCGGAACAACTGCCCGAACAGCATCGCTCGGTACAAGATTTCCTCGCCCACCGCTGCCAGCAGGCAACCGTTCAGGATGGCCATCCAGTCCAACTGTACTTGAAACCGGACCAGCAGACCAGCGCCCAACAGCATGGGCAGCGTGCCCACCAGCCCCGTGCCGATGCCCTGCGCCGCACGGCTGGCAAGCCCCGCCTCGGCAGCTATTTTGCGGAAGCCATGAAACAAGCCCATGACCCCCAGCGGGAAAGCGATGTACCAAAATGTTTTGTAAACAACCCTTTTCACTGGCACGTCGAGCGCAGCGTACCACTCGAAAAGCTCAAGGATTTTCCCGCCATTTTGCGACAGCACAAAAGCGGCGATGGTGAGCAAGGAGATGACGATTCTTTTTTCCATGTTGACAATATTTTGGTGGAACAGTGCCGGACGACCTTTGCCCGGTTTGACGAAGACAAATGTATCGTGGCAGAAAGGGCTTGTAAAGTACGAAGGGCCGAACGGCAAACGGGCGGGGCGAATGGCAGCGTTTTGGGGCGAAATGCAGGCTGCTGGGGCGAAATGTCAGCGCAATTTGTCCAAAACCTCGGCGCTGCGGCCACGGGCCACCGGCACGGAAGCCTCCAATCCTGCGAAGTGCAGGCGGTAGCCTTGGGCATTGCCGGTGACCCGCTCGACCAGCGAGAGGTTGACGAGGTAGGAGCGGTGGCAGCGGAAAAGGCAGCCGTTGCCGGGAACGGTTTCCAGTGCCGACAGCGAGTTGCGGAGGATGGTGCGACGTGGCGTGGCGGCGTTTTCGAGGTGAAAAACCTCCACGTAGTTGTCGGCGGCCTGGAGGTAGAGCAATTGGGTGGGCAGTAGTTCGAGCACGGGCTTGCCGTTCTCGTCGGGCAGGGTGATTTTTAGTGAATCGGCCTTTGGCAACGGGTGTGCCAAATGGCTGTTTGCGGCAGCGGCCAATTTTGTGTGGCGCTGGAGTTGGCGCACATAATCGCCGACGACCAGCCCGGCAATCGGAAAAACAGCAATGGACAGGGCGATGGGAAAAAAGCCCAAGAAGCCCCGCCACGATACCGGGTTGCCCAAGGCGAGGTCTTTATAGACATAGCAGGCGAAGAACACCAGTGCAAAAACCAACGTGGAATAAAGGATATGCTTGCCCACCGTCCAGCGTTCTTCTTCAAAAACCTTCGGGAAAAGCACCAGCGGCAGCTTGCTGCCCAACAATATCACTAATGAAATGACCACACCATAGCCCGCCAAGAACAGGTACTTCGTTTCGCTTTGGAACTCCCGTGTGCCAAATGGTTGGAAAACGATGAGGAAAAAAGCGACAAACGCTCCAGTGCCCAGTGCAAAAAGGAGGGTGGAGGACGTGCTTTTTGTCAGCGGATATGGTGAAGAAAGAAATTCAATCATGGTGCTGCGGATTCGGGGCGAAACTAAGTATGCTTTGGAAAAGGAAGCAAAAAAGGTAATGCGCCAAACAAGCAAGCGCTTAATCAACACAGCATTTGTTTGTTTTTTTGTGGAAAAATAGCCTGTCGTGGAAGGCGACTGGGCAATAAGGACTACACTTTTTTTTTCAGGCTATGCTTGTCTGAACCAGAATTTGTGGATTTTTACCGTTCGACAGTTAATACAATAAACAAATGGCAGTAGTTTGAGCCACCTATTCCCATACTTTTTAATCCTATCGCTTCTATTTTCAGGCGGCATAGCGGGCAATCTATTGGCTCAAGGCAACCCCCGCCCATCAAGCGCCGCCGACCCCCTTTGGCCGCTCATCGAAAAACAATTGGAACAACCGGGTGCCGACACGACCCGCCAATTCATCCTGCAACTGGTGCGGAGCCATTGCGGAGCGGATGACAATTGTCTTTTCCAGACCTATTATGCCATCATGATTAAGCTGGAACGTCGCTTCAACCTACTGGCGGCCATTTTTGTCGGGGAGGAAATGGTAAAAGTGGCCCAACGACTAAGCAATTTGGAAAAAGAGGCCAGCACCTACAAGAACCTGAGCCGTTTTCATGGCGCCATTGGGGACGAGCGGCTGACCATCGTGTACCTTGAAAAAGCATTGCGGCTGTTCGAACAATTGGGCAAACAATCCACCATCATGCACACGAAAATGGCTTTGTTGGAACGCAGCCTCAGCTACCGGAAAATCGAGGAAGTCCTGCCCGAAATGGAAGCCTTGCTCGCCCAAGCCACGAAGGATGGGGACACCGCCAATATGAACCACCTCCACAAGCGGCTTTTGATGCACACGCAAGATGCCGGGCTGTACGACAAAATGGAAACACATGTGGAGGCGCTTGAAAAAGTCCCTTTGTCCGACCCCATCAAGCCAATGGAATATGGCACTGCTATTCATGCAGTACTGGGCCGGGCCGACTTGTTGATGGTTCAAAACAAATTGGTGGAAGCGGAGCGTTTTTACCAAAAAACCCTGCGGCTGTGCGAAGCCGAACCCAGCCGATGGCTTGAAATTCAGGTACTCCATTCCTTGTCCGATTTGGAATGGGAGCGGGGGAACTCGACAATGGCGAAATCCTACCTCGAAAAGGCGCAGGGAAAGGCCGAAAAGCTGGAGCTGGATGATTTGTTGGCCGCAAATTATGAACGCAAAGCCAAGATTGCCGAAGCAGAGCAACGGTTTGGTGATGCTTTGGCGTACATAAAAAAACAGCAGTTCCACAAGGATAGGTTCAAGGCGCAGAGTGCTGGGTTCAACCCACAAAGCTATTTTCTTCAACAGGAAAAAGACCAATTGGCAATCGAGAAAAAGAACCAGGAACTGGAACTCCGGCTAAAAAAATCACAACTTCGCAATGCCTTAATCATCACGCTTTTGGTTTTACTGCTGGCCGGAGGGCTTCTCGTTGGCATGAACAAACAGCGCAAAGCAAAACAGGAACTGGCCACCCAAAATGCCCTCATCCAGCAGCAAGCCGAACAGCTCAAAAGCCTCGACGCTGCCAAGTCCCGCTTCTTCGCCAACGTGAGCCATGAGCTGCGCACACCGCTCACGCTCGTGCTTAGTCCCATCAAATCCTTATTGAAAGAAAACGAGCTGACCGAAAAACAAACCCGCCTGGTACAAACCGCCCACAACAGCGGAAAAGAACTGCAGCAGTTGGTCAACGAAATCCTTGACTTGCAAAAATTGGAAGTGGGCAAGATGGAACTGAACGAAAAGCCCACCACGCTCGCTCCGTTTTTCGGAAACTACGCTGCACAATTCCAGTCATTGGCCGACCGCAAGCCAATTGATTTTCTATTTAAAACAAACCTTGACAACCAACTGACGGCCATCATTGACCAAGAGAAATGCCGCCAGATAATTTACAACCTGCTTTCCAATGCCTTCAAGTTCACCCCGGCGGGCGGGGAAATCAAAGTAAACATAGGAATGAGGGATGAGGAAACAGGGATGCATGCCAAGGTTGGTTCATCCCTCACACCTCATCCCTCATACCTCGTCATCTCCGTCTCCGATACCGGCCCCGGCATCCACCCCGAGGACCTGCCGCATGTGTTCGACCGCTTTTTCCAGACCACCCGCCCCGACAAGCCCGCCGAAGGCGGCACGGGCATCGGCCTCGCACTTTGCCACGAATACGCCAAACTATTCGGCGGGAAAATCGAAGTGGCAAGCAGTCCCGGCAAAGGCTCCACCTTCCGGGTAGCGTTCCCGGTCAAGGTGGTGGAGAGTCCGCCGTCGGCAGGTCTTGTCCCGATGGCTCGGGACGGCAGTCCTCAATCGGATGAATTGGGGATGGCAGCCGTCGCAGCTGTTGCGAAAGAGTATGTACCCAACCCGGTAACTTCCGGCGATGCAAAGCCCACCATCCTTGTCGTGGAGGACAACCCCCAACTACAAGATTACATCCGGCTGCTTTTGGAGGAAAAATACAACGTCCTCAGTGTCGAGAATGGGCAAGCAGCTTTAGAATTGATAAATGGAAAATGGAAAATTGAAAATGACGGGGCAAACTTAGACGCTCAATTTTCAATTTTCAATTACTTGCGTGAATCTTCGATTTCTCAATTTTTAATTCTCTCCGACCTCATGATGCCCGTCATGGACGGCTACCAATTGCTCGAAAGGCTGAAGTCCGACGGTGCCACCCGCCACATCCCCGTCATCATGCTCACGGCACGGGCCGAGCTGGACGACCGCCTCAAGGCCCTGCGGATCGGGGTGGACGATTACCTGACCAAACCCTTCGACGAGGAGGAATTGTTGGTGCGGATTGAGAACCTGCTGGCCAATTCCAAGAATCGCCAATCAGAGAAACCCAATTTGAACTTGTCCGCCACCGGCGAGGTGGTTGCTGTCGGCCCCATGGTCTCCGAACCAGACCGGGTTTGGTTGGAATCCTTTGAAGCCTTTGTCCAGAAAAACATGGCCAACGAGACCCTGAACATTCCTTTTCTAGCTTTTGAATTTGCCATGAGCGAATCTACCTTGCTACGGCAGTTGAAGCGCCTCACTGGGCTGTCGCCCTTGCAATATTTGCAGGAAGTCCGCCTCGACCAAGCTCGCCGACTTTTAGAAAACCGCAGCTATAATTCCATCGCCAAAGTCGCCGACAAAGTGGGCTACAGCGACGCCCGCTCTTTTTCAAGGAGTTTCAAGCAGCGGTTCGGGAAATTGCCCTCCGATTTCCTAAGTGCTTGATTTTCAACGACAAATTCCGCCCCTGACGGATTTTGCTACCTGTGCCTTTCTTTTATTTTGACGGAAAATGTGACTAAGTTGACGAAATCAACCCATTGGGGCTGCCCCATCTTTGCAGCGAAAGATTAAGACAACGGCTATTCATTTTTCCGAGGAACCACGAATAGCAGTTGTACCACTTTAAAGCAAAAAATAAGATGAGAACTGTCATTTCCACCCTGAACCTCCCATGCTGGATTGCATGGTCGAGGTCTCCACCACTATTGCACTCCAATTTAAAAGAACACCACAGCAAAAAGGGTAGGCCGGTATGCTTATTAAAGCTTAAAGTGGTATAGCCGGTCTGCCTTTTTTGCCTGACGAACACCCACAGAACTGACTTGCACCTGTACCAATGGGGCCTTGGGCTTGCCATGCCAAACCCCAGGCTTTGAAGGGTGCAAAAAAATCAAATCTTAAAAAGGAGTAAGCCGAAAATCCTGCAAAGAGTAGGCAATAAAATCACTTTAATTCTTAAAGAAATGAAAGAGATGAAATCATTCATGGCCATTTTAATCCTCATCATTGGCCCTGTTGTCCTGATGGCTCAAATCACCGTAAGCCCCTGGCAAATCCATGAGGGCAAAGAAGGCATCGTCAACCATGCTAATCCGAAAAACGGCGACCCTAGCGCCTATGCAAAGGCCAAAATACCTGCCCAAAATGACAATGGCTGGAAGGAGGCTCCAAAAAACAGCGCAGGCAACGTGTTCATTGATAGGTCATCCACCGTCCGGTGCAGGGAACAATTGGACTTTACTTATTTCCAGACTTCCGTGAGCATCCCCGCCAACATAAAAGTGGACAAGTTCACCGTGTCTTACGACAAAGCGGATGATGGGGCCAGGATTTATATTTTCAATTCCAAGTTCCCCAATGGCACTTTTGATGCAAATGCAGATTTGATAATCAGCAATGGTCGGGATAACGTCGGGAATGTGGACCTAAAGGCCAAGATAGCCAGCGGTGCCAACCGCATTGTCATCGTCCAGTTCGACGATTGTGCGGACAGAAACTCGCTGAGCGGTATCCACGTCAGCGTAAACGGCAAGGAGGTCATGCCGGAGAAGACGGCTCCTACCGCTAGCTCAACATCGGTGTTGGCGGTTTCAGATGGGGTGGCAATTGGCGGTACATGGAGGCTATACGCCTATTCCATCAATGCAGGCCAATCAAGCGACAAAGATCCCTATTGCATGAGCATGAACAACAGTGAAAGCCGCTGCCTCATATCAAGCCAGGCAAAACTGGGCAAAAGCGGCAAATGGCTGGACATCCAACAGATAACCTACCTAGGTGGCATCGTTGTTTTCAAGGTATTGAACGCTGGCACCGACATGTACCTCACTGTCCGCAACAACAAGGAAGTGCATATTGAAAAGGCAGTAGGTGGCAAAATATCCGATGCCGCACAATTCAAGATGGTGGATGCCCTGACCACTGTGAAGAACGCCGGTGGCCGTGCATGCGGCTCCTTCCTGTCTGTGAAATACGCCAACCACTATCTGCGCCACTCTGGACTTATGCTGTTCGTAAATGCGAGCGATGGCTCAGACCTTTTCAAGCAGGATGCTAGTTGGTTCATAGTGGAAGAATCGGTCGTGGCGGCATCTATCAAGGAAACTAAGGCTACTTCTTCGTCAGTAGCCGTGACGCTGCCCAGCGAGTTCAGGGTCTATGGTTGGTCAAGTGGTAGCGAGTCGTACTGCTTCGGTATGAACACCAACGACAGCCGGTGCCGCTTGCTGAACACATCAAGAATGGGCAACGATGCCAAATTGATGGACATACAGCGCATTGATTTGGGTGGAGGCATCTGTGCGTTCAAGGTATTGAATGCTGGCACCGACATGTATATGACCGTGCGCGACAACAAGGAAGTCCATATCGAAAGAGCAGTTGGTGGCAAAGTATCCGATGCCGCAAAGTACAGGTGCGTGGCTTCCCTGTACTCAGGCAAAGCCAGTGGCAAGCGCAGTTCCTGCTCCTTTGTGTCCGTAAAATACGCCGACTACTACCTTTGCCAGCAAGGTTTTGCCATTTCCTGCCAAGCGAGTAATGGCTCCGAGGCATTCTATCAAAATGCTTCCTGGCTCATCGAGGCAGGATTGGCCGTGGTATCAACATCCAAAGGAACTGCGACTGCGTCTTCAGAAACCGTAGCGCTGCCGGATAAATTCAGGGTACATGCCTTCTCTATCAGCGAAGGAAAAGGGGACAAGGACTCCTATTGGTTTGCCTTGAACAACAACGACAGCAGGGGACGCATCCTGAGCCAGGCCAAGCTGGGCAGCAATGCAAAGTGGATGGAAATACAGCAGGTCTCCCTTGGTAATGGCATCTATGCTTTCAAAGTGACAAACTCCGGCTCCGACATGTACCTCACCGCCCGCGACAACAAAGAAGTCCACGTCGAAAAGGCAACAGGGGGCAACGTATCTGAGGGCGCTAAATTCAGGTCGGTAAAAGCCTTGACCTCGGCAAAAGGAGCCAGTGACCGCAATTTCTGCTCTTTTGTATCCGTGAAGTTCGCCAACCATTACCTGCGCCACGAACATTTTGCCATGTTCGTCCATGAGAGCAACGGCTCAGAGCTGTTCAAGCAGGATGCCTCTTGGCGCATCGAGGAAGGGTTTGCCAAGGCAACTTCCACTGGAGCCTCAAGCGCCGCTGTAGCCCTGCCCGACAAGTTCAAGGTACTCGCCTTCTCCATCAGCGAAGGCAAAGGGGACAAGGACTCCTATTGGTTTGCAACGAACAACAACGACAGCAGGGGGCGCATCTTGAGCCAGGCCAAGCTGGGCAGCAATGCGAAATGGATGGAAATACAGCGGGTGGAACTCGGCAACGACATATATGCCTTCAAAGTGACAAACGCCGGGGCTGATATGTACCTCACCGCCCGCGACAATAAGGAGGTTCACGTGGAAAAAGCTACAGGAGGCAACGTCCCCGACGGAGCTAAATTCAAGTCGGTAAAGCCGCTGACATCGGCACCCGGCGCCAATGAGCGGAACTTCCGCTCCTTCCAGTCTGTCAAGTTTGCCAACCATTACCTGCGCCACTCTGGCTTCGCCATGTTCGTCCATGACAGCAATGGCTCCGAGCTGTTTAAGCAGGATGCTTCTTGGCTTATCGAGAAAATGTAAGCCGGAAAAGCGGCTGTGTGGACTGCGAACATGATGTCCATTGTCCGCACAGCCGCTTTTCTTATTTCCAATCTAAATTCCTTCAAAATGAAAAAACACCATATCCTATTCACATTGACCGCCCTCCTAAGTCTCGCATTGCTGGTACCAGCCTGCAAAGAAGACGACACCCCAGCCGACCCCTGCGCCACTGTCACTTGCCAGAATGGCGGCATCTGCGCCGACGGCTCCTGCTTTTGCCCGGACGGCTTTTCCGGCCCAAACTGCGAGGTGGAAGACCCCTGCCACGAGGCCAATGAGACTGGCGAATGGGGATACGACCATGCTGGCGGCCCTGCTTGCTGGAGCATGGTATGCGGCCACGGCGACTGCCTCGGCGACCGCCAAAGCCCCGTCAACATCGTCAACGCCGTCCTGAACAGCAGCCTGCCGGAACTGGTGCTGAACGGCAACGAGACCACGACCAAAATCATCCACAACGGCCATACCATTGAGTTTGAGCAGGAGCCGGGCAGCTATATTGACTATGGCGAAACGGAGAACGGCCTGCTCAACCAGTTTACCCTCGGGCAGTTCCACTTCCACGCCAAGAGCGAGCACCAAGTGGACGGCGGCCACGCCCCGTTGGAAGCCCATTTGGTTTGCCGCAACGTCTGGAAAAACGAGTACCTCGTCATCGGGGTGATGTTCGAAGAGGGGGCCTCCAACCCCTTCTTGGCGCAGTTCGTTGACCACCTGCCCACCGCTGGGGCGCCACCGTTCGAAGAGGAAGACCTCGTTTACAACCCCTTCGAACTGCTGCCCGACAACCACAGCTACTTCAGCTACTCCGGCTCGCTGACCACACCGCCCTGCTCCGAGGTAGTGCATTGGGTAGTAATGGAAAACAAGGTACAGGCTACCGCAGCAGAGATTGCGGCATTTACCAATATCCTACACGACAACTACCGGCCTGTGCAGCCGCTGAACGGGCGGGTCATTACCCTCGTGCACCACTGATTGGGCAAATAAAACAATGGACAGGGACGCTGCCGAAAATCCCCGAACAGAGTAGGCATTTCACTTTAAATTCTCAACAATGAAAATCAGATTTACTTTTTTGATGGCCTTTTGCCTGATGGCGTTTTTTGCGTCGGCGCAGGTAGTAGATGTATTAACTGGGCTAAACCGCCCCTGGAGCCTGGCCTTAAGGAACAATGAATTGTTCATTGCCGAAGATGGGACCGGAAAAATAATCAAAGCCGACATCTCGCAACCAATTCCCACTGCGGTGGACGTGCTTACGGGTTTGGGCAACACACCCTTCGGTGGGATGCGGATGAAGGAGGACGAGATATTTTTCGCCATCTATAACCAGGGCGTAATCCGGAAATTTGATGTAACCCAACCGACTCCAACCGTAGTGGATGTAGCCACTGGGATACCAACAACATATATTGCCGATATCTTGATAGACGGTGATTTCCTTTATGCAGCAAATGCCAGAACCACAGGTACTGCTGGTAACTCATTCTTTAGGATTGATTTATCTCAAACTCCTGCAACCATTGAAACCATTTTTGTAGGACACCCTCAATTGGGTTTGGCCAAAAGTGGGAATATTCTCTATTTTTCTGAGGGAACGCAGAATAGTCCAACCGGTGATATTTACAAGTTGGACTTGAGCCAGCCGACCCCTACCCCGCAACTGGTTGTAAGTGTGCCTACGGCTTATGGGCTGACACTAAACGGAGGGTTTTTATATGTGTCCAGAAGCGGGGCCGTTAGCCGGGTGGATTTGTCCCAGCCCAACCCCACGTATGAGGATGTTGCTACTGGTATTGGCAATACAAGGCTTTGTGCCTTTGACGGACTGGATTTGTATATTTCAATTTTTGCCACCCAAGGTAAAGTGGTAAAATTAGGAATAAGCCAGCCTGTGTTTCCCTCACAGCCCACCGTCTGTGGCAATACCGTGCCTACCGACCTCGGCGGCGCCTCCCCAACCGGCGGCATATACTCCGGCCCCGGCGTGACCGACAATGGCGACGGCAGCACGTTCAGCTTCAACCCAACGGCGGCGGGTGGCCCCGGCATTTATACCGTCACTTACACTGCCGTCAATGGTACACAAGTGACTTCCACCCTCACGGTGGCAGCGCCGCCTGTCATCGGCGCGTTCGGGTTCAACACCGACGTCGCCTTCCCGCCGGCCCCGCTACCTGACCCAAACGGCGGCCCGTCGGGCGGGGTGTATTCAGGCCCCGGCATGCTGGCAGGCAACATCTTCGACGCCGGACTGGCAGGCGTAGGCGTACACGTGCTTACCTACACCTTCACCGATGCCAACGGCTGCACGGGCACGGGTACGGGCAACATCAACGTGAACCCTGCCCCCAACGATGACTGTAGCGGTGCCAGCAATATCAACAACCTCTTCGGCGGAGCCTTCAACGTGCCGCAGACCTCCAGCCTCCAAGACAACACGGGCTACACCAGCAACGGCGACCCCGCCGTGTCCAGCGGCTGCTTCTACCAGGACGATGCCGTGCAGCACTCCGCCTGGTACAGCTTCACTGGCGACGGCAACACCTACCGCCTCCGCTCCGTGCAGTGCTCGGCCACCAGCTACATCCCCAACGGCGACACCCAGGTGGCCATCTTCACCGGAAGCTGCGGCAGCCCAACTCAGGTGGCCTGCAACGACGACGAGAACGGCAACGCCGGCATACTCAACTTCAGCGTGGACATCACCACGCAAGTCGGCCAAACCTACAGGATGTTCGTGGACGGTTACGGCGGTCTTCAAGGCGAGTTCTGCCTCGAAGTGACCAACCTAAGCCAGACGGCCATCTCGATTCCTTCCCTTCTTGGCACTGTTTGCAGCAACGAGGGGGCCCTCATCGGGGGTGCCACCCCCACGGGCGGCGTGTACAGCGGTCCCGGCGTCTTTGACAGCGGCAACGGCACCTCCTTCATCTTCAACCCGTTTGCGGTGGGCGGCCCCGGCAACTACACCGTCACCTACACCCTGCCCAACGGCTCATCGGCCACCGCCACCGTCACGGTGACGGCCGCTCCGGTCATTGGCGTGTTCGGGTTCATCACCGACGTCGTCACACCACCGTCCCTGCTGTCCGACCCAAGCTCTGGCCCGGCAGGTGGTGTCTATTCAGGCGTTGGGGTTTTACCCGGTAATCTATTCGATGCAGCATTGGCGGGCGCAGGCGTACACCTGCTTACCTACACCTTCACCGATGCCAATGGCTGCACTGGCACGGGCACTGGCACCATCACCGTGAACCAAGTTGCTACCCTCCCTGCTGACGACTGCGCCACCGCCAACGACATCAACAGCCTCTTCGGCGCAGCCTACAACGTGCCGCAGACCTCGGCCTTGCAAAACAACACGGGCTACACCAGCACGGGCGACCCCGCTGTGTCCAGCGGCTGCTTTTTCAACAACGACGCCGTGCAAAGCTCCATCTGGTACAGCTTCACCGGCGACGGCAACACCTACCGCATCCGCTCGGTGCAGTGCTCCGCAACCAACTACATCCCCGACGGCGACACGCAGGTGGCCATCTTCATTGGAAGCTGCGCAAGCCCAACTCAGGTGGCCTGCAACGACGACGAGAACGGGAATGCTGGCATCCTTAACTTCAACGTGGCCATCACCACCCAATCAGGCCAGACTTATTGGGTGCTGGTGGATGGTTACAACGGTGCTCAGGGCCAGTTTTGCCTCGAAGTGACCAACCTGTCGCAGACGGCCATCTCGTTTCCTGCGCTCGGCACTGTTTGCAGCAACGTGACGGCGACCCTCGGGGGTGCCACGCCCACGGGCGGCGTGTACAGCGGCCCCGGCGTCACCAACAACGGCAACGGCAACACCTTCAGCTTCAACCCAACGGCGGCTGGCGGCCCCGGCACCTACACCGTCATCTACACCCTGCCCAACGGCTCATCGGCCACAGCGACCGTCACCGTGACGGCGGCCCCGGTCATCAACTTCAACCCGCCTACCCCCGTATCAATAAGCGCTGGCACGCAGCTGCTCAACGCTTTGCCCGCAGGTGGCACCTATGCAGGCCCTGGCGTTTCGGGCAACAGCTTTAACCCGGCGGCGGCAGGAGTAGGAGCGCACACCATCACCTACACCTTTACGGATGCCAACGGTTGCACGGGCACGGGTACGGGCACCATCACCGTGAACCAAGCTGCTACCCTGCCTGCTGACGACTGCGCCGATGCCAAAGACATCAACAACCTCTTCGGCGGAGCCTTCAACGTGCAACAGACCTCTGCCCTCCAAAACAACACGGGCTACACCAGCAACGGTGACCCCGCCGTGGCCAGCGGCTGCTTCTTCCAGAACGACGCCGTGCAAAGCTCCATTTGGTACACTTTCACTGGTGACGGCAACACCTACCGCATCCGTTCCGTGCAGTGCTCGGCCACCAACTACATCCCCGACGGCGACACGCAAGTGGCCATCTTCACGGGAAGCTGCGCAAGCCCCATGCAGGTGGCCTGCAACGACGACGAGAACGGCAACGCCAACATACTCAACTTCAGCGTGGATATCGCCACGCAATCAGGCCAGATTTATTGGGTGCTGGTAGACGGATATGGCGGCGCACAGGGTGAGTTCTGCCTCGAAGTGACCAACCTGACGCCCAGTGCAGTGACGGATATTGGTAAAACGGACATCCGCCTATTCCCAAACCCCACGATGGGTGTCGTCAAACTGTCGGGGGTGGACGCTGACCAAGTGCAGGTCTTCGACAATATGGGACGCCTCATACTGCAAGTAGTTAGACCTGGCAATAGCATTGATTTCTCCGACGCCCCAGCGGGTATTTACTTGCTGAAAATTACAAAAGGCGAGGCCGTGTACTCAGCACGGGTGGTTAAGGAGTAAAAAGGTTTGAGGCTAAGACCTGACGAGTTGATCAAGCTTATCAGGGCTTAGTACAGCGTGAACAAAGTAAGTTGTGTTTTCCAGTTCGGCTCCGCCAAACTGAAAAACACAACTTTTCTTTTTTGCGTGCTTGAAGATGCGCTTGAAGTCAATGATGCCGTCGCCCAAGGGTTTCAACGCCAGAGGTGCGCATTTGTCCATTGGACTTATTTTTAGCGGAGGAACTACCAAAATTTGGTTAGCCCCATTTTGATTCCCGCCTTCTGACCGACGAAGGTGCAGGTCTTCGACAGTATGGGCCGTTTTCAAACCCATGCTTGACTACTTCCCAATCTGAATGGCTGACAAAAATCACCCGCCCCAAAACAGGAGTTGGCGCTATTTTCACACACAGAAAGTGAAAAACTGTTCCTCCCATGAATAATCTCAAGACGATGTACCAAGCCGTACTGCCACTGGAAGGCAAGGAAAAACTGCTGTGGCGGTGGTTGCAATCGGTATTTTTCGTGATTGGTCTCGGCCTGTTTTCCCTGCTGATTTTCTTTCCCGAAATAGGCGTCATCGCCTTTTGGGATGTTTTGATTCCAGTTGCCCCGTTGCTGTTCCTGTTGGCCGCCGGGTGCTGGCGCAACATCTGCCCGCTGGCAACCGTGGCCATGCTGCCGCACCACCTCCACCTTTCAAAAAGACGCCGCATCCCGCTGAAATGGAACGGAAGACTGGCGCTGACAAGCGTCATTTTGCTGTTCCTCATCGTGCCGGCCCGACACTTGTTGCTCAACAACGACGGCATGGCGACGGCGATTACTTTGGCATTTTTGGGAACATTGGCTTTCGTGGGCGGGCTGTTCTTCGATGTGAAAAGCGCTTGGTGCGCCAGCCTCTGCCCCGTGCATCCGGTGGAAAAACTCTATGGCCAAAAAGTAGCCTTCACGCCCCCAAACGCCCATTGCGGCGCTTGCCACAACTGCGTCACGCCCTGCCCTGATTCCACGCCACGCATGGCGGAGCAAAAGCCGACAGAGCGCAACACGCAGGACATCGCTACCACCCTGCTGACGGGCGGCCTGCCCGGCTTCATCTGGGGCTGGTTCCATGTGCCCGACTGCCGGGGTGCTGCCGACTGGCGGGAGTGCCTCGTGGCATTCGGACTGCCCTGGCTGACACTGGCCGTCACGCTGACGGCGTTCGTTTTGCTCCGCAAATTTTTGCCAAAAAGCCGGGAAACGCTGATGGTAAGCGTGTTTGCGGCAGCGTCCATCTCCTGCTACTACTGGTACCGCATTCCGTCGCTGGTGGGTTACGGACTGTTCCCGCAGGATGGGCTGCTGGTGGACTTGACGCAAACGCTGCCGCTTTGGAGCATCATGGCAGCGCAGGTAGCAGCGGTGTCCTTTTTCGGGTGGTGGCTGGTGCTGCGCAATCCTGAACCAGCGGTTTGGGCGGTGCGGCCTCCGTTTTTGGTAAAAAAGAAGTGATGGCTAAGAAAACCAACCAATTCAATTAACATTTTTTAACACCTTCACTTGGGAGGGGATTTCAGGGCTAAGTCGTTTTTAAGGCGAATCCAATGACAACGCTGACGCTCAATTAGTTGATTATCAGCGTTCTTGGGAATTTTTTTCATCCTTAAACTAAAAACTTAGCTTATGCACAATCCATTGAAATCATCGCTCCTGTTACTCGCCACAGCATTCGTGCTTGTTTTCGCTGCTTGTAAAAAAGACAGCGAAACGACGCCCGCTGCCGACCAAGCTACCATTGCGCAAGCTAAAGAAGCATTGACCAGCCAACAACTCATCCTTTCGTCTTTTCACATCGCCCAACGGGGTGCCGAGAATGCCAACGGGCTGGTCGGCGGTAAAGTGGAAGAGCGCTCGGACTCTTGCGGCAATGTCAGCGTGGTACCGCCCGACCTATTCGTTTTTCCGAAGGTGGTCACGGTTGACTTTGGCAGTGGCTGCACCGATGCCGACGGAAAGTTCAAGGCTGGCAGGGTCGTGATGACGGTCGGGGCATTCTGGGAACTCAACTCCACCATCGTGGTCGCTTATGACAACTACTCGGAAGACGGCGTAAAAGTGGAGGGCCAGTTCATCTTCACCAACCTCAGCACCGCCAACGCTGCCATCCTCCGCATTGACGCCCAGAACATCAAGTTGACCGACCCGAACAACTACACGTTTGCCTTCAGCGGCAACCAAACCTACACCCAAACAGCGGGCCATCCAAGTTGGTGGGACTGGCACGACGATGTTTACCATGTGACTGGCAGTATTTTCAGTACGCTCACCAACGGAGAGACCGTCAATTGGCTCATCCAAACGCCGCTGGTAAAGGCCAATGCCTGCGCCTACGTCAGCAAGGGGACAGGCATCCTCGACATCAACGGACTACCCGTGAAGGTTGATTATGGCAACGGAACCTGCGACAACAAAGGCACTTATACCATTAACGGGCAGGTCTACCCGTTCACCATGTAATACATAGAAAGTACGCATTCTCTGAAAAAACCTCGCAAGGCTTCGTGCCTTGGGAGGTTTTTTTTGTTTTCCAATCCCCTGATATTTGTCAACCTCGCCTTTGATTTTAGTCACCTGCCAGCCAGCCGAAACTGCGTTCTTTCGCACCAAAATTTCACCCTTGTTATCGCTCGGGGCATGAAATCGAACTTGCTCAGCCAAACTGTTTGAGGAGTTTAGCGCAGCCACCCCCTCTAAACCCTCTAAACTTTCTAAACCACTTATGCAACACAAAACCATCATCGAGCCATTCCGCATTAAAGTTGTTGAGCACATCAAAATGACGACCGAGGCAGCACGGGCAGTGTTTTTGAAAAACGCCGCTTACAATCCCTTCCTTTTGCACAGCACCGAGGTCATCGTGGATTTGCTGACCGACAGCGGCACCTCCGCCATGAGCGCCAACCAATGGGCGGGCATCATGCAGGGCGACGAAAGCTATGCTGGCGCTACTTCTTGGCTGAAAATGGAAGCCGCCATCAAAGACCTGACGGGCTGCCCCTACATCCTGCCGACGCACCAAGGCCGGGCCGCCGAGCACCTGCTTTACAGCCGCATCGGGGGCAAGGGCAAGGTCTTTTTCAGCAACACCCACTTCGACACCACGAGGGCCAACATCGAGTTCAGCGGGGCGACAGCGATCGACCTGCCCGTGGAGGAGGCCAAGCACCCGGAACTGGAGCTGCCCTTCAAGGGCAACCTCGACGTTGCGAAGCTGGAAGCAAACATTGCGGAGCACGGCAAGGAAAACGTGGCCGCCGTGATACTCACCGTGACGAACAACAGCGGTGGCGGTCAACCCGTGAGCATGGCCAATGCAAAAGCCGTTTCAGAAATTTGCAAAAAACACGGCATCCTCTTCATACTCGATGCTTGCCGGGTGGCGGAGAACGCTTGGTTCATCGCACACCGGGAGGAGGGCTATCGGGACAAGACCTACCGCCAGATTGCGCAGGAAATGTTCGCACTCGCCGACGGCTGCGTGATGAGCGCCAAAAAGGATGCCCTCGTGAACATGGGCGGCTTCCTCGCCCTCAAAGACCTCGACCTCGCCATCTCATGCCGCACGGTGCTCATCATCACCGAAGGCTACTCGACCTACGGCGGCCTCAGCGGGCGTGACATGGAGGCGATTGCGCTGGGCCTCATGGAAGTCTTCGAGCCGGACTACCTCGACTACCGCATCAAGAGCACGGCCTATTTGGGCAATGCGCTCACGGCGCTCGGCATACCCGTCATCCGACCCATCGGCGGCCATGCGGTGTACGTGGATGCGAAGGCGTTTTACCACCATATCCCGCCGGAACAGTTCCCGGGGCAGGCGCTGGTCTGCCAATTGTACCTCAAGGGCGGCATCCGCAGTTGCGAAATCGGCTCGGTGATGTTCGGGAAATACGACGAGCAGGGCCAGCTCATTCCCGCCCCGATGGAATTAGTACGCTTGGCAATCCCCCGTAGGGTTTATACCCAAAGCCATATAGATTATGTGATTGAAACCTTTGCTTCACTGCTGGATGAGCGGGAGTCGGCGAGGGGATTCAAGATAACTTATGAGCCGCCGTTCTTGCGGCATTTCACTGCGAGGTTTGAGGAGGTGTGAGCTGACACTTGAAGATGGGCCACGTTCATAATTGTGCAACAGCGGGAAAGTACTTGAATGCCTTTAATCCTGCTTTGTCATCATTGCTCGGAAGCCGCAAAGCGGGCGCTCGTCAATATTGGCGATAGAAAGGGTGATTAGTTTGCCCTTGTCGGAGACCCAAGCTACTGTGGCCACTTTGTTGGGGTCAAACACCACGACCTGCAAGTTTTTCGGATTGAAATTCGGGTTACGCTGCTTTGTTGCTAAGTCTTCCTCGTCGCAAGCATAAATAAAACCTTCCTCGTAAAGCTGCTTTGGCAAGTGCTGCTCCCAGCACATGAGTGGCAGGTTGGCATTGTGCCTCCGTTTATTCAATTTATCTAAATCCGATGCGATGACGGGCCGAATGCCAATTGCCTCCAAAGCCTGTTCAATGTTGGTCAGCTTGCCGTTGGACTTGGGCGGGGCGTAAATCAGGAACCCAAATTTCGGCTGGGTTTTCAGCCAAGCCAGTAGCGATTTATCGGATTTAGCAGCACCCGACTTTGTTTTCTTGGGCAATGGGAGTTCTGCAAAAAGTTCCTGTGCAGTCGGCAACCGGATGGCGGCAAAAGGCCCGAAAATTTGAGAAGAATCGTTGGTCTGGTAGCGGTATTCTTTGGTGCTGAACTGCTTGGGAAAGCCCGTTGCTGTTAAAGCTGCTTTCGAGGCATTCACCACAAAGTCTTTTTCCCCACCTGCTGCTTCGTAGGCAGCCAGGTTGAGCATATCCGTTTTCCAGCCGAGGTATGCCCTTACTTGCTCGAAATCCAATCCCACCACGGGATAGTGCTCGAATTCTTTTGACGTCCAATATTTTGCTTTTAAATAGGCTTGTTCTTCGGGCGCCAATTGTGGGATTTCCCAAACGGTTGGGTCAGGCTGTGCCAATTGGAAGAGCGAGTCCAGCCCCCAAGCTTCCAAGCAATGCAAATACCATTGGTACTGGTAGTTCGACTCGACATATTGTGCGGCGTAATGGTCCTTGATACGGATGTTCTGGTCACGGTCCCGCCAATAGTCATAGTTCAGGAGGGTCTTGGGAATATAGGCCATACCGGGCGGAATCGTGCTTTGCGAAGCGACCGAAAAGGACAATGTGGCAAGGAGAAGCGATGCAATAAGCGTTTTCATGGTGAGGATGAATGATGATTTGGCAAAAGTCGAATAACGGTGCAAATTTTTCAGCATGAATTTTAGAAACCTTTTTTTTGATTAAATTCAAAAATTATTATATTTGACCGTCATTTGAAGGTTGGCGATTCCGGCAAAAACTACATAGCAATTTCATCGAGGGAGGCGAAATGACGTTCAAAACTTAAACTTGTTCAACAACACCCTGACAATCAAAACGATTTCACCAATGAAAATCCTCCTATACAACCGACTAAACACTGAACCCGTACAACGCCAGTTCGACAAAACGCTCAACTACCTCCAACAGGGCGATTTCCGCTCCGCCGACGTACGGAAGATGAAGACCCAAGGCTTCTACCGTGCCCGGTTGGATGATACCAACCGCCTGCTTTTTCAAATCGGAAAATACGAAGGCGAGAAGTACCTTTTTATTCTAGAAGTCATCCTGAACCATGACTATGATAAGAGCCGATTCTTGCGGGGTGCTGCCGTGAAGGAGGAGAAACTGCGGCCCATCTATGCCTTGAATGCCGTCCCTGACGACGAAGTGCATAATATATCCTACTTGAACCCAAACAGCCGCCGATTTACCATCCTCGACAAGTTCATTACTTTTGATGAAAGACAGTCCGACATATTGCAGCATGAAGCTCCCATGCTGCTGCTCGGTGCGGCGGGATGCGGCAAAACGGTGCTGGCCTTGGAAAAAATGCGGCAGGCGCAAGGCGGCATTCTCTATATTACCTTGTCACCTTATTTGGTGGAGAAGGCGCAGGAGGTGTATGAAAATTGCCTCGAACCCATTGAGGGGCAGACGATGGTTTTTTTCTCGCTGGACCAATACCTGCAACAAATTGCGCAGCCCAAAGGAAAGGAAGCTACTTACGAGCATTTTAAGGCTTGGTTCGATAGGATAAGCCCTACCGTGCGCATCAGGGATACCCGAAAGCTTTTCGAAGAAATAAGGGGCGTGCTGACGGGCACTGCCCCCGACAAACCCTACCTTTCCAAGGAAGATTACCTGCAACTTGGCATCCGGCAATCGGTTTTCTCCAACGGCGACCGGGAGCAGGTCTATGATATTTTCCGGCGGTATTTGAGTTGGCTAAAATCGGAAGACCTTTACGACCCCAACATTGCTGCGCAAGTAGCGCACCAACATGTCATGCCTTTGTTCGACCTGGTGGTGGTGGACGAGGTACAGGATATGACCAATGTGCAGCTCTCCTTGCTCCTGAAGTCCCTTAGACGGCCCGACCAGTTCATCCTTTGCGGCGACGCAAACCAAGTGGTTCATCCCAATTTCTTTTCTTGGACGAGCATCAAGCGGCTGCTGCACCAACGGGGCCTCAGCCGGGAAGTCGTGCGGTTGTTGCCCGGCAACCACCGGAACGACGAGAATATCATCAAAATATCGAACCGGGTGCTGGCGCTGAAGAATGTCCGCTTTGGCTCTATTGACCGTGAGAGCAGTACGCTCATTGACACAATGGAATTGACGGAAGGGGATGAGGATGCGGTGCAGTTTTTTGAAGCTACCGAATCTGTACTGAGGCACTTGGACAAAGCGGCTTCCTCCTCATCGCTCATGGCCATCATCGTGCTGCGGGAAGAGGACAAAGCTGCCGCCAAAAAACAGTTCCAAACACCTTTGGTTTTCACCGTGCATGAGGTGAAGGGGTTGGAGTTTTCCTTTGTGGTACTCTATAACTTTATCACTGACAGCAGCGAGGAGTTTGCAAGCATTTGTGAGGGCGTGGCACCCCGTGACCTCAACGGACAATTGCAATACAGCCGCCCAAAGGACAAGGAAGACCGCTCCTTGCAAGCGTACCTGTTCTACATAAATTCATTGTACGTCGCCACTACCCGTGCCGCCAATCATTTGTACGTCGTGGAAAGCAATACCAAGCACCGCCTGTTTTCCCTGCTCGGTGTGCGCAACCTCAAAAAAAGGGTGGGCAAGTGGGCGCCCATGCCACCTTCTTCCTTGGCAGACTGGCAGCGGGAGGCCGAGCGGCTCGAAAAATTTGGGAACAAGGAACAAGCCGAGGCCATCAAGGCCAAGTTCGGCAATACCGTGACGCCGCCGTGGTCGGTGATGACGTACCAGGATTTCATGGAAATCCGTCAAAAGTACATGCTGATGCTGGCGGATAAATCGCTCAGGCCTTGTTTCAATGTACGAGAGCAAGCGAAAATGACCAACTACCTCATGTTTTACCCCGATTTGGTTGGCATCATCTTGCTGTTGGGCCACAATAAAGGACGTGTCATGCAGATTCTACGGGATTCTGGCGTGTTTTTGAAAAAGCTCCTGATGCCGTATCAAGCTGACAATATCCAGCGCATAGAGCCTATTATCAAAAAATATGGCCCGAACCACTTGAACGAACTTGGACTCACGCCGCTCATGCTCGCTACCATGGCCGGTGCCCCCAATATTGCAAAATACTTGCTCATGGCCGGGGCTGACCCCTCTGTCACCGATAACTGGGGGCGAACTGCCTTTCAGTTGGCCATTGTGAGAGCATATAAAAATGAGCGGTACGCCAAGGAAAAGTTCAAGATGATGGCGGACATCGTGCATCCACCTTTCTTCATAACCAAGGATAGCGAACACTCTTATGCAGTGCCTTATGGTACGCTGGCTTATTATATATCAAGCATCATATTAGCCTTGCAGCTTGAATTTTATATTTTGAAAAGAGAAGAAGGTCATGCTGGGTTCCGGGTGGATGATTTTAGGAAAATATTGCAGCATTTGGTCACCGATGAGCAATCGGCCAAAAAATTCAAGAAGGAATATTTGGCCGCCTACTTGGCCAAATCCGATGTGCGCTTGAACAAAAACCCGTTCCTTATCCGGCTTCGCAAAGGATACTACACCCATTTGCTGCATTTTGAAGTTAAAATATGCGACGAATGGGTCATGTTACAAGACCTTTTCGATATTTTCCATTTGCAACTCTTAGAGGCCGAGCCAGCCGTGAACGCTCTTCGATTGGATCTTTTGGAATGGGCGCATGGGATGAAAGCCCATTTTGAGCAGAAAGTGGAAGAACAACTGATGGAGGAGGATGAAGCTTATGCGTCCTCTTTGCCTGATGAGGGGCTGCGGGATTGGCCGGCGTAGGCGGTAGAAAGACTTCGCATGACAAATACTGTTTTTGCGTTGGCAAATATTCGACTTCGCATGACAAATACTGTTTTTGCGTTGGCAAATATTCGACTTCGCATAAAAAATACTGTTTATGCGTTGGCAAATAATTGACTTCGCATAAAAAATACTGTTTATGAGTCGGCAAATAATTGACTTCGCATGGAAAATACTGTTTATGCGTTGGCAAATAATTGATTTGGCATAAAAAATACTGCTTATGCGTCGGTGATGGGACGACTTGTTGCGGGTATTTGCGCTTGGCTCCCGTGTCCGGCAGTAATTAAAATCAATAACCTCTTTGCAAAAAGATTAAAGAATAAACTATGCTTGGCATCATTTTTGATCCTATCAGGTTGTAAATCAAATCAAAAAACAATTCCTACCGCACCAGCACTGCTTCAATCCTTGCTCATTAATTAAAAACCCATTTCATCAATGAACAAATCGGAAATTACATGGAAGATTGACATGTTCGATAGGGTCATTTTTGTTTGCGATGCCAACATGGACATCATTGAGAGCGTACCTGCGCTTGAAGATTCCTACACCGCCTTTAAGCTCAGGGTGGTCGCTGATAAGGCGCTTATGCAGCAAGTTTCCAACGAGGAAAACGGTTATGCAGAGGCTAAGGATAGCGTCTGGGAGGACTTGGCCGAAGCGCTTGATAGCATGTGCGCTGGCCTGCGAGTCTATGCCAAGAAGCAGGGCAACATCGAACTGCGGGCACAGGCCAAATTCACAAAGACTTCGTTTTTGCAAACCCGTGGCTCGGACGCCATTGCTATGGCCAACAACCGACTTACTTTGTTGAACGCCCACGTGGCCAACCTCTCCAACTACAACGTTACGCCCGCCAAAGTCACTGCCGCCACCACCATGCTGGGGCAATTGGAGGTGCTAAACCCCAAGCCTACCGGCCAGCGCAGTGTGGACAAGGCGATTCGGAAGTCGCTGGTGAAGCGGGTAAAGGAAACTACCATCGTGCTGGACCAAGAAATTGACGACCTCATGCTCACCCTCACAGCCACCGAACCGCTTTTTGTGGCACAATACTTCAACGCCCGCCGCATCCAGCGCACGGGCATCCGCCACGAGAAGCCCGAAGGCGACCCCGAAGCCATGAACCTTAACCACAAAGAGGGACACCCCCCCCAGCCTAAGGAGGCCCTCAATCCTGATACCACTGCCTTGCCTGATGATACGGCCACGGATACGGGCCATTCTGCCACCAACGGTGCCAGCCCGCCGGACAATGCTCCTTCCATTGGGGAAGGGCAAGCGGAAGGGTGATGGGAGAAGCCCCGGCTGCGTGAGTGGTCGCAGCCGCCGTGCTTGCCGGAGTAGGGCATGCAGATGCGGAGGTTGGCAACGTACTCATAGACTTCTTTCGGGTATTTGAAACGCTCGTCCACCCAAGGGTCAGGGGCCATCAAGGACGACGCAGCCCTGTACCAAACCCTGCTGAAGGCATATTGCGAAAAATTCAACTGGTCGTACATGACCTACGACGAGGGGCAGGTGAACATACCCTCTCAAACCCTCAAAAGCCACCCCGCAATGCTCATCCGCTCCCGGTTCGCTGGCCGTACTTCGTGCTCAATTTTATCCGCTTTGAAAAAAACGACCCGCCCACCTTGGGGCCGGATGACGACTTCCTTGCCATCCAAGTATAGCACCAACTCGCCGCCGTCGGTGTCTTTCCAGGCTTTGTTGAGGTAGGTTAGCATGGAGAATTGCCGATTGGAATCCAGTTTGAACTGGTCGAGGTGGCGCTTGTATAAGCTGCCAGTTTCGTAGAGGGCATTGTGGAACTCAATGCCATTTATTCCGGCATAGCAGGTCTGGTTGAGATAAAGATAAAACGCCTTGACAATGGCCATGAAGGCCTGTTCGGAAGGTTCGATGGAGTCGTTGTCCAGCCACGAAATCACGTCACCCCTTATTTTCTGGTTCTGCTGAAAACTGGCCTGTTTGCCTACGCCCGCTTGGTGCATGATGCCGTTGGCATGGCCTTTTTGGAGGTTTTTGCGCAGCAAGGCAATCAAGTTCAAGTCGAAAAAGTCCTCACAAGTAGCATAATCATCGGCGAGGTAGCCAGTGATGAGTGCTTCGAATTTTTCATTCATCATTTAAGGATTTGAGGGCTTGAGGATTTAAGGATTTGAGAGGGGACAGTGCATAACCCAGCAGCCCCTCTCAAATCCTCGCAATCTCAAACCTTCACGGCCTCACTTCGTCCATACCCCGAACACATCGAAAGCCGCTTCGTTTCGGTCGAAATGGAAGCCAATGACCTGGCCGGGTTTGATGAAAGTCGTACTGACTGTGCCTACCTCGCCAGTTGGCATTTCGACTCGCAGGCTGAGGTACTTCAGCTTTTTCTCGTTTTTCTGAAATGCCATTTCTGGGCATTCGAACTTGATTTGGTAGGTGTCCATCAGCTTCTTTTGGAGGTCCATCAGTTCAGCCTTTGTGGCCTTGTTGGTGATGGTGACGGTGAGGATGTTCTTTTCGTCCTTCATCCATTTGTTTTGCTGCGCAATGGCGAAGTTGGCCATGAATAATAGGACTATAAGGGTAGAAAGTGCTTTCATGTTCAAAGTTTTGATGAATGATGCGTCAATGGGTCATTGCGCAAGCCAAAATTACCACAAAAAGGATTCACTTGGGGGTTCCTTTGTTTTTCAGGTAATTTGCAGCCAAAATCTTTCCCACAAATGGAATTCGGCAAACTGCCCGACATCTCGCAAGTCAACTTCAAGCTTCCCCCCGACCCACCGGGCAATGCCCCTCAAACGCTCAAACCCTCAAACCCTCAAACACTCTTCATCGGCGCCACCGGCTGGAGCGTCAAGGAATGGGTGGGCAAAATTTACCCGAAGGGTACCAAAACGCCCGACTTCCTGCGGCACTATGCCCGTCAGTTCAACACCATTGAACTGAACACCACGCACTACCGCATCCCCGACCCGTTCACGGTGCAGCACTGGCACGACGAAGCAGCGGCAGATTTTCGGTTTTGCCCGAAAGTGCTGCAAGGCATCAGTCATGCCGGAGACCTTGGCACGGGTGGCGAGCTGATTCAGCGGTTTTGCGAGGCAATGAGCGGGTTGGGCAGCAAGCTCGGCCCCTGTTTCATCCAACTGCCACCGTATTTTGGCGTGGATAAAATTGCCGTGCTGGAAGGTTTTTTGAAGCAATTCACCTTGTCCCTTGCCGTGGAGGTACGCCACCATAGCTGGTTTGACAGCGAGTTGAACGCCAGTAAGCTATTTGATTTGTTGGAAAAATACGGCACCTCCACCGTCATCACCGACGTGGCTGGCCGCCGGGACGTGGCGCACATGCGCCTCACTACCGAGAAGGTGCTGATCCGATTCGTCGGGAACAACCTCGACCCGACCGACTTCACCCGGTTGGACGATTGGGCGGAGCGGTTGAGCAACTGGTTTTCGATGGGCTTGAAGGAATGCTTCTTCTTCACCCACGAGCCGGACAACCTGCTGGCACCCGACCTTGCGGCAGCTTTTTTTGAAAAAACAAAAGGGTTGGTGGGCGTAACGACGAGAGGGCCGAAAATCGGTGGGGAGGAGACGGGGCAGCAGATGACGCTGTTTTAATGGAGAATGGAAAATGGAGCGATGAAGATTAACCAGCACATTTCCATTCTTAAATCTCCATTAATTTTCGGTGCAATCATTGCAAATCAACCTGCCAGCATTGAAACTTGCTAATTTTACCCAAAATTCCAAAGCACTCCACGCACCATGTTAACAGCAGAAGACAGGGACATAGAAGCGCCAGAAGGCACCGAGAACTTTCCATTTTTGCACCGGGACATCAGTTGGCTTTCGTTCAACTACCGGGTGCTGCAAGAGGCGAAGGACCCAACCGTGCCACTGCTGGAACGCCTGAAGTTCTTGGCCATTTATTCTTCCAACCTCGATGAGTTCTTCCGGGTGCGGGTGGCCAACCACCGCAACCTGATGCGGGTGGGCAAAAAGACCCGGCAGGTTTTCGAGTACAACCCGAAGGCAATATTGAAGCAAATCCTGCAAATCGTGAACGAGCAGCAGCAGGAATTCAGCGAGATATTCGAGAAGCAAATCGTGCCGGAACTGGGCCGGCACCGCATCTTCCTCAGGCGCCGATTGCAGTTGGGAGAAAAGCAGCGGCAGTTTGTGCAGAACTATTTTGACGAGTACATGCTGCCTTTCGTGCAGCCGGTTTTGTTGCTGAAAGGAAAAATCAGGCCGTTCCTCAACAACGCCTCGCTCTATCTGATGGTGCACATGGAGGACAAAGAGGACCACTCCACCCAGTACGCCATCGTGAAGGTACCGAGCGACCACCTGCCCCGTTTCATACAATTGCCCTCCCTCAATGGTCGTCGTGAAATCATCATGCTCGACGACGTGGTGCGGCACTGCCTCGGCGAGATGTTCCCCGGGTACGACATTCAGGATACCTACTCCATCAAATTGACCCGTGACGCAGAGCTGTACATTGACGACGAGTACACTGGCGACCTGCTCACCAAAATCCGGGCGAGCCTGACCAAGCGCCATGTTGGGCCGCCGAGCCGGTTTGTCTATGACCGGGAAATGCCGCTGGAGTTGCTGGATTTCTTGTTGGAATCATTTGAGCTGCGCAAAAGCGACCTGTTGGTGGAGGGGCGCTACCACAACAATTTCGACTTTTTCAAGTTCCCAGACTTTGGCCTCAAGGAGCTGAAAAACAAGCCGCTGCCACCCCGGGACTACAAGCCGCTCAAAAACACGGTTGATTTTTTCGGGGCATTGCGCAGCAAAGACCACCTCCTGGCCTTCCCCTACCACTCGTACCAAACGGTGATTGATTTTTTTGAGAAAGCGGCCCACGACCCCCTCGTCACCACCATAAAAATCACGCAATACCGGGTGGCCAAGCATTCCCGCATCATGAACGCCCTGATGGAAGCCGTGGAGAACGGCAAGGATGTCTTTGTTTTCATCGAAGTGAAAGCCCGCTTCGACGAGGAGGCTAACCTCAACTGGGGCGAACGCCTCGAAGCCGCTGGGGTGAAGGTGGCATACAGCCTACCCGGTGTAAAGGTGCATTCCAAGCTGGCACAGGTCACACGACAGGAGGAAGGTGGGGCACAGGTCTATACCTACCTCAGCACAGGGAACTTCCATGAAGATACGGCCAAGATTTACGGAGATTTCAGCATTTTCACTACCGACCAACGACTCACGGAGGAGGTCTCAAGGCTGTTCCATTTTTTGCAAACAGGCAACAAGCCGGAACAGCGATTCGAGCACCTGCTGGTGGGGCAATTCGAGATGCGGGAGAAACTTGAGTGGCTCATTGACCGGGAAATCGCCAATGCAAAGGCGGGCAGGCCCAGCGGCATTGCTTTAAAGCTCAACAGCATACAGGACGAGAAGATGATTGTGAAGCTCTACCAAGCCAGCCAAGCGGGTGTGCCCATCCGATTGATTATCAGGGGTATATGCTCTGTGGTACCCAACGTACCAGGTATCAGCGACAACATCCAAATCATCAGCATCGTGGACCGTTACCTCGAACACGCCCGGGTTTTCATTTTTCACAACATGGGTACCGAAGATATTTACTTAGCCAGCGCAGACCTGATGACCCGCAACCTGAGCTGGCGGGTGGAGACGGTGTTCCCCGTATATGATGAAGCCATCAAAAAGCAGATTCGGGAGGTGATTTCCATACAGTGGAGCGACAACCGCAAGGCCCGTATCATTGACCGGGACAACACGAATACCTATCGGCAAACTGAGGGGAAAGGCGTGCAATCGCAGGTGGAGACTTATTTTTACTTCAAGCGGTTGGGGGATGGAAAGGTGAGCGAGTAAATGGCCAAGGCATCTTGTCACAGGCTTTCAATTTTTTCGGCCAGCCATTTTTTCGAGACAACGGGCTGTAATTCATCCAGCTTCGACCGAAGCTTTTTCTTTTCCTCCGCTGGCACCACCAGCTTTTCAAACTTTACCAATGCCAGCTTCCTTGCAAAACGGATGCAGTTTAGCTGGGCTTCCTTTTTATCAGGGGTAAATGGTTTGGCCATCACGAATTTTTCAAATGCCAGCATGTGACCGGTCAAAAATTCGTAGTCCTTGCCTTCATTCATGTACCTTTCAAACGCTATTTTCAACAACAGTCCCCTCCCCACCACGTCGAAGGAGGGTGTGGTGAAAACGGATTGCGACAAACGCTCTTGGGCTAAGTCCAACTGCCCCATGCTGTAATGCAGGAAAGCGTTTGACAGTGCAACCGTAGCCTCCCGCTTGCTATCCTCCAAGTAAAGTGAATAATTTTGAACGAAGGTTTTTGCCCAAACAAAATCCTTGCACAAAGCGGCACATGCTACAATGTTGGCGAAAGTAACATGGGTTATTCGACCACCCACGAGCAATGCATCGGCTTCGATGGTCAATTTATAGAGTGCCAACATATCCGCATTCATCTCCAAGTTCCTTTCACCCAATGATATGCCCATATTGATAAGGTGCAACAATAGGGCTTGCTGGTCGGATTTGGGCAGCAGGGCTAACTTGGTTTCAAACAGCACCTTCAAAGCTCGGAAGCCTTCCTCCGTTATTCCCTCCAGATACAACCTGATGAGCTTATTGTATGCGTCAAGCAAGGGGTGCTTGTCCGTTAAGTTGGTATCGGCAGTGCGGCCCAACACGGCTTGCAACATTGGCAGTTCGTACTTGGCATCAATGATGCGCTCCCTTGCCTTCATCTCGGCAGCATAACGGAGCTTTGCCACATAGTAAAATACGTCCAGGTTGTCCAACACTTGCTGAAGTGCAGGCTGCTGCTCTTGGTGCTTTGGGGTATCAGGATTGAAATAGACGATGTGGTGCATCCGCTGCAGCAGGAGGTAGTCTTCCAACGACTTGACGGTTCGGCCCTCTATTTCCGAAATAATCCGTTTGGCTTCGGCCCGGAAGTAAGCACCCATGTTCCGCTCCCCCAATGCCCTCACCAACAGCCACTGGTGGATGGGGTTCTCCTGACCGTTCTTTGAAGCCATCACCATTTTTATGGTGAGGTACTGCTCCACTTGGTGCGCCAAGCCAGAGAGGAGATTGTAGAGCTTTTGCAGAGAATAGGTTTTATCACCGAAGCACTGGAGATATGCCTCCTCCAAATCAGCCTTTTCCACTACAAGGCTGGGATGCTGCTTGCACAGGTACCTAAAAAACATTAGGTATTGTTCGCTCGATTTAAAGAAGGGCGAATGGAGAAACTTCTCAAATTCCTTGTATTCTTCCTTTTGAAGGGACTTGAGGAGGGTTGGGAGCTTCATTTTTCGTTTTTTTCATACAAATGTATCGGATTTTTGGGGCATTACGAATAGAGGACTCAACAATATTTTAACGAACACAAACTATTGTTTACCTGTACTTTAAGGATTTAACAAATCCAATAATTGATGCTTTTTGCGTAGAGGTTTTCGATTTTTTGGGAAAATTATTTGAAAGCGTGTATTATATGTTTGCAGCTCAAAGTAACGCTAAAGAAATCAGAAACAATTTTAATCAAGCAGAAATCAAAAAAGCCGGACTAAAATCACTTACGCAGCGGAACACTATTCAAAAAACCGCTCTAAAAACCCAGATAGCCCTTCCGTCACCACGGAGGGGCTTCTTTATTTAACTGCCAGCATGGGGCCCAGCACCTTCCAAACATTTTCCCGCAGGAGGTACTGCCCTTGCTCATTTGGGTGGATGCGGTCGCCTTGGTTGAGTTCAGGTATGCCACCCACCCCTTCGAGGAAGAACGGGATGAGCGCCGTGCCGTGTTCCTTGGCCAATTTTGGGTACATGGCCCGGAACTGGTCGGTGTAGGCCCGCCCCATGTTGGGCGGGGCCTGCATGCCTGCCAGCACGAGCTTCGCTTCCGGGTATTTGGCTTTCACTTTGGTCAAAATGGCGCCGAGGTTCTTGATGGTTTCCTCGGGTTGGACGCCACGGAGGGCGTCATTGCCGCCAAGCTCCAGCACGAAGATGTCCACGGGAGTCCTGATGACCCAATCCACCCGGTCGTTGCCACCGGCGGAGGTCTCGCCACTGAGACCAGCGTTCACTGCCCGATAAGGCAGGCCCAGCGAATCAAGGCGCTGCTGGATGAGGGAAACGTAACCGGAGGAAACATTGGTCAGGCCATAGCCCGCCGTCAGACTGTTTCCAAAGAAAACGATGGTCTTCTTTTGGCTCGAATCCGGCGTGGCCGTCTTGGTTGTTTCAGTGGGTTGGTCAGCATCAGCAGTTTTTTGTTCTGGTTGGGAGCAAGCAAAAATGGAGAAGCAGCAAAGGAAAATGGAAGTGAGGCGGAACATCATGTATTGAGTGTTGAGTTTGTGATTGATTTGCCTTCCCTGATGGCAAAGACTGTTGGCATAAATACCTCACCCAGCCAAAAAGTTTTTTTGTTGGTGGGCTAAAATGGAAATAGCCTACCCCTCCTCCCCCAAAAACTTCAAGTTCCGTTTCAGCCCCTCGAACTTCGTCCGTTTCACCGCCGATTTCTTGAAGACTTTCTGAAAGACCTCCTCGGTCAACTCCTGCCACTCCGCCGCCTTCATGCCCAGCAGGTCGGGGTGCGGCTCAAAAGCGGGTTCGGTGTGCGGCTGCGCAAAGCGGTTCCAAGGGCAAACCTCCTGACATATATCGCATCCAAAAGCCCAGTTCTCCATTTTCCCTTGAAACTCCGTTGGCAACGCTTCCCTCAGCTCAATGGTCAGGTAGCTGATGCACTTGGAGGCATCCAGCAGGTAGCCTTGCGGCGAGATGGCCTCCGTCGGGCAAGCCTCGATGCAGCGGCGGCAAGTGCCGCAGTGGTCACGGATGGGGTCGTCGGCGAGCAGCGGCAGGTCGAGTATCAGCTCAGCCAAAAAGAAGTAAGAGCCAGCGCCGGGGCGTATCAGTAAGGTGTTCTTGCCCGTCCAGCCGAGGCCAGCCCGCTTGGCCCATTCCCGCTCCATGACGGGGGCGGAGTCCACGAAGCACCGCCCGTCCACCTCGCCGATGTTTTCCCGGATGAACAGGAGCAGGTCTTTTAGTTTGCCCTTCAATACATGGTGGTAGTCTTCGCCATAGGCATAGCGGGCGAGCTTGGGTGCTGTAGGGTCAAGTTGTTCTTCCTTCGGGAAGTAGTTGTGCATCAGCACGATGACCGATTTGGCGCCGGGCACGAGCTTGGTGGGGTCGGTGCGGAGGTCGAAGTGGTTGGCCATGTACTGCATCTTGCCATGAAAGCCGTGGTTGAGCCATGTTTCCAGCCGTCGGGCTTCGTCGTCGAGGGGAGCTGCCTTTGCGAAGCCGACAAAGTTGAAGCCCAGCCGCAGTGCTTCTGTCCGGATTAGCTGGGTGGGTTTATGTAGCTGGTGGTTTGACAAGTCGGTGCCTTTTTTTTGCGATGCAACATGGGCGTAGCACGGCAAATGTCGGCAATTTTCCTGCTTGAAACGGAAGGCAAATAGGTTGGTCGCCGCCATTGCGAAGCAAATGCTCTAACTGGGCAGGCAAAAAAAAACGGGATGCCCACAAGATAAGGTTACGGGCATCCCAACATTCGGTCATAGGGTCAGACAGGGAAATACTTCTAATTCGCTAAATCTGGAACTTCACGCTGTCAGAAGCAGCATCGTAACGAACGTTCAGTTGTGATACGGAGGTGTAGCCCATCTCAGTATCATCAATCCCAATATTCATAACCCCGGCATTCATCGTCACAATGATGGTTGGATTGTCAGATACATCAGAACTGATGTCGGTGTTTAGGCCGGCAATGGCATCCGTGAACACGAGGTGGTTGTTCACGATTTTCACACCAAGAAAAACACTGGAATTGATGTCATTGGTGCATTCTACCGTGAGGTTGCCAAGTTGAAAGACGAGGATTTCCTTTCTGTCCGTGGTAAATTTGATGTTTTTGATCAACGCACTTCCGCCGTCCAACAGCGCAATGTTGATGTCTTTTCTACAGTTTGCCATAAGCGTAAGCCTTAATATTGTTTTAGGTGAAAAATTGCAGTGTTCTGTTCTCTGGAGCTACCTTAATGGATTTCGGGGACTAGAAAGTAAAAGTTCTTTTCTTCAAAAATTGATTGGGGTCTTCGCCGTAGGTCGTGATTTTTGGGCTTTGAAAAACGGGCATATTCAGGGAGACCTCTTTGAAAAATGATTCATAACTGCCCAGGAAAGTTCCTCCGTTCCAGGTATGCTTAATGGCGGCGGTCAGGTATCCGTTGTAATTGGACTCAAAGGCAACCTGGTTTACCTGGCATCCGGTAAGCCAGATAACGTTGGCGGAAATGGTAGGATTGGATTTGGAGCCTAGATAAAAGGAATCATACTGGTCTTTGTTTTTGAGATAAACAGTTTCAGCAATCTCCACGGGCAGGGAACGTTGGCGGTCAGCGTTGGCAGGGTTAATGTGCTGGTAATTCAAACTGGAATAAGGACTTGAAGTATCGGAAACAATCAAAATGTTGACGCCCTGCGTGAAATCGGAAAGTACCTGGAAGATTTCGGGGTACAGCAGTTGGCCATTTTGCAGGCACCAGGTTGCGCTTAATTGTTCGCTTAGGTTTCCATCAAAGTTGATGACCTGGCCCCCGTATCCCGAAAACGTCAGCAACAAGAAATCTCCTGCTTTCAGCGTTTTGGCTGTTTTGGCCAAGGTGCTTACAAGCTTGGACCGTGTTGCATTTTCAGCTTGTAGGATTTGGGTGGTCAACCCATTCAGTTTGGCGATTAGTTCATAATCTTCCACATCTTTGTCGGGACTGAGCAAATCAACGCAAGAAGTGCCATAGTGGCCAGGGTCAAGTTTGTTCACACCGACAAGAACGGCTGCACCGTTAGCCTGTCTAGGTGAAGTCTTCATCTTTTGTAAGGTGAAAAAACAGCGGGGCTTATTACCATTTTATTGGAATAAGCACCCGTTATTCTGTTGAAAACTCAAAAGAGCGTTCATTGGTTTTCTAAGGCTGGTTTTTTAGGTTTGATTTTTTAGGTTTGGTTTTCTAAGGCTGGTTTTGGAAACGTTCAGGTTAAATGTTTGCTCAAATTTGGTTTGGATTACTATTAGAAGAGCATGGTTTCGAGGAAAGAATAAGCTGGTCTGGAAACTGGTTTTCTTAAAGGTGGTATTGATGTTACAAAAGTAGGTAGCCGGAATACCGTAGGCAAGCCTGTTTGCTTCGCATTATTAAAAGTCTAAGGCATTGAATTTTGCCAAAAAATACTTTGTAGGGAAGTTTTAAAAATGCAAAAAAGTTAGTTATTGCTTTATTTTGTCAGCAATTTCTTATGTTGTGGCTTATTGGACACTCACAACTAAATTAATCACCTAATTCACCAATATTAAACATCAATGGTACCTACGACAGAGTTATTTGATTTGATAAAAAGATTGACAAAGTCAGAAAAGCGGTATTTCACGGTCAATTCCAAGGCCCAGGAAGGTTCGAAGCTGTATTTGACCCTGTTTCAGGAAATGGATAAAATGGAAACCTACGATGAGGCAAAGCTGAAAGACCGCCTGAAATCATTGGGATTCAAGCCTACCAACCTGGCTGTGATGAAAGTACATCTGACAAAATTGATTTTAAAGGCACTGCGTTCGTTTTATGAGGGAAACACACCAGAACACACCGTACTTTCCATGTTGTTGGAAGCAGAAATCCTCAAAAACAAAGGACTCTACCAACAGGCCATCAAGCACTTTGAAAAAGCAAAGGCCACTGCCCGGCATTTTGAAATGCATTACCATATTTTCGAAATCCTGAACCGGCTTATCTTCACCCATATTGGATTATTCGTGAAGGGAACAGCGGAAAAACTGGAAGCGCTTTTTGAGGAAATGGAATCACTGAAAAACCTGGCTTACAAAGAGGCAGAAGTCAAGACGTTGGCTTGCAAAGCTTGGCTAATCTCGAATACAAAGCAATTGAGGCGTCCGGCAACGCTGGCAGCCATTGACGAAATCGAACGCCATCCAATGCTCCAAGCAATAGAAACGGGTGATACTTTTTTTACAAAAATCTACTATTTCAATGCGCATGCCCATCTGAACCATTCCAAAGGGGAATACCAAAAAGCCAACCAGCATTACAAAAAAACCCTGGAGCTTTGGAACAGCCATCCCCATATCCGAGACATTAACAATCGTACCTACAAATCGGACATTACCAATTACCTGAATAGTTGCCACACGCTGGGCAGGTATGAAGTCTTTGATGAATGGATGGAGCGGTTTGAAAGCATCAAGGACACCAACTTCAATGAAGAAGCTGGCAGCTTCAAGGATTACTACCATATCACCCTGCTGTATTTGCTCAACACGGCGCAATTAAAACGGGCATTGGAGATTGTGCCGAAAGTTGAATACGGACTAAAGGCTTACCAACCGAGGCTTAGTAAGACACGGGAAATGTCACTTCGATTCAACGTTTTTTTCGTCTTCTTTTGCAATGAAAGATTCTCCGAAGCGCTGGATTGGCTCAATACCCTGGATTTGGACAACAAGCTGGAAGCCAAAGCCGACACAAAGGCGCTTGCAAGGATTATTCGGGTGATTGTCCATTATGAATTGGGCCACACCCGTATCCTGGAGGATCTCAGAACTTCCGTCTATCGGAAACTGAAGAAGGAGCACCAATTGCACGAATTCGAACGAACCATCCTTGAACATATCCGCCAATTGGAAAACACCCCCGACAAAAAAGACAAAATAGTTTTGTTTGAATTCCTGCTTGAAAAGTTGAATGCAATCGGTGAAACTTACGGCATGCAGAAGATCACTGGCCTGGAAGATATCGTATGTTGGGCAGAAAGCCGGGTGTACAATAAATCTTATTTAGAGGTACTTGAGCAAAGAAAGAGGCAGTAAAAATTACTTTTGCTGCTCAATAAAAAACAAAACGAAATGACCGCACAACACTGGCGCATCAAGCTTTCCCTTTTCCTCAATTACTTCGTGTTTGCCATCCTGCTCAACAGCGTCGGCACCGTGATATTGCAGGTACAGAACAACTACGGCGTCTCCGAATCGTCGGCCAGTGTGCTGGAGGCGTTCAAGGACCTCACCATTGCCATCGTATCCTTTTTGGTGGCCAGTTACATCACCCGAATCGGCTACAAGCGGGCCATGCTCATCGCACTGGCGTTCGTCACCGGGGCCTGCCTGCTCATGCCAGCGGTGGGTGGCTTCGCCATGAGCAAGCTGCTCTTCGCTACCGTCGGCGCATCGTTTGCCCTCATCAAAGTCAGCGTCTATGCCACCATCGGCATCATCACCAAGGACAAACAGGAGCACGCCAGCTTCATGAGCTTCATCGAGTCGTTCTTCATGGTCGGCATCCTGTGCGGCTATTTCATCTTCAGCGCCTTTGTGGACGATGCCGACCCGCTGAGCGCTGCTTGGCTCCAGGTCTATTACCTCTTGGCGGGCATTTCGGCCATTGCCTTTTTGCTGCTGCTGACCACCCCGCTCGACGAGTCGTCCGTGCACGCCGAACCCGGCAAGCCCATCACCGCCGACTTCGCCGAGATGTTCGGTTTGCTGGCGCAAATGCTGGTGGTGGTGTTCATCATCAGTGCGTTTTTCTACGTGCTCATCGAGCAGAGCATCATGAGTTGGCTGCCCACATTCAACAACAAAGTGCTGCTGCTGCCCACCACGCTCAGCATCCAAATGGCCAGTATTTTGGCAGCTTCCACGGCGCTTGGGCGGTTCTTGGCGGGTGTCCTGCTCCGCAAAACGCATTGGTACGCCGTGCTAATGGTGTGCCTGTTGGCGGCGGCGGTCCTCGTGCTGGCAGCCATGCCGTTGGCCGAGGGCGTGGACGGTTCCGCCGTGGTCGGCTGGGGCGATGCGCCGCTGGCGGCGTTCATTTTTCCGCTCATCGGGCTGTTGTTGGCGCCCATTTACCCCGCCATCAACAGCGCCGTGCTGAGCGCCCTGCCCGCCCGGATGCACGGCCCCATGTCCGGCCTTATCGTCATCTTCTCGGCCTTGGGCGGCACCACCGGGTCAATGCTCACGGGGGCTGTTTTTCAAAAATTTGGGGGACAAACAGCCTTTTATTTTTCTTTGTTGCCGATAGGAATCCTGGCAGCCAGCCTTTTCTTTTTCAACAAACTGCAAAAACGGGCGTTGGAAAAAGGAAAGTGAGCGGCAGGTGGCCGGGTTTCGGGACTCATGCGGCTGTCAATCCCCACCGCTCGAAACCCCGTCATTGACACTTGGCAAATAGGCGCAAAACCTTCCTTATTCTTTGCGCAAAAGAGTTTTTATTTTTCCGCAAGTCGGTTTTGTTTTTTGCGCAAGCCATTTTCAGTCTAAGAAACTTCATTTTCAGTCTAAGAAACTTCATTTTTTATTTAAGAAATACAACAGCATGTTTTTTAAATGTCATTATTTGTTTTTAAAACCTCGTTTCTGAACCTTGACAACTGGTATTCATTGGACTAAAAATCAGTTTTCAAAAACAAAAACTTACAGTTTAAGGACAAAAACTGGGATGTTAAAAATAAAAAATGAAGTTTCTTAAATAAAAAATGAAGTTTCTTAGACTGGGAAGCAGGTTTTGGAAATAAATTACACTATATTGTTTCAATAACAACAGATTTTGATACAATAAAATGCAATAACGGCGCTAAAACTGCCACTTTTCTAAAAACACTGGAAGGTTGAATCAATTTGTTCTCGGTGCCTTTTCAAGGGTGCGCTACCCTTCCGACGGGAGCGAGGCAATACTGAAAACCCCACTGCCCCACCAACCAACCATTTTCGAGGGACAATGGCCCGAAAACATCAATCGGCCATCGGAATTCCAAAATCAAAAACATGAAATACATCCACGATTTGGGCGAACTCTTCGAAGCGGTGCAGATGGCCAGCATTTTCCCCGACGGGAAAACCTTCCCGGATTGCCTGCCGAAACGGGCGTTGGCGACCATTGCGAAGCAGTACGAAAAAGAGAAGCGCCTGCCCGGGTTCGACCTCGCTGCGTTCGTGGCCGCCCACTTCGACCTGCCACCAACGGTCGGCGGCGACTTCAAAAGCGACCCGACCCGCTCGCCGGAGCAGCATATCGAGGCGCTCTGGGACGTGCTGACCCGCCAGCCGGATGCCAAGCCGCCGAAGCAAAGCTCGCTCCTCCCGCTGCCCCACCCCTACGTGGTGCCGGGCGGGCGGTTCCGGGAGGTGTACTATTGGGACAGTTATTTCACGATGCTGGGCCTGAAGGCGCACGGACGCTGGGGCCTCGTGGAAGGGATGCTGAACAATTTTGCCCACCTCGCCGATGCCTATGGCTTCATCCCGAACGGCAACCGGAGCTATTACCTCGGGCGGTCGCAGCCGCCGTTTGCCTCGCTGATGGTGAAGCTTTACGCCGAACATGCGGGCGAGGCGGCGCTCATCAAATACTTTTCCCTGCTCACACGGGAGTACAAGTTTTGGCAACAAGGCCACCGGGAACTCAGCCAAGACTGCAGGGCCTCCCATCGCATGGTGGCGCTGGGCGGCTCCGATTTCCTCAACCGCTACTGGGACGAGTTCGACACCCCTCGCCCCGAGTCCTTCAAAGAGGACGTGCACTTGGCGCTCACGTCCATGCAGCCGTCGCCGCAGGTTTACCGCAACCTGCGGGCCGCCGCCGAATCGGGCTGGGACTTCAGCAGCCGGTGGTTCGCCGACCAGGGCGGCTTTGCCAGCATCTGCACCACGGACATCGTGCCCGTTGACCTCAACTGCTTGGTGTGGCACCTCGAAACCACCCTCGCCGAAACCTGCGGCATCATTGGCCAGCCGGAACTCCAGCAGCAAATCCAATCCGACGCCGAGGACCGCAAACGGGCACTCCTCCGCCACTGCTGGGACGATACTGACGGCTTTTTCTTCGACTACAATTTCAAAACGGGGCGCACCACCAACCGCCGCACCTTGGCGGCCATGTTCCCGCTGTTTATCAACATCGCCAGCCAAGCGCAGGCCAACCAAGTGGCCGACATCATCGAGCACGACTTCTTGAAACCGGGCGGCCTCGTCACCACTTTGAGCCAGACCGGCCAACAATGGGACGCCCCAAACGGTTGGGCCCCGCTCCAGTGGATTGCCTACCAGGGCCTGAAAAACTACGGCCACGACCGCCTCGCCAACCTGGTCAGGACGAACTGGCTCAATGCCGTCCGGCAGGTGTATGAAAAAACAGGGAAGCTGACGGAGAAGTACAACGTCCTCAACGAAACCGCCAACGCCGGGGGCGGCGAGTACGAAAACCAAGATGGGTTTGGGTGGACAAATGGGGTTTTTATGGGGCTGGGGAGCGAGGAGTGAGGGTGACGTAACTTCCTGAAATTGCGACGGGTTCCCGAAGCCCAAGCCCCGGAAACCCGTCCCAACACGCAAGCCATCTGTGTGTTAGTGAACCGCCACTTTCCCCTGCCCCGATGCTACGCCGTTCACGGTGATTTCGTAGAAATACAGCCCTGGTGTCAGCCCGTTTTTCCTGATTTTTCCCACGCCATTTTTGATGGTTTCGCTTCGCAAATGTCTGCCTGTCAAGTCGTACAGTCGCAGCTCAACGGATTGGTTTTCAGCCCCTTGCACCACCACCATTGCCTCCTCGCCGAATGGGTTCGGATAGACCGTACAGTTGATTTTCTTTGGTAATACAGGCTTATGTACCGCCGTTTCGATGAAAATCTCGCCAAGACGGTGAGTAGTTTGGTTCGTGATGATGGGGTCGTTGAAGTCAAAGAAAATCGCCGCTTCGTTTTCGATGACCGTGCCGAGCGGAAGCCCAGCCCGTTGGCCGATGCGGAACTTCACGAACCCATGCGACCCCGGCTCGTTTACGTTGCTGTCCGGCAGCAGGATGTTTTCAAAAATAAAGACCAGCGTATCCTGGTGGATGTCCAATCGGTACGGATGGCTCGAAGTGCCGGGCCGCAGCGTGGCGATGTCGAGCGGCTGCGCAATCACGTCGTGGATGACGACCGTGAAGGCGGTGTCCGTCCCCGTGTTCTGAAAGCGGATATGATAGTCGAGCGGTTGCCCCGCCGCTATAAGGTGGTCGGGGCCGTAGCCGAGGGGGTAGCCCCGTTTGTCGTTCGGGTCGTAGCTGCCGATAACTGCCTGACAGTCAATGGAGACGAAAGGCCCAGCGTCGTCCTCCGGGAATTGCGAAGCGAAGCCGATGCTGAAGGTTCCGGCATTGTCCGTGCCGCAGCCCTCCACAAAAATGGCGGGGTTGGAGATGCCAGGAGCGCCGGGCACTTGGTTGCCGAGCAGGTTGTAGGTCGAGCCATTGGCAGGATAGGAGACCGTCGTGGAAGCACCCACCACCAATTGAACCTCGTGCGTCATCAGCATCACGCCGTCCTCCACCACGATGAAGCCCTGCGGCTCGGTCATGTCGCCCGTACCTGTGTTGGTGATGGTGAAAACAACGCTGTCCGCTGTGCAATTGGAAGTGATTTCGAGGAATGCGCCCGTCCATGTGGGGTCAATGGGAGCACAAATCGAGTCGGGATAGATATGTGCCTCGGCACAGAGCGTTTGCCCCAAAACGGCATCACAGGAAACATAAGCGACAAATTGGAATCCCCCACAATCGCCCGGTTCCACGTCGCCCAGCCCGAAAGTATAGACACCGTTCACTGGCCCAGTGAAAGGCAAGCTGGCGCTAATAATTGAAATGAGCGGATAGAGGGTGACTTCGAGGTAGGCACTCGTGGCGGGTTCCGAGCCGTAGTTGCAGTAGTTGATGTTGTAAATATTGTTGAAACAGCGGCGCAAAAGCGGGGTGCTGATATCCACTTCGAGCAGTGGGCAGTTAATGGTTTTCAGCCAATGGAAATCGGCGGTGTCGGTGTCAAAGGCATCCTCCAAGGTCAAGCTGACAGGGCTACCGCAGTCTAACCAAAATGCCGCTGGTGGAATGGACTCCATCACATAGTCGCCGGGGGGTGCCTGTATAGAATAATTGCCGAGGCTGTCGGTGAAGTCGAAGTACTCGTCGCCGTTGGTGTCGGTAGCACGAACCATCCAGTTGGCAAGGGCGGTTTCGCCGGGGTCGAAGGTGCAGTTGCCGTCGTCTTCTGAGGTGACGGTGCCGATGATGGAACCGCAGTCTTGGGTGCCGCCTTCCACGACGATGGTGCTCGAATAACTGCATCCGTTTGCGTCCGTGACGGTGACAGAGTAATCCCCTGAAGCAGTAATTGTAGGGTTTGCAATGTTTGAGATGATGTTGTTGTTGGGGTCTGTCCAAATATAGGTTAATGGGAGATTGCCATTGCAACCCAGAAAAAGGGATGCCGCTGGGTTGTTGCAGTTGATGGAGCCGGAAACGAAAATATTGCAATTTAACGGAGTCGGCGGCCCGTTGATTAGAAAGCTATTTACAGTTGTGCATGCGTTTGCATCTTCCACTGTTACTGAATAAAGCCCAGGAGACAAATTTTGAATGGTCGAGGTAGTGGCGCCGTTGCTCCAATTGTAGGAATATGATGGAGCCCCCCCAACGCAAGAGAGCGCTATTATGCCATCTGACATTCCAAAACAGTTGACATCAGAGACAAAATTTGAGCAAGCTATCGGGGTTGGTACTGTGACCGTAACACAACCGTTCGCCGGGCCTTGACACCCATATGTATCAACAATTTCTGTCAGACAAATGGCAGCATTACCAAGCTGCTGACCAAGAATAAATGGATATGGAGAGAAATACACAGTTTCTGGAACTTGTGGAACTCCATTTATGGAATAGGATAAACTCCAAGGCGGCGTGCCCGTCAAGTTGACGATGATCAAGGGAACGGGTTGACCTTGGCAGATAACAAAACTGTTATCCGGCATAGTAGCCGTGGGTGTAATTTGCCAACTAACAGGCGTTCCCACCGCAACATCCAAACAGGGGTCACTCATATCCACATTCCCATTCCCGTCGTCGTTGCCCACCAAGGAGGAGATGTAGTAGGTAGTGCCAATGCTCATGGCACCTGGCATGAAGTCGAAGGAAGGGGCTGCGCTCGTGGCGATGACGGAGCCAAGTGTACTGTCGGGGCTGGTGTGCAGGACGAATTGTTGGACATCATCGGCATCCAACGACGCATCGGCATTGAAGGGGGCTACCGCGGTTGCAGTATTGCAAAGCACCATGGGAGCAGTGTTCATACTGCCAGCATCCGAGGTACATTGCCCATTGGCCTTGAAAATACTGCTCAAAGCCAAAAACAAACAAAACATCAAGCGTAAACAAATCGAGTTCATAGGTGACAATTTTAGTTCATCAAGCAAAAACCGGGTGGCAAGTTCCACTTCAAACTACCCACTGGTATTGACGATACAAACATGCGGGCAATCCATTGCGCCAGCAACAACATTTTTTTCGATTTGTAGAAAATGAATTTTGGGATAATTTGCGAAAAAAACCTGTTATTGCTTGAAATATAATGGAACCATTGTAGAAATCAACTTTTTCCCTTTCCCATGCAAAATACCCTTGTTTTTGAAATTGTCGCCCATTTGTCGAAGCCGGAACAGCGGGAGGTGCGCAATTTTCTCGCCTCGCCCTACTTCAACCAGCGCAGCGACGTGCAGTTCCTTTTCGATTTTTTGGCAAAAACTGCCACGCCGCCCAGCCGGGAGGCTGCATGGGAGGCGCTATTCCCCGGCCTTCCTTTCGACGACCAACAAATGCGCCTCAGCCTCAGCTACCTGCTCAAGCTGTTGGAGCAGTACCTCGTTTTGAAGGAGAAACAGCAGGCACCATTGGCCGATGCCCACCTCCTGCTTTCCGCCTACCGTCGCCGGAAGTTGCCCCGTCATTTTGAAAAAACGCAGCGGGCAGTCATAAAAACACTTGACAACCAGCCACTTAGACATCCAGCATATTATTTCGAGAATTTCCTCTCGGAAAACCAGCAGTACCTCCACCTCCTCGAATCGGGGCGAACCAAAGAACTGAACCTCCAAGCCGTGGAAGACCAACTCACCACGGCCATGCTTGCCATGAAGCTGCGCCAAGCCTGCCTCCTCCGCTCCCACCAAGCCGTGTTCAAGACCCCGTACCGCATGGACTTGCTCGACGAAATACTGGCGGTGGCCGAGCGGCAACCCTACGCCGAACAGCCTGCCGTTTTGGTCTATCGGCTGTGCTATGTGGCCCTGTTCGGGGAAGGTGAAGAGGGGGATTTTTCGGCGTTCAAGGCGGCGCTGTTCGAGCATGGCGAGCGGTTTCCGAGGGAGGAAATCGGGTCGCTGTACCTGCTGGCCATCAATTTTTGCATCAAAAAAATAAACGCCAGCCAAAACAGCTACCTGCGGGAGGCGCTCGACCTCTACAAGCAGGGCCTCAAGTCTGAACTACTGCTGGAAGACGGTCAACTTTCCCGCTTCGCCTACAACAACATCACGGGCATAGCACTGCGCCTGCCGGACGAGTGGGCCTGGGCGGAGGAGTTTGTGGCCACCTACCGGAGCTACCTCGAACCCGGTGCGCAGGAGGCCGCCTTCTGCCTCAATGCTGCCCGCATCGCCTTCGCCAAACGCCAATATGACGACGCATTGAGCTTGCTCCAACGGGCTGATTACAAGGATTTTATCAATGGTATGGCCGCCCGCATATTGCAGTTGAAAATTTATTTTGAAAAACAGGAACTCGAACTGCTCGATGCTCACTTAAAAACGCTCCGAATGTTCATCCGCCGCAACAAGCGCATGGGCTACCACTACCAGAATTGGCTGAACATCGTCCATTTCACCCAAAAACTAATGGACCTGAACCCCTTCGACACGCAGGAACGGGAGCTGTTGCGCACTGCCGTGGAGGCCGAGAACACCTTGACCGAAAGGGAATGGCTCTTGGCGCAACTGGGTTGACGTTGCACCTTCTTAATTCAGGTACGGTCTTTGCAAAATTACCTTCTCACCTCCCAACCTTTCCACAAAAAACAATCGCTGGGCAAACACGCTATCACCGCTTTCATCTTTCGATGCAACTCCCCCCGCTTGCAGCTTGAATCGGAAACCCGCTGAACAACAGTGGCTTTTGATTGATTCGAGTCTGATATGCAAACTACGCTGACGAGGTGAATCCTTTTGATGCTGAAAATTTTGCCCATGAAAATGCGTACCCTGCTCCCAGTCTTATTCGCCTATCTATCGCTGCTGCCTATCGGCCAAGCGGCCACTACCACTGACAGTTCCGGTGTTAACTTGAAAATCAGGATGTACCTCCAAGGTGCGCTCCTTGGTGTCAAGCAGCCCACCACGCTCATGCGGGACGACCTGCGGGCGGCTGGATTGATTCCACTGCAAGAGCCATACGCAGCTTTCAACAATTACGACCATTATGGCGAACATGGGGGGCAGGAAGTCATCGACAACCCTGAAATCCTGAAAGTCACTGGCCCGGATGCCATCGTGGATTGGGTGTTCGTGGAGCTGCGCCACCCGGAGTTCCAGAAAATCGTGCTGTCCACCCGTGCTGCCCTGCTCCAGCGGGACGGCGATGTGGTGGACGTGGATGGGGTGTCGCCGCTGCATTTTGGTGACATCGAGCCGGGCAGCTACCTCGTGGCGGTGCGCCACCGCAACCACCTCGGGGTGATGTCAACCAAAGTCTTTGAACTCGAAAAAGCGCCCCAGTTGGTGGATTTCACCGACCCCAATACCGGGTTCTATGGACACAACCCCCTGCTCCAAATCATGGACAAAATGGCGCTGTTCGCAGGTGACGTGAACCAAGATGGCGAGGTTCGTATCGCCGGCCCTGAAAACGACAAGGACCGCCTTTTTTTCACGGTGCTTCTGTCACCGGAAAATGTGGATGCCAACCACAACTACATCCTCCACGGTTACAGCAACTTCGACGTCAACCTCGATGGTCAGGTGAAGTACCAAGGCCCTACCTCCGATGGCAGCTACTTGGCTTTCGACATCGTGTTTTTGTGGCGCTACACTTGCCCGCAGGTGGACAAAGATTGCCGCCTCGTGGAGCAGATGCCCTGACTCTTGAAGACAATCTTCCTGCTATAAACGCCTAATTCAATCCATACTATGAAAAGCAGATACCTGATAATATACGTCATTTTGTGCATGACTTTGGCTACTGCAAGCCTCTACCTGCAGCGTTCCAGAATGGCCTCGCTTCAACCAACCATTTCACTGCCGGTGGCAAACGATGCTGAGGCAGGAACTGCCAAAAATTAATCATCACCCACTCCCCGCTCTAATGGTCTTATGAGAAAAAGTATTTTCCGCAAACCGGCCCTGCTGCTTGCCTTGTTGGCTGCCACGGCTTTCCAACTCCATGCCCAAACCGACGTCAGGTTGTCCCCCAAAGTATTCCTGAAAGGGCCGCTACAACCCAACGGTCTCATGCGTGACGACCTGCGGGCAAAGGGCTACCTACCTGCCTCCGAACCCTACTCGGCACTGGCCAACTTCCAGCACTATGGCGATGGCGGCGGCGAAGCCATCAGTGGCCCCGGCGTGTTCAGCGTCACCGGCCCCAATGCCATTGTGGACTGGGTAGTAGTGGAACTGCGGAGCGCCAGCCAACTTTCTACGCCAATCGCAACCCATGCCGCTCTGCTCCAACGGGACGGGGACGTGGTGAACGTGGACGGGGTTTCGCCCGTCCGGTTCCTGACCGTGGCTCCCGGCGCCTACCATGTATCGGTGCGCCACCGCAACCACCTCGGCGTGATGTCCGCTGCGGCACTCAACTTGACCAATGACGCCATACTGGTTGATTTCTCCGACCCGGCTTTGCCACTGTTCGGCACCAATGCCTGTGCCGTGAATGGCAACATCCGAGCACTTTGGTTGGGCGATTCGAACCGGGACAAAAAGGTGATTTACCAAGGGCCGAACAACGACACCTTCTCCTTGTTCTCTGCGGTAATGAGTGCGCCCGGCAACGTCAACCTCCACCAAAACTATATCGTGACGGGGTATTCCCTGGCTGACAACAACCTTGATGGCAACACCATTTTCAACGGGCCAAACAACGACCGCAACTTCACTTTTTTCCAAGCGGGCCTGGGCTTCGGGGCACTCAATTATATCCTGACGGAGCAGGTGCCATAGGTTTATGCAGCTTTTTTTGTCAAAACAAAACAGCCCTGCCAGCGATATTCGTGCTGGCAAGGCTGTTTTGTTTTTGGGCATTTTTTTTCAAAAACGGGAAACCACCAACTTCCCCACGCCCGCTTTTCCTGCCTTTTTTACCCACAAAAAATAAGTGCCAGCGGGCAGCTCGCCCACGACAAGTGGTTGATTGACAACGCCCTGCGCCATTTTTTTGCCAACAACATCCACCAACTGCCACTCCCCACCGAGCCACGCATTTGGCAAATGCAGCGCAGCGCCAGCCGGGGCCGGGTTCGGGCTTATATCCAATTTTTCGATTTGCGGAGCGGAGGCGTTAGTCCCTGTGGCCAAGGCCAAAAAGTCGTGGATAAGGATGGCGTCTTGGTGCGAGGTAAAGGAGGTTTTTCCGGCGATGAGCAGGCCACCGGAGAGGGAAGGCTTCACGTCGTAAGCGATGTCGAGGCCGGGGCCGCCGAAGTATTTCCGGTCCACTTCGAGGCCGAGCGAATCCACGGAGATGGCCACGATGTCGGTGTTTGCGGCAGCTTCATTGTAGCTGTACCCAGTGATGACGAGGCTGCCCGGATTGACCTCGCAGAGGCCGAAACCCGCATCAGAGGCATCGGTGGAGGGCACGTAGTTCACCCAAAGCAGCTCGCCCTGCGGGGATATTTTTGCTAAAAAAATGTCGAAGGCCATGCTGGTCGGCGTCGCCATTTCCCCCACGACGAGGATGTCGCCGCTGCTACTGACTATGAGGTTTTTGCTGCCGCCATTGTGGGGGGAAGCGATGACGGTCTCGTGCAGCACCTCGCCACGGTGGTCAAGAATCATGACAAAGGCATTGTAGGTCACGGAGTCCACCAGCCGATCGCCGCACAGCACATAGTTGCCGTTGGGCAATTGGGCCACGGACATGCCAATGTCGTTGACTGGCACCCCAAGGACCTTTTCCCAACTGTCCACCAAGCCTGCGCCGAAGTACCGGACATAGACATCGTTGCCGATTCCGGTGGTCGAGCTTATGTAGCCGCAGGCAATATACCCGGTTTCGGTGGCAGCGATGCTCTGGAACTGTTCGCCCAGCGATGGTTCGCCGAATAGGCTGAAAGCCAACAAGTTGCCATCGGTGTCCACTTTGAGGATAAAGGCATTTTTATCAAAAACGCCGATGCTGTTGCTTTCACCTGCGATGATAAACTGGCCGTTTTTGAGGATAAAATCCTGCGCAAACTCGCTCTGGCCATTGTCGTAGGTCTTCGACCAGATGACCTCGCCCATTGGGCTGACTTTTACCAGCAGCACGTCCTGCCCGGTGGTCGTGTCCGATTGGATATTGCCGACCATATAGATGCTGCCATCGGCCACTTGGATGCTGCCAATTGCCACTTCTTGGCTGTCTTCGTTTCCGTAAATCAACTGAAAAGGGGCTGACTGGGAAGTGAGCGTGTTTTGGAAGAAAAAAATGGTTGCCAGTAGGCTAAATGCACTTCGCATTTGATGTTGTTTTTGATGAAAATACGCTGCAAATTAGGCGTTAAGCCTGACATGGCACGAATGCCGGGTCAAGGGTCAGAAGCGGTCATGCCGCCAAAAAAAGTAAGAATTTCCGCAGACGCTTTTTTTCTCCTAAAAATGGCGTTATTCGTGGCTTCAATCACTTTCATTTTCAACAAAAAAAATCTTGTGCAATGAATCATTCCCGTAGAAAATTCTTCCAGTACGCCGGAGCCGCCGCTGCCGGTGCGCTCATCCTGCCCAACTGGGGGTGCAAATCGGATGGAACCTCCAGCGGTGCAGCCAATGCCACCCCTGCGAACACTGGCAGCATCCCGCAGTTCGGCCTCCAGCTTTGGAGCGTCCGTGACGACATGGCCAAAGACCCAAAAGGTGTACTCAAACAACTTGCCTCCTTTGGCTACAAGCAAATCGAAAGCTTTGAGGGCGAGCAGGGCATGTTCTGGGGCATGACGAACACGGAGTTCCGCAAGTACATGGACGACCTCGGCATGTCCGCCATTGCCAGCCATTGCATCATCAGCCAGAACTTTGAAAAAAAGGCGGAGCAAGCAGCAGAGATTGGGTTGCGCTACTTGATTTGCCCTTGGATGGGGCCACAGAAGACGATGGACGACTGGAAAAAAATCGCCGATAACTTCAACAGCCTTGGCGAAACCTGCAAGAAATATGGGCTTCGGTTCGCCTATCACAACCACGCCTATTCGTTCTACAACACCGAGGGCCAAACGCCGCAGGATTTCCTGATGGCCAACACCGACCCCGAATTGGTGGACTTTGAAATGGACATCTACTGGGTGGCCACTGCTGGCCAGAGCGCCGTGGAGTACTTGCAAAAGTACCCGAACCGCTTCCGGCTTGGCCACGTGAAGGATCGCTCAAAAACGGTGGCTGACGATGTTGCCGATGCCTCCTGCGACCTTGGCACCGGCGCCCTTGACTATTCCAAAATACTGAAAGCCGCACAGGATGCCGGGATGCAGTATTTCATCGTGGAGCAGGAGCTTTGGGAGGGTTCTACGCCGATGAAGAGCGCTCAAGCAAATGCCGCCTACATGAGCAAATTGGTGTTTGCTTGATGAATGGTGGGAGCCGGATGACCGACCATTTTCCGGCTCCCAATACCTTTCCCCATGTTCGACTTTCTTTTTCGTTGGAAAAAACGGCCAGCCTTTTGGGAGGATTATCTCCGAAATTTTGACCAAACCTGGCCAAAGTAAAACGAGCATTGAGGAAGTCCGTTCAGTGGTGTTGGATAAGGAACCCACCGACTCGGGGTCTGGCCAAAGTCTTTTTGTCAAATTAAAAAAAAATCCCAACCCACCCCTTCCCGGCATATTTATTGCTTTAGTTAGGCCAAACGAATATCCCATGGGCTGACCAGCCCCGTGTCACTCCATTTTACAGACTATCAGCTTCTTGAAAATTAGGAAAAACTAAAACATGTCGTTATAGCACCATGAAGATTTAGGCTTTCACGAACAAAACTTGGCAAACAACACCCACGAATTTTGACAAACATTGCCTACTGTTTTATTTAATGTTTAGCTGCAACCAACTTTATCAGGCACTCCCTCGGAGTGCCAGGGTTTCAGCGCCATGATTTTGTTTGATGAAAAACCTCCTATACTTACTGACACTATCTTGCATTTGCGCAGCGGCAAGCCCTGTGCTTGCGCAACTCAACCTGAAGCTTGCGCTGCAACCCGACGGCGAGACCTACACCGTCTTTGCCCGCTCGCAAACAGCGTTGCTGCCCCCCCTCGACAACATCACCCACAGCGCCCAAGTCGCCGTCGTCGTCCCGACGGGCAGCTTCGAGTTGGCGAACCTCCAAAGCCATGCCGGGCATTGGCAAATGACCAACCTCATCCAGCATCCCGCCGAAAACCCGGGAGCCGACTACGCCTTGTTTAGCCTCTCCGCTGCCACCGCCGCCATCGTCTATGAGACGGGTCAAGCCACGCCGCTTTTTTCCTTTAAAAACAAAAAAGGCTGCACCGGGGCGCTCGAAATCATGCACCCAGCCTCCGACCCCTTTCTTCCCCCAAACTTGTTGGGCATCAACATCAGGAGCGAGTTCATCATCGAAGGCGTAGGTGCCGCCAGTGCCTTGGCAGGCACCTACGATACCGGGGCTGCTGATTGTTTCCGCCAATCCAATTGCCTGATTGCCAGCGAGTTGGAATTGTTGCCTGATAATTTTTACCAAGTTTCCATTGCAGCGGACCCTGCTTATGTTGCGGCAGCGTCCATTGAAATGGTACAGGTGGTCGTGAAGGTTCCCACCAATTTTTTCCAACTCCACCAGCTCACCAACCTCCTGCCCGGCCAGTTTTCCTTCGGAAACCTCTCCAGGTACGACAGCCCCGCCGAGGACGAAAACCACGACTATATCCAATTCCGGCTCAACGCCACCACCACGGGGCTGAACCTGCAAGCGGGCAACAAAGTCCCGCTGTTCAAGTTCGCCAACGGCGGCAGTTGTCAGGGCGACTCGATTTTTTTGTTGAAAAACGACGACCCGTTCTTGCCGCCCAACTCGCAAGCCGCCAACCTTGGGCAGACCGTCAAGTTCTTTGGCAGCGAGGCCAAAATGCCCATCTGTGCGGGCGCACAAGCCGCAGCACCCTGTACGGGCTGCCTGTTTACCACTGCCATTGTCACCCTCGATAGCGTTCAAACAAGCGACCCCGTCGTATGCCTTGGTGGGCAGAACGGCACGATTCGGCTATTTGCGCACGGCGCACCCAATCTCGAATACAGCGTGAACGGAGGGCAAAACTGGTCTGCCAGCAGCTACTTTATGGGGCTTGAAGTTGGGGATTACCAGCCACAGGTGCGTGGCACAAAGTTCGGTTGCCCGGTCGGCGCCATTGGCCTGCCTATCCAAATGCTGCCCGGTACGGCCATTGACCTACAAATCGAAGTGCCAAACTCTGCCTGTGCGGGCAGCGAAGTGTCGTTCAAAATCATGTCCCCCAACCCACTGCCCACCAATGCCAGTTATGCTTGGTCGGGGCCGTTGGGCTTCAACCCCAATTTTGCCGACCCAGTCATTTTTAACGTAAATAGTTATCAATCAGGCAATTACTCCCTATTGCTCACCGCTCCCGGCTGCGACCCTGCTTCGGCTACGGCCAGCTTGCAGGTGAACTCATTGCCCCTTGTTCCCGATATTTTGAGCAACGGCCCCATTTGTTTTGGGGATAAATTGAAGCTGTCCACAAGCGCCGCCGCCGCCAAATTTGAATGGTACAGCCCCCTCGGCACCAGCGCCCCTATCCTGTCCGAACTAACCACGAGTACCAACGAAACCTTTATAGAGCCTGCCAGCCCGGCTTACCTCTCCGGCAATTGGCAATTGCAAGTCACTGACCAGCACGGCTGCACGGCCATGAGCCAGCCACTGGCCGTCAACATCAAGCCCAGGCCGCAGGCTTTTGCGGAGACGACTGGGCCGGTTTGTCCCGGCGGACAGGCGCAGTTGCTCTCCAACCCACTGCCCGGCGCTACCTACGAATGGAAAATTCTGGGCGAATCAGCCACCTACTCCATGCAGCCTAACCCTTTGATTGTCAATGTGTTAGCTTCGAAAACTTTCCAATTGGTGGTCACGCAAGATGGTTGCGTGTCCGTAATGCCCGCCGTGGCCACCGTATCCCTCAGCCCGCAGCCAAGCCTCAGCCCAATGCACCAATATTCACCTGCCCCGGACTGCTCCCCGAAGCCGCTCCAGCTCTATGCCAACCCCAGCGGCACGGGCCTCGGCTATTCGTGGACTGGCCCGAACGGCTTCGCTTCGCAATTGGCCAATCCCATTATCGCTGCCGCATCGGCTGCCGCCAATGGCAACTACCAACTCCAAGTCACCAATGTTTTCGGCTGCTCTGCTTCGAGCGAGGTGGTGGTGGGTGGTGTGCCAAACCCCGTCCCCATGCCCCTCGTCCAAAGCTCTGGCCCTGCCTGTCCCGGCGAGGACGTGCTGCTTTCCGTGCAGGCATACCCCGGCTTCCAAGTGAGCTACCAATGGTTCAAAGGGACGACACCCATGTTTGGTCAGACGGCCAACACACTGATTATCAATTCGATACAACCAAGCGGCGAAGGCAACTACAAAGTGCGGGCGCAGGTGGACGGCTGCACGGTCGAGTCCGTCAACCAGTTCGTGGATGTGCTGGACACGCCGCAGCCCAACCCCGATTTTTACCTCAGCGACCCCTGTGAGGGCGGCATTTTGCAGTTTTTCTCGAACCAGAACGGCATCACCGACTGGCAGTGGACAGGCCCCGGTGGATTCAGTTCCTTCTCCCCGAGCCCCGTCATTTACAATACCGAGTTCGACGACATCGGCGCCTACCAGCTCACCGTCACGGGCGCCAATGGCTGCACCGCCAATGCCAGCCTCCAAGTTGATGGCATACTGCCCGTGCCAGTGCCGCCGCTCGTGGCTTCCAACAGCCCGGTTTGCCCCGAAAACGAAATCATGCTGACGGTCCTAAACCCAACCACGTTCGGCACGGTGAGCTACGAATGGCAAAACGCCAATGGCGATGCGGTCGGAACCGGAGCGGCCACGCTCATCTTGTCCGTTAATGACCCATTGGCCATAGCCCCATTTTTGGTGAAAACCATTGTGAACACTTGCCCTTCGGCACTCTCCAACCCCGTTCCGGTGCAGGTATTGCCTGCGCCCGTGGCCATGGCCTGGAACGGCGGCGCTGTTTGTGAGGGACAAATGGCGCAACTTTTCGCCGCCAGCCAGCCCAACGCCACTTACCAATGGTACGTTGCAGGGCAATCGCAAATAGTTTCCATTGAACAAAATCCCGTGCTGCCGCTCACCGATTCTACTGATTTTCAATTGGGTGTGAAAACGAACGGCTGTACTACTGAGGCGCTTGCGACAACCTCGGTGGTGGTGAACCCCGCCCCGGCCATCAGCAATTTGATGGGAAATGTGGCCGTATGCGAGGGCAGCCCGGTGAGCTTGAGTGCCTCGAACGCCGTGCCACTGACGGGGGCAGTTCAATATACATGGACGGGGCCGAATGGGTATTCCTTCACAGGTTCGGCGGCTTCGACTGCGCCGTTTCCGCTCTCCTTCGCTGCCGCTTCGCCCCAAAACGCTGGAGCTTACACCCTTTTACTCAAGTCCTCCGAGGGCTGTTTTTCCGCTCCGCAAAGTGTGACGTTGGCAGTCGGTTCCATGCCGCAGACCCCCACCGTCACGGTGGCCGATGCGGTGATTTGCGAGAGCGAAACCTTGCAATTGGATGCGACGCCGGGCAGCGGCAATACCGTGGCTTACGATTGGTACTTCCACGACGGCACCTCAGCCAACCTACTGGCCACGACGAGCTTCCCAACCTATTTTCTCCAAAATGCAAATACCTCAAATACAGGCAGTTACTTCGTAAAAACGACGGTGGACGGCTGCACCACCCAAGCCTCCAACCTCGCTCCGGTGCAGGTGATTGGGCTGGCCACCAACCTGCTTGCCACCAACCCGACCACTTCGCTCACCCCCGCTTGCGAGGGCGAAAACGTGCAGTTGTCGGCGACCTTCGTCCCGGGTGCCAGCTACCATTGGTACGGACCAGCGGGCTTCTTTGCAAGTGTGCCGAACCCGCTGCTGGTAGGTGCCGGGCCGCTCCAGGCTGGCACTTATTTGGTCATCGTCGGGCAGCCGGAATGCTCGGTGACGCAAGCCTTTGAGACCGATGTCTATCTGGTGCAAGCGCCAGCGACGCCGATTCTGGCTGGCGCAAACGAGGCTTGCGAGGGCACGGATGTCCAGCTTTCGGTGGCCAATGCGCCGACAAGCGACATCTACCAATTTTATTTTGGGCAAAATGGGCAGCCGTTTCAAACGGGAGGCAGCACGGCGGTTTTGGAAAATGTGGGCACGGCGGCATCAGGTGCCTATTTTGTTTCCGCTTCGCTAAATGGTTGTGAATCAGCTATTTCTGCGCCGTTCAACCTGCAAGTCATCCCTGCCCAATTCGGCATGGCCTTCGCTGGCGACGACCAGACCATTTGCGAAGCGAACAAAACCGCCACGCTCCATGCCACGCCACCGACCATCGGGAGCGGCCACTGGACTGCCCTCGACGGTGCGACGGTCGTGCAGCCCGCCGCTGCCAACTCGACCGTACTGGGGCTCACGCCCGGTGAGAACCGCTTCGTTTGGACGCTGGCCAATGGCAATTGCCCCGGCGTGGGCAGCGACACGGCGGTGGTTTTTTTGGAAAACGTGAAGGCGGTGGAAGATTTCTACTCGCTGCCGCTGAACGATACTTTGTTGAATATCAACCTGTTGGAGAATGATTTCACCCAAAATTTGCCCGAATGGGAGTTTACTATTTTGGCGAAGCCGAACAAAGGGCAACTATTAGAAGACACCGGGGCAAGCCCCGGTGGACAAGCTCAGGGCGTGGTGACGTACATCCCGTACCCCAACGCTTTTGGTGAGGACGGGTTCCGCTACCGCCTCTGCTCCATGACCTGCCCCGATGTCTGCGACGAGGCCACGGTGCGTATCTCGTTGGACGGCTCCGTAGCAGCCTCGGACTGCTTCCGCCCGAACCTCATCACGCCCTCCGATGGCGATGGGCAGGACGATGTGTTCGTCATCCCCTGCGCCGCTGGGTGGCCGGGCAGCAGCATCCTGGTGTTCAACCGCTGGGGTGCTACGGTTTTTGAGTCCAGCGACTACCAAAACGACTGGGGCGGCACTTACAACGGGCAGCCGCTGCCGCCGGGGACGTACTTTTACCAGCTTCGGTTGAATGACGGGAAGGGGACGGTTTTGCAGGGGTTTGTGGCGGTGGAGTGACTTAGGGATGAGGGATGAGGGATGAGGGATGAAACTGGAAGTAAAACATTGAAAATGAGATACTTGTACCTGATTTTTTTGCTTTGGTGCGGCAGATTGTTTGCGCAGCAGGAGCCGGTTTTTTCGCAGTTTTTTTACAATAAACTGCTGTCCAATCCGGGCGCTGCGGGCAGCACTGGACTGCCTTGCCTGACGGCCTTCCATCGCCAACAATGGGTGGGGCTGGAGGGCGCACCCATCACGCAAGCATTGAGTTTCAACTCGCCGGTGCTGGCAAGCCGGGTGGGCGTTGGCTTGACGTTGGTGAACGACCGCATCGGCTTTTACAACTCCACTTATGCCCAAGCAGCCTATGCCTATCGGGTGGACATGGCAGGCGGCAAACTTGGCATTGGGCTGCATGGCAGCTTGTTGCGCCACGAGGCGGATTTGTCGGCTGTGAAAACGATTTCCGGCACGACGACTTCCGCAGGGGAACAGTTGATGGAGCCGGCCAGCATTTTCAACGTGGGCATGGGGGCGCATTTTGAGAATGAGCGATGCTTCATTGGGGCAGCGATACCACAGGTGCTCGACCGGGGACTGGAAAATGGGCAGGTGCGGCACGTTTTCGCCAATGCGGGGGCGGTGCTGGAGCTTTCGCCCACACTGCGGATGCGGGCTGCTGGGGCGGTTCGGGTAGTGGAAAATGCGCCGCCGAGCTTTGATGCACACCTCGGGTTTGGCTTCACGGAAGAGGCGAGGCTGTGGCTGGGAAGTACGCTGCGGTTGAGCAATAATTACGATGGTCTCGGTGGCGATGCGCTGGTGGCCGTTGGGCAATACCAAATCTCGGAGCGGCTGCGGGCTGGCGTGGCCTACGACATGGCGCTGGGTGCGGTTAGGCGAGGAAACGCCGGGTCTTTTGAACTGATGTTGGAATATAGTTTTGTGAAGGCGACGCCGTTGGTGGCGGCTTTGAGGCCGAGGTATTTTTGATTTTTTTTGGTTGCACCTGGAACAACAAACCCTGTTAGAGTTCTAAACTCTAAAAGGGTTTGTTGTTCCAGGTGCAAAATATTACTTCAACTCAAGCACCACCACCGAAGCCGCAGGCATCTTCACCGTCAGCACCCCGTTTTTCAAGGTTGCTCCTGTGAAATTGGCGGGCTTCACCTTCTCTGGTTGGTCAAAAGTATTGTGGTCTTGAACCTTGGCTGAGGCCAGCACCCGACCACTCACCGTGCTGGCCGAGGTTCCCCGCAAATTGATGGTCACCTCCTGCGCCTTGTTGGCGTCAATATTCGTCAGGCTGACGTGAATAAAGCCGTTTTTGTCCTTCGAAGCCGAGGCGGAAACGGCAGGCAATTTTTCCTTACCGAACTGATAATCAGCCGTTTGCAGCGTGATGGGCAGTAGCATGGCGTCTTGGTGGACGCTGTACATCTCCATCACGTGGTAGGTGGGGGTGAGCAGCATTTTCGGGCCGTCGGTGAGGATGACGGCTTGCAGCACGTTCACGATTTGGGCGATGTTGGCCATGCGCACCCGGTCGGCGTGGTTGTTGAAAATATTGAGTGTAGCGCCCGCCAGCATGGCGTCCCGCATGGTGTTTTGCTGGAATAGAAAAGCGCCGTTCGTGCCGGGTTCCACGTCGTACCAGCCGCCCCATTCGTCCACGACGAGGGCGATATTCTTCTTCGGGTCGTATTTGTCCATGATGGTGGAGTGGCGGGTCACGAGTTCCTCCATCATCAGCGCCCGTTTCATGGTGATGAAATACTGCTCCTCGGTGAAGGCCGTTGCGGGGCCTTTGGCGTTCCAGTCAATGACCGAGTAGTGGTGCAGTGCCACGCCTTCGAGCATGTTGTGGGGGATGTCCCTCATGAGCACCTCCGTCCAGTTGTAGTCGCCGCTGTTGGCACCGGAGGCAATGCGGAACATGCCGCCGGAGTTCGACCAATCGGACATGAAAGTGGCGTATTGCCTGTAAACATTGGCGTAGTACTCGGCGGTCATGTTGCCGCCACAGCCCCAGGCTTCATTGCCGAGACCCCAGTATTTGACTTTCCACGGCTCGTTGCGGCCATTTTGCTTGCGCAATTCGGCCATTGGGTCACCGCCGGGATGGGTGGTATAGCGGGTCCATTCGATGACCTCCTGCACCGTGCCACTGCCAACATTGGCGCTCAGGTACGGCTCTGCGCCGAGCGATTCGCAGAGGTTGAGGAAGTCGTGGGTGCCGAAGCTGTTGTCCTCCGTGACGCCGCCCCACCAGACGTTGACCATTGAAGGGCGCTTGTCCTTGGGCCCGATGCCGTCCTTCCAGTGGTAGGTGTCGGCGAAGCAGCCGCCAGGCCAGCGGAGGTTGGGGATTTTCATTTTTCGGAGCGCCTCCACCACGTCGTTGCGCACGCCCTCCTTGTTGGGGATGGTGCTTTTGTCGCCAACGTAGATGCCGCCGTAAATGCAGGCACCGAGGTGCTCGGCGAAGTGGCCGTAAATCTGGCGGTCAATGGTGTGTTGGCCGAGGTCGGCGTTGAGGGTTATGGTGGCTTGGCTGTGTGCGGCCATTGCGAAGCAGCAAAAAAGGAAGGCAAGTAGTGGGTTCTTCATTGTTGGAAGTGCTTGTTTTGGTGAATGAATGCAAAGGCCAAAGAAAGTATTTTTCGCTGGCCGCTGGCCTAATTTTGCATAAAATTATCCACTGTGACTCCTGTACATCGTCCTAATTTCCTGATGGTCAGCCACTCCACCAACCCCAACCCACCGATGATGATGATTTCCGCCAGGAAATAGGCTATGCCCAACCCCGTGCAGATGGGGTAAAACCGGAACAACAGCACGGCGGCAAACAGCGCATACGACAGGTTCCCGATGACCAGCGCCCATAGCATCCAGCGGGGGCGGTGCCGACGTCGGGCCAATGGCAGCGAATAGGCGGCATAGCAAAGGTTTATGCAGCCTTGCAGGGTGAGCAGCCACACTGGCAACCCAAGCAGTTCCGACAAGGGCTGCCGCAGTGACAGGAGGAAAATACCCACGAAAAGGCCGGCAAGGCCATCAACATATAGCAGGCGCGTGAGGGGAAGGTTGGCAGGTCGTTCCATGTTTCGTTGCATAGTGTTTGGCTTATCGTCGGGTAGGTTTTTTTTTAACTTCTCCAACTTGCGAAAGCCCATAGGTAAGGCAGATGAAGGGGTTTGTCCAAAGCCCGCCGCACCCGGTCGGCAAACCATGCGAAATAAGGCATGGAAGTTTAGGTTTGCATTCCAATACAAAAGAAATGATTAAAAAACATACAGTTCTTGTCGGAATAATCCTCGCCATGTTGCTCTTGGTGGTTTCCACCTTCTTTTATCCCGGCGGCTCGCAGCACGATGAAATGACCGTGGGTTTTGACTGGCGGCACAACTACCTGTGCAATCTCCTCAACCCCGTTGCAGTGAACGGCCATGAGAATGGTGCCCGACCTTGGGCGGTAGTCGGGCTGCTCGTGCTGTGCGCTACCGCTGCGTTGTTCTTCGTTCGCTTCGCAAAAAAAATACCGGTCAAAGGTGCGTCCAATGTCATCAAGTATGCGGGCGTGGGAGCTATGCTTGCCGCATTGCTCACGGCGACGCCCCACCATTACGTGGCGGTCACGGCTTCCGGCACCCTACTGATGTTGGCCTTGTTTTACATCACCGCTTACTTGTTCAAATCCAAGTTGCACGGCTTCAAAGTCCTTGCCGGGGTTTGCCTATTGGCGTTGTACGGAAGCAGTTTCGTCTATTTCACGCAAGTACAATTGGAGTGGTTGCCCGTGCTGCAAAAGGTCAGCTTGTTGATGAATATTGCTTTGATATTAGGGTTGGAGTATTTTTCTACGGTTGAGGATTTTCAAGCAGGGCCTGTGAAGTAGCGGGAGTCTCCTTAATCATCCCCCCTACTGCCCTGCAAATACGCCTGCAAGATGCAGGGCCGGAAGCGCCAAGTGGCACCCTCTGTTTCGAGGAGGTGGGGGGCGTTGGGGAGAGGGGTGAAGGCGCTTATCGTTCCTGCCACCGCTTCGGGTGACGGCTGGCATGGATGACGGCGATGACCAAAATCACATCGCCGTGCATTTCAAAAATGACGAGGTAGGGAAAACCTGGTGGCCAATGCCTTCCGCCGCTGTTGATGAACTACTGGTTGAGATTTCGGATTTGATAAAATGCGCTGCAATACCTCATCTATGGCGTCCATAAACTCCAAGCCCAATCCGGTTCGTTGCTGTTCGTACCAATCGTGGGCGTCTTGGATTTCCTCAACTGCTACTTGGTGGAAAATGAGCGAATAGCTCATTGCTGCTGCACTTTTGCCCGGACTTCCTGCCAAGTATAGGTGCTTGCAGTGGCATCAAGATAGGAGGCCGTGCGGCGGTCAAGTTCCTGCTTCCATTCTTCGCTCAGTTCAGCCTCACCCGCATCTTCCCGGAGCGAATCGAGGATGTACTGGACAAAAAGGATGCGCTCAACGGCGCTCAGTTTGCGGACTTCTTCTTTTAATGCAATGGCGGTCATGGCTGGCGGATTTTTTTTACAAAGCTACTGGTTTTTTGCTTCATCCTCCCGCCACTGCCCTGCACATACGCCTGCAAGATGCAGGGCCGGAAGCGCCATGTGGCACCCTCTGTTTCGAGGAGGTGGCGGAGGGCATTCGTTCATTTCTTCACTAACTTCTCCTTGTACAAAGCCTTGTTGTTTTCATCGAAAACACAAAAAAAATACACGCCCACCGAGAGCCGGGACAAGTCCAAGCGTTCTTTATTCCCACTGCTCAACTGTGCAGTACGCTCCACCGCTGCCCGCCCAAGCTCGTCGAAAATGACCAGCCGGTACTTGCCGGGCGCAAGGTGGTTGAAATCAACGGCCACCTCATCGCTGACGGGATTTGGCGAAAGATTGACAGAAAGATTGTCTGCATATGCATCGTCCAGCCCATTCACCACAGGAGGCGTGGTATTTTTGAAAACCACCTGCGTGACGGCGTTCTGCGCGTTGTTCAGAGTCACGATGGCGATGGGCTCCTTTGCCACGTCGTTGTGGAAATAGTAGGCGACCGTGGTATCCACCCCCAAGCCAAAGAAGCCTGCCTGAATGCAATTATCTGTGAGGTCCAACCAGCCCAGCGGAGGAATTTTGCAATCAATGCGGGTCTCTGTGTACCGGGTGCGCTTTTCCCGCAATACATCGAAGTTGCCGCCGGGTATGCTCATGGTGCCGTAGCCGTCCACCGCGGATATTTCGCTGATAGCTACCCGATAGCGCATAGAGTCTATTTGGGCATTGTTCGTCACAGCGGCCAAGTTTATCATTAATAAGGGCGAAAAGGCCGAGGGGGTAAATAATTCAAGGAATCCTGAGGAGCTTGCGCTGATGTCGAAAAAATTCAGCGGCGCACGGCGCTCAGGTATTGGCGGGTAGTACTCGAAGATATTATTGGCGACAATATCGTAGGGCAAGATGCCATGGTAGGCTTGCAGTTCAAACTTCGTGTCCGTCACGTTGTAATAGTTCTCCGAATTGAGGGAACCGACCGTGAACAATTCGGCACCGGGCACTTGTGCGCCAACGCTTCCCTGACTGGCTGAGCGATAGACAATTTCTTGGGTCGCCTCGGCCTCCAAGCTGCTCAAGTCCCAGACCTGATTGCCGCCCGGCGGGGTGAGCGCCGCTATGGCTGAAGCCGGGAAGTTGTCAATGGCAGTGCGCAAAGTATCGCCCGCAACGGGGAATGTGGCGCTGGTGACAGTGATTTGGGCGAAAAGCCCGTTAGTAATGGCGAGCAGTATGAAGATGGGAAGGCATTTTTTCATTTAGAAAATTTTGGAAGTGAGTTTCTGTCAAAGGTAGCATATCCAAAGGCAAATCATGCCGTTGAATAGAGTTGTACCATAGATTTCCGAAGTCTTGATGTGCGACATGAAGTTGTAACCTTTTCGCCAAATTAAGTTTTGATTCTGAGTTAAATCCCTAAACAGAGGAGCATGCATTTTAGAATTTCACGGGTGTACTTGATTTTAATTTTGACAGTTCTGAATCTATTTTACGCAATATGCAGAAAGTCAATCAGTTACAACCAAGGGTCCTAACTTCATGTCGCACATCACATTTAGCCTTACCTGTACGAACTG
>DIUC01000098.1 GCA_002435785.1 Saprospiraceae bacterium UBA6168 | reverse complement strand
GCTGCTTAATTGGCTAAAGTCGAGTATAGAAGCGCTCAAAAAAATGAAGTAATGAAAATATTTTATCTCTTTTCCCTTGCTTTCCTGTTGTCGGGCTTCGCTGTTTTTGCCCAGCCGGGGGAGGTCGTCATCGTGGAAACCCCAATGATGGTGCATGAATGCGGCGTTGAAGCACCGCCACGGCTCTTGCCAGCATCACCGGCCGTTACGCCACCTGCCCCGCCAACGCCACAAAGGGACTGGCAAAACGAGGTCATTGTCAAGCTCCAACACGGAGCTGCAGTGGCCGACTTCGTGAAGCTCGCAAATGCTACCTGCCCCTTTGCGGAGCAAATAAAAATCGAAAAAACACTGGCCGAGCGCCACCAAGTCTATTTGTTGAGCGCTTCGCAAATACTCGACCGTGCCGCCTTCCTCGATTTTTTGAGCAACCAGCCAGCAGTAGTTTCTGCCGCTTGGAACGCCCCCGTCACCTTCCGGGACAGCACACCGAACGATGAATTGTTCAGTACCCAATGGAACCTGGAGCGCATCGGAGCACCCAAGGTCTGGGATGTTTCGACCGGGGGCAATACTTCAGGCGGCCACGAAATCGTGGTAGCGGTGCTGGACAAGGGCTTCGAAATCATCCACCCTGACCTGCTTGCCAATGCCTGGAAAAACAAGGGCGAAATACCCAACGATGGCATTGACAACGACGGCAACGGGTTCAAGGACGATGTTTATGGCTGGAATTTCAGGGCAAACTCCCCGATTTTTTCGGTGGAAAGGCATGGTACCTCGGTCAGCGGAATTATTGGCGCCAGCGGCAACAACGGCATCGGCACGGCAGGCATCAACTGGGACGTGAAGCTGATGTACCTCGCCGTGGAGTACGTGGACGAGGTGATATCCGGCTTCAACTACGCCCTGGACATGCGGGAACTTTACAACCAGACCGGCGGCGAGAAAGGCGCTTTCGTGGTGGTGACCAATGGCTCCTTCGGCATTGACAAGGTGATGTGCAGCGAGCAGCCCAATTGGGCCTTCATGTACGAATTGTTGGGAGAGGCTGGCGTGCTGAGCGTGGCCGCCACCGCCAATGGCGACTGGGACGTGGACCAAGTTGGCGACATCCCAACGAGCTGCAATAGCGAGTTCCTCATCACCGTCACCAACACGGGCGAAGACGACAAGCGGGCACCCGGTTCGGCATTTGGCGCAGCCAGCATTGACCTCGGCGCACCCGGCCAAAGCACACCGACGACCAGCAATAATGGCGCTTATCGGTCCGATTTCAGTGGCACTTCCTCCGCTTGCCCGCACGTGGCCGGCTCGGTGGCGCTGCTGTACAGCCTGCCTTGCACGGACCTCGACTCGCTGGCCTTTGCCGCTCCAGCCGCTTGCGCCCGCTTGATGCGGGAGGCCATCCTGCAGAACACGGACGCCGTGCCGAGCCTCGACAACGAAACGGTTTCGGGCGGCAGGCTCAACGTTTACGAGGCCATGAAATACCTCCACGCCTACTGCATCAGCTCCGACCCCGAACGGGAAAGGGGTGATTTCAAGGAATCGTCGCTTGGGAAAAAATCCTTGATGAACCTGGCGCCAAGCCCCGCCACCGACTACATCACCATTGATTACGGCAGCATTGACTTCAAGGACGTGAGGATAAGGGTGTACAATATGCTGGGACAGGAAATGGTGACCGACCAAGTGGTCATGCCCAAACCATTCGAACCACAGACCATCGAGATAGACGTGAGGGACTGGAATGTCGGGGTTTATGTGGTGAACATGTTTGATTTGACGAAGAAGATTTCCGTGAAATTTATGAAGCTGTAAATGTTGTTGCCATGCGCTTGAAAAATCTATTGATAGCTGCATTGTCATTCTTGGCGTTGCCCAACACCGCCATTTCACAGCAGCGCTGCGAGGCCACTGGCATCATCATCCAATTGAGGCCGGGCGTACAGCCGGAAGCGTTGGTCCGGCAATTAAATGCCAAATGGCCCACCGCCGATTTTATCCTAAAAAAAACGCTGTCAAAACGCTTCAATGCCTACCTCTTGAGGGCTGCTTGCGAACGGTTTTCGGACTTGGATTTGCTCCGCAATGAGGTCGCCGTCGTTTCGGCCTTATGGGACCAAGCCATCGAGTTCCGTCGGGACTCCGTGCCGAACGACACGCTATTTCCCACGCAATGGAACCTCGAAAAAATTCGGTTGCCGGAGGTTTGGTCGGTGGCACAAGGCGGCCGCACCACCAGTGGAAAGGAAATCGTGGTAGCGGTTCTTGACAACGGCTTTGACCTGCTGCACCCCGACCTCCAAGGGAATATTTGGCGAAACGAACAGGAGGATTTCGATGGGCAGGACAATGACTTCAACGATTATCCCGACGATGTTTACGGATGGAACTTCCATGACAACAACCCCCTGTTCCCGCTGACGAGCAGCCACGGCACCAATGTTTTAGGCGTCATCGGCGCAGAAGGAAACAACGTGATAGGAGTGTCCGGGATGAATTGGAAGGTGAAAATGATGCTCGTGCATTTGGAAAATTTGTCTGAAGCCATTCCCGCTTTAGAATACGTCTTGGAGATGCGGGAGCGCTATAATGCCAGCGGCGGGCTGGAAGGGGCTTTTGTCGTGGTCACTAACGGCTCATGGGGCGCTCCTGACCCTGTTTTTTGTTCTGAGTTCCCACTTTGGGGTGCATTGTACGACAGTTTGGGAGCAGCAGGTGTGCTCAGCGTAGCTGCTACGACAAACAATCACAACTATGATATTGACAAAGTTGGAGACATGCCAACCTCCTGCCCCAGCGAATACCTCATCACGGTGACGGCCAGCAACAACCTTGACGAGAAAATAGATGGTCTTGGTTTTGGCAAAACCACAATTGACCTAGCGGCGCCGGGCGACTCCATTCCCACTACCACGACAGGCGGCACCTATCGAGGTTCATTTAGTGGTGCTTCGGCGGCTTGTCCGCAGGTATCAGGTCCTATTGCGCTGTTCTACAGCTTACCCTGCGCCGATTTGGAAGAGTTGGCGGAAGCTGACCCCGCTGCTGCTGCCCGTCTCGTGCGGGATGCCATACTAAAAGGTGTGGAAAAGCTGCCGAGCCTGAAAAACAGGACAACGACGGGAGGCCGCCTCAATGTTTACAACAGCATGAAGTACCTGCACAGCTATTGCATTGCGAAGCCGACCGAGCGGGAAGCGGGCCGCTTTGACGAAATTTACATAGATGGGCGAGGTTTCGTGCATGTTTACCCAAACCCGGTCCAGGACAAGCTGACTATTGCGTATTCCATCCTTGATTTTCAGCGGCTGAAATTCCGAGTTTACAACATGCTGGGTCAAGAGATGCTGCCGCCCATCCTGCAACAGTCGTCACCATTCGAGCCGCAGGTGTTCGAAATTGACGTGAGCGATTGGCCATCAGGCACTTATTTTGTCAACATCTTCGATTTTGGGCAAAAAATTTCGGCAAAGTTTGTCAAGCTGTAAAGGGAGACCGAAACATTTGAAAAGTTTTTTCAGTAAAAATTTTTCTTTGTTCCCGAAAGCGCTATTTTTGCAGCCGTTTCCGAAAAAAGAAATTTGGAAGCATTGAAATCTTGGATAAAAACGAGCACTTAATGAACTTCTTTCCCCTGAAAAGTGGTTTGTGCTTCGTTCAAAACGGCTCCGTGGCTCAATTGGATAGAGCATCTGACTACGGATCAGAAGGTTAGAGGTTCGAGTCCTCTCGGAGTCACTACAATTTCGGATGGCGGAATTTTGGGTTTAGGATAGCGGCCAACCTTTGGAAGCAATCAAAAACCGAAACCAACTACCGAGCGCTTGGCACTAAGCCCGGCAGAAATCAAATACAGTCATGTCAAGAGTTTGTGAATTAACAGGAAAAAGGCCCGTGTCCGGCAACAAGGTATCGCACTCCAACCGTAAGACACGTCGCCGCTTTTTGCCGAACCTTTTCAAGAAGCGCTTCTTCATCCCGGAAACGGGTGAGTGGATTGTGCTGAAAGTTTCTTCCACGGCACTTCGCAGCATCAGCAAGGATGGGCTTTCTGCCTACCTGAAAAAGCAACAGGCCAGGGGATTTGGCCAGCATATCTCCCTTGCTCCCAAGGCAGGATGCTAATTTTTTTTTGAACCAAAACCTGTTTTCAAAACAGTTTAACTGAAACAAAATGGCTAAGAAAAGCAAAGGAAATCGCATCCTAATCACTTTGGAATGCACCGAGCAGCGGAAGACAGCAGTGGCGGGTATCTCACGTTATATCACGGAGAAGAACCGCAAAAACACACCAGACCGCCTCGAACTGAAAAAGTACAACCCATTCATGAAAAAAATCACCATCCACCGGGAGATTAAGTAATCTTTCAGGAGCATGGTATTGTTCTTGGGTTGTATTAGAAATCAAAATTATCACTTTCAATTCCGTAAGTCATGGCAAAAGTATCAAAGAACGCAAAAGTTGCCCAACGTGCCGCCAACATTGGTTCTGGGCGTGATTTCGTTAAAGTCGTAAAAAGTGTCAAGGACCCCAAAACAGGCAGGTACACTTACAAAGAATTGATGATTCACAAAGACAAGGTAAAGGAGTTCTTCGAGCAGAAGTAATTTTCCGTTCAACCTACTTTGCTGTCCTATCTCGAAGGCTTTTCTTAAACCTGCTTTAAGAAAAGCCTTCGTCGTTTCAAGAAATTGGAAATGGAGGCATTGGGATTTCAGGTGCCCACCATGTTAGGGCCTCATTCCCCGTGCCTCATCCCACATCCCTCATCAAATGAGTTTCTTCAAAAAATTCTTCACCAAAGAAAAAGAGCAAGACCTTGACCAAGGGCTTGAAAAAACCAAAACGGGCTTCTTCGACAAGCTTTCCAAAGCCGTGGCTGGCAAGTCAACGGTGGACGTGGAAGTATTGGATGAGTTGGAGAACATCCTCATCACCTCCGATGTGGGGTTGGAGACCACCGTCAAAATCATCAACCGCATCGAGGAGCGGGTAAAGCGGGACAAGTACCTGAACACCAACGAACTCGACCGCATCATGCGGGACGAAATCGTGCAGTTGCTGGAAGAAAACAACACGGGCGATACCCATGACTTTGCCGCACCGCCCGGCAAAAAGCCGTATGTGCTGCTCGTCGTTGGCGTAAACGGCGTGGGCAAGACCACCACCATCGCCAAGCTGGCCTACCGGGCGCGCCTGCAGGGCCGCAAGGTGCTCATCGCCGCGGGCGATACCTTCCGCGCTGCGGCCATTGGGCAGCTGGAAATCTGGGCCGGGCGCGTGGGCGCGGGCATTTTCGCCAAGTCCGAGGGCTCCGACCCTGCCGCCGTGGCCTTTGAGGCCGTGGACCTGGCCATCAAGGAAGGCTACGATCTGGTGCTGCTGGATACGGCTGGCCGCCTGCACACCAAGGTCAACCTCATGGAAGAGTTGCGGAAGATCAAGCGCGTGCTGGAAAAGAAGCACCCCGGCGCGCCGCACAAAAGCGTGCTGGTCATCGATGCCACCACGGGCCAGAACGCCCTGTCGCAAACCAAGCTGTTCCACGAGGCCGTTGGCGTGGACGAGATAGTGCTGACCAAGCTGGACGGCACGGCCA
>DIUC01000013.1 GCA_002435785.1 Saprospiraceae bacterium UBA6168 | reverse complement strand
TGCCGTACCTCAAAGTTGTTCTTGAAGGCCAACAACGAGGGGTCTTTCAGGCTGAACATGGCAAAGGCGCTCATTACCACGCCTGAAAGGTCATGCCCCCTGTCTGTCTTGCGGTGGTCGGCCATTTGGCCGACAGTTTCATGTACCTTGCTTACTAAATAATCAAACATGGGTGTCGCTTTCCCGCAAAGTTATTCCTTGTTTCAATGAACGCTTTCAATGATTTTTTGAATGTGTTAAATTTTTAGTTCGTAGAGCTGTGCCAGTTGGCTATAAATAGTAAAAATAATTATGTTTTACCTACTAAAAATGAGTGGGCTGAATGGTGCTGTTCCAACTTAAGTCTCAAAAAATCCTTTGCCTTGGAAGTGTCCAGTTACCATTTTCTAAACCAAACCGACCGTTTCCTTGAAAAACCGACCGTTCCGTAAACGGGGCTTTTTTTGTAATCACAAAACCTGCTCCTTTGCACTGTGTAGTTTTCTCATAGTATGTTTAGTGCTCCTACATCAGCCTTAAGCCTCCCTTGATGTAGGAGTTTTTTTTTCCTAATTTTTGGAAACCACTTCAAATCCAAGTTCCAACCTGTTCCCTTTTTCATCCACCAACGTGATTCTATGTTTGCCCGCCGATGGGTTCAATTCCAGCTCATGAAATGTTTTTGTAACACCGATGTACGCATTGTCCAAATGCCAATAAACCACGGTCGAGGGATTTCGGTGGGCCATTTTGAAAACGGTCCGACTTAGTTTGCCGTCCAAGTCCAATGGGACATAAATCTTTGCGTTTTTCCTTGGGTAAATCATTTGCATCAACCCTGATGATTTTTCATCATTCAGTTCACAATCTTTCCTAAATGCTGGTAGCGAGGCATAATTGGGGTTCTTCATTTTAAAATAATACTCTTCCACTGGGGGCAGTACAAACCACGGCACATTCTGCATCGTTGTGGGCGATTCACAAGAGCTGTTTACCTGCCATTGCTTGGTAGCATCCAAATGCACTATTTGGTGGTAGGGGCAGGGTGGGGCGTTGATGCCTCTTCCATTCACGTAAACAGTGTCCTTATCACAGTAATCCATCGCTGGGAAACCACTTTGTTTGCAAACAGCCATTTTTTTCATCGCATCGAATGGTGGGTCAAACCATTTGGACGAGGGCAGCATATTGAACACATCAAACAAAATGGGGGCAGCGGCATAAACCCCTACCAACCCAGGTCGGCCCTCTCCATCGGCATTGCCGGCCCAAACGCCAACCACATACTTCGGGGATATCCCGATGGCCCATGCATCACGGAACCCAAAACTGGTGCCGGTCTTCCAAGCAATTCGCCTGCTCGACTCAAACCGCTCCCATTCGCCCTGGTTGGTGGGGCGCACCACTTCTTCCATCGCTTCAAAACAAAACCAGATTGCATCCGCAGATAGCATGGATGCCTCCCTGGACAATTTACTTGGAACTACTGCTGGGTTATCAGCAAGGTAGTTTGCCCTGCGAAAATCACTGGAGCGGTATTGGCCATCGTTTTTGTAGAAACTCCCAAGGGTTCTTGCCATACCAGCATAAGCGCATGTCAAATCCCAAAGTGTCGCCTCAGCTCCGCCCAATCCCAAAGTTAGCCCGTAATGGTTTGGCGGTTTGGTAAGTGTCGTTAGCCCAAGTTTTTTCAGGTTGAAATGGAACTTTTCAACGGAATAATCCTGCAACATTCTTATAAATGGAACATTCAGTGAACGGGACAAAGCCTTATCGGCTGGCGCAACTCCATCATAGGTTTCGAGGTAATTCTCTGGTTTGTAGCCGCTAATTTGGGTAGGAATGTCTGAGACAAGGCTTTTTGGCAAAATTTTTCCTTCGTTCAACATCATGGCATACAAAAATGGCTTGAGGATGCTGCCAGTGCTTCTGGGGGCTTTGATGATGTCCACCTCCTCGCCATTTTCGGGGCCGGTGCCTGGTGCGTTGCCAATGTAAGCGAGAATATTCCCCGTCTCGACTTCTTGCACAATGATGGCCAGGTTGTGGATTTCATTCCCTTTCAAATTGATGCTTTTCCGAAGCGCAAGGTCCCTTAGCCGGATTTGGAGGGTGGGGTCTATGGTTGTCCTTAGCTTAGTGAACCGTGTGCCACCTTCTTTAAACTTTTCTGAAAAAGCACGCTGGAGCAAATGTGGGGCGAGACGTGGCAAAGGGTGTGGTTTTTCAGGCAAGGCTTCATCAATCGCCAAATCATAAGTAGTCTGGTCTATTTTCCCCTGACCCAAAAGTCGGGCTAAAAGGCGGTTTCTTTTTTGAAATAGAGCATCCCTGTTCCTTCCGGGATGTATCAAGCTGGGGCTGTTTGGCAAAACAGCCAACGTAGCAACCTCGCCCCACGACAAAGTTTCGGGCTTCTTGCCGAAGTAGCGCCATGCAGCCGCCTCTATCCCAACCACGTTGCCACCAAACGGAGCGTTGGAGGCATAAAATGCCAATATCTGCTGCTTGGTGTACCTAATTTCAAGCCTGGTCGCAAGCGTTATTTCTATTATTTTTTCAAGAACATTCCTTGATTTATCCTTTCGAGCCAGGCGGACTACTTGCATGGATAGGGTGCTGCCACCGCTGACCACTCGTTGGTTTCGAAGATTTTGCCGCATAGCTCGTGCAAAGGCAAAAGGGTCGAACCCCGGATGGGAAAAGAAACGTCGGTCTTCAAATTCAATGATGGCTTGCTGGAATTTCTCACTCACGGTGTCCACATGCGGGAACCGCCACTGCCCATCTTTGGCAATACGGGCGCCGAGCAAGCTGCCGTCCTTTGCTTCAAGCACCATACAGGTAGGGTCGTTGAACAGTGGGTCGGGCAAGCAGAACCAATACGCCGTCAACAAAACAAACAAGATGGCCGAAAGCTTTATCCGATGCCTTTTACAAAAAGCAATTCCTTTCTGCATGATATTCCTAAGCTTCGTGGGATAGGCCATTTGCACGGTTTTCTTGCTCAATCTCCAAACGAAACATTCAGCGACCTGGCAGTTTGTACGAGGTAGTGATCTTTTGACAAAAAGTTGTAACTGCTAATGGCTTCGTCAATGTTCACGCTTGAAATCGTGTTGTTCTTGTAAGTGACCATCTGCCCAAAATGGCCATTGGTTATTAGTTCAAACGCTTTCACGCCCATTGCGGTAGCTAAAATCCTATCGAATGCAACAGGAGTGCCACCGCGCTGTACGTGGCCGAGCACAGTTGTTCGAACTTGCGCCTGACAGCCACTTGCCTCGATTTGCTGTTTCAAGTAATTGGCAATTCCGCCCAGCTTGATATGCTCGTCACCGATGTCATGTGATTTTTCTCCGACCACGTTTCCTTTTATTGGTTTGGCACCTTCAGCTATGACGATGTTCACAAAGCCCTTGCCCTTGGCGTACCGCTTATTTATCTTTTGCAGGACCTTTTTAATGTCGTAGGGAATCTCAGGAATGATGCAAATTTCTGCACCACCCGCCAATGCTGTCTGGAGTGCAATCCAACCTGCGTCCCTACCCATCACCTCCATGACCATCACCCGGTGGTGGCTTTCTGCGGTAGTCACCAGTCGGTCAAGGCTTTCCGTTGCAATTTGCACCGCAGTGCTGAACCCAAACGTGAGGTCGGTCGCTGATAGGTCGTTGTCAATGGTTTTCGGTACACCTATTATATTAAGACCACGCTCAAATAGTACTTGGGAGATTTTTTGGCTTCCATCGCCACCAATATTCACCACAGCGTCAAACCCAAGGTCTTGAATCCTTTTTACCAAGTCTGCACTGATGTCCGTGTTGACCCAAGTCCCATCTGGCTGCTGGATAGGGTAGGCGATGGGATTGCCTTTATTTGTGGTCTTGATGATGGTGCCGCCCAGCACATGGATACCTGCTACCATTTTCGGGGTCAATTTCACGATTTGGGTTGGTTGGCTCAGCACGCCATTGAAGGCTTCGATACTACCGTAAACCTCATAGCCACCGTGTTTTTTGGCTGATTTCACGACGGCTCGGATGACGGCATTAAGGCCTGGGCAATCGCCACCACCGGTGGCAAGAAGGATTTTTTTCATAAAATTGGAAAGTCTGTTTAATTTTCGCTGCCAAACTATCAAAAAAACTGCGTTCCGTGCACGAACGACAATCATCTCACATGAAAATAGCTGTTTTCCCTGGGTCATTCGACCCTATAACCGTGGGCCATGTTAGTTTGGTCAAACGGGCATTGCCGCTCTTCGACAAAATCATCGTCGCCGTGGGCATCAATTCGCAGAAGCAATACCTTTTCGATTTGGAAACAAGGCTCAATTGGTTGAAAGTCGTATTTGAGCAAGAGCCAAAAGTCGAAATCGCCCAATTTGAGGGACTGACCGCCCATTTCTGCACCAAAATTGGTGCAAGGTACCTATTGCGAGGTCTGCGAAATGCCTCCGATTTTGACTACGAGAAAACCATCTCGCAGCTCAATCACATCGTCGGCAACGATTTGGAAACGGTTTTTTTTATCAGCTTGCCAGAGTTCTCCCATATCAGCTCGACCATCGTGCGTGAATTGATAAAAGGGCATGGAGATGTAAAGCAGTTTGTGCCAAAGAAGGTAGTTTTGTGATTTTGAATTTGAGTTAAATTAAAGCATAGAGCACGAATTAATTTATTGATTGTTCGTTTTATCTCTAAAATAATTGAAAAACTTAATCGAAATGAAAATCCTAAAGTCTCTCTTTTTATTTGTAATTCTAGTTTGCCCGACATGGGTTGAAGCTCAAAAATACTCAATAGGCATAGCAGCTTCCCCTTCTTTAACCAACCTTCGTGCTGAAAACGCTGTCTTGAAAAATGATAAATTGTACAAGCCTGACTTAGGTTTTTATGCTGGCATAAACATTAGAAGACAGTTTGGAAGATGGGCAGCCATTCGGTCAGGGTTCGAATACGAGCATGTCGCAGCAAAAATCAACGCAAATTTTACTGACGAAAATGGAAATTTACTGCCTAATGCTACCGTGGTGCTGCATTTTGACTACACTCAAATTCCATTATTATTTGAAGCAACTGTTGGGAAGAAAACAAAAGGCATCCTTCAAGTTGGCCAAACTTTTGGCTTTCTTGCAAGCAGTTCAGCAAGTTTTTTGGGCTTCCCATTGAGTGCAGGTATTCCTCCCAATATAGAGGTAGGGTTTGATGATAGAACTTTTAATCAATCCTTAATTTTAGGCTTAGGAGCTGAGTTCCCTTTTAAAAAAGCTTCTACACTTCAAATATTATGTCGGAAAAGCATCGGTATCACGGATATCAACAACGAAAATGATAGCATTCCGACAAAAACTACGTCATTGTTCTTATCAATTGGTGTACAATACCATTTCATAAATAAAAATTAGTAATGCGTCATGCGCTACCCCTGGATTCTCTTCGATGCCGACGACACCCTCTTCGATTTCAAACGCAGCGCCCGACATGCACTTGCCGAAACTTTGGTTGACCACAAAATAGAAGTGAGCGATACGCATTTCCAGATTTACGAAACCATCAACCACGAGGTTTGGCTGGCATTTGAGCGGCAAGAAATCACAGCGGTGGAGCTTCGCAAAGTCAGGTTCGAGCGATTTTTGAAAGCCATTGGGGAGTACCGGGATCCCATACAAATGAACAGGCATTACCTCCTGTTGCTGTCAAAAACCAAGTTTATGTTGGAGGGAGCTGTGCAACTCGTGGAGTCCTTACAACAGGAAAGTTACCGTATTGGGCTGATAACCAACGGCTTAAAGGAAGTACAGCGGCCCCGCATTGCGCAAGCCAAGATGGAGAAATACTTTGAAGTGATTGTTGTTTCGGATGAAATCGGTGTTTCCAAACCACATGAAGGCTTTTTTGAGCACACTTTTACAGCAATGGGCAGGCCTGACAAAAGGGAGGTCATCGTCGTAGGTGACAGCCTCAATTCGGACATTCAAGGTGGGAACAACTTTGGTTTTCACACCTGTTGGTTCAACCCTCGTGGCGCTAGCAATCTTACCGGACACCAGCCTACCTATCAAATCCAAAAGCTGGAGCAGCTTCGGGAAATTCTTTAAAGTTAGAAAGCCAAAGCGCTTCCGTGCGGTGTTGAAATTCCTACTTTTGCGCTCCAAATTTTCAAATCCGACACCAAATCAAATAAAATTATGTCAAACGCATTTTTCAAAGTACCAGTCGCTAAAAACGAACCGGTACTTTCCTACGCACCCGGCTCCGCAGAAAAGGCCACCCTCAAAGAGATGTTGAAAGCCATGAAGTCAACGGCCCCAGAGGTGCCAATGACCATTGGGGGCAAAAAAATAATGGGCGAGGGCAAAATTGCCATACATCCGCCGCATGAGTTGAAGCACACACTCGGCTACCACGGCAGGGCCGACGCCAAGCTGGTGACGCAAGCTATTGACGCCGCACTTGAAGCAAAAAAATCTTGGGAAAACATGCCTTGGCAAGACCGGGCGGCCATTTTCCTCAAAGCTGCCGACTTGCTTGCTGGGCCATATCGGGCCAAAATGAACGCCGCCACCATGCTCGCACAATCAAAGAATGCCTACCAATCGGAGATTGATGCCGTCGCAGAATTGTGCGATTTCTGGCGATTCAATGTGCAGTTCATGATTGAAATTTACAACCAGCAGCCAGAAAGTCCGGCGGGAACGTGGAACAGGATGGAGTACCGTGCGCTGGAGGGCTTTATTTTTGCGCTCACCCCGTTCAATTTTACGTCCATCGCTGGCAACCTGCCCGGCGCTCCTGCGCTCATGGGCAACACTGTGGTCTGGAAACCCGCCGACACCCAAATTTACAGCGCCGCCGTCATCATGGAAATTTTGGAGGAAGCTGGCCTTCCGGCTGGCGTCATCAACTTAGTGTTTGTGGATGGAAAAACGGCGGGCGAGGTCATTTTCACCCACCCGGATTTTGCAGGCCTCCATTTCACGGGAAGCACTGGCGTTTTTCAGACGCTTTGGAAGACCATTGGCAACAATATTTCCAGCTACAAATCTTATCCCCGCATTGTCGGGGAAACGGGCGGCAAGGATTTCGTCATAGCCCACTCATCTGCAAATGCAAAGCAGGTGGCTGTTGCGTTGAGTCGTGGTGCTTTTGAGTTCCAAGGGCAAAAATGCTCAGCAGCTTCACGTGCCTACATTCCAAAAAACCTTTGGGGCGACGTGAAAAAATACTTGCTGGCAGACTTGAAAGAAATGAAAATGGGGTCGCCAGAAGATTTTACCAATTTCATCAATGCGGTGATTGACGAAAAGGCGTTTGACAAGATTTCTTCCTACATCTCCTCGGCGAAAAAGGATGATACAGCGCAGGTCATTGCCGGGGGCAATTTCGACAAATCGGAGGGCTACTTCATCGAGCCAACGGTCATTGTGACGGAAGACCCAAAATATGTGACAATGTGCGAGGAGATTTTTGGGCCAGTCCTTACTATATATGTGTACGAGCCAGAGGCGTTTGAGGAAACGTTGGAACTATTGGATGCGTCTTCGCCTTATGCGCTCACGGGTGCGATATTGTCGCAAGACCGGAATGCGACTAAACTTGCGGAGGAAAAATTACGGAACGCTGCCGGCAATTTTTACATCAATGACAAGCCGACTGGTGCGGTGGTAGGTCAGCAGCCTTTCGGTGGGGCACGTGCATCCGGTACCAATGACAAAGCTGGGTCGGTTTGGAACTTGCTGCGGTGGGTATCACCAAGAGCCATCAAAGAGAACTTTCTGACACCGACCGATTTCAGGTACCCGTTTTTGGGTGAGGAATAAGCATTTTTAGCATCAAGCTTGATTGCGAAGCAAAGATTATAAACTGTTGATGGTAAGTGGTTTGTGATTTTTGCTTCGCATTTTTTTTGCCCAAAATCCGGATGTGGAAACCTTTAGGTGAAAGATTGAGGGGGAAATATTAATTTTAGCCCGCAAATAACTATGAGCAAAATACTTTAAAAATTCCTGACTATGAGCAAACTACTCCCATCCATAACTGGGGTAGCCTGTTTTCTTTGGGTGTCAGGTTGGACATGGATTTTTTCAGAAGGGAAACAAGCGGCAATAGAAGGTTCCAACCAAACTCCCATCAACATATTAATTGACAGTTTGCAGTACGAAGTACAGCATCCATTTGCATTTAAATTTTCGGAGTCAACACCCATCATTTCCGAGGGCCTACATCCTGTGCTCAAGTCAGTGGCCAAAAAAATCAGGAAACAACCAAGTTCCAAGCTGAAAATTGTGGGAATTTATGGCCACACGGAGTCCAACCAAACCAGCCTTCCGAACCTTGGGCTTGCTCGGGCAGAAGCCATAAAGTCATTGTTGGTGAATGGTGGTGCAGCGACGGAACAAATTGAAACCAAGGGGCTTGAGGTGGAAAACTTGTTCAGGGTGGACAACAAGCTTACTGGCGTTATTTATTTCAGTTTTACAAAACAAGATGTTGATTATCAGGCAGTTGTGGCAGAAAGAACTAATGATGTGGCTGATAACTTGGCCAGTGGTGTGACCTCATTTTTTTACAAATACGGAGATTACAAAGTCGAAAAGCACCATGTTCCTTTTCTAAAGCAACTACTAAATGAACTCCGGAAAAACCCAGAAAAAACGGTGGAACTGACTGGATATTCAGCACCGGAAGAAGAGGCGGAGTCCTCAAGGGTAAATTTGGCGGAAATGCGGGCTTTGTCAATTCGGCGGTACTTGGTGGACCACGGCGTGAGGAGGGCGCAGGTGGAGGTAATTGCCAAGCCGTCAATGGCAAAAAGCAGCAGTGAAATGACTGTTTCCATTCAAGTGCTGGAAAAATGAGCAACCGAAAAACCGATGTGTTAGGGTAAGTTGTTGGCGCTCAATGCGCTTTTTTTTGCTGTATTAAACATACTAACGATAAAATTACACAAACATGGGCGAGCCACTATTCGTGTTCATCGCATTGGCAGGTTCTGCTTTGCTCGGATTCCTGTTTTCTACCTCGCTTTCCCGGCTGCGTGGGAGGACGATGCAAACAAAAAATGCCATCATTGAATCTGCATTAAGGGAAAACGAAATGGCCTTGATTCGACTTCAATCGGAAGTTGAGGCGAAGGTTTTAGCTGTTGAAAACCTAAAGAAAATTGCACAAGATATTGAAAATCAAGCGCTTGAAAAAGAGTCAGCGTTGAAATCTACGCAAGCGGAAAACGCCAGACTACAAGAAGAAATCTTTTTCTTGACTGAAAACCCCATCGAAAAAGTTCGAGAAATTGACGTGATAAGAGAAGTCCCCGTGCTTGTCCTTCGTGAGTTTTCCATGCCAGAAACAAGAAAGGAGAAGGCAAAAAAGTTGATGAAAGCATTCACCAAGGGCTATCTCGACGAAAATGGCCTGCTACAAACGGTTGCCAACGAGCCAATGGTTGACGAAGAGCTTTAGCGACTAAAAGGTTGGGCATCATTCCACAATCACTACGAAGGCTTTCTCCAATGGGTCAAAATTGTCCATCAGTACCTGCCTGAACTCGTCGCCATGCTTTAGGTACAGCGGGATGAAATTTTCGTGGCGTTCCTGTAAGCCACCACCCGGAAAAAGCTTTTCCTTTAGGTTTTGAATTTGTTGGATGGCAGTATCATGTTTTTGCTTCTCTGCTTTTAACAGGCGGGCCTCCAACTGTTCGATGCTTTTTTCAGCTTTACTGTGCTCGGCCCAAACGGTCTTCACCAGCGATTGGTCAACCAAGGCCGTTTTCTCGGCAATTTTTTCAAAAACAGCCCTATTTTCAACCCTTTCAACTTGCAGACTGAAATCTGATTCTGCGTTTTCCCGCAAATATTTGCGCACTAATTCGTTGGTATCCGTCCAAAGGTCATCAATGGTCAGGTTCAGTTTTTCCATCCGTTTGGCACTTCCAGCATCAATCCACATAGCGGAATTCCTGCGAACAAGCATTGGGAAATTCAACTTGAAATGCTCGAATTGGGTCTTGCGCTCCAGCCAATATGCCAACTCGCCGCCGCCACCGATATAGGCTAGGTTGGGCAATATTTTTTCCTGAAAAATTGGACGCATTACTACGTTGGGGCTGAACCGCTCGGGGTGGTTTTCTATTTCAACTTCCATCTCTGCCTTCGAGAAAGTAAGTTCCGTATTCAACACCTGGAATACACCGGCCTCCTCCACGATTCTTTCTCGAAACTTGTCGCCCATGTAGAAAAAATTAATGGCACGGGGCGTGGCCTGAGAAGGGTATCCAACAGCTTCTAAATTTGCAATCGTTTGGTTTACAATCTGTTGTGACGGCTGGTTCAAGATTTCTTCCTTAATGATAGGCGCAAACAACCTTTTCAATTTTGCCTCATTGGTATTCAGCACTACGAGACCTTCGTCCTTGAAAAGCGAATGGGCCAGTTCAAATGCGGCATCCGAATATTTTGTGTTTTTGGTGTGGGTGGCTGCAAACAGCTCGTAAAGTTTATGTGCAGCTTCTGATTCACCCAACATTGTCTTCAAATCTTGCAGAACAGCGGCCAAGCTTCCTGTTTTCATGTTTCCAACAGGGCCCGTTTCGCCACTTTCCCAAGTTAGTTTTTTGCCAAATAGGTGCAGGTGGTTTACTTCGGCAAAATCGTGGTCCTCTCCACTGGTGATGAACACGGGGACAAAATTGAAGTTGGGGTAGGCATAGGTCAGTCGCTGCGCCAATTTTATTGCAGAGACGATTTTGAAAATATAATACAGCGGCCCTGTAAAAAGTGAAGGTTGGTGGGCTGTCACGATGGTAAAAGTGTTCGGCAGCGCCAATTTTTCGATATTGTTTTCTACTAGTTTGGCGGCAGTCAAATGCCTGTATTGCGATTTTAGAACTTCCACGAGCGTGGTGCGGTCGGTAAGTTCTTTGCTTTTATCCTCAATGACTTCCTGAAAAGCTTCAATGGTGACGGGGTATTTATAGAACGGGCGTAGCGATGGGTCTTCAATAATGTACTTGACGTCCCGATTGGCCAGCAAGGGAATTTTGGGATAGGGAATCTTGAAGATTTTCATAGTTGTGTCAGGTGATAAGGCTTATACTTTTTGGCCCTTCATGGCTTGTTGGATGACGATGTCCATCACCTTGTGGGCAATGGGTGCTGAATAATCGTTCAGGTTTTGGATAGCTTCGTTTATCAAGTCTTTGTCAGTTCCGGCTGCCGCAGTTTTTAATGAAGATTGAAGTGAAAGGAGGCCTGAAAGCGCTGATTCCGTCAGGATTTCCTTGTGCTGCGCAATGAACTTCTCCGTTGAATGCAAAATATGGTTCGCTTCATTCTTAGCTTCTAAGATAGCCCGGACGCCCATATCAAGCTGGGCATTTTGAATAGAATCCAGAAGCATCCTCGCCATATCCTCTTCACTTATGCCGTAGGTTGGCTTAATATCTATGGTCTGCTCGGTGCCAGAGCGTAGCTCCTTTGCCTTTACTTTTAGTATGCCATCTGCGTTTACGATAAACTGTACCTCAATCTTGGGCAATCCCGCAGGCATAGGCGGGATGTTCCGGAGGATAAACTCGCCAAGTTTGCGATTGTGCTCCACCAAATCCCTTTCCCCTTGATAAACGGCAATTTTGAGGTTCTTTTGGCCGTCAACGGAGGTAGTGTATTGGCGCCCTGCTTTCGACGGCACTTTCGTGTTTCGAGGGAGGATGGTATCCATCAATCCGCCCATTGTTTCAATGCCAAGTGAAAGCGGCGTGATGTCAAGCAAGAGCACATCTTTTTGGTTGCCAGCAAGCACATCCGCTTGGATGGCGGCACCTAATGCAACTACTTCGTCTGGGTCAAGGCTGTCATGGACTGGCCGCTGGAAAAACTCACTGACACGTTGTTTTACCAGTGGCACTCTTGTGGAGCCACCTACCATCACTACGTGCATGACATCGTGAATGGTCAACTTGGAGTCTTTTATGGCACTTTCACAGCAATCAAGTGTGCGTTGAACAAGTGGCGTTATTAAGATTTCAAACTGTTGTTTTGTTAAGTAAAATTTCAGGCCATCTTGCTCTGCCAAGAAGTTTTCATTGGAGGAGAGGTGGATTTTGGCGTTTTCGGCCAACAGCCGGAGTGCTTGGGAGCTTGACTTTGAAGCAAACTGCGGATTTTTAGCGAGTGCATATTCCTCACTCCAATGCTCCACAATTGCCCTGTCAATATCGTCGCCACCAAGAAAAGTATCACCATTGGTGGAAAGTACCTCGAAAACGCCGTCTTGGATTTGGAGGATGGAAATGTCGAAAGTGCCGCCCCCAAGGTCATAAACAGCGATGGTTTGGGCATCGGCCTTACCGAGTCCATAAGCAAGGCTTGCGGCTGTGGGTTCATTGATGATTCGGAGCACAACAAGACCTGCAAGCTTTCCGGCATCCCTGGTTGCTTGGCGCTGTTGGTCATTGAAATAAGCAGGGACGGTGATTACGGCCTTTGAAACTGGTTGGCCAAGCTCCTCTTCAATTCTTGTTTTGAGGGATTTCAAAATTTCAGCAGAAAGTTCGGTTGGGGTGTAATACCTGTTTCTAACTTTAATCTTAACAAGGTTGTCCGTTCCATCATCAATCACCTCATAACCAAAATAAGCCTTCACCCCTCGCACATCTTCATAAGATTTCCCCATTAGCCGCTTCACGGAATAGATGGTATGCTGTGGGTCACTAACTAACATTTGGTGGGCAACATCGCCAACGAGGATCCCCCCGTTCTCCTCAAAGTGGACAATGGAGGGGACTAAGGTTTTCTGATTGTTTTTGTCCCGAACCGCAATTGCTTTCCCATCTTTGACATAAGCCACCAGCGAATTTGTAGTGCCGAGGTCAATTCCCAAAATGATTTCACTGTTTTGGTTAGAGAGGTTGCCACTTTTTAAATCAATGGAAAAACGAGCCATTATCAGGAAATTTTTGTGATTTTTTTGCCTACTTGGGTTTGAAAGTATTCAAAAAAAACTGAACAAAATCAAAGCTAATCCAATTAACAGATTAGACGATGAATCGTTTTCCTCTTTGGGAAATTATGATTTTCCGGCAGTTCATGATTTTAGGAATGATGGAGATTCAAAAGGTGGCACAAAAAATCGAGTGTTTTCATTGAGCAGGCGTGATAACAAATTTCGTCACCGATTTTCCATCACGAAATAAAAAATTCTAAAGTAATTTGCGATAAACTGGAGCGCATAGTTAAAGATTTGTAATAAATATTTTACCTTTGCGGCTCTACGCAAATTATTTTCCTCTTACAACTTAAAGAAGAAACCACCTGACCAAACATTCCATGTAAATCCTTAATTCTCAATACCCTTTGGATTTGTTTTTTTTAAGAAGTGAAAAAAAAATCCTTCTTAAATTAAGTCAACCCAAAGCAAAAAAATTGTCATGAAACAAATAAAGCTACTCATTTTAGCATTGTCGCTACCCTTGTTGGCAACAGCACAACAACAGCAGTGGGGTGGTGGTATCTTCGTAGGAATGTCGAACTACATGGGCGATCTTGTAGAACCAGATTTTGCACCGTTCGACCAAGCTGGCCCTGCTTTCGGGATAATGGTTCGGAACCAGGCTTCCCCTAATCTTGGGATCCGTGGAAGTTTGAACTATGGTAAGCTGAAGGGCGATGATGCCAATTACACCAGAAACAAAGAGCGTGGAGCAAGCTTTTCCTACGGCCTGATTGAACTCGGTCTTATTGGCGAATACGATTTTCGGGGTAAGAAAAGGTACCAAGGAAATTCCTTCAACAAAATCCTTTCTCCCTACTTGTTGGGAGGGGTTGCACTTGCTTTTGGCGACCCAAAAACAACCAATGGGGATCTTGGCGACATTAATAATGCCCATCTTGCTATTCCCCTTGGACTTGGGTTGCGTTATGACATTTCCAACAAGATGTATATCGGATTGGAGTATGCCACAAGAATAACATTTACGGATTACCTTGATGGTGTAAAAGAAACTGGCGATCCAAACAACAATGATTGGTACAACTTTGCTGGACTCACTCTTGGCTTTGCTTTTGGCGACAAAGACTCTGACAATGATGGCGTGGCTGATGAGGACGATGCTTGCCCAACCATCGCTGGTTTGGCATCGCTGAAAGGCTGCCCAGACACAGATGGTGACGGTATCGCAGACCGTGAAGATGCTTGTCCAAATGAGCCAGGCGAGCAAAGAATGAATGGCTGTCCAGACCGTGATGGTGACGGTGTGGCTGATAATGTTGATGACTGCCCAGATGACGCTGGCCTTCGCCGCTTCTCTGGTTGCCCTGACACGGATGGTGACAATATCATTGACAAAGAGGACAACTGCCCAACGGTTGTTGGTATTCCAGCGATGAATGGCTGCCCTGACTCAGACCGTGACGGTATCACGGATGCTGACGATGCTTGTCCAAATGAACCGGGTACTGCTGAATTTGCAGGCTGCCCAGATACTGACAACGATGGTATTCCTAACAACCTTGATGAGTGCCCGAACGACCCGGGCCTTAAGCGGTTCAACGGCTGTCCCGATACCGACAACGATGGCGTGCCGGACCCAAAAGACAAATGTCCAACACTTGCAGGTCCTGCAAGCAACCAAGGCTGTCCTGAGTTGAAGGCAGAAGACAAAGCCGTACTTGACTTGGCCATGCGCAATGTCCAGTTTGAGACCAATAGCTCAAAACTGCTTCCATCTTCTCTAAAAATTCTTGACCAAGTAGCGGAAGTTTTGACCCGTTATGCTGGATACAAACTCAAGATGGATGGTTACACTGATAATGTGGGTAACGACTTTGCGAACCAGCAGCTTTCTGAGAGCCGTGCGAAATCATGCTTTGATTACCTTTCAGGAAAGGGAATTAATAAATCAATCATGAGCTACAAGGGTCATGGTTCTACCAACCCGATTGCTGATAACAAAACCTCAGACGGTCGCCGGAAAAACCGGAGGGTTGTGTTCACACTTACTACGGATTAATTTCAAGAGTTTATCACTCAACCAAAAAAAGCCTGCTTTGGAAACAAAGCAGGCTTTTTTTGTAAGGCATCCCCAATAATGTTTAACATTCGGGAACCAAAACAGAGACATTCAGTGCCAGTCCCCCATCTGATGTCTCTTTGTACTTATCGTTCATGTCTTGAGCGGTTTCCCACATAGTCTTTATGACGCTGTCCAAGGTTACTTTTGCCAAACTTGGATTGCTGGACAGGGCAATTTGAGAAGCAGTGATTGCCTTCATGGCCCCCATCGTATTTCGTTCAATGCAAGGTATTTGAACCAATCCATTCACTGGGTCGCAAGTAAGGCCAAGATGGTGTTCCATTGCGATTTCGGCAGCCATGAGGGCCTGTGCAGGAGTTCCGCCCATGCACTCGGTCAAGGCCGCCGCCGCCATAGCCGAAGAGACGCCAATCTCCGCTTGGCAGCCGCCCATTGCCGCCGAAATGGTGGAACCTTTTTTGAACAAGCTGCCAATTTCGCCGGATGTTAACAGGAATTTCACAATATCCGCTTCCCCCTTGTTTTCACAAAAGCACAAATAATACATCAAAACAGCAGGGATTACCCCCGCCGCTCCATTGGTTGGAGCAGTGACGATACGCCCAAAAGACGCATTCTCTTCGTTGACTGCCAACGCAAAACAACTGACCCATTTGGTTACATTGGCAAAAGAGGCACCACTGATTTTTATCGTACTCATCCATCCTCGGATGGTCGTGTATTCAACGTGTTCCAGCAGTTTGTTGTTGATGCCATGTGCCCGCCGTTGTACGTTCAAGCCTCCCGGCAACTCCCCATCGGAATGGCAGCCTTTGTAAATGCAGCGGAGCATGGTGTCCCAAATGCTGAGAAGGCCTGTCCTGATTTCCTCCTCTTTGCGCCAGCAAAGCTCATTTTGCCAAACAATTTCGGAAATTGACTTGCCGGTTTCTTTTACATAGTTAAGAATATCCAACTCCTTGTCAATGGGGTAGGGGAGTGTAACCCTTTGTCTATCAGACAATTGTGAGTCTTCTTGGATGACGAATCCGCCGCCTATGGAATAATAAGTCTCTGCTAAACCTGAACCGTTTTTGAATTGGGCAACAAACGTCAGCGCATTGGGATGAAAGGGCAGCTTTTCGAAAATGAAGGAAATGTTTTCGAGTGGATTGAATGGGATTGCCGATTTTCCCCCAATCTTCAATGTTTTGTTCGCATAGGTTTCTGAGATGTAGCCATCAATTTTTTCCACTTCGATAGTGGTCGGATGAAAGCCGGACAGACCCAGCATCACAGCAATGTCGGTTCCGTGGCCTCGACCTGTTTTTGCCAGCGACCCATACAATTTGACATGAATGGAGGACAAGCTTTGCTGGTCTATTTTTTCCAAAAATTTGAAGGCTGCCACCCATGGGCCCATGGTGTGGGAACTTGACGGCCCGACACCAATTTTGAAAATATCAAAAACACTTATCCGCTCCATATCGCTGATTTTGAAAAAACGCCCAAAGGTAAGTTTGCCCGACAATTATGGAAGGTGAATATGATAGGCGCAAAAATTCAGGGTAGGAAAAGAATTGGATTGCTCCGCAAAAAAAAAGCTGAGTTGAGAACCAACTCAGCTTTTTTTTAAATCAATGTGTTTCAAACTCCTTGGAAATCAACGGCTCGGTTATTTCTTTGTTCCAATCATCCCCTTCGTCTTCTTCTTTTTTGATGCCTAGTGCCTTACCAGTTCGTCCCAGCGTTTCCCTTAACCCTTCAACGAATTGGAAAACCACCGGCACAATGAACAAGGTTAGCACCATGGAGCTGGTCAAGCCACCAATCAGCGCCCAAGCAAGGCCGTTTTTCCATTCAGAGCCAGCGCCCTTGGCCAATGCGATTGGCAAGAATCCGATAGACATGGAAAGCGTAGTCATCAAGATTGGGCGAAGTCGGGTACGGCCCGCAGCCACCAGTGATTCGATGGTGTTCATCCCCTCCTTTTTTGCTTGTGAGGCGAAGTCAACGAGCAGGATACCATTTTTGGCCACAAGGCCAAGCATCATTATCAAGCCGAGCATGGTGAAAATGTCCAAGACGCTCAATGTCAATGCCATTGCCAAGAACGCACCAGAGATAGCCGGAAGGATGGAAAACCCGACCACCAAGGGATATGACCAACTATCGTACAGTGCGACCAAAATCAAATAAACGAAGGTCAAGGCAGCAAAAAGTGCCAACAAGAGGCTGGTAAATCCCTCTGCCTGGTTTTTCAAATCCCCTTCATACATGATGTTGATTCCAGTGGGAGGCTTCATGGTTTCCTCCACCAATTTGGTAATGTCTGCGCCGATTGCACCACTTGGCCGTCCAAGCACTTTCGATTTTATCAATACGGAGGACTGTCGGTTGAGCCGTTCCAACTGGTTGGGGCCAGTGGTTTGTTCCACATTGGCAAACTGTTTCAGTTGAATGAGGCGACCTATGTTATTCATTATCGTAAGGTTGGCAATGTCGTCCACACTGTTGCGGTTGAAGCCGTCCATTTTGATGTTGATGTCGTATTCCTTTGAGCCAGAACGGAACTGGGCATCGGTGTTGCCATTGAAAGCGGTCTGCATGGTAGCACCGACCATGTCCATAGATAGCCCAAACTGCGACATGCGCTCCCTGTCAACGGAAACCTTAATTTCTGGGCTTCCCTCCTCAATGGAGAGCTTTGCCTCCAAAGTGCCCTCGATTTTCTTAATCTCCACAAGGATTTTATTGGCATACTCCATCACCTGCGCCTTATCGGAACCGCTAATATAAACTTGAAGTGGGTCTTCATCTGCACCACCAAAGAAGCTGACGGGGGCCGTGGTTATTTTTACCCCAGGCAATTCACGCTCCAACTCATTCCTGGCTCGTTGCGCATAAAGGTCGGTATTGATGCCACCCCGTTCCTCTTGCGGAACCAGCTTCATGGTCATCTCTGCCATATAGGGCGTGGATTGGCTCCCAAACATCCCCGAAGATTTGCCTATTGTTGAGAAAACCTTTGTGACCTCTTTTTTGCTTTCAAAAAACGTTTCCGCCTTTTGTGTGGCCAAGTTTGTTTCACGAAGGGTAGCATCCTTGGGTAGTTCCAATTTCATGATGAACTCCCCACGGTCGCCCGGTTGGATGAATGCCGTGCCGATGTACCCATTTGTTATCAGTCCAAATGAACTGAAAAACAACACAAGGATTCCCACAAAAACCAAAAAAGAAGTGAGGTAAATATTGTAGTGCTTGCGCCGAGGTACACCGTCCGCCCTTTCACGAGCTTCCTGCGTTAGCAACTTAGAGGTGCTGTATGGTATCCGCATTGGTTTCAACATGCGCTCCAACATGCGGGCATACCAGTTGTTTACCCGATGAATGATACCTTCAAAGCCGTTCAGTATCATCCCCCAAATAGATTTGTCGTTGAACTTTTCAATTTTGGAAAAACGGCTCGCAAGCATCGGTGTCAGGGTAAACGATACAAAAAGTGACATCAGCGTGGAAAAAGTGACCACCAATGCAAATGACCGCATGATATTTCCCACAATACCAGAGGTAAGCGCAATTGGAACGAAAACCACCACGTCCACCAATGTGATGGAGAGTGCCGTGAAGGCAATCTCGTTTCGGCCAATGAAAGCTGCCCGTTTTCGCTTGACCCCATGTTCCATGTACCGGTAAATGTTTTCCAATACTACAATGCTGTCGTCCACCAAAATGCCGATAACGAGGGACATGGCCAGCAGCGTCATCAGGTTCAAAGTAAACCCTGCGGCATACATCATGATGAACGTGGCAACCAATGAGGTCGGAATGGCCAGCATTACAATCAAGGCATTTCGGATGGAGTGAAGAAAAAATAGCATCACCACCGCCACCAAAATGATGGCCAATATAAGGTCGTGCGTCACCGCATCCACCGCCTCGATGGTAAAGTCGGTTTGGTTATTCGCTATGTCGTAGTTGAAATCTTTGTCCTTGTACTGCGTCTTGAGTTTCTCAAGCTGCGCAATGACACCCTCCGCCACTGCCACGGCATTGGCGTCAGTAGTCTTGAGCACCTGTATGCCGATGGCGTTTTTGCTGTCCACCCGGCTGAGGCTGGTTATGTCCTTTAGTCCGTCGCTTACCTCCGCAATTTCAGACAGTTTTACTGGCTGCCCGGTCATGAGTGAGTTTGCTACTACCAGTTCTTTTAGGTCTTCAACGGTTTGGAACTTTCCTGCCAGCCTGATGATGATTTGCTCGTCTTGGTTTTCAATTTTCCCTGTTGGGAAATCAAGGTTGGCTGTGCGGACCGCTTGGAGCACTTGGAGAATGGTCATGTTCCGTCCTTCCAGTTTCTGGCGATTGACATTTACCTGAATTTCCCTTTCTTGCCCGCCTATGATAATTACCTCGCCCACGCCTTCCACACTTGAGATGGCAGGTTTGAAGCGGTCAGTCACAAGGTCAAAAAACTCGGCGGGAGGTGCGTTCGTCGTGACGCCGATGCTCAGGATTGGGAACTCATCCGAGGCAAATTTGGTCAACGATGGCGGTTCTGCATTGTCAGGAAGTTGGCCAGCATTGGCGTTGAGTTTCCGCTGCGCTTCCTGGAGGGCAAGGTCCACGTTCGTGCCATCTTTCAGCTCAATGAACACAAAGGAGAGGCTTTCAAAGGAGGTGCTCCGCAATGAAACGATGTTCTCCATGCTCGACACCGCATCCTCCACCTTCCTTGTCACCGAGTTTTCGACTTCGGAGGGATTGGCGCCTGGGTACAGCGTTTGGATGATGACGAACGGAGCGCTAAACTTGGGAATCAGCTCGTAGGAAAGCTGTTTGTAGCTGAAAACCCCCAGAATCGTAAGCACTATAAAGATTACGAGAATGAACGAGGGTCTTTTTATAGAAAGTTCGGTAATAGACATAGGTGGTTTGTGATTGGTGATATGTGTCCGGGGACCTGTGGTTGGTGATTAATGGAGGGCGGGGCCAAAAGCTTTTGGTAAAACCAATCTCCTAATCACCCAAAACCATCATTTCCCACCCGTCACTAAATTGATTTCTTTGCCGTCTTCTAAGTTGATTTGACCCGATACCACAATGGTTTCGCCTTCTTTTAACCCATCCCTGACTTGGACTCGGTTCCCAAAGACACTTCCCACGGTAACTGGCCGAAGCACGGCCTTCCCATTTTCCACTACATAAACCTTGGCGTCCTGCAAACTCCCGACGATAGCCTCCCGTGGAACAGCAAGCACTTGGCGGGTACTGCCGCCCTTGAATGCAACGGTTCCAGTCATTCCAGCTTTGAGCGTGTCGCCAAGGTTCACGATTTCGATTTCGACCAAATAGCGGCGGGAACTGTCAGCATTTACGTCAATAAAAGTCACCGTCCCCTCGAAATTCCGGTCAGGAAACAGGTCGGCCTTCATGGCGATGCGTTGTCCTTTTTTCACTGTCACCACTTGTTCCTCCGTCAGGTAAACCTGCATTTTCAGGCGGCTGATATTGGTAATGGTGGCCAACTGCATGGCAGGTGCGATAAGGGAGCCTCGTTCCACCATTTTGTTGGTGACGACACCTGAAATCGGGGCCTTCACATAGCTCATGGATATTTGTTTGTCAGATGCCTTGATTTGCTGCCTCAAGTTCTCAATCCCCAGTTTTGCATCGTCAATCTGCTGCTGCGTGATACCACCCTCACCCAATAATTTCTGCAAACGGGAGAGGTCATTTTCTGCTTTGGCGAGGTTGGTTTTGGTGGTTTCGAGTTGAATCTTCAACAGTTCGTTGTCAACGGAGGCCAAGGTGGCACCCGCTTGAACGGTCGAGCCATTGTTAAAATTCAATGCAACGATTTTCCCGGCGGTCTCACTCATGACAGCCACCTGCTGGAAGGGGGCGAAGTTGCCCACTACATTGAATTCGCCGGACATGGTGCTCATTTCCACCTTACCGGTCATCACTGGTATTACCGTGTTTCGTTCTTGAGAAAGTTTGGAGTCTGCCTCCAGTTTGGCTTTGTTCTGGCCAAGTTTGGTGTAGGCGAAATAGCCCAAGCCACCCAAAACTATTGTCCAGATTACGAGTTTTATGATTCGTTTCATTATTGTAAAATGTTGATTGTGAGATGTTTATAAAAAATACACCTGTACCTGATTATTGCTCAATCATGCGAAGCAACAGTCCGTTGGCACTTAGGATTTCAATTTCAGCCAGCTTGATTTGGGCCAATGTGGTGATGTAATTTGATTGTGTCTGCCTGAGCGAGGTTTCAGCGTCGAGCAGCTCTGTGATGGGGGCAAGCCCTTCTTTGTAACGGCTTTGGGCAATGCGATAAACATCCTCGGCCACCTTTCGGGTTTCAACGATGCTCCTCAATGTATTTTGGTTGGACTTGAAGGAAGTTATAGCTGCCTCATGGTTCAGGTGGAGGCCGAGCTTTGCAAAGTTGTAGTCTTCCCCTGTCAACTTCAGGTTCAATTGGGCGGTTTGCAGTTGGCTCTTTTTGAAAAAACCATCAAAAATTGGCACGTTCAAACGAATACCAACTTGGGAAAAATCTGTCCAAAAATTACTGTTCTTGATTTCGCTCAAATTGTTGGCCTGCCACTCATAGTTGTAAGAGCCAAAAAAGGAAAGGGTGGGGAAGTAACTCGCCTTCCAGCGGTCTATGTCGAGTTGATATAGCTCCTGCTGCTTTTTCAAAATCAACAAATCCGGCTTCATACCATATCCAGGCTGCGCAATGGCACTGTTCACCGCATCAAAACCCATTTCTGAGATGGTATCGGTCAGCACGATTTCTGTTTCCAGCGGCATGTTCATTGCAAATTTCAGCGCCTGTTCTGCCTGTTTGATTTGGAGGTCAAGGTTTACGATTTGGACTTCGAGGTTGGAGGCTTGCACCCGCAACCTGTCAACGTCAATTTTCTTAGCGAATCCGTTTTGGTACTGCTTTTCCGTGACGGACATCAAACCGTTTATCTGCCCAATGTTGGCATCCAAAATACCCCGCTGGGTTCGACTTAGTTGGATTTGGTAATAAAGCTTGGCCACCTCTGCCACTACTTGGTCTTTGTTCTTTTCCAAGACCAGTTGATAAAAACTGGTGACTTCCCTACTAGCCCTTACACCTAACAACCATTGCTTATTAAAGAGCATTTGGTCCAATTGCAACCCTGCGGAGGCGTTCCAGTTGGTGCCGAACTGCACCTTTGCAAAGTCGCCGGGCTGGCCACCAAAGAACTCAGCTGGAACAAAACTGGTGCGGACCGCAAGGTTGTTGATGATGTTGGTGCCAAAACTTACCTGCGGAAGGCCACTGCTGAGCGACTCCCGAACGAGTGCCTCCCCCTTTGCAATCTCGATTTTTGCTTTTTTGACGCTGGCGTGGTGGTCCACGGTGTATTTCATCGCCGATTTTAAGTCAATGGGCTGCTGTGCTTGGGTTGAGTAGCCCAAGAACAACAGAAAAAAGGCGAGCAATCGAAGGTAATTTCTTAATTTTTCCATTTAGGTCACAAGTTTAAATTGAAACAATCTGGATTTTACAGATTGAAAATCAAGGAATTGAAGTGTCAATATTTCATCGAAGTGTTGTATTCTTTCCATCGTTCCAATCCCGCTGGAGTTGCGATTGCGTGGATATGGTAATTGTGCAACTCCCAAATCATTTCCTTTCTTGAAAATTTGGAGTTGGGATTGGCGATTTCGTCCACAATCATGTAGGTGGCTTTTGCATAAATTCTTGCAATTACTTCTGGGTTCACATCTTTTCTGTAATGGCCGTCGGCGATGCCCTTCTGGATGTTTTTGATGATGCTGTTGTAGATATGCTCATCTTGTTTTTTCATCAAAATCTCCCAAGTCTTGAAATAGTATTTTTGAAGGTCAAACAGGGTGCTTGGCGAAACATCTTCAATGGTGGAGGCCAAGAAGGCGCCGATTTTTGCCATTTCCTCTAAAGCATCCTTTGCGCCATCACATATTTCTTGGGTACAGTGTTGTTCACGTTCTACATGTGCATTTATCACTTCCTCAATCAACCTGTCCTTGTTTTCAAAATGCTGGTACAACGTTTTTTTCGACATGCCCAGTTCCCTGGCGACATCATCCATTGTCACGCTTTTGATGCCGACTCGCATGAAAAGCTGCTCCGAACGCTTTACTATTTCTGCTTTAATACCCATCAATCCTGTTGCTGTTTTTTAATGTTTGCAATGAATAAGCTACGGAAACATGGGAAACTTAGGATGGTTCAAAAGTTTTCAAAGTTTTTATCAACAAAATAAAAAAGCCAGTCGGCAATACCGCTGGCCAATGTTTTGAAATGTAAAACTGCTTCATTTTAAAGCAATTTTCCTAATTCTGTATCCTTCAAAATCGTTTCACCGATTCGATGATGTACATGGGACGGTGCTTGATTTCTTGGTAAATATTTGCCAAATAGATGGACATGATGTAAAGCACCAAGCAGGTGATGGCAAAAAAAATCGAGGTCAAGACTACTAAAAAAGTCCATCCAGGAACTGCATCATGCTGGTCGCCGAAAATATCTACATTCGTTAGCTTCACCTTCAGGGCATTGGCTATCACAAGCATCATAAATCCAATAGACCCCATGAAAATCCAAAGCAAAAGCGACCGAAGGAAGGTAGTAAACGAGGTTATCGCCACCAATGATGTGCTGAATTTTTCACCGAAACCTGTACCATCGTGCTGAAGTGGCACGTCCACTTCGAGGCTTGTAGTTCTATATCCCACTATGGAGTAAATGGCTTTCATGTATCGTAGGTTCTCCCGCAGCCTCAGCAAAGAATTAAGCGCCCTTCTGGAAATAATACGGGAATCGTGCGCCCGGTCGTCCACTTTCAGCGAGGAATAATTGCGAAGAATCCAATAGAAAAGTTTGTAGAAAAGTCGAAATCGCAAGTTGGATTGCCTGGTTTTTGCTTTGAGATAAACAATGTCGTTGCCTTTGGTGCTTTCTTCGAACAGTGCCAGCAGAAGTTCAGGTTTTTGAAAAAAATCGAACTCGAAGATGACCGTATAATCGCCATTTGAGCGGTCCAATCCTGCTACGATTGCGTGGTTTTTATTCACGGGCGAGGACAGTGTAAGTAAAAAGACGTGCTGTTTCAATGCAGCATCCAACGGCTCGATTTTGTTTGATACGGACTGACCACCTGTGTTGTCCACCAAGATGATTTCAAAGTCGGAAAAATTGCCTTTCAGTACACCGTAAAGGTTGGATAAATATTCCGTCAAAAAAGCCAAATCTTCACGAGTGTCTAAAACTCCGACCACTGAAACAAAGCAATTATGCATTTTCCTTTGAATTTGAGGCCACAAATATTGAAAAATTTACGTTGCCGACGGTCAACGATTTCCGGGGCATTAAAACTCGTTTGATTAAAAATTAATTGTTTAAAAAAGCATAAAAACAAAATTATTTGTTTATAATTGCAGCCTAAATACAAAAAATGCATCCATCTGAATTGCTGGCAGGGACCTACAAAAAGGGTAGGGGAGCGCAAATAAACCCCGCCAATAGGTTTGAAAAGCTGTCTTTTATATGCGAGCCAGACATCCAACCGTTGGAGCTAGAAACCGAACGCACTACGTACATTGAGATGCATCCAAAAACCATGTTAAACAAAGTGACCAGTCCTGATTTGCCAATGGATTGGTCGGTGAACCCATACCAAGGTTGTGAACACGGATGTGTGTACTGCTACGCCCGAAGCACCCATAATTACTGGGGTTACAGTGCCGGCACCGATTTTGAGACCAAAATTTTTGTCAAAAGGAACGCAGCAAAATTGGTGGAAGAAAAAATAAAATCGGCAAATTGGAAGGCGGCGCCAATCATGCTTTCAGGGAACACTGACTGCTACCAGCCCATTGAGCGTAAGCTTGAAATTACCCGGGAAATCCTCGAGGTGCTTTGGCGGTATCGGCATCCGGTCAGCATCATCACCAAAAACAGCCTTGTGCTGAGGGACCTTGATATATTGTTAAAAATGGCAGAAAATCGGCTTGTCCGGGTCGCCATTTCTGTCACCACACTTGACGAAGAATTGCGTCGGCGGTTGGAACCACGTACAGCGAGCGTTCAGAGTCGCCTGTTTACCATTGAAAAACTGGCTTCTATGGGGATTCCTGTTTCCGTTATGTTTGCGCCGATAATTCCTGGGCTGAATGACCACGAAATTTTCAAGTTGGCGGAGTACACGGCACAACTTGGCGCACGGAGCATCGGGTATACCGTGGTTCGGTTGAATGGCGATATCGGTGCCATTTTCGAGGACTGGATTCGCACAAACCTGCCTGACCGGGCCGAGAAGGTACTTAACAGAATTAAGGAAATGCACGACGGGCAGCTTGGGGACAGCCGGTTTGGGGACCGGATGCGAGGCAGCGGTAAATTTGCGGAGCTTATCAGGAGCCAATTTCAACTCGCCCGGCGCAAGTATTTCGTTGGCCGTGAAGTTCCAGAATTTAACCTTGAATTGCATGGTCTGGTAAAACACCCACAACTGAGCTTGTTCTAAGCTCGACTTTAGCCATTTAAGCAGCCCTTGCAGCCATAAAGCACAAATGCTCTATAAGCAATGGATGAGGTATTTGCATATCGGGTTTTTCGGTCGATGTGCAAAAATGCCGATAACGCCAAATCCGGTAACGCACAGAGGCTATCGCATCTGAAAACGTCGGGCTTGGCTTTAGATACCAGGCGGTTGAAAAAGTGATCAATTTTTGCTCTTTGAAAAGTTGGTCTGCCCAGAGGGCGACGATACTGAAAAGTGCCATCAGGGCGGGCGTCGAACGGGCGATGCCCAAATCCGACCATTGGCGCTGGGTTTCCACGCCGAGGTGGGCCCGTACTTCCTCGAAGGTGACTTCGACTTGCCAGCGCTGGACAAAGTGCTGGACAATCTCCACCGGGTCGAGTTCCAGGTCAGTGATTGGATGGCAACCGGCTCAAGTTTGCCTTCGGGGTCACGGACGAGCACCCACCTGAGCGGGACGATGGGCATGCCGGAATGGTACCAAATGGCGGTGCCGCTTGCGATTTCCATTGCCTTGTTTTCTTCGCCATACCACTGGGAAAAGCATACCTGCCGCCATTGGGTTGCAGGGTCTGCCAGGCGCTGCGCGAGGGAAGGCTGCCGCTTGCCCTTCACAGGAGGCCTGCCCGGCGAGCCTGCAGGCCGTTCCGGTGCCGGGCCGTACAGTGCGGCATCAATGCGCAAGCGGGTAATCCAAGTACGTGGCCAAGCGTTGCCGCCAGCAGCTCGATGCACGTATAGGTAGTATCGCCCACAATGATGACTTTGAAGCCCCGCAGCCAACGACTGAGCAGCAGTGCTATCTGCCGTGCCCAATCCGTCAGCTTTTTGTGTTTCTTTCCCCGTTCTTGGTGATAACGTTCGGAAGGGCACAAAACCGTCAGGAAGGGAAGGGCCCAAATCCGGTTTGCCCAACTGACGGGTGCCAGCAGCATCAGGCACATCCAGCGAAGCCCACTGCATTTGACAAGGTGGCTTTTGGAAGAACGGACCGCATCCCGGTAAATGCCGCGAGCTTTGATTTTCGGCCCCCAGCGGCGCTCCAGCGTCTCATCGAGGCCGAAAACCAAGGTGTTTTCGCCCAACAAAAAACAGCGGAGCAGCAATTGCAGCAGGATTCGGGAACACTTGTAGGCACTCCATTTGGCACGGCTCAAGACACGGTGGTAACTGTACCAGTCTGCTTTCGATGCCCGCCCAAGCGTCCGTAATACCCCGCACACCGTGCGCTTTCCGCAGGTAAGGACGCAACCGAGCACTAATTGACCAGCATGTTCAAAGACCTTTTTGGAAAAATTTGGAGCAAATGCCGATATTAGCCCCGAGAACTCAGATGGGTAGGTAATCATAGTTTCGAATTTTAGTCAATTCAAAATTACGCTACTTTTTGAGTTCTCTCTTTCCTTTCAAATGGCTAAAGTCGAGCTAAGAGTTCATTTTTTTACCATAATCAATATTATGTTAAATAATAAAAGCTGAAATTCGCCTCTCAACCTAAATGCACCGCTTTTGTTACCTTTGCCAAATTAAAATAAAATGACATTGAGCCAAGAAGTTAAACCTTACAACGAGGAAGGAAGCAAAAAGTCGCAGGTGTCCACCATGTTCAACAACATTGCACCTTGGTATGATTTCCTGAACCATTTTCTTTCGCTTGGCATAGACATCTCTTGGCGAAAGAAAACAATTCAATCACTGAGGGACTTGCAACCCCAAACGATCTTGGATGTGGCCACTGGAACTGGCGACTTGGCAATCGAAGCCGTCCGGCAACTAAACCCTAAGAAAGTCATAGGGATAGACATTTCCCACGAAATGTTGGAAGTTGGAAGGGGCAAGCTTGCAAAGAAGAACCTCTCCCCTACCATCGAGTTGATAAGTGGCGACAGTGAAAATATTGGGTTTCCCGATAATAGCTTTGATGCAGTGACGGTGGCATTTGGGGTGCGAAATTTTGAAAATTTGAACAAAGGATTGGTAGAGATGCACAGGGTGCTCCGGTCAGGTGGTAAAGTGGCCATTTTGGAGTTTTCCATGCCCACCCTATTCCCTTTCAAGCAGTTATACAATTTTTATTTTAGAAATTTCCTGCCAGTCATTGGCCGTATCACTTCTAAAGACCCCAAGGCGTATAGTTATTTGTACGAGTCTGTTCAAGCATTTCCTGACGGCAGCCGTTTTATCGCATTATTGGAAAAAATTGGGTTTCATGCAGTAAAATCGAAGCAATTTACGTTAGGCATTTGCACACTGTATGTTGCAACAAAATAAATTTTCCCATTCTATGAATATCAAGTCAACAATAAGATTTCTTGGGGCTTTTGCACTGGTAACCGTTAATTTTTTTTCCGCCGATGCCCAATCTGCAAGGGGGAACTACAACTTTCTCGATTTCAACCAAAAACCCTATTACTTCGGCATCACCTTAGCCTATAATTCTTCGAATTTTAAGGTTTATCAATCAAAGGATTTCATCCTCAATGACAGTATTAATGTTGTGGAATCGGTGACTGGCCCTGGGTTCAACCTTGGCATAGTAACCAACCTCAAAATCGGCGAGAACTTCGATGTGCGCTTCCTCCCTACCCTATCCTTTGGGGAGCGAAACATTAACTATGCTCCGACAAGGATTGACCGCAGGCCCTTTGCACGGCGGGTTGAGTCTGTTTTTGTTGAAATGCCGATACAGGCCCGCTATAAGTCTGCCCCCTTTCACGACACAAGGCTGTTTGTCATAGCGGGCGTAAAATATTCCTTTGACGTGGCCAGCGATTCCCGTTCAAGGCAGGCAGAGACTTTGGTAAAGATTGCTCCAAATGATTTTGCCTTTGAAATTGGTGCTGGAGCGCAGATGTTTTTGCCTTATTTCATTTTTTCCCCTGAAATCAAATTCTCGCACGGCTTCAACAACATTTTGATTTTTGACAAGAATTTGGACGAATCCAGCATTATTGATAAGGTTTTGTCAAGAACCTTTACCTTGTCCTTTCATTTTGAGGGATAAATCTTGCCCAATTTTTTCGGCACTTAGGAACAAAAAAAGGTCGGTTGTTTTGCAGCCGACCTTTTTTTACTGCTTTAACGAAATATTATTCCGAAAGCGTTATTTCCCTTTCAATTACGCCAGTGTAAGACCTCAATTCGATTTTGTAATTCCCAGGCTTGAGGTCATGGATGTCCAATTCATAAATCGTGTTCACTGGCAAATCCCAAAGTTTGTCGGATTTAACCATTTCACCAGCCTGATTGAACAATTTTATGTCGCTCAAATTGACGTTAATTGACTCAAAATCAATGTAATACACCTTGTTTTCATTGTCAAAGTAAAAGGCCCATTCGTCAGTGCTTGTTGTAAATTGGGAAGGTTCAAGGATGTTTGGCTTTTTTGTGCTTACCGATGCTGAACCCTGGGCGGAAAGGAAACCTATCGAAAGGACGACAAATAGCCCAGTCAGGAAAGAAAATTTAGACTGCATTGTAATTTAATTTGTGTTGACTTTCAAAATTTGTGATTGTTCGTGGAAGTGCTTGGCAAATTTATGCCAAGATTCAATTTTATAGCAACTTAGATTTGGAAGTTTGTTCTGAAAATAATTGGTATGCTGCGCTTTCCCAATTATTTTCACCCAATCATAATGCCAAACCTGAACAAAGTAACGCAATGGGGTCGAAATAATTGGTTTTATTCGGAAAGTTCTAAACGTTAAATTTTTCTTAACAGCTCAAACCACTCGCAGCTTATTTTTCCTCCCAAGCCATGCACCGTTTCACTGCTTTTTGCCAACCTTCGTATTTTGCCCTGCGGTCGGCTTCTACCATGTTAGGCTGAAATGAGCGGTCTACCTGCCAGCCCTTTTCAATATCTGCCATCTTCCAAAAGCCAACCCCCAGCCCTGCAAGGTAAGCAGCTCCAAGTGCCGTGGTTTCAATGATTTTGGGTCGCTCGACATTAGTGCCAAGCATGTCTGCTTGGAATTGCATCAGCAAGTTGTTGGCACAGGCCCCACCGTCCACCCTCAATGCTTTCAGCTTAATTTTCGAGTCTTTTTCCATGGCATTGAGCACGTCTTTGGTCTGGTAGGCCATGGATTCCAAGGTAGCCCGGATAAGATGGGCATTGCTCGTACCCCTCGTCAACCCAAAAATCGCCCCTCGTGCGTACATGTCCCAATAAGGGGCCCCAAGTCCCGCAAAAGCTGGCACGACGTAAACGCCTTCAGTATCTTCAACCTTGGAGGCAAAATACTCGGAGTCCTTCGCCTCATGTATCATTTTCAGGCCATCACGCAGCCATTGGATAGCGGCTCCAGCGATGAAAACGCTACCCTCCAACGCATAATATACTTCGCCGTTCAGCCCCCAGGCAATGGTGGTCAACAATCCCGCTTTAGAAGTGACAGGTGTGGTGCCAGTATTCATCAACATGAAACACCCCGTACCATAAGTATTCTTTGCCATCCCGCTGCTGTGGCAAGCTTGCCCAAAAAGTGCAGCCTGTTGGTCTCCTGCAACCCCTGCAACGGGTATCGCAGCCCCAAAAATAGAGGGCTGTGTGTGGCCATAGATCTCACTGGATGGCCGAACATCTGGTAACAAGGAAGTTGGCACATCGAGCGCTTCGAGCATTTTATCGTCCCATTGAAGGCTATGAATGTTGAAAAGCATTGTTCTTGAAGCATTGGAGTAATCGGTGACGTGAACCGAGCCACCCGTAAGCTTCCAAATCAACCAAGTATCAATGGTGCCGAAAAGTAAGTTCCCCTTTTCTGCATCTTTTCTTGCTCCTTTTACATTGTCAAGCAGCCAATTGATTTTTGTGCCGGAAAAGTAGGCGTCCACTACCAATCCTGTGGTCTTCCTGACATAAGGCTCCAGGCCATCGGCTTTCATTTTGTCGCAAATGGACGAGGTGCGCCGGTCTTGCCAGACAATCGCATTGTGGATTGGCTCTCCGGTGATTTTGTTCCAAACGACGGTGGTTTCCCGTTGGTTGGTGATGCCAATTGCCGCAATATCTCCTACTTTAATATTGTTGTTCGTAATCAGGTTTTGCGCAACTTTCAGTTGCGACTGCCAGATTTCGTTGGCGTCATGTTCCACCCATCCTGGCTTTGGATAATATTGGGTAAACTCTTGCTGCTCAACAGCTACAATATTGGCTTTTTTGTCAAATAGGATTGCACGTGAGCTGGTCGTGCCTTGGTCAAGTGAAAGGATGTATTTGGACATAGTTATTGATTGAAAATTAAGCAGGGTGAAGGTAAACCATCAATGCAATCTCTCCAAAAGCTGCGCTACTTCTATTTTTGAACAGTTGAAATGGCCTTTGGGACAAGCCCGTTTTCCATGCAAACCACACGGACGACAGGGCAGCTCCAACTGCGTTTCAACGATTGCCGAATTGGTGGACAGCGGGCCAAAACCAAAAGAGGGAACGGTCGAACAAAAAACCGCAGTGACTGGCGCATTCATGGCGGAGGCAAAATGCAATGGGGCCGAATCATTGACATAATTCATGCTTGCTTTCTTCATTAAAGCCGCCGATTCCAAAAATGAAAATCCTCCCGCTTTGACAAAAGCTTTTGGGTGCCTGGTCTGTTCCTTTAGCCAATTACAAGTCTCCCTATCGCCGGGTCCACCCAACAGGAAAATGGTGGTGTCCTCCCCTACCCTGTCCATCAGTTCCAGCCATTTTTCCTTTGGGAATTGCTTGGTAAACCAAACAGAGGTTGGGGAGATTGTGATGTATTTTTCCTCAAAATAGGCGTTTTCAAAGTCAGATTTAGTGGGGTACAATTTAGGGTTAACCAATTGATTGTCAGTCCATTGAGCAATCAAATGCAGGTTTCTTACCACCTCGTGAAAGCCTATGCCATTTGGTGCAATGCTGTGGGGAACCCGGTAGCTGGCAAGGAACGAAAGTGGGTTTTTGTCAAAACAAACGCTGGTTTTTGCCCCCGAAAATGCAGTAATCAATCCGGTGGAAAAAAAGCGTTGGAGATTTACCACCAAATCGTACCGGGTCTTTCGTATCTCTACCGCCAACTTGAAGAGGTTGGCGTATTTGCTCCCCTTTTTATCCCAAATCAACACCTTATTAATATGTGGATGGTTTTCGAGCAAAGCCTCGTTGCCTTTGCGGACCAGGAAATCAAGTTTGACATTTGGGAAATGCTGGGACAACTTCTCCACCAGTGCCGTAGCCAGCACCACGTCGCCGAGGAAAGCGGTTTGAATGACCAGTATTTTTTCAAACGGAGCCAAAATCCATGATACTTTTGTGAAAAATGAAAGCCATGTACCGATTTTTCCTGCTTCTTTTTTGTTGCGGCTGGCTTGGTTGCCAGCAAAATTATCAACTTAAGCAAGTGAAACAAATTGCCGAAGCGCTGCGGCTTGAATATGCCCCCGATAAACGGGTGGCGCTTTTCCAGATTGATACCATTGTAAATAGAAAAAAGCTTGAAATACATGGGGAGACAACATTAACGGAGGCAAAGAAAGCACTTGTAGAGAAACTTGGCGCAGCGGGGATTGATTTCGTGGACAGCCTTGTGTTGTTGCCTAGCCATGAATTGCAAGATAAACACATGGGGGTGGTGAGCGTTTCGGTTTGCAATATCCGCTCCGAACCAAGGCACGCCGCAGAACTTGCCACCCAAGCACTACTTGGCACTACCCTTCGGGTTTGGAAAAAACAGGGCGATTTTTATTTGGTGCAGTCCCCCGACGATTATTTTGGTTGGCTTGATGGTGGCGCTTTTCAATTGATGACTACAGGTGAGCATGAAAAATGGGTGACATCATCGAGGGCAATGGTCATCCAAGATTTTGTGTTTGCTTATGAAAATCCAAGCGAGCAATCACTGAAAACAACCGATTTATTGGCTGGAAACTTAGTACAAATCGTTGACAAACAACCTATTTTTACAAAAATAGCACTGCCTGACGGTCGTCAGGGCTTCGTAAAAAATGAATGGCTCAGTCCATTGGCCAATTGGTTGGACAGCCGCCAAGCATCCCCTTTCAACATCCTCGCCACAGCACAGGAAATGATGGGTAGGCCCTACCTTTGGGGCGGTACCTCTGGCAAGGGGATGGATTGCAGCGGGTTCACGAAAATGGTTTTTTTTCTGAACGGCATACAGCTTCCACGGGATGCCAGCCAACAGGTACACACTGGCGAATTGGTTGAAACGGACACCGGTTCCCTGAAAAATTTACAGCCAGGCGACCTGCTTTTCTTTGGCCGCAAGGCCACTCCCGAAAAAAAAGAGCGCATCAGCCATGTGGCCATTTATATGGGTGGCGGGAAAATCATCCATGCCTCAGATCGGGTAAAGGTCGAAAGTTTGGTGCGGGGCGACCCTACTTTTGTGCCAGACAGACTCGCCACCTTCGTCAGAAGCAAGCGAATACTTGGGCAGGAGGGTAAAAATGGGGTTGTTAGGGTTTTTGAATCTCCATATTACCAGCCTGCTCCAAATTGGAAGGATTAAAAATTGGGTTAATCTCAAAGTATCTTGTTTTTCCTTTGAGTTATCAAAATCTGGTACCTATCTTTGCCTCACCTTCGGGAAACATTTCATCAAAAAGAACCTGGCCGAGCTTAAGTGCTCAGCCAGGTTCTTTTCAAATATTGGCTTTATGTTATCACTAGATAAAAATTATGTGGAGGAGTTGGAAGTCATTGCCAGCGAAATCCAAGAGTCCGACGAACTTGCCTACTATCTTCAGGAAGAAGAGGAGACTTATTTTGAGCAGATGAAAGATAAGTTTGAACCACAGATTGAGGAGCTTTACAACCGGGTCGCTGCTGAAAACCCCCTCCAGCTTGTGTCGCTGGACAAGATGCTCATGAGCGAGCATTTTGAGGGAATGTTCTTGCCACGTATCCTTGGTTACTCCGTGCTGAGGGGCGAGGTCAGCCCGCTCTTCAAATATACCCGTCCGCAAGACCATTTTAAGGATGTGCTGATGGCCATTTGCAATTCACCCAATTTTGAAATCCTGAAAAAGCGCATCGGTCAGAGCATTCAGGTGGGGTTTGCTCTCAGCAGCGACATTTGGATTACGAACCTGATTACGCCAATCGAAAACAAGCGTATCCGCTACTTCCTCCAAAGCCAAAAACTCGACAAATACTACACCCCCGAAGGCAGGCAGCAGGGTCTTGTGATTTACAAAAAGCAGTTTGTCAACTTCAATTACATGACTGCTGACTTCCCAAAAACCCTGGGTGAACTGAAAGTCCTTTGGTCCTCATTGAAGGAATTCCTGGTTTACAGGGAGGAAAAAAAGCAGGACAACAAGAGCCTCATGCCATTCCTGAAAGCCTTGATTGGCAACGAGGAGTTTCAGGGCCATGACGAGCATTTGCAAATCCTTGGTATTTATGCCAACTTTTTTGATTTGGAAGGTGAAGACCAAAAGCACCTGACTAAGCACTTCAATGCCACCCGGAAGAAACACCCTGAGTTCAGTGCGCATTGGTTGGCCTTCGTGCTTGAAATGCACGAGAGCAAACGTGTTGACCTGAATGCCCAAGCAGATGCAAGGGTTTCGGCCATTTTGGACAAATCCATTAAGGACGAGTTGACAGAGTATTACGAACTGATGGACACCATCCATGGCATAGGATATACGCAGGAAGCGGCTATGGATGCCGTAAAAGTGTTCTACAACCGTCACCAAGGCACCTCCCTTATCAATGAATGTGTGCGGATGGTCATTTACCATTACCTCGCCCGCCTCATCAACAACCTGGAGGTAGGTGACTACCATGAGCTATTCGAGCTGTCCAAAATCTATACGGTTTACATCAATATTTTTGCCAACCAACAGTTCAACCAAGATGTCAAGGAACTCTCCATGCGCTATGTGAAGCGGGCGCTCCGCACCTACACCGATAAGCGTGGCCGGGATTATCAGGACATCAAGAAATTCGTTGGGACCACCTTTATTGACCTAAACTTCATCAAGGAAAAGGAGGTAGTAGAAATGTTCAAGACCCGGAGAAAAAAGAAAGCTGAGAAGTGATTTCGTTTCAAGCTGAAATTGTTCTTTCAAAAAGAGGCGGCCATTTTGGTCGCCTCTTTTGTTTCGGTCTAAGTGTTGTTTATTTCAGTAGATAAAGACGGTATGGTTGGCTCATCTTGTCTATTTTTCCGTAAATTTTTCAGGGATGTTGAAAGAATTTTTTGAAGCAATCAAAGCCTATGTTGAGGCCATCAAACATATTTCAAGGCACAGAATGTGGGGCTATGTTTTGGTTCCGGCCGGGCTAAGTATTTTGCTCGGTCTGGGGATTTTTGGGCTTGCTTGGAACCTGTCGGACAATGTAGGAGGAATACTTGAACGGCTTTGGGTATGGGAATGGGGAAGGAGTGTGGTATCAAGCATCGCACAATTGCTTGGAGGAATACTGGTATTCTTGTTGGGCCTTCTTGTTTTCAAACAATTGGTGATGGTAATCTCTTCTCCCATCATGAGCATTTTGTCCGAGAAGGTAGAGGACCAACTGATGGGGAAGCAAAGCGGAGCAGGCTTTACGATACAGCAAATAGCCAAGGATGCAGTCCGTGGGCTTAGGATTGCACTACGTAATATTTTCAGAGAGCTTGGTGGAACTGTACTTTTGTTGCTGCTGGGATTGATACCAGTGCTTAGTCCGTTCACCACGGTTCTCATCTTCCTGCTTCAGGCTTACTATGCCGGTTTTGGCAATTTGGACTTCGCATTGGAACGGCATTATCGGTTCCATGAAAGCGTCAAATTTGTTCAAAAAAATAGGATGCTCGCCCTCGGGAATGGCGCAGTATTTATGCTGATGCTTTATACGATTATAGGATTTCCATTTGCCCTTCCACTGGGAACGGTGGCTGCCACTATAGCAGCCACCAAGCGAATTGGCGGTGAGTCCTAAACGGGATTATTCTACCCAATGCGTTTCCCTAACAAAAACATCGTCAGGGTATTCCTTGCGGAATTCATATTTGAGGATGTCGTGGGTGGTGATAATTCCCACCAACCTGCGGTCATCATCAACGATTGGAAGACCGTGGAACAGGTGTTTCAAAAAAACCATCGCTGCTGCGCCAACCAAGTCGTTGGGTCCCAAGGTCGCAACCTTTACGGTCATCAAATCCTGCACCTTGAAATCTCCGTATTCTTCAAAACGTTTGTTGGATTTTATCAAATCCCAGGAGGTGATGATGCCTTCCAATTTTCCCGTTGCATCAACAACAGGCAAATGGTGAAAGTGCTTTTCAAAAAGAAGGTGTTTCACTGTTTCCAGTGATTCTTCTGGTTGGACTGTAACAACATTAGTTGTCATTATCGAGGAAATTCGTTCGTTCATCATAGGCTAAGTTTTGATTTGAAGCTTTAAATTACAACCGTTTATGAAGCTTGCGCAAATCTGGCTGTTTTTTTTCCTAAAAAAAAATAAAAACACAAATTGTATTCAAATCGAAGTTGTTTTTCAAAAACAATTGTTTTGAATAGTTTTGCTTCCTATTTTTGTCCATAAATGCTTAACAATGGGATTAAGAACTAACTTTCCTACGGTGCCAGGTGAGTATTTAGGTGGCACGAGCGATGGGTATTGCTTCCGCACTTGCTTTGCAGGTGGGCAGTTAGAACAGAGCCTTGAGATGGTACGCCAGTTTTTGAAGGAAGAAGGGTATGCTGACCTGCCGCTACCTAAGGATGCAGGGGAGTTGACGATGTTTCAAGTGCCAACCAGAAATCGTCAGGTATTGATGTTTGAAGACAATGGTTACGTCCACAATCCCATCAAAGTGCTGTTCTCAAACGACCCACGGAAACCAAAACTGCTGCACTTGGAAATCTACGACGAGAATGCTCCCAACCACTTATTGAGGTTTCATCGGCGGCTTTGGGATTAAAACCCGGAAACCGTTTTTTTCCTTGGTTTCAAATCCAATTGCAAGGAAACGACGTGCGAGTATCGGTTTTGAGAATCGCCGAGGTTGGTATAGGCATAATCCACCCGAAGGCTATAAAGCTGCAGGCCGACGCCAAGTGCTGGCCGAGAAGTCAAGAAATTGGAGCCGTCAAAATTTCGCTCCTTTTGGAATTGGCTGATTCCTGCCCGCAAGAAGAGAAAGTCATTGTAGCTCACCTCCATCCCGGCACTTGGGTCAAGGCTCACCGGGTCAGCAGAAACCAGGGTGTTTCTTTTTCCATCTGTGGTGGCAACGAGATTTACCTCTGGCATGAACTTCAATTTTTTGAACTGGAAAGAATAAGCAGCTCCGAGCAACAATTGTGGCTTGGTGATTTCCAAGGAATTGATGTTGGGGAGTTGGTTGCCGGTTGCCAAAAGAACGTCCTTTTCTCGGTCCGTAAAGGTGACATGCCAGGCATTGAAGGTAGTGGTAATGTCCCTCGCCATAGCCCCGAACTTCAGCCGACCGATGCTGTATTGAGCGCCAAGATCCACGCCAAACCCCCATGAATTGGCAAAGGAGCCGATGACTCGGCGCACGATTTTTACATTGCCGCCCACATTCAAAGCCTGGTTTTCCTTTGCCTTTAGCCGCTGTGCATAACTGGCCAAGAAGGCATAATCGGCAGCAGAAAACGCCACGATGTTGTCATAGTTGATGGTTCCGTCACTCTCGAAAAGGCTGAGGGTATTTGGAATGTCGTCAATTCCAAAGCGAATAAGCGAAATCCCAAAACGACGATTGGTGCCCCCAAAAGGGAGGGTCATGCCAAGGTAGTCGAACTTGCCCACGCCTGCGAACCACTCGGAGTGCATGGCCCCAATTTGCAGACCTTTATCGGAGTCTATGGCAGCCAAACCAGCTGGGTTCCAGTAGCCTGCTGTGACATCGTCAATACTTGCCACCACTGAATTGCCCATCCCCTGGGCCCTTGCTCCTATTCCGATGGACAGGAATTCGTTGCTGTATTTTTGAGCTTGGGTCTGGGTGACTACCAAAAGGTAAAGGACAAAAAAGGAGCATCGAAAAGGTGTGGAAAAGCGTTTCATCCAATTTTTTTTGTGAGATAACGACTTTGGAAGCTGCGTAGTGTCAGGTTAACGAAACTTGCCAATCAAAGTCTGGGCAAAAATAGCGAAGAAAATTGAGGTTGGCAGTTAGCCATTTTTAGCAAAAAACCGAATAATCCTCGGGTTGGCTTAATTTCGCTTCAAATCGGATGAATATGACGGACAAAAATACATTGCTTCAAAAAGCAAAGGAGGAAATTGCTGAAGGCAATATGGAAATTGCATTGGAATTGGTAGAGGTTTTTCTCAAGAATAAGCCAATCTACAAGCCCCTTCATACCGAATCCCTTCACCTTTTGGCAATTTTCAACCAGACAAAATTGGACCAAGCAAAGCGGGCCATCAGCTTTGAAAATGCAGAATTGAGCTACGGGCAGGTGAGGAAGGGGCTTTTCAACTTGCTGGATTTCATTGAAAATGACAATTACAACCCCAATGGCTTTGCGGCAGCAAAACCTCCTTGGCAACCTGCATTTAAAAACAACAAATGGTTGATAGTGATTGGCCTGCCCATGTTGTTGCTTAGCGTTGCCATCTTTCTTTTGGTTAAAAAAATTGGCGCCAATGGTAACATCCCACCTCCTGTTTCCTCCGACAAAGAATGTGCAGTCAGCTTTAAGGATACTACCTCCACCAATTTTCTAATCATTCCATTTTTTAAGCCATCCGGTGGGGAATTCAAGCCGGAGGGATTGGTCATAGACCGGTTGTCAGCCTTTTGCAGCGGTATCGAATCTTTGAAAAATTCAGAATTTGATATTTGCGATAGCTTCACACCTGACCGCACACTGAGCTTTGAGGAGGCCGCAAAAAAGGGGCAGAACAACAAGGCGACCATCGTTATTTGGGGACTTGTGGATGGCAAAGGCACCACCACCGTCATAAAAACGAGGTTCAAATACCTCGGCAACAAAGACATTGATGGAAAAGTCCCCTTTCTTCAGCTAAAACAAAGTGGTGCGCTCAAAGACCAGGGCGAACAGGAGGTTGTCACCGAGAAAGTCCTGTCCATCATTGCCTCTGCGGGGGAACTGACCCAAGACCTTGAAACCACTCTAAAATTGATGCTGGGGATGATTGCACAATTGGAAGGGGACCGTGAGGGCGCAATAACAGCCATGCAGAGTGCCGATGTGAGTGGCGACTCCTCTGCCAACCTTTTGAAATACATGGTGCTGGCCGACAATTTCATCGCCATGAACCAACCAGAATTGGCCAAGGCGGCGCTCGACACCTGTTTGATTGCCAACGAAAATTACTGGTTGGGCCGAAGCAACCGTGCTAACCTTCGAATAAAATCAGGCGATTTCCTCGGTGCTATTGATGACTTAAATCTTGCGTTGGTCAAGCGTCCTGATGACCCCGAAATACTGCTGGCAAGGGGCGTTGCCTTCAAAAACTCTCAGCAACTTTATGCTGCCAAACAGGATTTTGAAAAGGTGATAACCATGAAACCTGCGCAAGAGCCAGCCATACGTGAGACGCTCAAAGCCACAGAAATCGAAATCAAAAGGCTGGAAAAAATCGTTGAGCCGACCAGGGTCAAAATGAACACAAACCAAGTCTCTAAAAAGGAGTTTGTTGCGGCAGCTGATGCAAGTAACCAGCTTGGCAACACCAAAGTCACAAAGCAATTGGTAGCGAAAGGGCTTGAATTTGATAGGAACAACCCTGAACTGATTGCCATCCAAATAGACAATTTGTTGAAGGATAAGGACATGGTGAAAGCCAAAGAAGTCTTGAACGACGCCACCAAGCGCAATGTCAAAAAAGAATCTATCTCTCGTTACAACAAAAACGTGGCAGCATTCATCAAGGAAATGCAGTAGAATCAACGTGGCAAAAAAAATCAGGGCCAATGCAAATCACTTGCATTGGCCCCAAAGTAAATTTTATTCACAGTACCCGTACTACCCTATCGCACTAGACTAACATCTCCACGGTACAGTTCTACCCGACCATCCGTGAACTCAATTTCGGCAAACCAAGTGAAAACGGCTGGCTGCATATCCTTTCCCCTGTGCATTCCATCCCAACCAACAGTTGGGTCGTTGGGCACAAAGTTTTGGAAACTGTACATCGTTTCGCCCCAGCGGCTGAATACGATGAAGGATTTTATCTCTTGGACCCCTTTGCCGGCATAAATGGTAAACAAATCATTGATGCCGTCAGCGTTCGGTGAGAATGCATTGGGTACGTAAATATGGCGGTTCTTCTCCACCAACACCGTGATGTTGTCGCTTGCAGTACAGCCATTTTCATCCACCAAAACGGTATAATTGGTTTGTTGCGTCGGACTTACTTTTATGGTGGGACAGGTGGCGCAATTATCCAAACCAGCGGTTGACCATACGATGGAATCCAACTGACCCGCTGGAGGTGTGGAAAGAAGGGACAGCACCAATTCGTCGCCAAGGTCAATTATCGGACTGCTTCCCTGGAAGTTTCCAACAATCTCAACGGTTACTTCCACGGGTTGGGTCACTGAAAAAATGCTTGCTGTTTCACAGCCACCGGCGTCCATTACTTGGATTTCGTATTGGCCAGGTCCCAGGTTGTTGAACTGAGTAGATGCATTGAACGGGGAATTGTTCAGGGAGAACAAATAGGGCGGAACCCCACCCGAAACTGATTCCACTGAAACCGATCCGTTGGAATCCCCGAAGCAGCTCACATCTGAAATTACAATGGATAAAGTGGGGACCGAATTGGATTGCCCAACTTCCACCACATCATTGGCGGTACAGCCTTGATTGGTCACGGTCAGCGTGTAGGTTCCGGGTTGGCTTGCAGTGGTATTGGCTGCTGCAGGATTTGCAACAGTTCCGCCGCTCCATAGGTAGGTAGCACCGGTGGTTGTCCCACTTCCCCCCAATGGCACTGCCAAGACATCGCAAGTAAGCAATTGGTCTTGGCCAGCATCTGCCACAGGAGCTGCGTTGATGGTCAAGCTTACCGTCTCGGTGTCATCGGGGCAGTTGCCTATGCCCTGCACAGTGTAGGTGAAAACATAAACACCCGCAGCGAGGTTGGCAGGATTCACCTGTCCTCCTGCTACCACACCGGATGGGCCAGTCCACTGGCCGCCTGGCGTTGCTCCCGTAATTTGGTCATCCAAGTCAAATGGTTGTGTTGCCGCTTCGCAAAAAGTGAGGTTGCCAATGGAAGTGCCAGCCGTAACATTTGGGCTGACGGTAACGGTGGCCGACCCAGTAGCAGTATTGCTGCATGTCGTGCCATTGTCGGTTATGCTTACCAATGTTACCGTTGTGGTTGCCGAAATAGCAGGTAGTTGGAATGTACCAGGAGCCGGCACTGGAATACTTTGAGGAATTCCGTTGACCTCAAAATTGACAATAAAGGGCCCCACCCCTGTTATGGTACCAGTGAGTTGGGCAGTTTGGCCCTCGCAAATGGTCGTAGTGCCAGCAATCGTCACCGTCGACAACGCATTGAAAACAACGGGCGTGCCTATCGCAACACTCAAGCATGGGTCAGTTAAAAGGACAGACCCATTGCCGTTGTCATTGCCTGCCACTGCGGAAATGTAGTAAACAGTGCCTGGCGTCATGGTGCCTTGAACAAAACTGAAATTCGGCGTCCCACTGGTAGTTATGATTGTTCCCAGTACATTGCTGTTTCCCGTATGGAGCACATAAACCAAGGTGTCGTTGGCATCCAAAGTTGGGTTATTTGCATTTGCCGCATTGGCCATTGCACCCACGCAAACACTTATTTGGGCAGGTGACATGGTGCCAGCATCGGTGGTACAATTGCAATCATAAGCACCGCTGATGATGGTAGGCCCACAAGCATTGGCATCATCCAACAAAAAGCTGTAAGGTGCACCACTGGAAATTGGATTGCTGGTGAATGTGCTTCCGACTAAAGTCCCAGTTGGCAATACATTGTAAGTCGCCGCATTTCCTCCCTGAATATTAAAGGACACCGCATAGTTTTGGCCAGTTGGGTCACAAACCAAGTCGAGATTGGCAGCGGTCGGTGGGTTGTTGACACCAATTGCGGCAGTTCCGCTTACCGTACCAGTGCAGAAGGCATTGGTAACACTGACCAAACTGTAAGTCGTCGTCGTGCTTGGGCTGACAGGAATTGAAAACGGACTACTGTTGGCCGTAACAGTTACAGGTGGGCCACCAGCGGGTTGGTAAGTGATGGTCCAAGGGCCAACGCCAGTTAATTGCACCTGCATGTTGGTGGAAGCGCCGGTGCAAATTTGGGCATTGCCAGTGAGGTTAGCTGTTGGTATTTCATAAAAGACAATGGGCGTCCCTTGCGAAACATCCAAACAGGCATCGGCCAGGTCCACGTTTCCGGTCCCATCGTTGTTTCCAGCTATCGCTGAAATGTAGTAGGTAGTACCATAATTCATCGTACCTGGAATGAAGCTGAAAGTGGGGAGGTTGCTTGTAGCCAAGATGGTTGAAATAATGGCAAAGTTGTCCGGCCTCAGCACGTATTGGAGGATGTCGTCGCCATCAAGATTGGAGCCTGTAGTTGCACCAACTGTTTGGGGACCATCTCCGCAAACAGTTACAGATGTGGCACCCATCGTTCCAGCTTCTGTTGCACAGTTGCAATTCACGGTAGTTTGCGCCAATGTCTGTGGTGAGCAGCCGTTCTGGTCGTTGACAACCAAGCTGTAACCCTGCCCACTTGGTATTGGGTCGCTGGTAAATATGTTGCCAATGATGTTGCCCGATACTCCAGTGACGAAATAGGAGGCAGGATTGCCGCCCGAAATCGTGAAGGTAATAGTATAAGCAGTGGCTGTTGCATTGCAGGTTACGCTGAGATTGGAAACGGAAACGCCAGTATTTACAGTCACCGTCGCACACCCGCTTGCCGTACCTGTGCAGTTTGCATCCTCCATGTCAGTTAAGCAAAAGGTTGCAGTTGCCGAAGGAGAAACCACCAGCGTGTATGGGTTCTGGGTGATACCGTTCAGCGTTTGTACGTTTCCTGCACCATTGTCGTAGCTAATGCTCCATGGGCCAACACCTGTAAAGCTTACCGTAACTTGGCCGTTCCCTCCTTGGCAAATCGCATCGCTCCCGCTCAATGTTGCAGTAGGTATTTGGTAAAAAACGATAGGAGTTCCTTGTGCTACTCCCAGACAGGGGTCGTTCAAGTCAACTCCTCCAGCACCGTCATCATCTCCAACCACTGCTGACAGGTAATAGGTCGTTCCATATGTCATGGTGGAAGCGTTGAATCCGACGGATGGCGTAGGAGAAACACTCAGAATCGGTGGGACGATGGAAAGGCCGTTTCCAGCATGAAGTACAAATGCCAGTGTATCGTTTCCATCAAAAACTTGATTGGTATTGTCATAGGGAACTGAAAGTGGGCCATCACCACAGACGGCAAGAGGCGTTTGGTCCATTTCGCCTACTTGTGTTGCACAATCGCAAACAACAGCGTTGTCAGCGATGGTGACAGGTGCGCAGTTGTTGGCATCATTTACCACAAAGGAATAGCCACTGCCCGACGCAATGGGATTGCTGGTAAATACATTGCCAGCAATGGCTCCATTCAATGGGGTGACACTATAAGAGCCTGGGTCGCCGCCATTTATGGTGAACATGACCACAAAAAACTGGTTGTTGGCATCGCAAACGGCCGTAAGGTTGCTGACGGTTGGTGCGGTATTAACTGTCACCAAAGCGGTGCCATTGGTGGTTCCTACGCAACCATTTCCATCCTCGACATTCGTCAAAACGATATTGCCAGCTTGCCCTTGACCAATGTTCCAAGTAAAGGGATTGGTCGTGGCTTGAAATGGCGCTTGCGCAGCACCATTCCTTGTCCAATCAACTGTCCACGGGGCAGTGCCTGTAAAATTAATCGTCAAGGCCACGGTCTGGCCACTGCCTGAACATATAGAACCGCCACCAGATAGCGTTGCGACTGGGGCTGGATTTTCAGTGACTGTTGCAGAGCCATTGGTTGTTCCCGCACAGGTGCTGTTTGCCAAAGTCACGGAGGTCAATGTGTAAGTGCCGGGCTGGTCAACGGTTAGCGTATGAGGGCTGGTTGCAATATTCAAACTGATATCAGGCCCATTGTTCAGCGAATAGGTTACAGCCCATGGGCCGGCACCTGTTAGGGTGATGGTCAGGTTGACATCATCACTGCTGCCTTGGCAGATTGTTCCTGTGCCACTAATCGTTCCACTCGGCGCGTTGATTACTTGCACGGGTTGGCAGGCTTGGGGACTGTTTCCGCATGTATTTTGAGCGGTCACACAAACCTGCCCATTAGAAGCGCCATTGAAGTCAATGGTAACAGATGGGCCGGAACCTGTGACGGTTGCCCCTGCGGGAGCAGTCCAGGTATAAGTCACTCCCATGGGAGGGTTGCTCACGGTATAGGTGTAGTTTCCACCATTGTTGCAAACAGTAGCAGGCCCAGACATGACTGGCATGGCCGGAGCAGCGGTGATATTTACGTTAATACAGGATGAGGGCAATGTAGTGCCACAAGTATTTTGGGCAGTGACGCACACTTGACCTGCGCCGGGCGTCGCATTGCTAAAGTTGACGGTGATGCTCGCACCAGAGCCAGTAAAGGTTGCCCCTGGGGGAACTGACCAGTTGTAGGTAACTCCATTTTGCACATTGCTAACCGAGTAAACTTGGGTCTGGTTATTGGAACACACAGTTGCAGGCCCAGTTATTTGGGGTGCATTTGGCAAGGCAGTGACGGTAATGGGAATGCACGCAGGGGGCGAAGCGCCACAGTCGTTGTCGGCTGTTACGCAAAGTTGGCCACCATTGGGCGAATTCCAAGTGACAGCTACTGTGGTTGGGTTAATGGGGGTCACCGGTTCGTTGTTGGGCGTTGTCCATGTATATCCTGTGGGTGGCGGATTGCCAACAGGCGTCACGGTGTAGTTCACCGTTGCGCCTTGACAGGGCATTTGATTTCCGCTTATCTGTGGTATTTGTGGCGTTTGAATGTTGGATGTGACCGTTACACATTTTTGGTCGGTGCAAACTACCCCATTTCGGGAAGCAGTAATAGTGAAGCAGTATTGTCCAGCTTGGTTGATGGCCACCGTAGGACCGTTGCTTGGCCCCAGAATCCCTGGGCCGGTCCAAAGCATGGTCATGGTGCCGGCTGGGACTTGGGAGAAATCAGAGTTCAGCGCATTCAATTGAATTTCCGAAAAAATACCGCAACCAATTACGCCAGGAGGCTCAATCAAAACATTGGGTGTGAGGATGGCCAAATCCGCAATTACCGTTGAGTCACAACCCTGCCAACTTGCATTGGTGCAAACATGGGAAACGTTTTGCGATGTGTTGTACTGTGTACCGCAAACGGTAAATGTAGCTGGCGCACAAAGTGTTACCATTCCGAGGTTTGTAGTGATGGCGGGTATCTGGTTGATGATGCACATAATCACGCTGTCACAGCCAAGGTAACTTTGAAGCGTAACGGGTGAGCCATTGGGCCCTGTTCCACTGCAAAAGGTTTGGCCAGCGCAGGGCACACAATCACCCACGCAAAGGTTGTAACTTTGGCTTGAAGGGGGAATTGGGGCTGAATTTATGTTCAAGCAAACTTGGTTTCCGACGAAACAGGGGTTTGAGGAGGTGACGCAAAGGGTTGCCATTCCAACAAAATTGTTGGCCCAATTGACCATGATATTGCCGCCGGGTGAGCCGGAAACATTGCCCGAATTTGGTGGTGACAACGTCCAATTAAAGGTGGCGGCATTTTGGTTAAACAGAAAATACGAAGTGGTGGCACCCGGACAAACCATAGTTGGCCCTTGAATGGGACTGGGGTCCGCTGGAGGTTGTGGTATCGTTGAGCCTTGGATGACGTTTACCTGAAAATCACAAATATCACCAGCACAACCATCAAAAACGACGTAATACACCTGCCCGGGAATGAAATTTCCGGACATGTTGAAGGTATTGGTGACGCAGTTGCACTGGGTAGCCACGGCAGGTCCTGAACAACTTCCCTCGTAAATTGCTCCTTGCATCCCAAACTGACCATTTGTGCCTTGGCAATTTGAAGGCACTATCTCCAGCGTGATATTGCTAGAACCAGCGATGAATGCAAACCATTCATCATTGTTGAGGGCATTGCCTGGGCATCCCGGAAAATTTTGTTGCACATTATTGGTGCCAAGCGTAGCGCAATACCCATTCAAGTCAACACAAAGCACTGGTGCTTGTACGCACATGTCACCCGGCTGTGGATAGCCAGGGGGTGGACATTGTGCTGAAATAGTGTTGCTAAGAGAAAAGCAAAAAAAACAAAGTAGTGTTAAGAATTTATTCATCTTCATTAGATATTGAGATATGGAAAGGTGCTTGTCAAGATTTTGGAAAACTGTTCACGATTTCGATAAAGTCTGTGGCTTTCAAAGATGCGCCGCCAATCAAACCGCCATCTACGTCTGGTTTACTGAAAAGCTCTTTTGCGTTATCTGGTTTACAACTCCCTCCATAAAGGATGGTCGTGCCTTCAGCAATAGCCTTTCCGTATTTTTCTGAAATCAAGCTACGGATAAAGTAGTGCATTTCTTGGGCTTGTTCAGGAGAAGCTGTTTTTCCAGTCCCAATCGCCCATACTGGCTCGTATGCAATAACGATTTTGGAGAAGGACTCGCTGTCAAGGTGAAACAAGCCAAGTTCCAATTGGCTCCGAACCAAATCTTCGTGGCGGGCTGCTTCCCTTATTTCCAGTCTTTCCCCACAACAAAAAATAGGTCGCAGCCCACTTTCCAACACTGCATTGGTTTTTTTTGCCAGCTGGGCATCGTCTTCGTTGAAAAACTCCCTCCGCTCGGAATGGCCAACAATCACGAAAGTTGCTTCCGTTGATTTCAACATCCCAGCAGAAATTTCTCCGGTGTATGCGCCTGCTCGTTCCGAATGGCAGTTTTGTGCCCCTATTTCCAGGTTCGAAATCCCATTCGCCAACATGGAAAGGTGGTTGAGGTGTATGAAGGGAGGGCACAATATCGTCAAGACCTCTGTTGGTCCGATTTCCTTTATTATTGCGTTTGCCAAATCCCTGCCTTCCTGAAAGTTCAGGTTCATTTTCCAGTTGCCCGCAACAATTTGTTGTCGCTTCATAAATAGTAGGTTAAGAATTTTGTGTAAAAAATATTTATTTGGCAAAACTACTGAATTACTTCACATTCCAAAGTTTAGGGAAAAGTCCAAAACCTCGAATTGGCAAGTAGCCGCCATTTTGGATTATTTTGTCCTTCCCTGTTGATTTTTTTCAATTACTTGCTCTTAAGGTTATTGTTTACTATCCAGAACCATTGAAAATCTATTAGGGGACCTTTTGATATTGTGGGTAAAAACAGCGCTTTATGAACCTGTTCTTCAAAAAGAAGGGTTTTATTATCCAAAAGCGTTTAATTTTTTGTTAAAAACGCTAAATTTCATTTTTTCTCCCACAAAGCGCTTAATTTGGCGCTCTAATTGTCTTAGCACAAAAATACTTCTTCACAAATTTTTTCCATCTAAACAGATTTTCTATACGGCATAAACTTCTACACTAAATCGCAAACTGTTTTTCTTCACTTAACTTTTGCCTTAGTTATGCAAGTAATGCCAATGAATGACCATCAGCTGATAGCTCAGTACCTTGAAGGTGACGAAAGAGCCTTCAAAAACCTACTTGACCGCTACCAACAGAAAATCTACACGTCCATCTACCTCTTTGTGAAAGATGAGACCCTTGCCGAAGACATCTTCCAAGAAGTTTTCATTAAGATTGTCAACACGCTGCGGAGTGGGAAATACAACCACGAAGGCAAGTTTGGTCAATGGGCCTTACGAATCTCCTACAACCTTTGCGTTGATTACCACCGGAGGGGCAAGCGTCGGCCACACGTCCACATCAACGATTCGTTCGATATTTTCGACGTGATTTCTTCCCAAGATGCTAATGCCGAGCAGCTCATCATGCGCAGCCAGACCCACGACCGGATCCGCAGCCTTGTGGACATGTTGCCACCGGAACAGAAGGAAGTTGTCATCCTGCGCCACTATGCCGACATGAGCTTCAAGGAAATCGCAGCACTAACGAGGGTGAGCATCAACACGGCACTGGGCCGGATGCGCTATGCGCTCATCAACATCCGGAAATTGATGGCTGAGAAAGAGGTTCACCTCCAATAAAGAATATCAAACTGCAAAACGTAAGGCAGGTGCCAGGATTTTATTATCCAGCACCTGCCTTTTTATTTGGAGGAAACATGCTACATTTACCGTATGAATTCAATGAAGGACTTGATGGAGCGTTCTGCCTTTGGGGTTTGTAGCTACCTTGGCGACAAAATGGGCCTTGCTTCTGCAAGGGTTCGGATGTATTTCATTTACCTTTCTTTTGCCACCCTTGGCTCCCCCATCATCGTTTATCTTTTTGTGGCTTTTTGGCTAAACGTGAAGCGCTACGTTAAGAATAGCCAAACCCTCCGCTGGGAATAGCTAAACATCATAGTTCAGCACACTCGCCAACCACTTTTCCGCCTGTTCCACCGTCATTCCTTTCCTTTCGGCATAATCTTCCACTTGGTCCTTGGCCAACTGCCCCGTCGTGAAATACTTGCTCTCCGGGTGCGAGAAATACCAACCGCTCACTGCCGACGCTGGCCACATCGCACAGCTTTCCGTCAGTTTGATGCCTGTGTTTTTTTCCACGTCCAATAGTTGCCAAAGCGTCCGCTTCTCCGTGTGTTCTGGGCAGGCAGGATAGCCGGGCGCTGGTCGGATGCCATCGTACTTTTCTTCGATAAGTGATTGGCTGTCAAGTGTTTCTGAGGCAGCATATCCCCAGAATTCCTTCCGCACCCGCTCGTGCATCCGCTCCGCAAAAGCCTCGGCCAAGCGGTCGGCGATGGCTTTCAACAGAATGGCATTGTAGTCGTCGTGGTTGTCTTCGAACTGCTTCACCCATTTGTCAATGCCGAAGCCTGTGGAAACGGCGAACACGCCGATATAGTCTTCGATGCCAGTTTGCTTTGGGGCAATGAAGTCGGACAAGCAAACATTGGGCTGCCCAGCAGTTTTTTCTACCTGCTGGCGCAAAAAATGGAGCTTGGAAAACACTCCTCCCCTACCCTCGTCCGAGTAAAGTTCCACGCTATCGGATTCGGTGGCATTGGCGGGAAAGAACCCAATCACTGCTTTGGCGGTCAGCCACTTTTCATCAATGACCCGTCGAAGAATGCTCTGTGCGTCATTGAAAAGCTGCCTCGAAAGCTCGCCCACGGTTTCGTCCAGGAAGATGTCCGGGTATTTGCCCTTCAGCTCCCAACTGGCAAAAAATGGCGTCCAATCAATATAATTGCTCAGCTCCTCCAAGTCGTATTCTTCAAAAACCTTGACGCCAAGGAAGGTTGGCCGTGGTGCTTGATAGCCTGCCCAATCAATTTTGTACTTGTTTGCACGGGCCTCCTTTATGCTCAAATATTTCTTGGAAGAAGTTCGGTTTAGGCGCTGCTCACGGATGGCGGCGTAGTCTTTTTTTGTCTCCAGGATATAATTGGAGCGGGCATTTTCATCGGAAGAAGCCAAAGTGGACGCCACGGCCACACTCCGGCTGGCATCCAATACATGCACCACGGGGCCACTGTACTGCGGCTCGATTTTCACGGCAGTGTGCGTCCTCGAAGTGGTGGCACCGCCAATGAGCAGTGGCATGGTGAAGCCACGGCGCTGCATCTCTTTGGCGACGTGCACCATTTCATCCAAAGATGGCGTGATGAGGCCGCTGAGACCAATCATGTCCACCTTTTCTGCGATGGCGGCGTCGAGGATTTTGTCGGCGGGGACCATGACGCCGAGGTCAACGATGTCGTAGTTGTTGCAGCCGAGCACCACGCCAACGATGTTCTTGCCGATGTCGTGGACATCGCCCTTGACGGTGGCCATCAGGATCTTGCCTTTGGCGCTGGAGTCGCCGGAACGCAGTTTTTCGGCCTCTATATATGGTGTAAGGTGCGCAACGGCCCGTTTCATCACCCGTGCGGACTTCACGACTTGCGGCAGGAACANNCGGGCCTTCGATGACGTGCAGGGGCATTGGGTATTTCTGGCGGGCCTCCTCGGTGTCCACCTCGATGAAGTCGGTGATGCCTTTCACGAGCGAATGTTCCAATCGCTTTTCCACCGTGTTCTCCCGCCAGGTGAGGTCGGGGCCGGTGGCCACGGCACCGCCGCCTTTCACGGTTTCCGCAAAATTGGTGAGGCGCTCGGTGGCGTCGGCCCGGCGGTTGAAAATCACGTCCTCGACCATCACGAGCAGGTCTTTCGGGATTTGCTCGTAAATCTCCATCATCCCGGCGTTCACGATGCCCATGTCCATGCCGGCTTGAATGGCATGGTACAGGAACGCGGAGTGCATGGCCTCCCGCACCCGGTCATTTCCCCTAAAACTAAAAGAAAGGTTGCTCACGCCGCCGCTGATTTTCACGCCGGGGCAGCGCTGCTTTATTTGCCGACAGGCTTCGATATAAAACTTGGCGTACTCGTTGTGTTCCTCGATGCCCGTTGCGATAGCGAAAATGTTTGGGTCGAAAATGATGTCTT
>DIUC01000084.1 GCA_002435785.1 Saprospiraceae bacterium UBA6168 | reverse complement strand
GCCGATTCATGCAACAACGCCTCTTAGTTCTATTCTATTCCCATCGTCAGAGGTGTATTCTTTAATCAGCAAAGTATCAAATCCATAAATTTCTTCAACTTCAATCAAGTCTTTTTCGGCTTGACTCAATGTAACTTTCACTGTAGTATTTTCAACCACTTTGGGTTTTTCACTGCATGAAATTGAAAAAAAAACAATGGCCAAAATCAACATAATTTTTTCCATAATTAAACTAATTACACTGTAAGTTAAATAACTAACTTTTTTGATTGGTTGAGTTTACCCGCTGGCGCTGCTGGTTCAAGTCTTCAGACTTGAACCAGCTATTTGCATGTCTCCGACATGCATAAGTTCACGTCGAAGACGTGAGAATATTAGGTTCAAGTCTGAAGACTTGAACCAGCGGTTGACAATTTGAAAAAAAGGTTGCATTCCCAGCCCCAATCAAAACTCCACCCGCCACCGCAAATTCACCCGCCTCCCCGTCAAATAATTCGGAATCGCAAACTGCTGCGCAAAAATGGTCTTAATCCATGTCCTCGAAGCCTCGTTGCTGACCTGCATCAGGTTGAAGATTTCGAGGCTGAGCCAACTCGCTTTTGTGAAACGGAAAGGATTCTTCGGACGAGCAGCACGGCGGCTTTCGTCCCATATCTTCAGGGAGAAGCCCATGTCCACCCGGTGGTAAGGCTTGAAGCGATAGGTATTTCGATAAACCCGGTTGTTATCTTTGAGGCCATACGGCAGCCCCGTGCCGATGAACAGGCTCATGTGCATCTTGAAGTTCTCGTTTTTGGGCAAATAATCCTGAAAGAAGATGGACATGGAAAGAAACTGGTCAGATGGCCTCGGCACGTCCTTGATAGGTGTCCCTTCCGTCGAGCCTATTTCCCGCTCCAAGTGCTGTACGCCTTCGATGCTTTCCCTTGCCCGCAGCAGCGAGAGGTTGAACCACGACTCCACGCCCGGCACGAACTCGCCGTTCAGCCGCATGTCGAGGCCGGTGACGTAGCCGCTGGCGTCGTTTTCGCCGTAATAGCGGATGCGCACGTTGTCAATTTCGTAGCTGACCACATCCCAAAGCCGCTTGTAATATGCCTCCATGATGAGCCGAAACTTGGTGGGGCTTAACCTCCCCATAAAGAAATCGTAGGTGAAGCCGCCCACCACGTGCGCCGATTTTTGCGACAGCACACCCGTGTTCACCACCCCCTCCAAATTGCGAAGCTCCCGATAAAACGGCGGCTGGTAGTACAGCCCCGTTGCGAAGCGGTAAGAGATGTCCTTTTTGCCACGCAGCGGTTTGTACAGCATTTGCGCCCTTGGCGTCACGAAAAACTCCTGGTTCATGTCCCAGTAGGCGCTTCGCAATCCAAAGGAAAGCTTCATCTCGCCCACGCTGTCCCGCCGCCAGGTGTAAGTGTCCTGCAAGTAGGCACTGATCCGGTTGCTGCTCAAGCTGTTCTGCGTTTTATAAACAGCGTACAGCAGCAGTTGGGTGGTGTCATAGCGCAGCGAATAGCCCGCCGAGTCGAGCCGCTCCCATTCGTTGATGCGGTCGTCAATGTCCTCCCGTTGGTACTTGAGGCTCCATTGGAGGAAGTGGGACTTTTCGAGGGATGAGGGTTGAGGAGTGAGGGATGATGTAGCCGCTTCCCCATTCATCCCTAATCCCTCAATCCTCATTCTTCTTTGAAGCTCGATACCCCCTTTGACCTCCACGTTGGAAACCTTGGCATCCAAGAAGTTTCGGACGTATTGGTGCTGTGTGCCCGAGCCGAGTTCGGCCACCACCTCGCCGTAGTTGTCGTTGCCGAGGCCACTCTCGATTTGCCGGAGGCTGTACCGCCCGATGATGTCGAAGCGCTCGTTTTCGTCGCTCCGGTAAGTCGAGGCAAGGAACTTCACGAAGAGCGGATTCTTGTCCCTTTCGGGCAAATAAGTGAGGGAAGTACCCACCATCGAAGTGGTAAAATCGTCCACTTCTTGACCCTCGAACACGCTGAAGAGTTCGAGTGCAAAGTTCACCAAACCAAAGGCCGTGCGGCGTTCGTCAGGCTTGAAGAAAAACTCGCTGCGGTTGTAGTTACCGATGAGGCCAATCTGCCAATTGCGGTTCAGGTCGTAGGTCACATAGCCCTGTACGTCGGTGAAATTGGGGTTGTACTCGCCCGTCACATCAAGGGAACCGAGCAGGTAGCTGGTGGTTTTGTAGCGAGCGCCCACGAGGTAGCGGAGCTTTTGGTACTTGTCGTTGCCAAGTTGCTTGGCCCCTTCAAAATGTGCCGTACCGCCCAACAAACTGGCAGAGGCACTCCCCGCAAATCGTTCTGGCCGTTTGTAGTGGATGTCCAGTACGCTCGATTGCTTGTCGCCGTACCGTGCCTCGAAGCCGCCAGAACTAAAGGTCAAACTGCTCACGAGGTCAACGTTTGGGAAGGTAAGCCCCTCCTGCTGCCCCGCCCGGATGAGCTGCGGACGATAGATTTCAAAGTCGTTGACATAGACGAGGTTCTCGTCGTAGTTGCCGCCCCGGACGTTGTACTGGCTGGTCAGCTCACCGCCGGAGCCGCTCGAAGTGCCAAGGGCAAGGTGCGGCAACATGCTTTCGAGGTTGCCAGTAGTGGAAGGGAGCAGCTTCAGTTCGTCCATTTTCTCCCGAATCATGCCGCCCTGCTCGATGCGGCTTTCCCGCACTTCCACCTCCACGGTAGCGTCGGAAGGCGGCATGGCAATGTTGATTTGCTGCCTTGCACCTTTCGGCAATGGCTCCACATCCACAGAGGATTCCTTGTAGCCGATGCGGCTAAAGACCAACACAATGCGCTGATTGGCAGGCACTTCGAGTCGCCATTCGCCTTTTTCGTTGGTCTCGCTGACGTTGTTGGTATTCTTGACATAGACAGTTGCGAGGTCAACGGACTGGCCGGAGAGAGCGTCGGTGACCGTGCCGGAGAGGATGGCTTTGTCCTGCGCCACCATATTGCCGAAGGCAAACAAAACCGCAATAACGAGTTGGATTTTTTTCATCAAAAGATTGCTTTGGTCGAGTGCGTAAAGGTACGTGGAAATGTGGAAAAGGTTTTTTTTTGGGGAAGTACGGTTAAGCCGCTATATTTGTTTAAAAATACTTCAAATGGAAAAGACATTTATACTGCTACTCCTCTGCTCGCTGTCTGCAAACGCATTTTTACAAAGTGGATTGCTGGATAATTTGGAGGTAACTTATTTCTTTGGGCTTCAAAAACAAGACAAACGGTTTTACGTGGACTTTGATGAAACCAACTCAGACAAAGAATGGGATACCTACCATTATGGGTTCAATGTGCGGAAATCCATAGTTGAAAAAAACCGTATTCAACTCAAAATGGGCATTGGGTTGTCACAGGAAGTAAACAATAGCATGACCCGCAACTACATCGGCCCTACTATTCAGGCTCAGGCTCAGGATATTTGCACTTTTGGAGAAATTATAGACTCTGAGAGATTTAGCACTTTTTACGTTCAAACTCCTGTCACTTTACAGTTCCACTACACAAAGCGGTTAGGAATTAGTCTCGACATGCAGCCTTTATTCAGCTTACGCCAAAAAATATCCGGTTCTCTGATTAATCCTATGCTGAAAAACGGGTTCAGGGGAATCGAGTGTGTTCCGAGTGCATCCTATTTTTTTGGAAAGATGAGCTTAAGCCTTGGTATAAGGGCATGGCAATGGCGAAAAATTGACCAAGAATACAGCCTTAGGCAAGATTTCTTGGACGAAAACCCGATCTATGAAAAACTCAACTATGATTCTTTCAACCCCACAAAGTTGATGCTGATGTTTGGGTACAGGATATCATGAATTGGTCAGTTCAAAGCTTCATCAATATCAACACCTTGCATAGGATTCCATTAATTCTTATCCTATAAACGCCACTCGGCAAGTGGCTCAAATCAAACTCGCACCGCTCGACCACTTTGGTTTTTCCGGCAAAAACACGTCGCCCTACCCCATCCCAAATTTCCACTTCGAGCGCTTCGTTTGGCATTTTGTTTTCAATGAAAAAATGGCCGCTCGTTGGGTTTGGATAGATATTGATGCTTTGCTCCGCAATGGGCTGTTCGGTAATGACAATCGGGTAGAAGTTCCAGTTCACGATGCTGTCGCACCCATTTTCAGCCAAAAAGTTTTGGATGAATGTAAGGTCGGTATAGTAGTTTGTCCCATCAATTACCAAGGGTGGTACATAGTGGGAGTCAATGTTCACGACCACGGTTGGGTGCACCGTCAAGTAAAGTACCACGTTGCTGTCACACCCAATTTGCGAGGTAAAATGGTGGGTGTAAGTACCGGATGCAGAATAGGTGGAATCTTGAATCTGATAAGTTTCTCCCTCACACATGCTGACCGGGACGTGGGTAAAAGTCCCGTCTGGGCTGCATGGGTTCGTGGTTTCTACGAAGCTGCCAAGGCTCATGTTCCAGTACGAACCGCTGGCCGAGTTCTCCCATTTTACGCCCCTTACCATGTATTTTAGGTTGGGTGAGGGCAATGGCGAATCAATGAAAAAAGTATCCAAAACCTGAAAGCTGAGGTTTACAAAATCCCCTTGCAAACTGTCGAACCGATAAACCCGGTAATGGGAGATATAGTCATTGGCGGGAGGCGACCACGTCAATTTTACGCCACTGCCGTAAGGTGCCAAGCCCAGGTTCTCAACCGGGCCGATTGGGTGCAGCCGCAATGTGGGGTCCCCCATCAGCGCCGTATGCACAAGCTGCGGCCCGGGGTAATAGTCGCTTTCGGTAGCGTTTTGGGTGCACAGGAGGCTCTCACCAATCGGCTCGCCCATCGCCATACGGTGTAGGGTGAACGGTGGGTTGCCCGCCCAACAGCTTGTGAGCGTCCAGCCGGGAGAGGCCAGCGGTGCCCGAAGGAAGTTGTCGGGATTGTCCCAGTCGCCGAACTGGCTGCCGCAGAGCAGGGTGAAGATGTTGCGGAGCGTATCGTTCACGAAGTCCTGCGTATTGCCAATGCCGTTGGCACTGGTATGCGTACCGCTGCCGCCACCGAACGACCAGAGGTAGCCCCCGTTCTTCATCGTGGAAAAATAGTCGAGTGCCTTCACGCTGTCCGCCGTGAACATCGGAGCAAAATTGCGCCAGCCACTGGCCGCCGGTGCGCCAAGTGCGATGCCGAGGTTGTCGTCCACGAGGGCACGGCGTGGGACGGAATGTTGGCCTGTTTTGAACTTGTGGGCCTTGTTCAGGTAGCGCCGGGTCAGTTCCACATCGCTGAGGCCAAAGGCGGGCATGCCGAACAAATCCACCCGACCTACGGCCAGTTCCACGGCGGTGGGGATGCTGCTTTGGTCAAACTTGCCATCGCCGGGCAGGTTGTGGTTCCGAGAAAAAGTGGCGCTGGTGTTGGTCGCGGTAGCGTCCGTCCAAGTGCCGTCCATTTCCCCATAATATACATCGGCGGGCCAAGCGCCCCAGTGGTTTTCGATATGGCCGTCGGCGTAAAAATTGCCGCTGTATGGCACCGGCACATGGCCCAGCAGATAGACCATTTTTAGGTCGGGCGTTTGGTCGTAGGCATTGACAATCAGTGACTTGACGGCTGTGACCGCATCGTTTCGGCTTACCGTCAGTCTTTTCACCCTCCATCCATCGCCCCAAAAATCTTGCTCCAATTGTTGGATTTCGGCTTGCAGGGGCAGGGTATATTCGTCGTCAACTACCAGTAGCAGGCTGCCCCGTTTGTCCACCGGGATGCTGTAAGGCCCGGCGAGGATATAGCCGAATTTTGGCTTTTCGGCGAGGTTGGAGCCAGGCACGCCAGAGCTGTCCACCGTTTGCCCGGCAAGGGTTTTCAACTTCCACCAAGTATTTTGGGTGAGCATGTCGGGGTTGATGGTGATGGTCAGCGTTTCGGTCGGGCTGCCCTGGTCGCAAACGGTGATGGTGTCGCTCTTTGCGAAGCCAAAATCACTGCCGCCACTGAGTATTTGCTCGCAGGCTTGGGTTAGGTACCAGCCGTGGCCGAAGTTGCAGCAGATGCCGTTTCCGTTGTTGTTGTTGATGGTAAAAACAAGGGTACTGCCCGATGGCACAGTCACGTTTCGGGTAATCCGCTCGAAGCCTTTTTTGTAAAAAGCATATTCAGCCGGAGCCAAGCCGGGCACATCGTAATCCGTGAAACCAGTGGAACCCCAAGGTAGGGTGGCGATGGGCTGGCCCCAGGAGAGGGAATCCATGTGCTTTTTATAAATGCTGTAGCCGCCCTCCGACCAGTCCCAGGGCCAAGTAAATTCGAGGCGGGCAGGGTTGGTTTCATGCTTCACGCTCACTTGCACGGAGCGGTTGAGGGCGTCCTGTGCGTGGAGGTTTTTAGTGAAAATAAACGTGGCGAACAGCAAGATTGCTCTTGCTATCCCGGGTTTCCACGAGGTGGTCGGAATGCTGGGCGCCTGATACAGCGATGGAAAATGCAATTTGCTCATTGTCAAAGGTATAGAGTGTGAAAGCCTTGTTCTTAAATGGCACCAGCCGGTCATCATTGACGGAAACCCGGTTCATCTTGCCGGAAAGGTCAAGGGTGTTGAGGTCGTCAACGAGGCCGGCGCCGGTCACTTTGAGCAGCGCCTCTTTCATCGTCCAAAATCGGTAAAAATCCCGATGGGAAAAAACCATGTCGCATTCTTTTCTCGAAAAATAGTGCCCAGCCATATCCCAATACTCAAAACTTTTGTCAATCACTTCTATATCAAGGCCGACTTCCCGCTCCGCAAACTCAAAGAGGATGGAAATCATGGTACCAGAGTTGGAGATGTTGAAAGGCAATTTTTTCTCGAACCCCTCCAAATAGGGTTTCCCGTATTGCCCTTCTTTGATGACGAGGTCGGTAGCCGGCACCTTTAGCATTTCGCCGCAAAGCTTGCGAAGTATCCCCCTGCCCGTGAGGTAAATCAAACGGTCCTTCGGAAAACGGTATTTGGCGGATTTGCGCAGCTCTGACGGTGAGAGTAGTTTGCCTACTTCAAAGGTGAGGTGGGTGGGCAGTTTTTCTGCATCAAATAGGAGCAGCCTAACCCCGGCAAGGCCCGGCTCGTTTGGAAGCTCCATCAGTTGGATTATCTCCTGTTTGGATTCCTTCATGTTCGTCAAATTTTGGGTTAGTGTTTGTTATGCAAAAGTGTTGCCTTATTTATTCAGGCACCTAAAAATTATTTTCGCTGCCTACCGTACTTGAGACTTCCTCCATCCGCATTTGCATTATCCCTGCCACCTGTTTTCCGTGTGGTTCATCGAACAGTGTCAGGTGGTTGCCCTCGATGTCGTGGGTGATGACCCCACCGAGCGCAAACTTGTCCCAGCCATAATTCACGGGGTCGTTCAGGTAAAACATCTGCTCCTTCGCCTTGAACAAATCCACCTGAATATCAAGGGGTTGCAACAAATATTGGTCGTATGCTTCCAAGCTTTTTTCATAAACCTTGCTTCCATAAGGCAAGTAGCCCTCCTCGATTTCGTTGGTTTTGTCGTTGCGGAATGCCATTCGCAGTTTGCCTTTCCGGTGTTCGAACTGCATCTTGAGCACATGGGTTTTGTACTCAAAAGTCTTGGCGGGATCCTTCATCAACAACGACAAATTATAACCGAGTTTCTTTATTTTTTTGTTCAAAAAGCCGCCCGATGTGCTACCTGTCCACTCGTCCTTTGCCACTGCATCGAACAACGAAAGCATTAAAACGTCTTTGCCCATCGCCATGAGCTGGCGGGCCATTTCCCAAGCGATGATGCCGCCGAGCGAGTAGCCAGCGAGCGAGTACGGCCCATCGGGGTTGCTCCGCAAAATCTCAGAGATATAGTGCGCCGCCATGTCCTCGATGCGGTCGAGCGGCTCAACGTCGCCATTCAGTCCACGGGCTTGGAGTGCGTAAATGGGCTGGTTGGGGTCCATGTATTTCACCATGTTTTGGTAAAAAAGGACATGGAGACCGCCGCCATGTACGAGGTAAAGCGCAGGGTTTGAGCCGCCTTCCCGGATGGGCACGAGCGATGTAAAACCTTTATTTTCTGCACTTTGTGCAGCATCGCCCTGTTTTCCTTGGAGGTTAAACCCATTGAGTTGCACCGCCAGCTTGCCTAAAGTGGAGTGCTGGAATAAAGTAGTCAATGGCAACTTTACGCCAGTTTGCGCTTTGATTTTGGTCATCATCTGCACGGCAGCCAAGGAGTGCCCGCCCAACTCAAAAAAATCGTCGTGCACACCTACACCTTCCACGCCCAGCAGTTCGCTCCAGACTTCGGCCAGCAACTTTTCGCCCGGCGTTCTCGGTGGTTCAAACTTGCCCTTGCCCAGGTTCGACATATCTGGCCTTGGCAGGGCTTTTCGGTCCACTTTTAAGGAGGTGTTCAGGGGGAGTTCCGGCATTTTCACAAAAACACCCGGCACCATAAAGCCCGGCATTTTGCTCCGCAAAAAATCCTTCAATCGTCCCTCCCAACCTTCACCCAGCGGTATTCCATTTTCTACCACATAGCCCACCAACTGCTGGCTTCCACTGCTGTCACTGAACATGTTCACCACGCTTTGCTTCACACCGGTGAACTGCTTCATGGTCTCCTCGATTTCACCCAACTCCACCCGGTAGCCCCTGATTTTCACTTGGTCGTCCATGCGGCCCAAGAACTCGATTTCGCCGTTGGGGAGAAACCTTACCAAATCGCCGGTTTTGTAGATGGCGGATTGCGGATTGCGGATTGCGGATTGGGGGAAACGTTCTTTGGTCAATTCGGGACGATTGAGGTAGCCATTTGCAACACCTTTGCCACCGATAAACAGTTCGCCGGGGACGCCGATTGGAACTTGCTCCCCATTTTTGTCCAAAACCAGCAGCGATACGTTGGCAATCGGGCTGCCGATGGCAGCAAATTCGCCGGGGCAAGCGGCCAGATGCTCCTCGGTAATAAGTTGCCAAGTGGCGTAAATGGTTGTCTCCGTCGGGCCGTAACCGTTCCAGACTTTTGCGCAGCGGTGCATCATGTCCGCTGCCAGTTCTTTGGCAAAGCCCTCGCCACCCGCTATCGCCCGCAAGTTTTTGTCGCCTTCCCAACCTGCCATGAGCAGGATTTTCCAGGTCGTCGGCGTGGCTTGCATCACCGTTGGGCGATGCTTTTCCACCGATTCCCGAAGGGCAAATCCGTCCTTTTTCGTTTCCTCTCCAGCCAAAATCAACGTCGCCCCGGTCATCAGCGTCAAGAAATAGTCGGGGATGCTCATGTCGAACGCCATGCTCGACACGCTGAACACCGTGTCCAACTCGCTCATTTTCAACTGTTTGTTGATGGCAAACAGCGTGTTGACAGCATTGGCGTGGCTGACGGCGACGCCTTTGGGCGTGCCGGTGGAGCCGGAGGTGTAAATGACGTAGGCATTCCTCAAGCGAGGGATTTCTAAGCCCGACCGATAGGGAGGGATTGGAAAGCCTGAGCGGTGGTCAACCACAGTGACAGGGCTGATTCCGGGCTTAGAAATCCCTTCGGGCTTTTCAATCCCAGCGTCTAAGCCCGACCGATAGGGAGGGATTGGAAAGCCTGAGCGCTGCTCGGAGCCGTCTCCGGGCTTAGAAATCCCTTCGGGCTTTCCAATCCCAGCGTCAACAACTACTATCTCTCCAGCAAATTCTGGCAGCAGCAACTCCACCGCCTTTTGGGTCAAAACAAAGCTGCATCCAGCGTCTTCCAAAGTCAATCGGATACGCTCCTGCGGGTTTCGTGGGTCAATCGGCACGTAGGCACCGCCCGCTTTCAGGATAGCGTAAATACTTACCATCATCTCCAGCGAGCGCCCCATGCACAGGCCGACGAAAGCGCCAGGCTGCACACCTATTTCGATTAAATGTGCGGCCAGGGCATTGGCTTGGTCGTTCAGTTGGATATAGGTTAGTGTACTGCCGAACCCCAGTTCGGCAGCATCCGCACAAGCAACGGCAATTTTTTCCGGCGTCCTGCCAACTTGCTGCTCAAACAACTCGTGCAGCGTCAAGTGAAGCGGGAAGTCGTCGCAGACTTCGCCCTGGCCGAATTTTTCGAGTTGCCTTTTTTCAAAATCTGGCAGCAACGGCAACCTGGAAATTGGAAGTTGAGAATTGGAAGATGCGTTTTCGACAATATTTTTCAAAAACACCTCGAACTCCGCCAGCCTCATTCGGATACTTTCCTTGCGGAACAAATCGGTATTGAAGTTCCATTCAAAATCAACCCCATTGCCGAGTGGTTTCAAGTTGATGAACGAATCAAATGTCTCGTAATGCCTCGAAATGGCACGGGTGCTGGCTTTCAGGCTTCCGAATCGCAGGTCGTCCAGCGGGCTGTCGAGGTTGAAGGCGACACTGATCAGCGTGTTTCGGCTGGCATTTCGCCCGATTTTCAGCCTTTTCACCAATGCCCCGAAGGTGTACTGCTGGTGGTCGAAGGCATCCAGCACTTGCTTCCGAACGGTCTTCAGGTACTCGCCAAAACTGCCGCCGCCATTCACCCTTGTCCGAACGGGCAGCAAGCTGATGGCATGCCCCACAAGATTGGCATTACCGGGGAGGTTGTGGCCAGCCGCCGCCACGCCCACCACAAGGTCGTCTTGCCCAGTGATTCGGCTCAGGTAAGCTTGGTACGCCGCCAGCATGAACACGTAAAATGTGCTGCCCTGCTTGGCCGCCGCTTTGCGCAATTGGGTAGTGAACGCAGCATCAAAGCTGATTTTTTCCATCGCACCGGGGTAAGTTTTTACGGGCGGGCGGGAAAAATCTGTCGGCAAGTCGAGGACGGGAATGCTGTCCTTGAATTGCGCCAGCCAATATGTTTCATTCTTTTTGAAAACAGCAAGTTGTTGTAAATCAGCCTGTTCGATGGCGAATTGGCTGAGTTGTTTGGGCTGCGTAAGACTTCCGAAATCTTTAAGATTTCGGAAGTCTGTCCCGTAAACCTCCCCAAGCTCCCTCGTCAAAATACCCAGCGACCACCCATCACAGATGATATGGTGGACCGTGACGAAAACGAGGTGAACCCGCTCCTCCAACCGCACGATTTTGAAGCGAACCAGCGGCCCGTTTTGCAAGTCAAAGAGGTGTTCGGCTTCTTCGTAGTGAAGGTCTAACAGAAATTCGCTGGGATTTGAAGCCTCGCCAACATTGACAAAAGGAACTTCAATATTCAATTTTGGCAGTACCGTCATCGTTTTGCCGTCCGGGGAAATAACCGTCCGCAGTGCCTCATGCCTATCCACCAGGGCTTGTATGGCTGCCCGCATTTCTGCCTCGTCAAAATCGCCTTCCAGCCTGATTTCAGTAGCGATGTTGTATGCCTTGGAGGCCTCCGGCGAAAACTGGTCAGAAAGGAAAATCTCCTGCTGGCCTTCGGTGGTAGGCACTGGTAGGGCGCCGTTCACGGTGCCCTGTTCTCTGCCCTTGAGGGCAGCGGGCATTACCGACGTAAACGTCGGCGTACCGGACGGCCTAAAGGCCGTGCTACCGGGCGGTGGCACAATAACATTCAGGTCTTCCCCTTCCCATGCATCCATCAACCCCGCCTCGAACATATCGTGGATGGCCAATTCAAAACCCCGGTACGTTTTTTCAAAATCTGCCTCCGTGTGCGCCGTGGAAATAAAGCAGGGCCGCTCCCGGATATTGATGCCCCTTGCCCGCAAGAAATAGTTGAACAGGCGGGTCATTGGGCTGTTGTCCGCATTTTTTATCATAAAAAAGGAGGACGCCGACTGAATCATGAGCGGCGCTTTGGTGCGCAAGAAAATCTCGCTGATTCGCTTTGCAAATTGTGCGGTCTTTTCGTTCAAATCATGCTGCATGGCAGGGCCTCTGCGCTGAATTTCGGCCAAGGCCGCATGAGCCGCCGCCACGCTGATGGGGTTTTTGATAAAAGTGCTGGCGAAATAGGCGATGACGCCGTCTGGCGAGCTGTCGTCGCCGTAACCCCAGTAGCCGCCGTCGAAAGCGCTCATGTACTTTGCCTTGCCAGCCACGGCAGCAAGCGGGAGGCCGCCAGAGATGCTTTTGCCGTAGGCGCAAATGTCAGCATCCACGCCATACCACGCTTGGGCGCCCCGCTGGTCAAGGCGGAAGCCGTTGATGATTTCATCAAAAATGAGCGCCACACCGTTTTGCTCCGTGATTTTTCGGATAGCTTTTATCAACTCCCCATGCTGCCAGTGCGGGTTCTGCGCCTGCACTGGTTCGATGAGCACGGCAGCGAGTTCGCCGATGTTGCGCTCCAATTTTTGTAGCACATTCGGGTCGTCGTAGTCCAGCACCAACACGTTTTCCACATTGAACCTGGGCACGCCAGGCGATGAGGGCAGCGTCTTGGTTTCTTCCCCCGAGCCATCTGGGCGAGCTTTGAAATGAACTCCCCGAACCATGAACTCGTCAATCATGCCGTGGTAATCAGTGTCGAAAACGGCGATTTTGTCACGCCCGGTTATGGTCCTTGCAGCACGAACTGCCCCCAAAACTGCCTCTGTGCCAGTGTTTGCCAAAGTCACCCGGTCAAATCCCGTCATCTCGCAAATCATGCGTGCGATTTCGGTGGCTTCGGGCGGCAGGAGGTCAATCGAGTTGCCCCGTTGGATGGCTTCGGCTGCGGCACGTTCCACAAAATCCGGCATGTGGCCGAACAACGCCACGCCGTAGCTCATCACGTAGTCCACGTATTCGTTGCCGTCCACGTCCCAGATATGAGCGCCTTTCGAGCGCTCGTGGGCGATTTGGTAGCAGATTTCTTTCCACAATTTGCTGAAACCCGTCACACTTCGGGGGTCGGCGTAATACTGGCGGTGGCGCTGCGCCATTGCCTTCGATTTGGGGGTCATGGCGGCGTACTTCGCCATGAACTCATCCAAACCCCGCCGCTGTTTTTCGCTCAACTCGTCGCCAGCGCCAATCTTTTTGTAGCTGTTTAATTTGGCGGTAACGCCTTTGGTGGTGCGCGGTATTTCCACCTCTTGTTGAGGATTTGAGGGTTTGAGGATTTGAGGATTTGAGGGCGCAGCGGCTTGACCAATTGGTAGGCTGGCAGGCTGTTGAACTATTTGCTGCGCAATGGGCTGACCGTTCAACAACGCCAGTTGCTGCTGCATCAACTGCAATTGCTGGTTAATGATTTGCTGCAAAACAGGGGCGTTTGAAATTGGGCTCAATGCAACAATGTTTTCCTGAAAATCAGGAACTTTCATGGCAGGACTATGGTCTTCGCCTACGACAGGCGCAAATAACCCCTCCGGCATCGCACCATCCACATACTCCGCCAATGCCTCAATGGTTGGTGCATCCTCAAACAACTGCCGGAAACTCAGTTCCAGCTTGAATTTTTGGTTGAAACGGATGACTGCCTGGCTCAAAAACAGGCTGTCGAAACCAAGCTCCAGGAAGCTGGCTTGTTGGTCCATTTGGGCTGGCTCCATGCCGCTGAGTTCATGAAGCGATGCCTTGATTTCAGCAATGAGGTTAGGGATGCGGGATATGTTGGATACAGTCATAGCAATCGAACCCCCGAACCCAAGTTCGGTAGGCATTTTGGATGGTTCAGGTAGCTGTTTTTCTAAAAATGCTTCACTTCCGAGCTGGGGTTCGGCGGTACGTTTCGGGGCAATGAAATACTTCTTTCTTTCAAACGGATAGGTCGGCAGTGGGACTCGACGGCGTTTCTCACCGGAGAAATAATTATCCCAGTTCACGTCCACGCCGCTAACCCAGAGTTTGCCAAGCGTTTTCAAGATAAATTCGACGTCGTTTCGCAGCTCTTTTGGATGCCGCACGGACGCCAATATGGTTCGAGCCTCGTTGGGAAGCGTGGGAAGTGCCCGGGCAAACGTGCTGAGTGTCTGCCCAGGCCCCACTTCGAGGAAGATACGGTTCTTTTTTCTTGCGGATTGCGGGGCTACCAATGTCGCCAATCCGTCTGCAAAACGGACGGGTTGGCGGAGGTGGCGCAGCCAGTAGTCCACGGAGGTGGCTTCTTCGGCTGTGAGCCAAGTGCCTGTCACGTTGCTGACGATGGGGATTTTTGGTACGTGCAGTTCTACGCTTTCGAGGTATTTTCTGAATTGGGGCAAAATCGGCTCGATGAGCGGCGAGTGTGCTGGGACTTTGATGTGGATTTTGGAGCATTCAACACCCGCTTCGTTCAGTTGCATTTCCAACTCGTCAATCGCTGCCAAAGACCCGCTAACCACCAAGTTGTCCACTTTGTTTATCACGGAAATAGTGAGGTCTGCGTTCAAAAATGGCAGCAATTTCTCCTCCGTCATCGCAACGCTCAACATGCAGCCGTCGCCGTCCAGCGTCTCAAACAGCTTTCCACGCATCGTTACCAAACCCAGCGCTGCCTCCAGCGACATCACCCCAGCGATGCAGGCCGCCGTGTACTCGCCCATCGAATGACCAATGAGTTCGGCGGGCTGGATGCCCCAGTGCTGCCAAAGTTTTGCGAGGGCATATTCGATGGTGAAAAGGCTGGCCAGTCCCACCGCTGGGTTTTCAATTGTGGATTGCGGATTTGCGCCTGCCTGTCGACAGACAGGGATTGCGGATTGCGGGAAGACAATTTCCCTGATGTTAAGTCCGTGTTGTTTCTCCAAAATTGCAAAACAGGTATCCACCTGTTGGCGGAAAAACCCGTTCGATTCGTATAAATCACGTGCCATGCCCTCATACTGCGCACCGCCACCGGGGAACATCATCACGATTGCGGATTGTGGATTTCGGATTGCGGATTGGGCGGTGATAAGTTCTGGCTTTTCCTTGCCTTCGGCAAAAAGGAGGGCGCTTCGTTTTGCAAAATGCTGTCGTCCTGTGGCAAGGGTGAATCCAACGTCGTCAAGGTTTTGAACCGTGCCGACGTTCTGAATGCTACTCGCCAGTTGCTCCAATGCCTCGTCAGTTTTGGCGGAAACTATCACTAATTGCGGACTTCTAACTGCCAACTGCCAACTGCCAACTGCAAGCGGTGCTTCCTCCAAAATGATATGCGCATTCGTTCCGCCCAAGCCAAAACTGCTTACGCCAGCGTAGCGGGGCATCTCGCCACGCTTCCACGGGCGCAGTTCCGCATTCACCTCAAAAGGCGAGTTCTCGAAGTCAATCTGTGGGTTGTTTTTTTCAAAATGCAGGGTTGCGGGCAATTGCTCGTTGTGAAGCGCCAGCGCCGTCTTGATGATGCCGACTATGCAAGCTCCGGCGTCCAAGTGGCCGATGTTGGTTTTCACCGAACCAATCAGACAGGGATGAGGAATGAGGGATGAGGGATGATTTTGTCCTGCTTCGTTCATCCCTAATCCCTCATCCCTCATCCCTAACATCAGTCCCTGAATCTCAATCGGGTCACCAATAAACGTTCCCGTCCCATGGGTCTCCACGTAGCCGATTTGGTTGCCTTTTAGCCCTGCGTATTCAAGCGCTTTTTTGATGACAGCGGCCTGCCCCTTGCTACTTGGGGCGGTGATGCCCGTTTTGTCGGAACCATCATTATTGATGGCGCTGGCCTTAATGACTGCCCAAACAAGGTCACCATCCTCAATGGCCTTGTCCAATTTTTTTAGCACCAGCATCGCCATGCCGTGACCCTGCACCATGCCGTTGGCATTGGTATCAAAGGCCCGGCAGTAGCCATCGGCAGAGAGCGGGCCACCTTCGATATGCTCGTAGCCACCAAGGACAGGCGCTTGTACCCGTCCCCCGCCCACGATGACTATGTCGCTGTCGCCAGCGAAGAGGCTTTGGCATGCGAGGTGGACAGCGACGCCACCCGTCGAGCAGGCAGTTTGTACGTTGACAGCGGGACCACGAAGGTTCAGTTTGTATGCCACCCGGCTAATGCTGAAGGTGGTGTCGGAAGCCAGCATTTCTTGATACCAGCCGCCACTTTGTTCCAACAACTCTTTGTTGGTCAACAAGTTATTGAGGGCGTAGGTGTTCCTCGCCACGCCGCCGAATACGCCGATGTTTCCCTCGAAACGGCTGGGGTCGTAGCCAGCAGATTCGAGTGCCTCGTAAGCGGTTTCGAGAAAAATGCGGTGCTGCGGGTCCATCATTTCCGCCTCACGTGGCTGGTAGCCGAAGAAGGCGGCATCGAAGGCGTAGGGGTTGTCGAGGACGTAAGTACGATTGACGAATGATGATTTATGATTTACGATTCCCTCGGCCTCAAGGTCGGCGTCGGTGACGAGGTGCCTGACATCTTTGCCTTCCACGAGGTTTTGCCAAAACTCCTCGATGTTGTTGGCACCGGGCAGGCGGCAGGACATGCCGATGATGGCGATTGAAGAATTAACGATTGACGATTGACGATTGCCCTCGGATTTTGCAGCGGCTGAATCGTAATTCGTAAATCGTAAATCGTCAATTCCTTGATAGCCAAGCGATTGTGCAACCTCCCAAGTTTCTTCAGATAGGAAATTGTCTTCCAACACACCCTTCCAATCCTCGGCTTTTCCGGCGTCTATTTTTTGCTTTTTGTCAAAATGGGTGTCACCCATCGAGCGGCTGTTTTGGTAGATGCCGTTGGTCATTTTTTGATCCAAATCCTGGTAGGGATGGAGCAAGCCATCGTGGAATGGGATTTCTAGGGTCTCGCACATGGCCTGCATGACGGCTTCGGGTTTTTTCACCAAATCCTCGTACACCATGCGGAACTGCTGGTTGGCGGGCAGTTTTTTTAAAAAATCAACCGTATTCCGGTGGCTTTCGAGCCAAACCAATTCGCCAAGTTGCTGGGCATTGAAGTCGTGTGGGCGCAGGTACAGCACTTGGTCCATGTGGTACTTCTCGAACGATTTCACCATGCTGTACGGGTGGCGAACAAGGTGGATAAAACGGGCGTTGGGGAAGTCGGCAATGGCTTTTTCAAGCGCCGCTGGATCGAGCACATAGCTGGGCGATTTATCCACGATGAGGCGGTCGCCAACCCATGCTTGCAGTTGCTCGAACATTTCACGGGTGGTCATTCCGTGCTTTGAGAAGTTGTGGAGTAGCAGTTTGGCTTCATCTGCTCCGCAATTATTCAACTCCATTACGGCCCGTACCAAGCCTTCTGTCCAGAGCGAAAACTTGCCCTGATAGGCTTCTGCTCGTTCCGCAAGTGTCTTAAAATGAAGTAGTTGTAGCTCGTTGCAAGCGAACAGGCCGGGATGCCCTGCGAGCATAACTCGCAGCAACGTAGTGCCAGAGCGAGGCGGTGCGAGGATGAAAATCGGCGGATGTGCAGGGATTGGAAAGCCCGAGGCACGAGGGATTTCTAAGCACGTTGTTCCTGCTGACCGCTCAGGCTTAGAAATCCCTCGTGCCTCGGG
>DIUC01000052.1 GCA_002435785.1 Saprospiraceae bacterium UBA6168 | reverse complement strand
TTCAAATGGCTAAAGTCGAGCTGAGCAGATAGGTAGTCAGGTTCCAGTTCATCACCAGCCCGCCAAAACCGACGCCCACATAGAAAAAGCTCATGAACCCTACCTCACCCACGTACTCAGGGGAGAGGAAAAGGTAGCGCAACCCGAAGCCACCTCCAAATTTCCCCACCACCATCAGCGCTAGCAGCACCCATACGCCAATGAGCAACAGGTTGCCACGCAGGTGCAGCGTCAGTAGCTGGAACGGGAAGGAGTAGAGAATATCAGTCAGTTTCTTGCGCATGGTCGAGGGCAGCGATATATCGTCGCAAAGTACAAAGTAAAAAGTACAAAGGCAAAAGACCGCTGCTTACCTTTGCAGCCTCAATTGGCAATGGCAAGTCAATACCAATTTAGCACACCCTGACTGCCAACTGCCAACTTTCTAACCCGCCAAAGGCGGACAAGCTGCCAACTTAAAATGAAATACCTCATCGCCGGCCTCGGAAACATGGGCGCCGACTACGACAATACCCGCCACAACGTCGGTTTCGAAGTGGTGGACGTGCTGGCCAAGGAGTTTGAAGTCAAGTTCAAGAACGACTCCTTGGGCGACCTGGCGGAGTTCCGCCACAAGGGGCGCACTTTCATCCTGCTGAAGCCCAGCACCTTCATGAACCTCAGCGGAAAGGCCGTGCGCTACTGGCTCCAAAAGCACAACATCCCCAAGGAGCACCTGCTCGTGGTGCTCGACGACTTGAACCTCGCCTTCGGCAAAATCCGGCTGCGGGGCAATGGCTCGGACGGTGGCCACAACGGCCTGAAAAGCATTGACCAACTCAACGGCGGCAACAATTACGCCCGCCTGCGCATCGGCATCGGCGACGGGTTCCACAAGGGCCAGCAGGTGGACTACGTGCTGGGCGAATGGGACAAAAAAGAGCAGGAAGCCCTGCCGGACATCTTGCGGCGTGCCGCCGATGGCGTGAAGGCGTTCGGGACGATTGGGCTGGCACTGGCGATGAACCAGGTGAATGGGGGGTGAGGGGATTGCGGATTGCGGATTGCGGATTTCGGATTGGGGCGGCTGTGTTGCGCTCATTTTTTATCAATAATTAAACATACCTAATGTACAAAACACCACTCGAAGAATTCATGCAAAACAACCCCACCCACAAAAAGCGAATCGCCCTTGATATGGACGAGGTCATCGCTGATGTGACGCCCAAGTTCCTCGACCTGTATGAGCGGGACTTCGGGGAGCGGCCTCCGAGGGAGGTTTGGTGGGGCAAAAAAATTTACCAACTGCCCAATGCAGCGCATATACGGGGCTACCTCCATGAACCCGGCTTCTTCGCTGACCTGCCCGTGATGGAGGGTAGCCAAGAAGTGGTGAAATGGCTCTGCGAACACTACGATGTGTTTGCTGTAACGGCAGCCACCGAGTTTCGCAACTCACTGATTGACAAATTGGACTGGCTCGACCAGCACTTCCCCTTCATTGGTTGGCAGCGGCTCGTGCTCTGTGGCGACAAGCGCATCATCCAAGCGGACTATATGATTGACGACCATGCCTGGAACCTCGAAGGCTTCCATGGAAAAGGGCTGCTCTTCACCGCCTCGCACAACGTGGACGAGGAGCGGTTTCCGAGGGTGGATACCTGGAAGGAGGTGCGGGCGTTTTTTGAGGAAGAGTTGGCGTTAAAATCCAATTAAAAAACAGAAAAGGTATGGCATATAAAATGGGAAGAGGATAAATTTGAGCAGTTCATAATTAAAATTTATTGCCATGAAATCTTCCAATTTTCTTCCATTATTCTTTTGCCTCTCGGCCATCGCCCTTCTCTCAACTTCTTGTGAAATTGAAACCCTCAAAGACAAATACGAGGACAGAATCATTGGCATCTGGGAGTTCGAAGAAGTCAAAAAGCTGAAGCTGTTTGACAACCAGACCATCACGGACGACTACGAGGAAACCCTGCTAGAGTTCATGCCCGACCGCACCGTGAACATCCTTGACAAGAACGCTATGACCGTACTGGCCAGCGGCACTTGGGACATGGACGACACAAGCTATTCCGACGGAACGAGCACCAATTCTTACGTAACGCTTGAAACCCGTTTTGACGACAATTACAATGGCGTTGATTATACTTTTGAGAAAGCGGCCATTAACAGGTTCAAAAACAGCGAACTTTGCTTTCAGGAAGGTAAGTTCAGCAAGAACAAACGTGTTGAGTTAAGGAGGGACTGATTCCTTCAAAAACAATGAAGAACCGACAGCAACTTCCCCTCGCCCAAGCGAAGTTCCTCACCTCCTCCGTCATCGCCACGGGGGTGGATTATGCGCTGTACCTGCTGCTCGACTGGCTTTGGTTCGACCCCGTGATGGCGCATACCATCTCGTACCCCATTGCTGTGCTGGTCAATTTCTACCTCCAAAAACGCTTCATCTTCGACCTGAAACGGAAGGTACATTCTGCCTTCGCCATCTCCATGCTGTTCTCCGTCATCGGCTGGGGGCTGGGGGTGGGCATGATGGCTTTCTTGGTGAATTTGCCATTTCTCAGCGACTGGCCCATCCTCGCCAAAATCATCGTGACCGGGGTGCTGTTCTTCTTCAATTTTTACACAAAAAGATATGCGTTTGAGGGGCGAAAAAAATAGGTTTAGTGGGTTTAGAAAGTGTAGAAGGGTTAACTTAGAGCCATCTTAAACCTGCTAAACTCACTAAACTTTCTCAACTTTTCAACCATGAAAATCACCCTCACCGACATCCCATCCTTTGAAATTACCCGTGGCTTCACCGCCCGCATGTTCCACACCGACGGCATGACCATCGCTTGTGTGGACGTGGAGGCTGGCGCCGAACTGCCGGAACACGCCCACTTTCACGAGCAGGTCTCCAACATGCTGGAGGGCGAGTTCGAGTTCGTAATGGGTGGGGAGAAAATGACGCTGCGAACTGGGGACAGCCTCGTCATCCCGTCCAATATGCCACATTCCGGGCGGGCGCTCACCCGCTGCCGCATACTTGATGTGTTTACGCCGGTGCGAGAGGACTTTCGGAAGGGGGAGGTGGCGTATGCCGTGCGGTAGCCACCTGCCTACACCTGCCCGACAACGCCAGTAAACACCCCGACGAGCATCCCATAGAAACTTATAAATATGCGTTGCGTCCAAATGGACTTGGAATGGTTCCAAATGAAAAAAGCAAG
>DIUC01000044.1 GCA_002435785.1 Saprospiraceae bacterium UBA6168 | reverse complement strand
CTTAATTGGCTAAAGTCGAGCTAAGTGCATCAGCGTTAAAGGCGCCACGTTTACTAAACCTTGAAGGTCTGTTGATTACCCATAGAAAGTGGAAGTAATGAAAATGGTCAGCTTTTTCGCTAAGACATCCCCCTAATCCGCCTTTGGCGGAGGAATTAAAGCCTTCTAAATCCTTTATTTGCCACATTTAGCAGAGACAAATTCCTCCGCCAAAGGCGGATTAGGGGGATGTTAACTTCGCAAGTTGCACAACACTTCAAAGAAACCAATCTAAGGGTAATCAACAGACCTTGAAGTTTTGGTAAACGTTTTCGCTCCGTTTTGGGAATAACTTTGAGAAGGAGCATAGCATGCAGCACAGCGCAATGGCTATTTATTCACCACCAATCGTTTAATGAATGAATCATTTCCTACCATCACCTTTACAAAATAAACTGCGGAAGGCATGTCAGTAAAGTTCATTTTTAATTGGTTGCCGTAGCCTTGCTGGACGAGCACCAACCTGCCCATCACATCAAATGCGGAAACTTCCACCTTGACCAGATGGGTCAGTCCTGTCAGTTCGAGCGTTACCAAACCAGAAGTCGGATTGGGGTATAGCAGTATCCGGCCTTCGGGATCAGTTTCATCAACTGCATTAACGTTCTGTATGGTATAGGCGCTCTGGGACTGGCAACCGTTGGCGTCTGCGACCAAAAGCGAGTAAGTACCCGCCCCCAGCCCTGCGATATCTTGGGTGTTGCCAATGGTTTGTCCTGCGGCGTTCTTCCATAGGTAGCTATAAGGCGGTGTGCCACCGCTTACGGACACATCTACAGAGCCATTCAGACCGTTGTTGGTGGCATTGATGATGTCCACCAGCAAGGTGGTCAGTTTGCTCGGTTCGTCCACAGTCACGGTTTGCACCACAGTGCAGCCGTCAGCATCGGTTACGCTCACTGCGTACTGGCCAGCCACCAGGCCGTTGGCACTTTGCGTCACGTCGCCACTGCTCCAGAGGTAGGTGTAAGGCGGCAATCCCCCAGTGGCCGTTGCTGCAGCACTGCCATCGTTTTCACCATTGCAGGTTACGTCCACGGTACTGGTGCCAACCGTCATGGCTGTTGGCACGTTGATGACAAAACTGCAATTCGCCGTGTTGCCGCTGATGTCAGTGGCCGTGAAAGCTACGGTGGTATTGCCCGTAGGATAGGTGGAGCCGCTGGGCATGCCACTTGTTTGCATGAGCGTGACGGCACCAGCACAGTTGTCAGCAGCGGTTACGTTGAAATCAGCGACCGGGTCGCAATAGGCCAACATCATGTTGCCAGGGCAATTGATGGCAGGCGGCGTGTTTTCCGTTACCATCACCGTTACCGTGCTGGTTGTGGAATTGCCACTGGCATCGGTTGCAGTAACTTCCACCGTTTGCGGCCCAGCATCGTTGCAGCCGAAACTGGACTGGCTGAACGTCCATTCTACGATTCCGCAGTTGTCCGTGCTTCCGTTGTCCACCAATTGCGGGGTGAGGATTGCCGTGCCGTTTGTTCCGATGTTCAGCGCTATGTTCTGCAAAACAAGCACCGGCGCTGAGTTGTCAACCACGGTGACAGTGGCCGTGGCCGATGCCGTGTTGTTGCCAACGTCCGTTACGGAAAGCGTAACCGGGTTGTCACCCAAATCATCACAATCAAAATTGGTTTGGTCAAGATTTATGGAAGCAATATTGCAGTCGTCCGTGCTGCCATTGTCCACATCGCTGGGCGCAACAGTGGCTTGGCCATTTGCATCCAGTATCACCAGAATGTTCTGCGCGGCTACCATAGGCGGCACATTGTCATTCGTGCCAAGCTGAATATCGAAACTTTGGGTGCAGTCATTGGCATCCGTAATGGCTACGGTGTAGGTGCCTGCTGCAAGGCCAGTGATGGTTGGCGAGGCTTCGCCCGATGGCCATAGGTAGGAGTAGCCAGGTGTTCCGTCCGTGCCCGAAATGGTCAGGCTGCCGTCGGAGGCATTGCATTCCGCTTCTATTTCTTCCACGATTTCCAAGCCGATTGGTGTGGGTTCCACCAAGGTCACTTCTGCAACGGCAATGCAGCCAGATTCATCTGTGGCGGTTGCGGTATAGGTGCCTCCCGAAAGGTCGGTAATGAGGGCGGTGGTTTCCCCATTGGACCAGGTGTAGGTGATAGGAGCCGTGCCTCCTACCAATGAGATGGTGGCTTGGCCGTCGCTTGCGCCGTTGCAACTGATGTTGCTCAGAATGATGGTGGCGGACAAGCCGCAACTAAACGGATTGACGGTTACCGTCTGTTCCGATTCGCAGCCATTGGCATCCGTGACTACAACGGTGTAGTCGCCTGGGGCAAGGCCGGCTATGGTTGCGGTGACTTCCCCATTGCTCCAAAGGAAAGTGTAGGGAGCCGTGCCGCCAATCGGGGTAGCGCTGGCGGTGCCGTCGTTGGCGTTGTTGTCCGTCAGGTCGGTAGCGGTAGCATTGGGCGTGAACGGCAGTGGCTCTTCGATGACGACGGTGGTGACCACCTCGCACCCGTTGTCATCCGTGGCGGATACATCGTAGGTTCCTCCGGCAAGGCCCGTGACGGTCTGGGTAGTTTCTCCATTTGACCATACATAACTAAGGGGTGGGGTGGCGTTTTCCAAGTTGATGGTGGCAGTGCCATCACCTGAGCCTGGGCAAGTTACGTTTGCCTGGTCAGTGGTTGCCTTCACGATACAGTTGCTGGCAGAAACAGTCACCGTTTGCGGAGCCGTGCATCCGTTGCCGTCCGTCACAATTATCGTGTAATTGCCAGGGGCAAGGTCGGCGATGGTCTGGGTTGTCTCGCCGTTGCCCCAATGGTAGGTGTAAGGCCCAATACCGCCCGTTGGATTGGCAGTAGCCGTACCATTGTTTACGTTAAAAATGGTTTGGGGCGTAGCTGATGCGTTGACCATCAAGTTCGGTGGCTGCGTGATGGCCACTGACTGGGAAGAAGTGCAGCCGTTGCCATCCGTTACCACAACGGTGTAGTTGCCAGCCAGCAGGTTGGTGGCTGTGGCAGCCGTTTGGCCGTTTGACCAAGCATAGGTGAAGTTGTCATTGCCGCTGCTGGCGGAAACGGTGGCCGAGCCGCTGGATTCTCCAAAACACGCCACGTTGGTGGTATTCGTGATTTGTGAAGTGACAGGTGGAAGTTGCAGTACAGCGGTTGAGGCCGTCGTCGTACAGCCACTGGTGGTGTTGGTGACCATCAGGACGTAAACGCCAGCTTGGTTCACAGATGGCGTCAAAGTAGTTTCGTTTGACAAAATGTTTCCATCCGCTGTTGTCCACAAATAAGTGAACTGGCTGCCCGTGGACGAACCTGCTCCGCTCAACAGTACGGACGATGCGTTGCAATTAATAGTACCATTTGTGGACGCAGCGGCGGTGGGCGGCACTTTGTTTTCTGACACCACTGCCGTGGCCGTTTTTGTGCAGCCATTTGTTCCGGTCACGGTCAGGACGTAGTTGCCTTGGGCGCTGACCGTGGTATTTTGTTGGTTGGAAACAAAACCATTCGGGCCAGTCCAATGGTAGGTCACGCCCGGAGTGGTGGAACTCCCCATAAGAATTACTTGCGGCGAGGTGCAAGTAATATTTCCACCTGTTGCGGCCACGCCTTGCGGCTGCGTGGTATTTTGTACAATGACCACCGTTGCAATATCCGTGCAGGTCTTGCCCGCCACGATGCTATTGATTTGCAAGGAATAAGTGCCTCCCGTGGTGACGTTGAGCGATGGGCCATTGCCCACTACCGTGTTTCCTTTTTTCCAAATGTACACCGGGTTGGCAGCATAAATGGAGCCTGCACTTGTAAGGGTAAGGCTGGTGGTGACACAGTCAATGGTATCCGCCCCGTTTATCTTCGTTTCGATGGGCACGGAAATCAATATCAACTGGTTGGTGCTGTCGCAACCAAACTGGTTTTGCAGCACTTCGTCGTAGGTGCCGGTCTCGCAGACGGTTTCGCCCCCCCATTCCACACATTCACCAGCACAGACCTCTTTGACGGTAACTTTGAAATCGGAGATTTTTTGGGTCAGCGTCAACACTACTATGCTATCACAACCCTGCCATGTATGGTACAGCAAGTTGAAAACGCCGCCATAGTAGAACGCTTCGCCATTGCCTGCCACATACACATCGTTGGTGCATACATAGCCGGACTCGTAGCCGGCAGGTACTGGGTATTCCACCACTTCTACGGTTGTACATTTTTTGGCCCAGGGAAAACAGCTTAGGAAAAAGTTTGAGCCACTTGCACAAACGGTGTAGGTGCCAGGAGGATAAGGAAAATTCAAGGACTGGGTAGTTGATGGACTATTTAAGGAGACATTGACTTGATTGCCTCCTTGCTCTATCGTCCAGATGTAGTTATTAACGGCTGGTATGGGCGGGGCCAGTGTAAAAACGGCATCGCCTCCTCTGCAAACTTGGGCTGGCCCTGTCACCTCGCCTGGGTTTGTTGCCAATATTTGCGGAGCAATGACTGCTGAGCCACTGTGTGTAATCGTAAAGCCTTGTTTGTTAGAGGTCCTATTGGTCACCATCAAAAAATAATTCTTTCCAGCTGTCAACCAAGTTGATGCAGAGAATTCGGCGGAAGCCGGTACCCCAAAGCTTGACATTGGGTCAGAGGCAATACCGGTCGGGCCAGGCCCAACTGCATTGTTGCAAGAGATTGCGCCTGAGGGCGATGTAGGAGTGGTGACTGTACAAGGGCAATTTCCTTCCCAAAGTGCGAAGTCGAAATTATCCCCGGGGACGTTGGGTTGTACCAATATTTCAAAGAGTCCGTCCGTTTCTGCCGAAAATGAAAACCAAGTGCTATTCCCCTCGCTAGTAAGGCAGGAGCAGCTTACATCATCAATAATGAATTCAGGGGGGCTGTCGATAACGCTGATGGTAAGAGGACCAAGCGAAACTGGATAAAAATCCAAACTGAAACAGCAGCTCCTTTGAGCTTGCGAGGTTTGCAGTATCAATAGGAAGAAAAAAATGGTGGGTAAAAAATAACGCTTCATACATGCATTCTTTTAATGGTGAGTTTATCATTTTCCGTGCTCAGTAGGAGCATCCGACTTGTTAGACTGCTGACTGAATTACCAACCTTTTCCAACTTAACAAGCCACGGACCAGTGCACTTATGTTTTCCAAAGGATGGAAATTTGGCGAAACATAGTGATAATATTTTTAAAATTCTTCAAGGGGAATCTTTTTTCAAAATTCTTGTAAAGGGTTTTTTGAATAAAATGAAAATATCTGATGCTGATGGGTGTGTGAAAAGCGGAGCGGTCTTGAGTGGCGGGGTAACATCCGACCATCAAGGCAAGGGGGTTCATGTGTTAGGGTGCCTCATGGACAGCTTTGTGTTGGGCTTTCTGTTGTAGGTAATCTTCATTGGCCCGTGCCTTGTCCCAATACTGCTTGAAGACTTGCGCCGACATGGCCTTCTCGTTTGTGAGGGCATCTGCGGCCTGGGGTTCGACGGCATTGGGCTTGTTGGGGCTGCCATTAGAGTAGGGATAAGGAAGCTGTTTTGTGCCCGACTGTAGTGCCCTGTCCGATGCAGCGGGCGGCAGTTTGTACTTCCTGCCGGTCGGATGGTTGGCGTAGCGCCGTGAGCGGGTATAGCCCATTTGGAGGAATTTCCGGGCCATGTCGGCCCCAACAAAATCCGCTCGCTGGAGGTATTCCAAGAACATTTCGTAAATCTTGTTGGCGGAAACCTCCGCCACGTCCGGGGTCTTGAAACGCCAATACGGCAACAGCTCCGACTTGTAGGGTTCCACCAATAGGACGCCCTGTTCCCCACGACCAATGCGGTACAACTCTGGGTTTTCCCTGAAATTTGTTTTATCGAAGTCCAGATTGTAATCGAAGTCCATGTAGTTAAATCCATTGATTCATGGATTTGTTCATGCAACGGCTGAACAAGGCCATCACCTAATGTGAGTGGTAGTTCGTTTCATGCCGTTTAACACTAAAACAGCCGCTAAGGGCAAGTGGATTGTCACATACCTTATGGTGCAACACGAATCAACGATAGTATTCTATTGCCGATAAAAACACCTCCTTCATCAACTCTCCACCGTACATCAAAAGACTGACCTTCAGTTACCGTCCCCATGGCTTGGAGCGAAATAACAGATGTATTAATGTCAACGGTTCTGCTTGAGTTTTCCACCTTTATTCCATTTTGATAAAGGCTAAAAGTGACAAAGGTATTATTGACGGGATTGGGTGCTGCGCCGGGGCCATACACGTTGCCATCAATGTCATCAAAACCTGCAATGGCGCCTAAGTTCGTGCCCACGTCTCCAGTAATTTCGGAGGGATTGGTATTCCCAATTGCACCGGATGAAGTAAATATGACAAAAGTAGATAGCACGCCCAAGTCAATAAACGAGGTGCCGGACGGAACGGTGGCCGTGCCTGGGCCCATAGTAATTGCACCTATGATTGAAAACATCCTTCCCTCCAGGTTCGATCCTGCGGCCATAGAAACAGCTCCTGCATGAGATATCAGCGTACCTTTCATGATGGTTGAGGCAGCCAATGCAATTGCCGCTTCGCAGACCCAAAATATATTCCTGGCTCTTGCGCCATTTGTCAGTACGACTGTTGTGAGTGCGCCGGATGTGAGCGCACCGACCATTCGGATGATAAACACTGAATTGGTATCCCCACCTCCATCCATCGTAAGTGTGCCAGCGAGGGAAACGGCTGCTGGAAGGTCATATATACCGGGTGGCAATACTTCATCATTTCCAAAAATTGGCCCGTGATTGGTATTGGTCGCAGGGATGGCCATTATGGCATCGTATGCAGCAGCGAGGGCAATAACGCCTTGTGCGGTACTGACCGGCTCACTCTCTGTCAGACCATACTGGCCATTAAAAAATAGTAGGTAGGTACCAGCAGGAGGCGACAATGACATCCCTGGCATTAAAACATCTATTAATGAGGTCGTATTGATATCTCCGGTGGCAGTAATAGAGGAGGCGAGTGTGCTTACCGTAGTAGAGTCACCACTACCTTTTATGCCAGTCCAATTTGGTGCCAGCGGGGTACCGGAATTCAATTGACCATCGTTGATGGTCAGGTTGTAAATCATCAGACCAGTAGCAGGGAGGTTGATTAAATCTCTTTGTGCACTTGTCATCCGAGGCATTAAGAAACCTTTATCGGTAGAATGAACATGAAGTGCAGCAGAAGAATCAGGGGTTAGGGTCCCTATTCCGACCCCTTGGGCATTGAGCATGCCAGATACCAATAGCATTAAAGGCAAAAAAAAGTGTTGGTAAATTTTTTTCATGAAATATCAATTGTAAAGTTGGTTATATTTTTCTCAATTAGCTTAAAAAGGTGTTTTTTACCTCAAACGGGAACCTTACTGCACCAATAATTCCCGCACAAAAGACTCCCCATTTTTCATGGCCAGTTTGATAGTGTACTTGCCAGAGGACAATGTACCTGTTCCGATGGTCAGTTTGTTACTGCCTATATGGAGGGGGCTGGTATTCGTACTGATGATTCTCCCTTGTTTGTCATAGATGTCAATCCGGAGGGTCGTTTCATCCTTTACTGAGACAGACAGTTGTACGGAGGCATTTCCAAGCCGAGCGGGGTTGGGAAATGGGTCGCCGACAATGAGGCCCTCACTTTCAAACTTGACTTGCCGCACATCGGAGTATTCAAAATGACCGTCAATATCCACCATTTTCAGGCGATAGTAAAAGTCGGTATTTGTGAGTTCGTTTGGGTCAAAGACTTTTTTATCTATCAGGCTGTAATTTTGAATTGAGTGGCTGTTCCCTGCTGCTGCAACTGTACCTATTACTTTCCAGTTAAAACCTTGAACGCTGCGCTCTACATCAAAATGCGAGGAGTTGATTTCGCTGGCCGTGGTCCAGTTAAGCTGGGCATCCGTAGTGTTGAGGGCTCGGGCCGTGAAAGCGGAAAGTTCAATTGGCAGAACAACTCCCGCACTTCCTGGTATCTCACTGTAATTTGCTGTTTGTGCAGGTCCTGCGTTCCCATCTGGGTCAATAGATGCCGTATTGTCAACACCAAATCCAGCTATACATGCTGAAAGTGGGTCAGCTCCTGTAGGGTCATAGGCATATATTGGCAGGGTACTCGTACCTGTAAAAGTGATTGTAAAAATATCTTCGGCTATACCAGCTAATATGCTGCCCAAGTTTGCCTGTCCCAGTGATGTAACTTGCACAAGGTCATAACCCGTTGCTGCTGAACCACAATATCCCACCAAAGTGGAATTTGGAATTATTGCAGTTGCTGTCCAATTACCTCCTTGCGTGCTGGTTATGGTGGGGAAGGGGCTTGTTGTCAAGGTCGTCGGGATAAGAAGTGATATGGTTGAATTGTCCATGACCAATGGCCCAGGGCCATCAGTACCGAAAACAGCGCCTACCTTTAAGGTGTTGTTACCAATATCAGTCAATTTATAGCTTGTTATAGCCTGACCATGTACGAGGCTGTGAACAACTAAAACCAAAAAAAGCGTTTTTAGAAATTTCATGTTTATTTTTCGATTTTGCAAAATTGAAGAATGACAGATTTTGCAAGTGTTTTAAGGCAATTGTTGCAAAATTGTATAGGTTGTCGTGCTGAATATGTTGCCAGGATGATTTAGTACATTGTTCTTTATAATATCAATGTCGTTGTTGCCACCTTGGTACTTAACTATTCCATCGAGATTATTATCGGACAGTTTGTATGCACTATAGGAGTATGTAAGAAGTTTGAAAATATTGCCAGGGGCGTTTAAAATATCATTCTTTACAACATCCCTGTCGTTGTTCGAACCTTGATTCCTTACGTTGTTGTCTGCGGATGAATTTCCTCCCCAAAGCCCAAACACGCCTGACATATCCACCATTGGATTGCTACCGTAAGCTTGCGACTGTGCCGTGGTAAAATCATAGCCGGTAGCTGCTCTCGAAAGGGCCAGCACTGCGGCAGTACGTATTCCCAGATGATTCCGATGCCGCACCGCCAAATAATAATTATCCCCAGCCATTCCCACGAAGCGAACCTCAGAAACCCCGTCGAGAGCGACAATATCCCCGTCCCGTTGTATCAATGCAGACTTTGTTTGAAGCACCGTTGCTGGTGCATTTTTATCCCTTATTTCGAGGAATACCCAGTCCACGATTGCATCGTTGGCCGTTGGTACGAACACTGCTGGGACTACCGTTTCACCACCGCCCCTACCCACATGGGTAAAGTTGGGCAAGGAAGTGTATGGTTCACCTTCTGGAATCAGCACGGGTGCAGCAGCGCGCAAGTTGTCGTTCATTAGTCCTGTGCTCGAATTATACGGACCCTGCAAAAATGCCACAGGCGTAACTGCCACATAGTTCATGAGTGCCTCGCTGCCGACGGCAAAAAAACCAACATCAGCAAAACCGCTACGGGTGCGGGTATAGGGGTCGGTGCCAGCGGCTGTTCCGGCATCGGCATTGGTCAAGTCCCATCCGGCACCGTCGTAGCGGGAGATACCTGAATCATTGCGGTCGAAGCCTGTAAGATCGTCGGTGCCAGCCCATTGGCCGGTGAGCGTCAGGTCGGAGCCGCCAGCAACAGCCTCGGTGACTTCCCAACTCACATCAACTACTCCTGCTGTGAGCACGATTCCCGTGCCGCCGTCGGCCAATACGTTTTCCAGCACACGGACACCGAATTCATCAACGGTGCCATTGCCTGATTGTACGAGCGTGAGGGGGTTGTAGGTGCTGGCATCAAAGCCTACGGGGAAAACAAACGGCGTTGTCCCCAAATCCGTTTTTTTAACCTTTCCCGTGCCGCCAGTGACGAAGAATTCGTTATCGTCGTAACTGGTGACTGTGGCAGAAGCACCGAACGTAAGGTCATTTCCCGCAAGGAAGACCTTGTTATCGTCTGATACGAAATTGAAGTCGTTGGTGATGGCCATGCCATCCGCCAGTAGCAGGTCGGCGGTGGTTTTTAACAGTTCCACGTTATAAAAGGCATCGCCGCCCGAAGTGACGTTGCTGTTCGTTGCCCCTTCGAAAGTGACGGTGGAATTGCCAGCGATGAAGGTGGCCGAGTTCGTCCAATCGCCTTCGAGGGTGTACTGGCCGTCACCTTGCAGCGTGGCCGTGCCGCTGTTGATGATATCGCCCGTGGTCCTCAATGCACCTTCGTTGGTGAGGATAGCATTGCCCGTGTTGGTGATATCGCCATCGCTATAGACCACTGCACCGGCACTGATATATATTATGGCGTCCCCCACATAGATTTGGGATAGCAGGCTGCCGGGTGCGCAGAACAACAACAATGTTGCGACGAGTATTTGCCTGAGTAATAAGGCTAATGGAAAGGAATGGTAAACAAGCATGATTGTTAGTTTGAAACAAATTCTTAGCAAAGCATGGAATTCACCATACTTAATTCAATCGAAGCATAAAAGGGGCAGGGAACTATTTATTCACTTACCCTGAATTGTAGATCAGTTATAGTCATTGGCAAAGTCCCGGCATTGCTCCTGATAAAAACCTCTATATAATCATTGGTGGATAGTTCAACTTCCATTTCAAGTATAATCTGGAACCCTTGATTATTGCTCAGAGGCCCCAATGAAGAGGAGGGCGAGGCAATGACGACGCCGTTTTTGGCAATGGCAATTGTGTAATCCGTGCTATTGCCTGGGGCCTTGGCACCGATTGTGGCGAATACCCTGCCGGTAATATTCTCTTTACCGATATAAGTAAACCGGTTGTTGGAAGCGGAAAACTTCTGGCCGGAAATCAGCGTAGTGGTGCCCAAAATTTTCCTGTATGTTCCGGTTGCGGGAAATGTAGTAGCCGTAGCATTCCCATTCATGTAGGCATACGCAAATGACCTGGTATTGGGGATACCTGTATTTTGCTGCATTTGCCATCCGAAGGAATAGGAATCGAAACCACTTAGCAGCGTTGTTACATCACGAAACATATTGGTGGTCATTCTACCATTGCTGATGCTGGAGCCGGCATTTACTTTAACCCCGGTTTGGCCCGGGTAAACGAAGTAGTTATTGGAGAGGTCTATATCATTGATGGTCAGCCCTGAAAGAAATTCTATGCCAATTCCTGCACTGATGGTAATATAATTTAAGAGCGCAACAAATTTTCCAACATTACCGGTTACTTTGATTCCATCTTGACAGTTCCAGTAATTTTTCTCAACGGTTATCGCTTTAAATCCGCTGATTTGTCCCACACCGAGACTGGGGATGCCGATTTCCACCACGGAACATCCAGAAAATAGGTTGCAGAACTGGGCACCCGTTACATCCGCAAAATCATAGGCTTTTGTGCTGCCACTGGCAGGTATCACCGCAAGGTTTTCAATAAATACGCTAACATTCGTGCTCCGTAGAACGCCCCCGGCAACCGTTGACATTACCCCATCCTTCCCCGGATCGTTGCCCCGCAAGCCTGCTCCGTTCAAGTTTAAATAATTGGGCGAAATATTTACAAAGCCAGAAAATATGTACATTTTGGTAGCATCCAACAAGATGGCATTCCCGCTGGGCGCAGGCAAGTCTGCGAGCGAGGAAACATAGACCAAATTAGTAGTTGATGCGACAATTGTAGCCGAACCCCATCCAGTGCTTTTGTAAATATCTAGTGAATTGGTCGTTAGATTAAATACCTGCAAGCCAATAGGCGGCGCATCAATTGCATCACGCTGGACAGTAGTCATCCGAGGGATGAGCAAACCGCTGGTGGTGGAAGAAATATCCAAAATCGCATTCGGGTCAGGCAAATCGCCATTGGCATTGATGCTGACGTTTTGGGCAAACAAAAAGGAAGAAGGGAAAAGCAGGAAACCCAATGCTATCCTCAAAATCAGTGAACTTGTCATTATTCTATTCATTTTTAAAGTACGATAGTAGAAGCTATGCCCTTTAGGCCAAGGAATTATTTGCTTCTCATTTTAGTCTTAGAGGGGAAGATGAAGCCGGGCTATCCAGTTCTTTAATCCGCTGAATTGATGTTATTAAATATTTTGCACTTAATTTTGTGGTCTCGTGCAACAAATGCCGGATTCGAAGACGAAAGTTTAAATGGGATTCTTTTAATAACACCAATTTAGCGGATTTCATTTGCTTTCAAACCTTTGGATTTTCAATCCATAGGTGTTTGTTTTTATGTTTCTAAAAATTCTTAGGATAGAAATTAAGCCATAATAGCGGGTGACTGAGTCATCCGGTCACTTGGTGGTGTTTTTAAACCCATTTGACCGCTATCCGTATTTATACTTGGTATTTCAGTGCAATATTTTGATTTAATCATCAAGGAGGTGTTACATAATTCCATTTATAACTTACATAATTCCCACCTTTAGATGAATTAATTAGACTTTTGGGAGCTAACTGATTGATAATCAGCAACTAATTTCAACAGATTTTGACAAAGCCGCCACCTTTTGGTTAAAAATTGTCAAAAACACATAATTTACGTGTAATAAAACTATTGATAATCAAGTAGTTAGCATTCCAGCCTTCCGTCGGCTTAATGTAGTCAATTTAGCGCCAGTATCTTGTTTTGATTACGTTTGTAATTACAGGATTGGTAATTTTTGTGATGGCAGATATTTTACGGACTATTGGCCGCCATCTTCCATTTCCTATCCATCTTCCATCAACAATTAACTTACCATAAGTTGACAACATTATTCCGTTGGCCCACCACCGCACCCTTTGAAACTGCTGTGGTTCCTCACAAGTTAAATACGGGACGCCAATAAGTTCGCCAGCTTCATTCCAACAGGCCAGCCTAACAGGCATCATGAGGCGGGAGCCAGTGGGGTCATTTCGTGGATTTCTTCGTGGATTTTCTCAGCTTGAAAAACTGCTCCCCGATAGGCGGCATATTGTCACCAATCAGGAAGCCCCAAGCCTTCAATGGCTCAATACGGTCGAAAATGACTTTGATAATAGCGACAATAGGGAGGGAAAGGAACATGCCCGGTACGCCCCACAAGGCCCCGCCTACGATTACGGCTATGATGGAAACCAGTGCATTGACTTTTATACGGGAACCCACGATTTTTGGCATGATAAGGTTGTTGTCAATAAACTGGACGATGGAATAGGCTATGATTACGTAAAGAATATAAATGGGTGGCTTGGTTACCAAAACTATCATTATGGGCAGCATAATGGCTATCAAGCCACCGATATACGGGATGAGGTTGAGCAGTGCTGCCAAAATTCCCAACAAGACGGCGTATTGGACCCCAAGTATCAAAAGCGCAGAAATATCCAATGCTGCTACGATGGCAGTTTCGACCATTAAGCCTACCAGATAGCTTTGTATGAGTGTTTTTGATTCACTTAAAACCTCTACCACGGTGCTGTGGCGGGCGTTATCAAATACTCGACTGATAAAGTCAAGTAGTAGGGTTTTGTAGAAAAGAAATAGAAATATATAGACGGGAATCAGGAAAAATACTGCAAGGAGGCTCCCAAGCGATAAGAATGTTTGACCTATGACACCACCACCTTCCTCCATCATTGTATCCTTTGAGCTTTCAATCTTTCCTTCCACCTGCTTTTCACTGACGTTGAATTCATCCGACAACAAGGCGATTCCATCCCCATATATTTCCGTAAATTTTTTCTTTATCTCTGGAAAGCTTTCTTTAAACATCGCCATTTGGGAAGTTATAAAATACATAAAGCCAATGAATAGCAGCAACGTGGCCACCACCGTCAATAAGATAGCGACCACTCGGTTGATTTTATACTTGGTCAAAAAATTCACCACTGGATTGACAAGTATGGCCAAGAGCAGCGCGAAAACAAGGGGTATCAGGATGGCTTTCCCTATGTAAAGAATGAAAAACAGGCCAATTGCGCCGATGATTACCAGTGCGAATTGGAGTAATATAGGAAGCTCGTTGTTGTCAGTTTTGCTCATTTTTTGAGAATTTATCAGTGGGCTATTTCATTCGTTTCCCGGATTGTTTTTTGCCGAGTGCCGAACCTGTATTGAAGATAACGTTTAGATGCCTATTTGTTCAAAGTATCGGCTGTGATTTTGCCTTGTTTTTAAACTCGAATCAATCAGTCAGCGCCCATCAATTCTAACAACATAATGTTAGCAATGCTGCTACCCAAACAAGCTCTTTTTCACCTGTAGGAAAATGTCGGAGAAACACTCCCGCTTTGCAGCAATTTCGGCTGAAATTACGGAAGTTGTGCTATTTTCGCACCGACAGGTTTTCGTGCCTGTGGTGAATTTTCTTAATTTTAAAAATTGGCAAAAAATGAAAAACGAATTGAACCACCACCTCCTGCTAATGCTCCTTCTTGGTTTTTTGCTTGTCGGCACCGCATGTAACCAAGCCGCAGGCGGCAATGAAAATGCGCACAATTCCGCTGCCACCACGATCACTACTCCGCTGGCTTTGGAACAAACCGCCGACGGCAAATGGGTTATCATGGACAGCCAGAAAACGGCACTTTATGAAGTGTTCATTTTCGACAATGGCTCCGATTACCCAGCAGAAGGACTAATAAGGGTGGTGAAAAACGGCAAAATCGGCTATGCCGATGCCAATACCTACGCCATCGTCATCGAGCCGCAGTTCGACTGTGCCTTTCCTTTTGAAAACGGCAAAGCCAAAGTCAGCAACCAGTGCCAAACGGTCAAAGATGGGGAGCATAGCGTATGGGAGAGCGCCGCTTGGCAGTATGTGGACAAACAAGGGAAGTTTTAAATTTGCAATTGATGCTGTTAAAACATCTATTTCGTTGCTCCGCTGTCTGAATAGTTGGTTGTTCCGAATAGGCATGCTTACCAGTTGAAGATAAAGTAAGAAACTATGCAAATTAGGGTTAAAGTAACCCTTTCAATTGTTGAAACCGGCAAGCAAGCTCCTCAATTGCCCAGCCGCTGCGGATGCCCTGGTCAAGTTCGGCCGCCAGCAGTGCCGCCTCCCGCCACCCAACAAACTCCAACTGCGGCTTGAAATTATGCTCCGCTTGGAAAATGGCCTCCCGGTTCTCGAAATGCCGCTTCCAGCCGCTCGATTTCCAGCGGGCATTGCACCTCGAATTTTTTGATGAAATGCTGCACCTGCACCTCGTGGCCGCCGCAGAAGTCACGCAAATAGGCAAGGTCGTATTTAGGGATGAGGGTCGAGGGATGAGGTCAGATGCTGGACTCAGACTTTCCAAGTTTTAACTTGGAAAGTCTCTCTCAGTACCTGCCAGCCCCAAAACGTCGGCGATGGCCTGCGCCAGTTCATGCGGCTTGAAGGGCTTTGCAAATGCCGGTTCATGCCCGAAACGAGCGCCCGCTCAAGTTCTTCCGGCGTGGCCGAGGCCGTCAGGGCGATGATAAGTATGTCGGAACAAAGTTGCCGCCGGATGTACTGAGTGGCTACCCTGCTCATTGGAAATTTTTCCGATACCCTCCCACCCAAAACAGCTAACTTGCGCCGAGTTACCTGTGTTTTTGAATGAAGAAAACCTTCGCCGCATTTATTTTCCTGCTTGCCGCCTGCCGCCTTGCTTCGCAAACGGCGGCAAGCGTTACCATGCTCACCGTCAACGACGGCCTTTCGCAGGGCATGGTCTTTGACCTTTTGCAGAGCAGGGACGGCTTCATCTGGATAGCCACCAAGGACGGGCTGAACCGCTACGACGGCTCCCGCTTCGAGGTCTTCTCGCCTGATCCGTTCGACCCATTTTCCATTGCAAACAGCGAAGTGCGCTCCATTTTCGAGGACAGCCGTGGTTGGATTTGGGTGGCGTTTCAAGCGGAATTGGACATTTTCGACCCGTCAAGCGGACGTTTTTACCATGTTTTACACGAGGGGAACAAAAATTTTGGCAACGGGCAGGCTAGCTGGATACCATCCATGGAACAGACGCCAGACGGGGCTGTATGGCTCTGGGGCGATGTCGGGATTTGGAAAATCAATGTGCCAAACGATTTGTTGGTAAAGGCAGGAAAAAAAGAGGATGCTGCGATTGAACTGCCCTGCAAAATGATTCCCAAGCCGCCCGTCAAGCAATGGGCGGCAAAGGGGGAATCCCAACTTTTGTACGCAAAGAACAGGTTGCTGATAGCAACAACTGATGGGTTGTATTGGCTTGACCTGGCGACAGAGAAAATTTCACCTGAGCCGTCAACAAGCGGCTGGAATTATGGAGTGCTTTCAGCAGATAACGAAGGCAACATATTGGCGCTGGGTTATGACACTTCTTTTCAAATAAAATGGACATTAATCAACGCCAATGGAACTCAAAACTTGACAGAGCAGCGGTCTGTTTTGGCCAGCAATTTTAAATTTAGCCGGGATGGGTTTTTGTGGGCTTACAGGAAGGGGCGTCTCCAGAAATGGAAGTTATCTGCCTTTTTTGAACAAGGCTTGCCAGAAGTTGAGGTAAAAGCAGATTCAATTTTTGGGAACGTAGGAGGCTGCACCAAAATCATGTTCGACAAAAGTGGCGTGATGTGGGTGGGCTCAGATGGGTATGGCCTGTTCAAAATCAATGAGAAGGCAAAGCATTTCAAAAGCTATTTGCCCAAAATTTCGCAACGTCAGCTCCTGGAAGCCCCAGATGGCGGAATTTATAGCTTGTTCAGGTTCGGTGAAAAATACCCTTCAAAATCCTTCCGGGCTACAATAGCCCACAACGATTTCGTCAACCGCTTTCCAACTTACACTACCAATGATTGGGGGACTTTCCATGCCTGTTTCGATGCAGCAGGCAATGGTTGGTCGAGCGACAATGATTTGGATAAACTCTATCGTACTGAAGCACGGACAAAATCCGTGAAATCGTTTCCATGGCAGCATGGGCATGGCTTGATTGTGAGCCGCTCTGGGGCATTGTTTGGCGCCAGCGAAAAAGGTTTATTGAAATTCGACCCTAAAACGGAAACAAGTACGGCGTTCCCATATGATAAGCCGCAGAAAATATCCGCCACTTTTTCCCATTTTTTGTTCGAGGACGCAGACGGAGCCATTTGGATTTTCGGGTATGAGGGTTTGACCAAAGCCTTACCAAACGCCGGGGGATACCGCTTCGAATATTTCAAAAACAACCCCAAAGACCGTGCTTCGCTTTCCTCCGATTTTGTCTTGGGCGTCGCCGACGACCCGCTCGAACCCGCCCGCTACCTTTGGGTGGGCGCCAAAAGTGGCGGCCTGAACCGTCTGGACAAAAAAACGGGGCAGTTCAAACAGTTTAAAACGACTGACGGCCTCCCTGACAATGTGGTGTACGGCATTTTGGCAGAAAACAAAGCCCCCTACATCTGGCTGAGCACCAACAAGGGGCTATGCCGTTTCCATGTTCGGGAAGAAACGACCAAAAATTTCACGGCTGCCGATGGCTTGCAGGACAACGAATTCAACAGTTCCAGTTACCTGAAACTGAAAGACGGCACCATGATGTTTGGCGGCGTAAAAGGTGTGACGGTCTTTCACCCAGACAGTCTGCGTTTCAATAAAAATGTTCCCCAAATCCGCATCGTAGGGATTTCCGTCAACAACCAGAAATTCGAGTTGCCCAACCAATTGCCAGTCACCAATCACCAATCACCAATCACCCTCTCCCACGAACAGAACCTCCTCACCTTCGACTTCGCCGCCCTCGAATTCACCAACCCTGCCCAAAACCAGTACCGATATCAGCTCTTGAGCGTGGACAAGGATTGGGTCGAATTGGGCAACAAAAACAGCATCCAGTTCGCCAACCTCTCCCCAGGCACTTACACCTTCAGGGTGGACGGCAGCAACAATGACGGCGTCTGGAGCGGGCAGCCCGTCGAACTCCGTTTCACCATCCGTCCTCCGTGGTGGGCTTCGTGGTGGGCGTATTTGATTTATCTGGCGTTGGCGACGGCGGCAGTTTGGCTGTTTAATCGCAATCGGCTTCGCCAAAAAATCGAACACCAGGAAGCCTTGCGCCTTCGGGAAATGGACGAGTTCAAGGGGCGCTTCTTTACCAATATCACGCACGAGTTCCGAACGCCATTGACGGTGATTTTGGGCATGACGGAACAGTTGGTGCAAGCAGAAACAGACGCACCAAAACAGCACAAATTGGGCTTGGTAAAACGCAGCGGGGAGAACCTGCTGAGGCTCATCAACCAAATACTCGACTTGGCGAAGCTGGAGTCCAAGACCCTGAAAATCAACTATATACAAGGCGATGTGCTGACCTTTTTGAAATACATCAGCGAGAGCCTCCACTCGCTCGCCAATTCCCAGAACCTGATGCTGCGGGTGGAAAGCGACCAAACCGCCATCGTGATGGACTACGACCCGGAGCGGCTTCTGCAAATCGTCCACAACCTGCTGTCGAACGCCATCAAGTTTACGCCATCGGGCGGGCGGGTGGTGCTGCGGGTTTCCACAGACTTGGCAGGTTTCAAAAACCTGCCAAGTCTTAATATCGAGGTGTCGGACACCGGGGCAGGTATCCCGGCGGATGAATTGCCACACTTGTTCGAACGGTTCTTTCAGGCCAAGAACCAGGAGCATTCCAAGGCGGGTGGCACAGGCATCGGGCTTTCCTTGACCCATGAATTGGTAAAGGCACTCGGCGGTGAAATATCGGTGGAAAGCACCGTCGGCAAGGGCAGCACGTTTTTGGTGAAACTGCCCGTGGTACTTTCGCCCCTGACCCCTAAAGGGGAACCAAGCACATTCAATTCTGCTGAATTTTCAAAGGGCATTTCTACCATCGTTCTTCCCAAATTAGGTTCCCCTTTAGGGGTCAGGGGCGGAGCCACGGGTTTAAGCCAGGAGGGCCTTCCTCTAATCCTCGAATCCTCAAATCCTCACATCCTCCTCATCGAAGACAACCCCGACGTGATCGAATACCTCGCCGCCTGCCTCGGTGAAAATTACCAGTTGGATTTCGCCTACAACGGCCGGGCTGGCATTGAAAAGGCACTGGAAGCCATCCCCGACCTTATCGTTAGTGACGTGATGATGCCCGAAAAGGACGGCTTCGAGGTGGTGGAAGCGCTGAAGAACGACGAGCGCACCAGCCATATCCCCATCATTTTATTGACCGCAAAAGCCGACGTGGAGAGCCGCATCAAGGGCCTGCGACGAGGCGCAGACGCTTATTTGTCCAAGCCTTTCCACCAAGAGGAGCTGCTGGTGACGGTGGGGAACTTGCTGGAACAGCGGAAGAAATTGCAAGCCAAATACAGTGTGATTTCGGATTTTGGATTTCGGATTTCAGATTCAGCACCTCCCCAATCCGCAATCGAAAATCCGCAATCCGGAATCGAAGACGTTTTCCTCCAGAAATTCCGCTCCATCGTGGAGGCGAACCTGTCCGATACCGATTTCGAGATGCCGCAGTTAGAGCGGGCGCTGGCGATGAGCCGGAGCCAGATTTTCCGCAAGGTGAAGGCGCTCACGGGCAAGTCACCGAGCTTGCTCATCCGTTCCATCCGGCTTCACCACGGGCGGCATTTGCTCCAGACGACCACACTTTCCGTTTCTGAAATTGCTTACCAAGTGGGCTATTCTGCCCTGAATAATTTCTCTGATGCGTTTATGGAAGAATTTGGGGAAAGGCCGACGGCGGTGCGGGGTTGAAAGCGAAGGATTGGAAAGCCCGAGAGGGATTTCTAAGCCTGAGCGAGGCCTGCTACCGGGCTTAGAAATCCCTATCGGGCTTTCCAATCCCTACCCGCAAAATTTTCATACATCCAGTCTCCTATCAATACTGATGCAACACCTTACCAGCTCATTATCAGTGACTTACCAAACTGTCGCATTTCCATTTGCAACATAGCAAGTAAAGAAAATTCCGGCCCTGCAACCTGCCAAGTAGCCTTTGACCGATGGGAGGAAGCCCTTTCCTCCTGCCTGCCCACATCTTTGCATCATTCCTGAAAGGCAGGTTTCCAGCCACTTGATTTAAAAGAAAAAAATGTCGGTGGGAGGATAACCAATCTTGCAAATCAGGACAAATAGCCATTCACTTGAGAAGCCCTCAAACAACAAAATCCTTTAGTCATGAAAATTCAAATGCAATCAACCACTCAAAACTTAACATCAAAAAAGCGTCAAATGAAAGTAACAACCATTTCTATCGCCCTAATCCTTTTCCTTGGCTTCAGCTTTTCGCTCTCCGCTCAAACCACTGCTGTTTGGCAGGGCGGCAAGCCAGGCCGCACCACCGACTGGAACTGTCCAGCCAACTGGAGCGAGGGCCGGGTGCCCGACGAGTACACACAGGTAATCATCCCTACAGGTGCCAACTATTACCCCGTCATCCGTTACGCCCCAACGCCCATTGACGCCCTGCTGATGGAAGCTGGCACAAAGCTCACCATACAAGATGGTGCAAGGCTCGCCATCCTCGGCGAGACCGGGATTTTCGGGGGCGTCACCGCTTTTGGCCATATCGAAAACAAGGGTACGCTTGAAATCGGTGAAGCCGTGAACGTGGGTATCGCCTTGTTGAAGCAAGTGCAGGGCAACGGGATTGTCGCAAGACCTTCCACTGGCATGGACACACTGGCGAAGCGGCGCTGACTGTTACAGGTGTCACCTTAGTCCTCCAAACACCAAAGACAATCAACCCTAATTTACCATTTTTTTAGGTGACTTGGCGGTGAAGTGTTGATGAAACAGGAGCTTTCAATCAGGTTACTTCACCGCACCTAAAACAACGAGCTGATTAGGTCAAAAAAAAAAATCCTCTTGTTATGAAAAAACAAATGAAATTAAAGCTGTTTACAGCAGCCCTGAGCCTCGCCTTGTTTGGGGTCATGTTGTCAAGCTCCACCGGAAATGGGGCGGCAACCACTGCCAACCAAGCGCCGACTTTGCAGGGGCTTCCATTTTCAACCCCGGCTATCGCCACCCCGGCCAGTATCCCGTTCACGGTTTACCTGAGCCTCGTCACTGCCTTCACGAATGGTCAGTCCATTGATTTCAATGCAATGGATGAAGATGGTCAGTCTTCTATTTGGGACAAAATGACCAACTGGCGGGAGGAGCAGTGAAGTTTTTTTTAACCTAATAAATTCAATCACAATGAAGACAGCAAGCATTTTTCCATTTTTCCTGCTCGTATTCGCCATTTTTTTCTTGAGCAGTTGCTCGGCCTATCAATTGGCGCAATGGTCGCACGGCGGCAGCAGCAGTACCATACCATCGGGGTCGGGTGGCTACCATCAGGCCTATAATTGCCCGCATTATCCCAATTCGCCAAATTATATGGGTGGCATGGCAAGGGGAGGTGTTTTTTCCATGCGGGGGGAAAGCTATCCATTTTGCCATAAATGCAGGCAATAAGCTATTTCAAAGTTTGTCCATTGCGGACACACCTCAAACCTCCAATTCCTAATTCTTCAACAATTACCAACCATTTAAAATGAAAAAATCAATCCTCCTCCTCCTTTTCTTCATAGGCAATTTAAGCCTGTTTGCACAATGGCAATACCCTGCTACAAAAACAGTTGACGCAAAAGACACCTACTGGGGCGTCACCTACACCGACCCCTACCGCTGGCTCGAAGACATGAAAGACCCGGCGGTCAACGCTTGGTTCAAAGCCCAGGCAGACCTGACCAATGCCACCATGAACAACATCGCCGGCAGGGACGAATTGATTGCCGAATGGCGCAAGTTGGATAAGCTGCAACCTCCTCAAATTTATTACCCGATAAAAGAAGGGGGCAGGATATTTTACCAAAAAAGAATGCCCGGCGAAAAGGTGAGCAAGGTTTATTTCAGGGAAAATATGGACGCACCCGAGCAATTGCTTTTTGACCCCCTGAATTACCTGGAAAACAAAACCCTATCCGTTCAGCGAATTGTGCCGAGTTATGACGGCAAAAAGCTGCTTATTAGCCATGCTGAAAATGGCGCAGAGGTGGAGACCATACAGGTGATGAACGTGGATACCAAACAGTTCCTGCCAGATGTCATTCATGCCACGGCAGGTATATCTGGTTGGACATTCGACAATAAAGCGTTCATGTACATGTGGATTAAATCGGCGGACAATACCGACCCGACTGCCCGATTAAACCCCAAAACCAAGTTGCATACTTTGGGCACCGACCCAAAAATGGACATTGACTTTTTCAGCAACGAAGCGTATCCGGGGCTGGGCATCGAAGAAAAATCTTATCCATATTCCTTTATTTCTAAAGATGCAAAGGATTATGTTTTCGCAATAGAAGGTACGGTGCAGCAAGAATTAAAAGCATTTTACGCACCTATTGCTCCATTTAATTCTGGCAAAATAGCTTGGAAAACGCTGTCTATCCCCGACGATAAATTGGTGCGCAGTTTTGACATAGTTGGCGATAAAGTATATGCCATTACCCATAACGGCGCAACAAAACGCAAACTCATCTCCACCAATTTGAAAAACCCCGATTGGGCAAACGCAAAAATAATTGCACCCGAAAAAACGATGGTGCTTGAGAGCTTCACCCGTTGTAAGGATTACCTGCTTATCAGTTACAGCGATGGCATCAACACTCATTTTTTCAAATACAATTTGATGACGGAAGCCATGACGGAAGTCAAATTGCCCTTTACGGGTTCAGCGTATTCTTTTTGCATGGACACCAAAACCAATGAGATTGCCGTGGCCATTACTTCCTGGAACAAGCCTTTCACCGAGTTTATATACAATGCTGAAACGGACAAATTTTCGGCCAGCCCATTCAACCAAGCCCCTGTTTACCCAGATGAATACAAAGACCTCGTGGTGGAGGAATTGGAAGTAAAAGGGCATGACGGCGTGATGGTGCCGCTTTCGATTATCTATAAAAAAGGCACTAAAAAAGACGGTTCCAATGTCTGTTTGATGGAAAGTTATGGCGCTTATGGCTACGGTATGTCGCCCTATTTTAGTGCGGAATTAAATTCATTGGCGATAAAAGGCGCAGTCATTGCCATACCACACGTGCGGGGCGGCGGCGAAAAAGGCGAAGATTGGTACAAGGCAGGCTATAAAACCACCAAACCCAATACCTGGAAGGACTTCATTAGTTGTGCGGAATACCTCATTGCAAATGGCTACACCAAAGCTTCAAAATTGGGTGGCACCGGCACCAGCGCAGGCGGCATTTTAATCACAAGAGCCATTACGGAGCGTCCCGATTTGTTTGCGGCGGCCATCTGCAACGTGGGTTGCGCCAATGCCATGCGTTTGGAGTTTTCGTCTAATGGTCCCGTCAATATCCCTGAATTTGGTACGGTCACCGACAGCGTAGAGTGCAAAGCCCTGTACGAAATGGACGGTATGCAGCATGTCAAGAAAGGCGTGAAATACCCAGCGGTCATGGGCGTGGGCGGCTGGACTGACCCACGGGTGGTGGTTTGGCAGCCGGGCAAATTTGTCGCTGCTGCACAAAACGCCTCCACCTCCGGCAAACCCGTATTGATGAAGGTAAACTACGACAACGGGCATTTTACCGAAGACAGGGAAGTCACTTTTGCCAATTTCGCCGACCAGTATGCCTTTGTGATGTGGCAATGCCGGCATCCGGATTTTCAGGAGAAAAAGGATGCTTTAAAGCAAAAGCCATAATTATTTAAGGTTCAATGGGCATATTCTGCAAGGTTCAATTATTTGAAATAGCAGGGTATGCCCATTGGTGGTTCAACTTACAACCACATCAACATTCACCTAATGAAAAAACAATCCACGATGCTCCGTCCCTTCCGATTCCTGTTACCCATCCTGCTGCTTTCCGCAGGCCTATTGAGCGCCGGTTTTTATTCCCGAAAAATGGCGAAGCCCATCCAAAACAGCGTCCCTTCGTTTTCGGGCTTGGCCCTCTGTGGGGGTGCTATCCTCTTCGATTTGAGCGAGTACGATTCCACAAGGGAAGCTGCTCCCTTGTTCGGGAACATGGGCAAATACCATTTCGCCGTGAAAACGGGTTCCGAAACCGCAGCCCGCTATTTTGACCAAGGCATAAAAATGGTCTATGGCTTCAACATGGGCGAGGCGCATCGGGCGTTTTCGGAAGCCGCCCATTTGGACACCAATTTCGTGATGGCCTATTGGGGGAAAGCCCTGGCCATTGGGCCAAACATCAACGACCCAAAGCCTGATAAAATACGGGAACAATCGGCCTACGAGGCGATTCAAAAAGCGATGAAACTCCGCCATTCCACCAACAGGAAGGAGCAGGATTTGGTGGAGGCAATGGCCACCCGCTTTGCCGATTCCACCGCCGTGAACCGGGATTCGCTGAATATAGTCTATGCCGCTGCCATGACCGCTCTTGCGCAGCGTTACCCCACCGATAATGAGGTATTGACGCTCTACGCCGATGCGGTGATGAACACCACGCCCTGGGATTATTACGACAAACAGGGTACGCCCCGGCCCGGCATCCCGGAGGCCGTGCGGGCGCTGGAGCAGGTAATTGCCAACGATTGGAACCATCCAGGAGCGCATCACTTGTACATCCATATCGTGGAAGCTTCCAAGACGCCGGACCGGGGCGTGGCCAGCGCTGATGTGCTGGGTTCGTTGATTCCCGCTTCGGGGCATTTGATACACATGCCGTCGCATATCTACATCCGGGTCGGGCGCTATTCCGATGCCGAGGATTGCAACCGACTGGCCATTGAGCGGGATGAGGAATACATCACCAATTGCCTGGCGCAGGGCGAATATCCGCTGGGCTATTACCCACACAATATCCATTTCCTATGGTCGGCGGCGACGTTTCAGGGCAAGAGTGAAATGGCCATTGATGCCGCTGAAAAACTGGCCCGGCGAGCGCCAGAGGGCATGGCCAGCAAAATGGAATACCTGCAAACATTCGAAGCAGTACCCTTGCAGGCTTATGTGCGGTTTGGGAAATGGAACGAAATCCTCACCACCCCCGCCCCTGCGGACGAGCTACAGCAATTGAAACTGATTTGGCACTATGCCCGTGGCATCGCCTATACCCGCAGGGGGATGCTGGACAGGGTGGCAGGGGAACTGGCGGCCATGGATACGCTATCCATTTCGTTTTTGAAAACGGTGCATGGGAAAATGGAGGAGCAAAGCAAGGGCAAACCTTTGGGAAAGGTGGACAGCATCCAGCTCGCCCTATTACGGGATTTGACCATCATCACCAGTTCCGTCGTCAAGGGCGAGTTGTTGGCTGCCCAGCGCAATTACCCAGCCGCCATCGAGGCACTCGAACGGGCCGTGGTGGCGGAGGACAACTTGCCTTACAGCGAACCCGCCAACTGGCACCAACCCGTGCGGCAGGTATTGGGTGCTGTGCTTTTGGAAGCTGGGCAAGCCCAAAAAGCCGAGCAAGCCTACCGGGAAGACCTCGCTTTGAACCGAAACAATGGCTGGTCGCTCTTTGGCCTTTACCAAAGCCTAAAAGCGCAGGGGCGGGAGGCCGAGGCCAAGACCACATTGGCCAAATTCAAGGATGCTTGGAATGAGGCGGATGTGGAGTTGAGGTCGTCGAGGTTTTAAGCACTGTGGAAGGACTAAACGTAGGGATTGGAAAGCCCGATAGGGATTTCTAAGCCCGTAAGATGTGCTTGCCCGCTCAGGCTTAGAAATCCCTATCGGGCTTTCCAATCCTTCACTAAAGAACAATTTTTAAACAATGAAAAGAAGAACATTTTTAAGCCAAACTATCCTGTCCGCTGTCGCCGTCAGCACCACGGGTTTTATCCGTTTCGACGGCCAACGCTATGTCGGCGAATGTGAAACCACCTCAGATGTGCTCGGTCCTTTTTACCGCCCCAATAGCCCAGTGCGGGAAAGCCTCCGTATTAAAGGCGAAAAAGGCGACCCGATTGAATTATTTGGGAAAATACTGCACGACGACTGCATGACGCCTTATAAAAATGCCAAAATAGAACTCTGGCATTGCAACGGCGATGGCGTTTATGACAATGAATCCAACGATTTTAAATACCGTGGCACTGCCTATTCCGATAATAAAGGCAATTATTGTTTTAAATCCATCCTGCCCGTCCCTTATGGCAGCGGCGACAATTACCGTCCGGCGCATTTTCACATGATGATTACGGCAGCGGGTTATCAGCCATTGGTGACGCAGCTTTATTTCACGGGCGACCCGTGGATTGAAAAGGACGGCAGCGCATCTTCCCCTACCGCCAAAAGGCGGATATTGGAGGTGCAAAACCTGAAGGACGGCAGCAAAAAAGTGGCGTACAACGTCAGTATGGCCAAAAAACTGGCCGTCGAGCCAGCTTCGATGGGCCTGTTGGTCGGCAACTATACCAGCGAAAAAGACCCGAACAAAAAAATGGAGCTTTTCAGGCAGGACAGTCAATTGTGGATAAAAGGTGATAAAACGAATGAGATGCCTTATGGGGTGAACCTCGAATTTGTGGGCGAAAATACCTTTCAACTCCCCGGTATGCCGTTGGAGACCTTATCCTTTAATTTTCAACTATTGCCTTATGGCGTGGTGAAATTGGTGGAGACTTATACCGATGATAAAGGGGAAAAGGTGGTGACGATTTATGTGCGGGAGATGTAAAAAACATGGCTTACGGCGCAGCAATAAACGGAAGGTAACTGCCGGGATGAATGGCTTCAAAACTGGCCTCCGGGTAAGTTTCGAGCCAGAGAGAAGGCGGTTTGGGGTTGGCTTTCGACCACTTGAACTCAAACCCGTAGAGCCGGCCGTCCCGCTCCTCCACAAAATCCACCTCCTTTTGGTCATAAGTGCGCCAAAAATAATTGTTGGAAAAGATTTTCATGTAGCCTTGTTTTTTGAGTCGTTCCGCAATCAGGTAATTTTCCCACAAAGCCCCAACATCATTTCGCAGGGGCAGCTCATTGAAATTGTTGATGATGGCATTGCGGATGCCATTGTCCCAAAAATAGTATTTCGAGCCTTTGGAGATTTCCTTTCGCAGGTTCCTCGAATAGCCGCCGAGGCGCTTGATGACAAAGACTTTTTCCAGCAGGTCGAGGTATTTTTCAACCGTGCGGGTGTTCATGCCAATGGATTGGCTGATTTCATGCACCGAAACCAGGCTGCCGATTTGAAATGCCAACAAGCTCAGGATTTCGACGATTTTTTTGGATTTCCTGATGTCTTCGAACATCAGCAGGTCTTTGTAAAGGTAGCCGTTGACGATGTTATTGAGCAGTTCCCGCTTGTCCGACAGCCCAACCGTTGTGACAATCTCCGGGTAGCTGCCATAAATCAAGCGCTGCGGCAACAGTTCCTCCGTCTGGAAGGGCGCTTCGCTGGCTGCGAGTTCAAGTTGGGAAATTGGGTACAGTTCAAACTCCCATTTTCTTCCGACCAACGGTTCGCCGGTCTGGTTGGAGAGGTCGAAGGAAGATGACCCGGTTGCCAAAACCCGGAGCTGCGGCAGGTGGTCAACTATCAGTTTGAGGTTCAACCCGATATTGGGCACATGCTGGGCTTCGTCCACTACGAGCAGTTGGTGCTTGCCGATGTTCTGCCGGAGCGTTTCGATGCTTTGGCTGCCCAGCCAAGCCTGCGTTGCACGGTCTTCGCCGGAAACGAAAAGGAAGGGTGTAAGCTCATTTGTAAGAATGTCACGCAGCAAGGTTGTTTTACCGACCTGCCGAGGCCCCAGCAGCACCACTACCTTTCCGGGAACCATTCTGTTTTCAACTTGAGACCGGATAATTCGTTGAATTTTCATTTCTTAGTACATAAAATTTAGCGTAAAATTATGTATTAGGATGTTAGTTTTCAAAAAAATTTCTGGAAGATTTGCCGAATTCAAGCTGGCTGCCACGATGGAAGTTTCTTAAAAAAACCAGCATATCACCAACTTCAAGTCTTTTCATGAAATCCAATTTCCTGTTTTTCTCCTCCTTGGCCCTGCTTTTCCTTTTTGCTTCCTGCAAAAAAGAGGCATCCCGTGCGCCAGTAGAAAACCGCTTCACCAGAGTCGTGTTGGCAGAGGGGCTGAACGAGCCGCTCGAACTCGCCATATTGCCGAACGGCAACGTGCTCTTCATCGAGCGGTATGGTGCATTGAAGATTTACAACCAACAGGAAAAGGCGGTGATGGTGGTGGATACCATCCCCGTCAGGCACGGGTACACGGATGAAAAGGGGCAATTTGTGGAAACGGAGGAAGGCATGTTCGGCATGCAGATTGACCCTGATTTTGAAAAAAACAATTTCGTCTATTTCTTTTGCTCGCCGACTGGGGCCGCCTCTGTTTGTGCGCTGCTGCGCTACGAACTTCGGGATGAAAAATTAGTGCGGGAATCAAAAAAAGTTGTGCTCGAAATCCCGGTAGAGCCCAAGTTGGGCTGGCGTCCGGGTGGCAGCATTGATTTTGACGGACAGGGCAACCTGTTCCTGAGCATCGGCGACGACACCGACTACGGCGAAGAAGGCGAATACAGCCCCGCCGATGAGCGCCCGGGTCGCACCCGCTACGATTCTCAGCGCACTGCCGGAAACACCAACGACCTGCGGGGCCATATCCTGCGCATCCATCCCGAACCGGACGGCTCCTACACCATTCCGGAAGGCAATCTTTTTCCAAAAGGCATGGCGAAAACCCGCCCTGAAATCTATGCGATGGGCAACCGCAATCCGTTCCGCATTTCGGTGGACAAAAAGACAGGCTACCTCTACTGGGGCAATGTCGGGCCGGATGCCGGAAAAGATTCCATTACCCTCGGGCCAATGGGGTATGATGAATTGAACCAGGCGAAAAAAGCGGGCAATTTTGGGTGGCCCTTTTTCACGGGCGGCAATCAGCCTTATGTGGATTATGATTTTGCGACCAAAAAAAGCGGTGCAAAATACGACCCCCTGAAGCCTGTCAACCCCTCGCCGAACAACACCGGATTAATAGAACTGCCCCCGGTCAGTCCGCCGTTCATTTGGTATCCCCATGCCGAGTCAAAGGAGTTTCCGTTGCTCGGCAGCGGCGGTCAAATCGCCATGCCTGGCCCCGTTTTTTACAAAGAAGATTTTAAGAATGCAGAGCGGGCTTTCCCAGATTATTACGACGGGAAACTCTTCTTTTTCGATTATGTGCGGGGCTGGATTATGGCGGTGACGATGGACGAGAATGGCGATTATGCCGGCATGGAGCCGTTTATGGGTAGCCAAAAGTTCGAAGAGGCGATAGACATGGCCTTCGGCGTGGAAGGTGATTTGTACCTCCTGCGATATGGCCGGGGCGAACCCGAAGCCAGCCTCGTGCGCATCGAGTACACGGCTGGCAACCGCAAGCCGCAGGCAAAAATTGACGCTGAAAAAACGCTGGGCGCTGTGCCGTTTGCCGCCCGTTTTAGTTCCAAAAGCACAGTGGACTACGATGGCGACAAGCTGAAATACCAGTGGAACGTGCTGTCTCCGGAGGGTAAATCGCTCCTGACTTCCACAACGACTGACTTGGATTTTTCGTTTACACAACCAGGCATTTACAAGGTCGAACTGACCGTGATTGACGGTAATGGGGGCGAGTCCATCACGACCACCGAGGTACAGGCAGGCAACGAGCCGCCAGTGGTTGAATTAGCCATCACCCGTGGCAATACGAGCCTGTTTTTCCCTGGGCAACCCTTTGATTATCAGGTCGATGTGAGCGACAAAGAGGACGGCTCGACCGAATCGGGCATCATTCCGCCGGACGCTGTGCGGGTCACGGTGGAGTACCTGCCGGGCGGCTACGACAAGCAGTTGATGGCAGCGGCAAAAGGGTCTGGCGACGGTTTTTCGGCTTTCGCCGTTGGCAAAAATTTGATAGAAAAAAGCGACTGCAAATCCTGTCATGCCCTCGATAAAAAATCAATTGGGCCAGCATTTCAAGATGTTTCAAACAAGTATAAAAGCGACCCGAAAGCCCCGAAGTATTTAGCCAAAAAAATCGTGGAAGGTGGCAGCGGCGTATGGGGCGAAACAGCGATGGTGGCGCACCCAATGCCTGAAAAAGAAGCGGCAGAGATGGTGCGTTACATCCTCGGTTTGGCGCAAAAACCTGCAAACTCCTTGCCGCTAAAAGGCAGTTACACTACTACCATTCCAAAGGGCGAAAGCGATGAGGGCGTGTTCCTCCTCCGGGCAACTTACACTGACAAGGGCGGAAATGGAATACCCGGCATCCGTTCCGAGCAGGTCATCGTGCTGCGCAATGCCGCTAATATCCCTGTCGCCGCCTGCGACGAGATGCAAGACATCCAACTATACGATGCACTCAGCTCAGGAATCAAATGGCGGGTTGCCCAGAAAACTGGGGCGTACATTGCCTACAAAGGCATTGACCTAAGCGGCATCGGAGCAGTGACGGTCATGGGGATTGCCGCCTCCGATTGGTATGAAGTCGGTGGAGTTGTAGAGGTGCGGTTGGGTTCGCCTACGGGTGCATTGATTGGCACTTTGCCCATTGTACCTAAGCCGATGGGATTACCAGTAAAATTTACCACTCCGATAAAGCCGCAGACGGGTAAACAAGACGTGTATTTTGTCTGTAAAAACGACAAGGCGAGTATTGGGCGGGACTTGCTTATGTTGAGTCAAGTGGGATTTGAGATGACAAGACCTATTTTTTAATTCAAACATCCTTTTTAGTGCCGTCAGGTGGAAACACCTGACGGCACTAAAACACCCCAACCGAAAACCAATTATTCATCTTAAATCATTAGAATACGTAAACTCATGATGTTAAAAACCCAAGCCTCTGACCGCTACTTCTTTACAGGAAGTGCCATTTTTTTTATCCTTTGCAATTATATCGGGTTTTACAGCTCGACTACTCAAAGGCTCGAAACTGGGCCTATTCCCGTCCACGTCATCGTACATGGCGTTTCTTTTGCGCTCTGGATATTAATGTACGGTGTTCAGGCCATGTTAATAAGTGCCAAACAACAGCATTTACATAGGAAAATAGGGCTTTTTAGTGGGCTTGTTTTGGTTATGGTGTTCTTGACAGGCATTTATACATTATATAAACTTTCTCTTGTATTGGGTATCACCCTAATTGAAGGTTACAGTGATATCCTACTTATTTCCATGTCTATTACATTTGCTATCTTGGGGTTGACAAAGAAAGGAGATTTGTTCAAACACAAACGATACATGTTTTACGCTACCTTGTTGCTTTCTACGGCAGGGATATCTCGAACGGTCAATTTAATCATAGGAGGTTTTGGAATTGAAAAAAGTTTTTTCAATGAAATGTACTACGGATTCGCCTTCATGCCAACCGTTTTGTTGCTGATTTATGATGCATGTATTTACAAAAGGGTCATTTTGTTTGATATCATTGTTTTTTTACTTTTTGTTGCTGTGATGCTAATTTGACAAGGAAAAAATGGCTCATGAAGTGTTAGCGTGAAAGCAAAGGGGGATTGGGGGCGAGCGCAGCCGCCCCCAAATTCTCTCTCACCCCCAGCGGAGCCGCCAGAGGCGGCTCCGCTGGGGGGAGTGCGCTCTTGGGGCGTTCCGCCCCAAACCCCTGTTTAACTGTAAGACGACATGAGCCGAAAACAAAGATTGGAAACCCTATGCCATTGTTTTGGCGAATCTATTGTCAATACTATGGGTGTACCTTTCCCGGCAAACCGAAGCATGGGCAGCGATTGGGCGGTTTGTGGCGAATGCGTTTTATTGATAGCCCATTTCGGTATTTGCCTTACTTTTGAGCAAATAAATCAACTTTAAAAATGAAAAAAACAACCTTATTCCTCCTTTTTTGCCTTTTGTCCAACCTCGCATTTTCGCAAAAAAAACTGCCAGAAGACATCGTTCAAAGCATTCAAAAACGCATCGAGTATGGCCATTCGCCGAGTTATGTAGTGGGCATCATTGATAAAAACGGCCCTCAATTCTACGCCTTCGGTACCAAAATCATTGGCGGGCAGCCCGTAAATGAGCATACCATTTATGAAATCGGCTCCATTTCCAAAACCTTTACGGCCATTTTACTGGCTCAAATGGTGCAGGAAGGTAAATTGAAAACCGATGATGTGGCCCAAAACTACCTGCCTGCCTCAGTAAAGTTGCCAATGCGTGCCGATAAACAAATCACGCTGGGTCATCTATCCGACCATACTTCCGGCTTGCCACGCATGCCGACTAATTTTGCGCCGAAGGACCCCACAAACCCATACTCCGATTATACCGTGGAGCAACTGTATGATTTTCTAAACACCTGTAATTTGTCCCGTGACATTGGTTCAGCGATGGAATATTCCAATTTGGCTGTAGGGTTGCTGGGGCATATCCTTTCCCTCAAAGCAGGCACGTCTTATGAAATTTTGATGGTCAACAAGATAGCCATACCGCTTGACTTGAATGAAACCAGAATTACCTTCGACGAACAAATGATGCGAAACCTAGCAATGGGCCACAGCAATGGCGTTCAGGTGCCCAATTGGGATATTCCCACTTTGGCAGGCGCTGGGGCTATACGAAGCTCATTGTATGATATGTTGCGTTATGTTGCTGCCAATATGGGACTTCAAAAAAGTGAATTGCAGGCTGCCATGCAATTGACCCATCAGGTTCGCCATGATATAGCGGGCGGCAGCACCCGGGTCGGGTTGGGCTGGATTATTTCAAAAGGTGAAGAAGGTGACATCTATTGGCACAATGGCGGCACAGGCGGATACCGAACATTCGCCGGATTTGTAAAAGAAACGGGCAAAGGGGTTGTCGTACTGACAAACTCTGATAAGGGAGCTGACGATATAGGCATGCACTTGCTCAACTCAACGGCTAAATTGATGGAAGTCAAAAAGTCGGGAATTGTGGTTATTAAAGAAACCCTTGAATCAAAAGGTTTACCTGCCGCATTAAAAACCTATGATGAATTGAGAAAAGATAAAGCAACTTATGATTTTGATGAGGACGTCATCAATGCAGTTGGATACTCTTACATGGGCGGTGGTAAAATGGCCGAAGCAATTGCTATTTTGAAAATAAATGTGGAGGAGTATCCAAAGTCTTTCAACGCTTATGACAGCTATGCCGAGGCACTGATGAAAGACGGGCAAAAGGAAGCAGCAATAGCCAACTACAAAAAATCACTGGAACTAAATCCTGATAATAACAATGCAACGGATATGTTGGCGAAATTGGCCGCTGCCGAGCCAGTTAAAGCGATGACAGTTGAAGAAAGCGCTAAAGCCATTCAGGATTCCCTTTTCTTCCTAAAAACCAAAGCCGAATTCGCAAAATTTGAACAAGCGCACGACCATTATATTCAGACCGATAATGTAAAAATGCATTATTTAACCTGGGGGAAACCGACTGGAACACCCATCGTTTGGGCGCATGGAACGGGCAGTAATGCTTATGAAATGCTTGGGTTTGCCGATTCGTTGGTAAAAAAGGGTTGTTTTGTGATTTCGATAGATTATTACGGGCATGGGTTTACGCCAATCCCCGACAAGGAAGTATCGCTTTATCATGTAGCGGACGATATAAAATTTCTGCTCGACCATTTAAAAATAAAAAAGGCCATTATTGGTGGTTGGTCACGGGGCGGCTCTATCTCTACTGTTTTTTACGATGCTTATCCTGACCGTGTTTTAGGACTCATTCTGGAAGACGGCGGTTCGGCGGCCTGGGTATGCAATGACCATAAAGAATCAATAGATTCATTTACGGTGAAAATAGGCGTTGTTGCATGAAGAAATTGG
>DIUC01000058.1 GCA_002435785.1 Saprospiraceae bacterium UBA6168 | reverse complement strand
TTGGCCGATTCATGCAACAACGCCTTGTATAACCTGGAAAACTGTATTTATCATGCAAAAATCCACCATACACCTCACCATATTTGGTGTAATAATATTTTAAGTCTTTCATCAAAGTTTCGCTTTTAAATTTTGTTGGATATTAGAACACACTCAAACACCTCCTCCGGTACCTCCGTCAGTCCGAGGTTTCCAAGGTCGAGGAAAGGCGAGCGGGTGCGCTTGTTTTCGGCGATGAGTTCGAGGGCTTTTTTGTGTCCGTCTGTCATAGGGATGAGGGATTAGGATTGAGGGATGATAGGGTTCAGCTTGAATGTTCGATTTCAGTTTTGAACTGTTCAACTGAAACAACCTCGACTTTAGGGAAGTCAACTTGTTTGAGCACCTGAAAATGCCTGTCTTCGGTCACGATGAACTTGGCTTGGCAGGCGATGGCACAGTCCACAAACTTGTTGTCGTCAGGATCGGCAGTGATGAGGTTCCAGTGAAAAAATTTGGTCACCCATTCCGTGTTCACGGCATTTTCAATGGCTTGCAGGACAAAATCTGCCACCGCTGAACCCATGTGGCGGGTCAATATTTCCTCATATTCCAGCAAAATATCGGAAGTGACACAAAGGGTAAATTCCCCATCCAAGAACCGCTTGAAGACCCAATGCACGGGCGAGCGGTCAGAGACGGAAATGAGTAAAACATTGGTGTCGAGTACGATTTTCAATGTTTGTTTGTTGAAGTGGGTGGTTGATAGGGTGTTCGCATGTGTTCATGCAGCATCCGCTCGGCATCCTCGGCTGTCCAGCCCTTTTCATCCCAAACCTTATTGGCTTCTTGGATAGCTTTTTCGGCAAAATAGCGGGTCAGCAAGCGCCGTATTTCCAGCACATCCTCATCAGAGACGTTGCGGGAAAATACCTTTAGAAGTTCTACCTGTACGTTGGACAATGGCGATTGTACTGCTTCCATGATGAGTTAATTTTTTTTTATGATCATTCAAAATACCATCAACGGTATATCCCTTCTCCTCCCAAATCTTATCCGCTTCATCAGATGCCTTGTCGGCGAAATATCTTGCAATCAGCCGTTGGATTGCCTTAAGGTCTGTTTCAGGAATGCCGTCAGCATACAGTTTGAGGAATTCCAACTGCAAGTTGCTCAAAGGAGGCCTGGCGGATGATGATTGATGCATGGTGCTATTTTTTACAAAAATAGTTTTTTTCAGAAATGTCTGTGATTTGATGTAGAGGCTACGTCAGTCCGAGGTTCCCGATGTCGAGGAAAGAGGAGCGGGTGCGCTTGTTTTCGGCGATGAGTTCGAGGGCTTTTTTATGTCCGTCTGTCATAGGGATGAGGGATGAGGAATGAGGGATGAAGGGGTCAAGGTTTGCGATGTTCCGAGATTTCCGGCCTTATACCAGTCAGCATTTCCACGAAATCAACCATGGAAATGACGGTGACGGGCGGAAATGGGATGTCTTTCAGCACCTTGAAGTGTTTGTCTTCGGTGACGATGAAATCAGCGGAGGCGGCCACTGCGCAATCCACGAACTTATTGTCGTCGGGGTCGGCGGTGATGAGGTTCCAGAAAAAGTATTTGTGGGCGTGCAGGATGTCAGGCGATTTCTCAATGGCTTTCATGAGATTATACATTGCTTCATCACTGAACCTATGGGATAGCTTTTCAGCATATTCGTTCAGTATATCGGTCGTCACGCAAAGTTCATATTCCCCATTCAATAGAGAATTGAAAATCGGGTAGTAGGGCGTTTTGCGGGAAATGGCCACCAAAAGCACGTTGGTGTCAAGGACAACTCTCATTTCTTTGGGGCTGGATAAGGTGTACGACTATGGTCATTCAAAATCCCCTCAACGGTGTACCCCTTCTCCTCCCAAATCTTATCCGCTTCATCAGATGCCTTGTCGGCGAAATATCTTGCAATCAGCCGTTGGATTGCCTTAAGGTCTTTTTCAGGAATGCCGTCAGCATACAGCTTGAGGAATTCCAACTGCAAGTTGCTCAAAGGAGGCCTGGCGGATGATGATTGATGCATGGTGCTATTTTTTACAAAAATAGTTTTTTTCAGAAATGTCTGTGATTTGATGTAGAGGCTACGTCAGTCCGAGGTTCCCGATGTCGAGGAAAGAGGAGCGGGTGCGCTTGTTTTCGGCGATGCGTTCGAGGGCTTTTTTGTGACCGTCTGACATAGGGATGAGGGATATCAAGTATTTGTTGGTTGGCTTTCTGCTTCCACACTACTGTTTTTGCCATGCCCGGAAGGTTTTGAAGGCTTGTTCGTTGGGTATCACGTCGCTCAGGTCGTCGTCAAGTTCGGCTGCTTCCAACGCAGCAACGACGGAAGGCGGCAGGTCGTCAAGTGTGTACACTTTCTTGACCAGTTCCACGCATTTCTCCAGCATTTTTTTCAGCAATGCCTCGTCCTCTATTTCTGCCAAGAGGCTGATAAATGCACCAATTCTCCAAATAGGATACGCCGTGTGCCCTTTTTCGCTTTATCAACCTCCAGGGCAGATTCACCTCCTCCACCCTCGGCTCCTCACTCCTCATAAATCTGGAACAGCTTTTTGATGGAAGATACAATGGTGGTGGCAATAATGGCACCCAGGAATGCCAAGAATACATCCTTTTGGGCGTCCCAAACATCGCCCTGTGTGCCCAAGTAGGCAGCACCCTGGTCCTTGAAGAAAATATCGGCCACGGCCCATTCTATCAGTTCATAGAAGGCGCCGACGGATAGCGAAATCTCAATGGGCAATAGCCACGCTACCCAAGTGGGCGCTTTTAGCCAGCGCAGGAAAAGCTCCCGCATGGGATAGGCCAGCAGAAAGCCAAACCCGAAATGCACGATTCGGTCGTATTGGTTCCTTTCCAAATTGAACACATCCTTCATCCAATAGCCGAACGGGTTTTCCGCATAAGTGTGTTTGGAGCCATAGACATGCAGGCAGAGGAAAATGAAAATGAGCAAATAGCTGAGGTCGCTTAACTGGTGCTTGCGGTAGGTATAGGCAAGAAAAAAGAGGGATAAAAAAGTAAGCACATTTTCGAGCCACCAGTTGTTGATGTCCGTTGTGCCAATCAGCGAATTGGCCCAGACTGCCAAGAAGACTACTATACAGCCCATCAGCCAAATATTTCGCTGAATGGGCGTCCTAGCTTTGGTTATTGCAAGTGTAAAGGCCATTTTATATTGTGTTGATGTGGTCGCTGAGTTTGACAGGCAGGAGGCCCATCAAACAAGTCCAAGCGCTTATCACCCCGGCATTTGTGCATGAAAATCCGCTCCAATCCGTCGTGCGTAGTCGTCCAGCAATGCCAGTATCCGCTCCCGGCTGTCGGAGGTGACGATGAACCCGATATGGTGGACCTTGTCCAAGCGCCAAGCGATTTCCGGGTCGTTGAAGGCCGAAGTGTCTGGGTGGCGGTGACGGCTGAGGGAGTTGATGATGCCGCCGTAAAGCCGCTTGGTGGGGGGCAGCACGTATTTGGTGCCATTGGCCACGGCGGATTCGAGTCTGGCCCACTCGCCCCACAGATTGATGCCAGTGGCGGCTTCCACCATCTCGGCGATATGCGCCCCGCCGACCCGTGAGGCCGTTTCGAGGAAGTAGAATTTGCCGTCCTCATTGGACTTTATGAACTCGGTATGGGATGCGCTGTACCGCATTCCAAAGGCTTTCATCACTGCTGCATTGTGCTTCAACAGCGCTTTCTCGTCGGCACCGCCATGCTCGCAGATGACGGAACGGAAGATGCCGCCGCCATGTGCCACGTCCCAGGGTGTACTGAGGTACTGCGCCACGCTGGCGAACACCGCCTTGCCGTCCAAGGTCAGCGTGTCCACGTGGTAGATGTCGCCTGGGCGGTACTGCTCGGCGAGGTGGAAATGGCGGTTTTCGCCCAGTTCAAACAATACCTGCCAAAGCTCCTCGGCGGAGTTGACCTTGCGGATGCCCTTTGCCGCTGCTTCAAAACGGGGCTTCACCATGTACGGTGGCCGCACCCGCTCGGTGAACTGCCGCACTTCATCATCGTTGAAAAGTGCCGTGAACGCTGGCACCTGGATGCCTTCCTCGGCGGCCTTCATGCGCATGGCCAGCTTGTCCCGGAAGTGGCGGGCGGTGGTTTGGCCCATGCCCGGCAGCCGGAAGTGCTCCCGAAGCTCGGCCACTTCCTCCACGTCGAAGTCGTCGAGCGCCACGATGCGGTCCACCTTGTGGGAGCGCATAAAGTAGGCCAATCCGGCTATGAAATGGTCCATGTTCCAGGTGCCATGCTCCACTTCTTCCATGAAGAAAATATCGTCAATCACGTCACGGGGCCAAGGTTCGTCTTCGGTGTCCTTGGCAGTGATGAGGAAAACACGGTTGCCTTCCGCCTTGCAGTAGCGCAAGAAGTCGAGGCCCTTAAATTCGCAGGAAACGCAGAGAAAAGTCATTGTAAGTAGGATTTATGGTCAATGTAAAAGCTGTTCACACTTGGTACGGGCGAATCAAGTGGGGGCAAAATAGGGAGAAAACCAAACTGGCTGGTTTTTTTTCAAACAAAGGCTGTCGGGATTTTAAAAAAAGGCGCAAAGCGTTGACTGTCAACTGCTTTGCGCCTTTGCAAGATTTTCGAAAATATCAACTATTCAATGGTTCCTAAGGATTTTAGGGTTTTCAGGTTCTAAGGTTGTTGTGCAATAGCTATTTTTGAAATGATTGGTTCCTTTTTCAACCCTTTAAAAAATGATTTAGGATTAGTATCTGTCCCCAACCCTAAAACCATAGAACCTCAGAACCTCACGACCCATTGCTATTGCTTTTTCAAATCGGACAACCGTCTTTTTATCTCTTCCACCAACTGTTTTTGAAGGTCAATCTTCTGGGTGGAGTCGGCTTGCTGCTCTTCGTTCTTCACGATGTTCTCCTTGGCGGTTTCGATTTTCTTTTCTGCGTCGGCTATCTCTTTGTGGTAGCCGTTGTTCTGCCGCTGAAGCTTACTCATTTCGCTCTCAAAGGACTTGAGCTTTTTTTCGGCGTCTTCCAGTTCTTGTTTAGTGCCTTCCGTTTTTACTTCGTGGGCAAATTTGAGCAGCATCCTTTCGGCCTCCTCGTAGTTTTGGCGGCGGTTGGAGCTGAGGTACTCGTCGCCGAGGTCGAACCAAGTGAGCAGTTCCACGTAACCGTCCATATTCTTGGAGGTGCGGGAGTAGATGGTCAACGGGTTCACCCCACCGATGCCGACGATGGAGGCGCCCGTGGTCACGTCCTCTTTACCGCCCTTTGCCCCCTTGGTCTTGCCGCCGTAATCCTTGAGGAAGTCCTTCCAAACCTTATCCACGAGCTTTTCGCTGGTGACCTCCAGCACGACGATGAGGGCGTTGTTGGTGCCCATCACCATTTTTTCCTCGCTCTGATATACCTTGCTGTTGACGATGAGGGACGATTGCCTGGATGGCTTTGTCTCCATTTCCACTTCTTGGGCGGAGGCATTGGTGACAAATATTGCGAAGCAAAAAGAAAGGAAAAGGGGAAGTGCTTTCATGATTTGAAGAATTTGTTGTGATAGTGATGTTTTGGATTTGACGTGCCATGTCGCAAGCCGTAACGGCTTTTTTGTGGAAACAAGTTCTACATTTGTGCCGACATGACTGACAAGCTTTGGCACAAATATCTGCTTTTTAGCCTATTCTGTGTGGCAATCTACTTCCCATTGTTCCTGCACCTCGATTGGCAGCCGATGAACAACTGGGACGAATCGCTCTTTGCCATGCGGGCCAGTTACATGGCCGAGGAGGGGCATTACATGCGTGACTACAGCCATTGGGTGGACGGCGGTATGCTCCACCGCAGCACCAAGCCACCGTTTACGACTTGGCTCCAAGTGCTTTCCCTCAAGGTATTTGGCATCAACGAACTGGCATTAAGGTTACCAATAGCCTTGTGTGCGCTGGGCACGGTGTTGCTCATGCTTTGGTTTTCGAGGAAAAAATTGGGCAGCATCCACATCGGCTACTGTGCCGGGTTCGTGCTGGTCACGTCGCTCGGTTATGTGCGGGAACATGGGAGCCGCACTGGCGACCATGACGCTGCCATGGCATTTTACATGATGGCTGGCGCAATAGCATTCTACAGTTATTTGGAAGCTACCGAAAAGCGGCAACGGCTCGGTTGGTTGGCTTTGCTCACGGCTGCCACCACCGCCGCCATGATGACAAAGTACGTTTTTGGCCTGTTGTTTTTCCCCGCTTTTTTGGTGTACGCCATTTACAAGAAGCAGCTTTGGGGCCTACTGAAGCGAGGTTCTACTTGGCTGGCAGCACTGGTGGTACTGGCGCCTCTTAGCTGTTGGCTGTATTATATCGAACGGCAGTTGCCAGGCTTTTTGGAACAAGCGCTTGGCCATGAAATTACCGAACGTTACGCCGTTGGTTATGGCGGCCACGACCACCCCTTCAACTACTATTTCCTTAATTTTTGGGAAAAAGACCACTTCATTCCTTGGCTATTGCTACTACCCGTACCCCTGTTCTTGGTTTTTTCAAGGCATCGCTCCACGATGCGTGATTTCAGTGTGCTCATGTTCCTATGCGTATTGGGAGAACTATTGGTGGTGTCGTTTTCAAAGACCAAGACAGACCATTACGACATGGTGGCATACCCTCCATTGGCCATGCTGGCGGGTATCGGGCTGTACCAATTGGCACTGGCATTGCTGCACCTTTGGAAGGAAAAGATGCACCGCCCAATAGTACTCAGCGCTGTTGTCCTTGGCGGCTGGTGGTTGGTGGCACTGCCTTATTGCACCGTTATGGAACGGGTATATAAGCCCAAGATGACCGACATAACCATGGGCTACGGCTACTTACTCCAAAAAATCCAAGAGACCAGGCCCAGCTTCAAGTCCTTCACAATACTGTCGCCAATCTACAACGGGCAGGTCAACTACTACGCTGGACTGTTGAGCAGAAAGGAGGGATATAAAATCAAGCTTAGTGAACACCCAAAATGGGTGGAAGTGGGCGACACCGTCTTAGTCTGTGAGCCGGAAATGAAAGATTCTTTAATTGCCCACTTCGACCTACAAGCTATCGAAGCAGAAGGGGCCTGCTTTCTGGCGATCGCCAAAGGAAAGAAAAATAGCGCCATGAGAATGGAGGACAAGGGGAGACAGTAATTTCAAGCTCCATTTCAATTTGTTATAGGTCAATGTTTGGCCGCACGTTTTCGCCATTGGCGTAAAACTCGGTGATGATTTTGACGACCTCCTCCGGCTCGTCCACCACCCAAAACAGGTTGAGGTCGGTGGGGTTGATGTTGTGCTCCCGCTCCAGCATGGCCGATTTTATCCACTCGACCAGTCCTTCCCAGTAGCTTTTTCCAAACAGGATGATGGGCACCCGCTCGATGCGCTTGGTCTGCACCAGCGTCAGCACCTCGAAAATCTCGTCGAGGGTGCCGAAGCCGCCGGGCATCACCACGAAGCCTTGGGCGTACTTCACGAACATCACCTTGCGCACGAAGAAGTAGCGGTGCTCCAGGTTTTTATCGTTGTCAATGTAGGGGTTGTGGTTTTGCTCAAAGGGCAGGTGAATGTTCAGGCCCACACTTACGCCGCCGTGGAGTGATGCGCCCTTGTTGCCAGCTTCCATGATGCCGGGGCCGCCCCCAGTGATCACGCCCCAACCCGCTTCTGTGAGCAGCCGGGCGATTTCAACCGCCGCTATGTAGAATTGGTTGTCGGGCTTGGTGCGGGCCGAGCCGAAGATGGACACGCATGGCCCGATTTTGTTCAACCGCTCGAAGCCGTCCACAAATTCAGAAAGCACCTTGAACATCGTCCAAGAGTTTTCGCCCTTGAGTTCTGCCCACTGCTTCATTTGGTGCTTGGCCACCACGGGCGCATTGATTTGATTCTCGCTCATCTTGTGAAGTAAAAAGTAAAAAAGTAAAGTACAACATGCCAGTTTTAAGGCTGCACTTTTTGGTTTTGCTTCGCAAAGGAATTATTTATTATTGAAAAAAGCCTGCCGGAATGGTTTCCCGGCAGGCTTTTCATCAAACTGGCACATTCCAATTGCTTCACTCCGCCCGCTGGAATGGTCCAACGTAGTCAAGCACGTCCTCCGCAGTAATTTCGGTGCCGCTGAGGATGATGAGGCGCTCCACGACGTTGCGAAGCTCTCGGATATTGCCCGTCCAGTTGACGTTTTGCAGTGCCACAAGGGCTTCCTTCGTGATTTTTTTTGCGGCAATGCCGTATTCCGTGCAAATCTGCTCAATGAAATGCTCCACCAGCTTTGGGATGTCGCCACGGCGGTCGTTGAGCGGTGGCACCTCGATGATGATGACGGCGAGGCGGTGGTACAAATCCTCCCGGAAACGCTTGGCTGCTATTTCCTCCCGAAGGTCTTTGTTGGTGGCGGCGAGCACCCGCACGTCCACCTTGATTTCCTTTTCGCCACCGACCCTCGCAATTTTGCTTTCCTGCAAGGCTCTTAACACCTTTGCTTGAGCGTCGAGGCTCATGTCGCCAATCTCATCCAAGAAAATGGTGCCACCGTTGGCTTGCTCAAACTTGCCGAGGCGCTGTTTGTGGGCCGAGGTGAACGAGCCTTTTTCATGGCCGAACAACTCGCTTTCAATCAATTCCGAAGGAATTGCGGCACAGTTCACCTCCACGATGGGGCCTTTTGAGCGGTTGCTCTTTTCGTGTATCCAGCGGGCCACGAGTTCTTTGCCCGTACCGTTGGAGCCGGTGATGAGCACCCGTGCTTCCGTCGGGGCTATTTTGTCAATGGTGTCCTGGATTTTCTTCATGCTGGCCGATTCGCCAATCATCTCCTGTGTCTTGTAGTGGGAGACTTTTTGCTTCAGCACCTTGGTCTCGGTGATGAGGCTCGACTTGTCGAGGGCATTGCGCACGGTGATGAGCAGGCGGTTGAGGTCCGGTGGCTTGGAGATGAAATCAAAAGCACCTTTCTTCACGGCCTCCACCGCTGTGTCAATGTTGGCGTGGCCGGAAATCATGACCACCGGCGTATCGGGGGACAAGGTCTGGATTCGCTCCAGGGCCTCCATGCCGTCCATTTTAGGCATTTTGATGTCCATCAGGATTACGTCGTACTGCGTTTTTTTCAACTGTACGAGGCACTCCAGCCCATCAGCGGCTTCGTCCACCTTGAACTTTTCGAACTCAAGGATTTCTTTCAGGGTGCGCCGGATGGGCACTTCGTCGTCAACAATTAAAACATGTGCCATAGTGAGACTATTCTTTATTAATCTGTTAGTTACGTATTTTGGATTTCTTTCATTGTAGCAGTTTTTTTTCTACGCCAAAGGTAGTGATTTGGTTGCAAACCATCTTTAATACGTTCTGACCTCCAGCTCGAAAAATGGAAGCAGTGCCGCATTTGCTACAAAATTATCCTCGGTAAACGGGCGGTTGAGTTTTTCCCTTAGAGCCTGTTTTAGAAACCCTGACGAGGCAGAAAAGGCCAGATTTGAGTGACAGACGAAGGGAGATTTTCATGGGATAGTGGTTCCTATCGCTTGAAAATTTGCCACAGTTGCCGCCAAAAGATGGCGTTTTATGGCCGTCAAGGGGTTTTTAAAACAGCCTCTCAGACAGAATGACGGTGGGCGAGCTTTGAATTTACTTGCGGCGCAAAGATAGTAAATTTTATAAATTATCGTTAGGACTACTTCAAAAAAAAGCCATGCTGGACTTCCTCCAACATGGCTTTCAAAATTGGCAAAAGAAACAGGGCCTTTTTCAGTTCGCATCCACCACATCCCCCGACCCCGAAATATGGGAGTTGATGGTCGGATAGCCCTTGTAATAAACATCCCCACTGCCGCTGATGCGCACGTCCAGCACTTCCAGCACATGAACCGACGCATCGCCACTGCCGCTGATGCTGATATCGGCTTTTTCAACGGGCATATTGAACGCCTTCAAATCGCCGCTACCGCTGATGTCGAAGTCGAGCTTCTCGGCTTCACCTTCCAGTTCCACCCGGCCACTGCCGCTGATTTTACCGTCCACGTCCTCGGCGAACAACCCCAAGCAAAGCGCACCGCTGCCGCTTACCCGCAGCACGATGTCCTGCACCGTGAAGAAGTTGTCGCCCCGAATCTCGCCCGAACCCGACACGCCGAGGTACTCAATGTCGGGCATGGTAATGTAGATTTCGAGGTCGTAGCTTTTCACGCAGTGGTCAAATTCAATGGTCCAGGTGTCGTCCTGCACGTCGAGTTCCACCTCGTCAATGATGTTGTCCTCGCCCACGGCCACCACCTCGAACACATCGCCCTGCGTGATGAAGACCTTGGCTTCGCAACTGAGCTTTACGCCCGTGAAAAACGGAAGGTTCAGCACCCGCTCCACTTCTGCGCCTTCGCCTTTCGTGCAGTTGCCAAACCAGCCGTCGTCGTCGGGAACGCAGGAAGGGGATGTAAATGCAATGCCCAACAAGAACATCCAATAAAAAAATGATTTTTTCATGGCTTAAGATTTTGGTTGGTCATTGGTCATTGTCGTCATTGGTCATTGATTCTCTGCACAATGACTTATGACCAAAATGACCAATGACCAAAATGACTAATGACATTTTTTAAAACTCCACCCGGTAATTGAACACCGGGAAAAATCCCGTCTGGGTATAGGTCTCGATTTGCTTCGTCTCGTTGTCGTAATATTGGCTGTACGTGTTCAGTCGGCCCGTCACGTTCTGGATGTCCAGCAGGATGGTGTGCGTCAGGCGCTGCTTGTTTATCTTGTAGCTCAGGCCCACGTCGAAGCGCCAGTAATCTCCCGCCTTGGTGCCAAATGGCTGGTCTTCCAACTCCACCTGCTTGCCTTGCTCGATGGAGGCGGCGAGGTCAATCGGCGTGTAGCGGTTGCCCCCTGCCAACAGCGCCTTGCCGTTGATGCCAAGGACGTTCTTCTTGTTCTTCCCCACTTTGAACTCCTTGCCGCCAAGGGCTTGCACCGTGTAGCGGCCATCGAAGCGGGTTGCGTATTCGATGCCGTTCACGGGGGTGTACAGCGAGCGGTAGGCCGAACCGTTCACCATGAAATAATAGTTGCGGGTGAAAAACTTCTCCAGCGTCAGGTCCACGCCGTAGTTGCGCCCCGTGCCGTTGTTGCCGGTTTGCTCCGCAAAAATCAGCTCCCAGATGTCACGGTAGTTGATGAACGAGCGGGTGCTGCCGGGCAGCGTTTCCACTGGCACATCATACAAGTATTGGTAATAGACCTCGGCCTTGAGCCTCATGCTTTCACCGAGGCGCTGGTTGTAGCCGAGCACGGCGTGCATGGCCTTGGTCAGTTCGAGGTCGGGGTTGCCGCTGCGGTCGGTGCCGTCGAGCAGCTTGCCATCCAGCACATAGGCGGCCAGGTGCTCCCGCTTGCTGTGCAGCCCCACTGCTGCGCTTAGTGATTGGCGGTCATTGAGCTTGAAATCCACCGCCACCCGTGGCTCGATGGCCATTTTCTGGTTGAGCAAAAACAGGGAGTAGTGCAGCCCGGTGTTCAGCGTCCAGCGGTCATCGAAGCGGTGCTTCCATTGGCCGAAGGCCTGGAGGAAACCGCCCTCGCCGTGGTTGTCGAACAGCCGGATGAGTTGGTCGCCCTTGTCTTCGTCAAAATTGTCGTCGTCGTCATACGTGAAAGTGAACTTCGTGAAACTGTACACGCCACCCACTCGCAGGGTATTGCGGGCATCGAACTTGCGGTTGTAGGTGGAGCTGAGGCGGTAGGTGTAGTTGCGGGTATCGTACTGCGAATCCTTGCGCTTTTCGTAGTTTTTTTCTGGGTCGAGCCAGTAGGAATCTCCGCTATCGGTTTCCCGGCTGACCACTGCCACGGTGCGCAGGTAGCTGTTGTTGGAGAGGAGGTAGCGGTGGGAGAGGCCGACCGTGGCCGTGGAAGCCGATTCCTTGAAGCCCCATTCCCCGAACTCGCCCGACCACGATGTGCTGTCTTTTTTCGGGTAAAACTGGGCGCTGTTTTGCCCCGCCAACCCGAACAGTGCGAAAGTGCCAGCGTTCTCCGTCGGCAGGTTCATTTTGAAGGAAACGTCGCTGTACTTGGGCGTCACGTCCCCAGCGATGTTGATGCCTGCCGCACTGAGCAGTCCCAGTGTTGCGTAGCGGTAATTGACGAGGTACGAGCCTTTGCCGCCCTGCCGGAACGGCCCTTCCAGCGCACCCTCTAGGCCGAGCGCACCAAACATGATAGCGTATTCCCGCTTCTCGTTGTTGCCGTTGCGCATGTTGAGGTCGAAGACGCCGGAGAGTGCGTTCCCAAATTCCGAAGGGAAAGCCCCTGTGTAAAAATCGGAGTTGGAAAGCGTGCTGCTGCTCAACATGCTGATTCCACCGCCGCTGCCGCCCATCGAGCCAAAGTGGTTGGGGTTCGGGATTTCCACCCCCTCCAGCCGCCAGAGGATGCCGCTCGGCGAGTTGCCCCGCACCACGATTTCGTTGCTCAGGTCGTCGGAGGAGCCAACGGCCACCCCAGCGAAGTTCGTGGCCATGCGGGCAGGGTCGTAGAAGCTGCCAGCGTAGCGGCTCGTTTCTTCGACGGAAAAGGAGCGGGCGCTCACTGTCGCCATTTCGTTCAGCGCCTCGGCCTTGTCGTGCTTCGCAATGACCGTCGCCACCTGCAATTGCACGGCGCTTTCCACCAGTTCTAGATTCAGCACAAGCTCTTTGCCAGCCGTCACCAATACATTGGGCAATACGAGCGGCTCATAGCCGAGGTAGCTTACTTGCAAGTTGTGGCGGCCAACGGGTACTTTTTCAATTTTGAATTGTCCGTTGGGGTCGGTCACATCGCCACTCATGGGATTGGTGGTCAGTATGGCCACTTCTGCACCGATGAGCGGAGCGTTGCTCTCTTTGTCGGTGATAGTGCCCCGGATGGTTTGCGTGGGTTCCTGTGCGAATAGGCAAAGCGCATTCAGCAGGAAACCGAGCAGGAGCAAGGTTTCAATGATTGATTTCATGATAACAGTTGGGTGTTTTGTTTTAAATGAAAAATATAGAAATGGCTTGCAGAATAAAGCAGGGGTAGCTGTTCTGTTAATATTCGTTCGCCTTTTCTATTATTCTTTTAAAAAATTTGGAGTTTGAAATTATGGCACAAAAGTCCAATAATGCCAACACCTATGATATGACATATTCATGTGAATTAACCGTAAGTCAGGTTAATTCATCACATATATGGGCTATGGTTTTCAATCGTCCCAACGGTCCTGCCTGCGGCCAAAGCCGCCAATCCGGAAGGTAAGGGAGGCGGTCATGGTCTCGAAATCCTTTTTGTTGACATTTAATGCATCGTCCAACCCGTTCATGAAGCGGTAGCCGACTGCCCCGGAGATGCGAAACCAGCGGAAAACGTTGAGTTCGATGCCCGCCTCTGGCGTCACGGCAAAGAAAGCGTCCCGGTAGTCTGGCTCGTTGCCATCGAAATCAATGTCTAGGGCGCCCCAGCCCGCTTTTACGCTGGAGAAAAAATGGACGACTTCATGTTGCGGAGCGACATAGCCAAACCAAAGCCCTCCGTGGCCCATTTCCAGCCGGTCAAAGTTCTCATTGATGATGCGGTTGTAGTCGGCAACCCCAAGGCCGTAAGCGCCCACAAAGAAATCGCCTGCCACCAGTCCGAGGCCGCCGCCAGTGGCCGTGGTCAGGTCGTTTTTGAAATCGCTGTACTCCACGATGGGTGCCACGAAGAAGCCTACCCGGTGGCTGCGGTTGAAGAGGGTTTGGTCGCCGTTTTCCCAGCGTTGTGCGAAAATTTGCGAAGCAAAGCAAGCAAGCATTGCTATGAAGATTGACTTTTTCATTTTTATAAATTTTTGATTTTTAGTTTGTTGAATAAATGGTTCGTGAGGTTTTGAGGTTCTTTGGGACAAAGCATGGCTAAGTGCCTGTGCTTGGCAGTTGTTTTTTTCAAAAAAACTTGGTGCAGGATTTTTCAGCCGATGGATAGGGTCAGTCGTCGTTCCAGTCGTCGTCGCCAAAGCCGCCAAAGCGCAGCGTGAGTGTGGCGCCAAAGCTGGAAAGGTCAGTGTCCTTAAAGCCTCCGACGGTATCGAAGCCGTTGACCCAACGATAGGAAGCGGTGGCAGCGATGCGGAAGAAGGAAAAGACATTTACCTCCACGCCAGCCTCGGGCGTGGTCACGAAGACACTGTTTTTCTGGCGGACGAGTTCGGAGTTCGTAAGGTTGTCACTCTGTTGGTAGTTTGCCTTGCCCCAGCCCAATTTCACGGAAGCATAAGGGTGTACCACCCGGTGCTGGAGGGGGGTATAGCCAATCCAAAACCCACCGTGCTTGAACTTCACAGACTCGTTGGTGAGGGTGCTGTTGAGGGTGTAGGTTGCCGTGCCCATGCCGTATCCGCCGAGGTAGAAGTCGTTGAGCACGAGTGCGCCGCCGCCGCCGCTTACCACCGTTACGTCCTTGTCGAGGTTGGTGTATTCAAAAATGGGCGCTCCCCAGCCTCCGATGCGGTTCACGTCGCTGAACATGGTTTCATCTTTTTGTGCAAAAACCGCTGTGGCTGCAAGCAAAAAACAGATTACAATTGCGTTTTTCATTGATTGAATTGTTGTGTTGTTGTATTGCTGAATTGTTGTATTGTTGTCGTGACGAGTGCCAACCATCAAACAATTCAGCAATTCAACAATCTTAATTTTTCAAAACCTAAACCCTGAGTTGACGCCGACCCAAGCCTTTAGGTTAGTTTTTCCGTTCAAATTTTCATTGACCAAAGTATAAGGCACCACCGGCGACCGGATTTCCCCGGTCTCCGGGTTTCTTAGTTGCGAAATCATGACGTTGGCGGTGGGGCCGATGAAGAAGCCGATGCTCTTGCCCAACTGGTGGTTCCACAGCCAGCGGAATTGGCCGATGCCGTTGAGCGTGTTCGTCCAAGGTTCGTCCTCGCTGACATGGATGGCCATCAGTTCCCAGTTCAAAGTGCTTTTCTTTGAAAGCGTGGTGACGGTGCCGATTCCGTAGCCAAGTCCCCACTGATACGAGCCGTCGCCCGGCGGAACCTTTGCTCCTACATGAAAGATGTTGTAAAAAGCGTTTGCCCCTAGCTTGAGTTGAAAATTTCCGTGAAAAGTTTCGCTTCCGTAAATTTCAAACTTGTTGTAGCCTCTTTTTACAATGTTTATGAGGCCGATTGGCACACCGCTCACGGTGTCCGAAATGTTTATCAACCCAATTTGCAAGCCTTTCATCTCGCCCCTTGCCCGGTTGAAGAGGCCACCGAACTGCCCTATTTTGACATCGTTGGCACTGTTGAAGATGCCGCTGATTTGCAGGTCGGTGTTGCCCCGGCTCAGGTTGAAAGCACCAGCGGCCTGAAACCTTGAGCTGCCCCGGCTGCGGTTGAAGGCCCCGGCAGCCTGCATCCTGGAGTCGCCGCCCGTTTTGTTGAACAGGCTGGCTGCTTGGAGGCCCCGTGCATTGCCGCCCACCAGGTTGAAGACGCCGGAGGCCTGGAGGCCCGTCACATCGCCCCGCACCATGTTGGCCACGCCAGCGGCTTGGGCGGCCTCGGCGTTGTTGGCAAAATTGACGACCCCAGCGGCTTGGAAACCCCTCGTTAGTCCGCCTGCATAATTGAAGATGCCGCCGAACTGCGTTCCGGTCATGTCGTGGTTGACCTTGTTGCCGAGGCCAGCGGCTTGGAAGCCGTTCATGTCGTTCTTAATCATGTTGAGTCCCAGACCGACCTCCATCCCGTCCACGCCACCGTTAAGGCCCCAGAGCAGGTTCATGGACACGTGGTTGGACACGTCGTCGCTCTCCCGGGTATTAGTGCCGATGAACGGCAGCACGGACACCTGCGCTATGCGTTTTTCATCGGGCGGGCGGCGGGTCCAAGCGTCGGATTGGTAGCGCCATTTTTCAAAATTGAGCAGGGTCTCATCAAATGGGTGCATGTTTCCGGTTCGCCTAATCGGCTGAAAGTCAGGAATTTGCAAAGCCAAAACCGAATCTTGGACTGGCGGTGGTGCTTCTTCCGTCGGCGCTTCTTCCTGTTTCACCAACACCACTGTTTGCTCTTGCGGCGGTTCTGTGCTGGGTTTTTTGCTCGTGCTTTGCTTGCTCCCTGTGGATTTGCTGATGGTTTTGCCGGGGTCATTTCTTAATACTATATGCCGACCGACGAGCATATAGCTCACTGTCACGTTCTCGAAGAGCTTGTCCAGCGCAATGGACAGCGGTGCGTCAACGACCTTGGCCGTGATGCGCTTACGCACGTTTACTTGCTCGGTACTGTAAGAAAAAGGAATATCGTAGCGCTCGGTCAGGTCGGCCAATGCTTCTTTCAGGCGGATGTTGTCGTACTCAAAGGTGACTCGTTTTGACAAAATCCCACCTTGCGCCAATAGATTGGTGGCAGAAACAAATAATATGGTGATTGCTAAAATTGGCCTCATTTCTTGAGTTCGTCAGTTCGCCATGTGGCAGTTGGCAGTTTGACAGTTGGCAGTCAGGGTGCAGTTGTTTAGTCTTTTAGCAGTGCCTGCTTTGAGGTCAACTACTTTTTATTTACAGCCGTTTAACCAGCACGAATTATACTTAACCGGCTTCAAGACTAATTGGACTGCTAACCGACTGCCCACAGCCAACTGTCTAACTGCTAACTCAAAGACTGACTGCCAACTGCCAACTGCCGAACTGCCAACTAATTGCAACTGTCAACTATCACTGGTTACACCCTTTGCCTGTCAGCAAGTACCGCCCTTCCGTTTTTGAAAACTCAAAGCCGATGGTGCTGCCTATCACGGTCAGGATGCCTTCCAAGTCCGGTTGTTCAAAGGCCGACGTGTAGGGGCATTCGAGCAGTGTAGGGTCGGACACTTCGATGTCGGCGTTGAAATAACGCTCCAGCGAAGCGATGACTTGCGCCATTTTTTCGTCGTCGAACACAAGTTGTTGTGTTTTCCAAGCATCGGCATTCTCGATTTCAACGGTCGCCACTTTGACTTTATCTTCTTTTTTGTCAAATATGCCCGTCTCTCCGGGCGTCAGCAAGACGGGTGACTCCTTGCGGTTTGTTACAGCCAATGCCACTTTTCCGGTTTTCACGGTCACTTCGATTCTTTCCTCGGTGGGGTAGGCCCGCACGTTGAAGGAGGTGCCGAGCACCGTGGTAGTGGCTTGGCCGCTGGTGATTTCAAAAGGCCGTGCCTCCATTCGCTCCACTTCAAAGAACGCCTCGCCTTCCAAGGTTACATGTCGCTGCTCAAAGCTTGGGTTGTACACCAGCTTTGTGTTCCCGTTGAGCCAAACCCGGCTGCTATCAGGCAGCGTGACCTGTTTTTTTTCGGTGCCAACGGTCTGAACCTCAACGAACTGTGCCTTTTCGGGCTGCTGGGTGAACCACCATGCGGTCGCTGCAACTGCGAACAAAACTGCAGCTGCCACGCTCCAACGCCGTACAATTTTAGACAAATGGACGATTTTCGGAGTTGGGCGCACTTCGGCCAATGTGTTTCCATCGGAAATGGCTGCGTCCAACTTCGACCAAGCTGCACTGAGGTCCGCCTCGAAGGGGCTGGCTCCCGCGCCCTCTATCAGTGCCCACACCTGCGTCCATTCCTCAAAATGCTTTTGGTTGGTTGGTACGGCATCCCTCCAGGCAAACAATTCCTGCTGCTCCGTCGGGCTGGCCTGCCCGGCGAGGTACTTTGCTGCGAGTGCTGAATATTTTTCTGAATTGTTCAAATAAAGACGTTTCTATCTTGGGTGATGCGGACAGTGGGCGGCTACCCCTATCCACGGGGCAGGGTTTTTGAAAACTTTAGCAAGTTTCAAAAAACCATTGCGGAGCAAAAGTAAAAACGGCGTACTGACCAAAGTCATTTTCTCTATGGTTTATTCCACTAATTTTGCCGCTCCCAATTTTGCCGTACTTGCTCCAAGTTGACCAGTTCAATGAGCAAACTCATTTTTCGAAACAATTTTTTATGAATCCCAATTTTTTACCTAAAATACAGGTAATCAGCGACTTAGTGAAGCCACCCCCAATGGGTAAGAAACGTCGGATTGCGGTTTTGCTTCCGCACAACTACTACGAATCCGGCAAACGTTACCCGGTGCTGTACCTGCAGGATGGCCAAAACCTTCTTGAGCACCGCTCACCGTTTGGCAACTGGCACGTGGATCAGCGATTGGCTCAAATGACCGAGGCTGGCATTGGCGACATCATCGTGGTGGCCATTGACCATGCGGACGCCGACCGGATACGGGAGTTTTCGCCGCCAGAAGTGACGAAGTTCGGCCCAAGCCTCGGCAAGCAGTACGCCCGCTACATGGCGGAGGAACTGAAGCCTTATGTGGACGCTCACTTCCGTACCCTGCCCGACCGCCAACATACGGGCGTCGGTGGCAGCAGCATGGGCGGTCTCATCAGTGTTTACAGCGGGTTCATCTTCCCGGAGGCATTTGGCAAAATGATGATTTTCTCTCCTTCCCTCTGGCTCACGCCCAAGATTTATTTTCACGCCATCAATTTTTTCAACCCATTTCAGACAAAAATTTACCTTTACGCAGGCGGCAACGAAGGCTCCAACATGGTGCCCAATGTGCAGCGCCTAAAGGCTTCCTTGCAGCGCAAAGGGCTGGACGGCACCAAGATTGAATTCAATATTTCCATTGACCCTGACGGCGAGCACAACGAGGCCAAATGGGGCCAAGAGTTCCCAAGGGCAGTGGAATGGTTATTTTTTTGAGGATTGAATGATTGAATGAAAGAANNTTCTTTCATTCAATCATTCAATCCTTCAATCCTTTCTATGAAAATCCTCCACATCAGCATGGAATGTTACCCGGCGGCCAAGTACGGCGGCTTGGGCGACGTGGTCGGCGCACTGCCGATTTACCTCAACAAGGCGGGCGTCAGCACCGCCGTCATCATGCCCAAGTTCTCCACCAAATGGCTCAACTCGCAGCGCTATCGGGAGGTGTTCAGCGGGCATATCCGGTTGCACAACGATTATGTTTGGTTTTCCATCGAAGAGGTGCAGAACGAGAGCCTTGGGTTCCCGCTCTATGTGGCCAACATCCCCGGCAAGTTTGACCGCCCCGGCGTGTACGGCGACCCCGGCGGCGGCTGGTACGGCGACGAGGTGGAGCGCTACCTGTGCTTCCAGCAGGCCGTGCTGAAATGGGTGGTGGACATGCAGTGGAAGCCACAAATCCTGCACTGCCACGACCACCACACAGGGCTGATTCCTTTCATGGTGAAGTTTTGCCCAGAGTTCCGGTCGCTGCGCAACATGCCGACTGTGTTCACCATCCACAATGGGGAGTACAACGGCGCTTTCTCGTGGCAGAACGTGCACCTGATGCCCATGTTCCAAGCCGATGCCCGCTGGCTGCTGGATTGGGGGAACACCATTTGCCCATTGGCCTCGGCGCTCAAGTGCTGCTGGCGGTTCACCACGGTTTCGCCCGGCTACTTGGAGGAACTGAAACACGCCGCCGCCGGCCTGGAGCCGCTCATCAACAGCGAAATGCCCAAGGCATGGGGCATCATCAACGGCATTGACACGAACCTCTGGGACCCCTCCACGGACAAGTACATCACCTACAAGCTCGAAAGGGGCAAAGTGGAAGAGTACAAACAAAGGAACAAGGAAAAGCTGCACGACCGCTTCCGCATCATACCCGATTTGCCCATCGTCACCTTCATCGGACGGCTGGTGCGGGAGAAGGGCGCCGACCTCATCCCCGATGTGATTCGCAGGGTGCTGGGCAGTGGCGTGCGGGCTGGGTTCGTTATACTCGGCACGGGAGAGCCAGACCTGATGCGGGCTTTCGGCGACATGAAGCACCAGTTCCCCGGTTATTATGATGTCTCCTTGGAATACAACGAGGGTCTGGCGCACCAACTCTACGCAGGTTCCGACTTCCTGCTCATGCCATCGAGGGTAGAGCCTTGCGGCCTGAACCAGATGTACGCTTGCCGCTATGGCAGCATCCCCATCGTGCGCAGCACTGGCGGCCTGAAGGATACCATCATTGACATCGGCGACCAAGGTGGTCGGGGCATCCGCTTCAACCAGTTCACGGTGGAGGATGCGGCGATGGCCATCTTCCGGGCCGTGAAGGTCTATAACAACCCAGATGTGCTGGCCAGCCTGCGGGAGCGCATCATGGCGGTGGATTTTTCTTGGCAAAGGTCGGCGAAGGATTATATGCGGCTTTATGCGGAGTTGGGGTAGAGCGGCATTTATTCCGCTTCCTTCAGCTTCCCCAACAGCCATTCCCGTTCGGCCACTGCCTTTGTTTCCTCGATTTCCTTGCGCAATTTGGCCCTCGCCTCTTTTTCATTGGCGGGTATTTGCAGCAGTTTCTTGGTCAGGCGGATGAGGTTCAGGTAGTTCTGGCGGAGGTAGCCCACGTCTTTGCGCCTGCGCAAAAAAATGGCGAAGCTGTCCAGCAGCGAATCCAAAGCGTCGAACTCGCCGAGGTCGAAGTAGATGCGCAGCAGCATCCGGCGGGCGTCGAGGTTGTGCAGCACATCGTCGAACTCGGCACGGGTGAGCAGGTCAAGTGCCCGGTCATAGTTCGGCTTGCGAAACCACAGCGAGGCGAGGTTGAAGAGGTAGGCGCTCTCCCGGTGCGGGGCCTCCACTTTGTCCTTGTATCGGTGCAAAAAATCTTCGACCCAATCGAATGCCTTGAGGCCCAGCCCGGCATTGGCGATGTTTTTATAAGTGAAACGGGAGAGTACGCCGTTTTCGATAAACACCTCATTTTCAAGCCCTTCGGTGTATAAATCGAACACTTGCCGCAGGAAAAACGTCTGCTCCTCGCCCTGCCGCCGGGTGTTGATTTGCCGGATGCAGCAGTTCACGGCCAGCAGGTAGATGCCCCGCATCTCCGCCTTCGGGAACTGCTGGAAATGCAGCCGCATCGCCGCCCGCAACTGCCCGAACCAGGGCCTCGAATCCTCCTCCGTCATCGCCTTGTAGCCGAGGTAGTAGATGCCCACCGAAGGCAGGTTCATCAGTTGCCGCTCCTCGACGAAGGCCAGCACTTCTTCCAGGAAATCAATCCGCAGGTTGGTCTCCGACACGGCCTTGTGCATCAGCGCCGTGCAGGCTTGGCTCAGTTTTTTGGCAGCAAGCACGACGGACTCCTCATCCGACCACTCCTGAAAGCTGCGGGCGGCGGTTCGCTGCCGGCTGGCGCTGGATTCGTAGCGTTCCAAGTGCAGTTGGTGGCTCAGTTGGTGGTAGTCCATGTTGCGGTGCGGCTGGGAATGGAGTGCCGCCTCGGCCAATTTCAGCTCCCGCTCCGATTGTTGCTCCAGCCCCCGTTTGCGCAGCGCCTTCGCCAATTGCAGCCGATAGGCCGCCTCGCCGCCGCTTTGTTGCTCCGCAAACACTAACCACGACTGCACCGCCAGGTTCAGCCGGGACATGGTATAGGCCATCTTCTTGTCGTCAAAAGCCTCGTCAGGGAACAGTTTTTTGAATACGGTTTCCTTTTTCAAAGCGGCCTCCCGCACCGGGGCGAGCTTGTCGGAAAGGTAGTCGAATAGGCGCACCACCTCCTCCCGCTGGTTGGCGAAGGGGGAGCGCACCCACCTGCCCAGTTCCTTCAACTCGGTGGGGGAGAGCGTTTTCAACAATTCTATGAGGCGGGAATCGTACATCAGGTATCTAAATTTGTGAGGGATTATTCCTGCAAGTAGCTGACTATCAGTTTTTTGTCACAAATTTAGTTTTTATTTTTCGTGAAACATGGGTTTATTTGTTTTTGTGCAGGCGAAGGCATTGCTGCACATTTGTACCATGCAAAGGCGGCTACCCGTGCAAAGCCCAGTTAGCGCTCCGAAGCGCTAACTGGGCTGGCCCAGCCGCTTGGCGCAAAACCTAAAATTCACGGGACATGAAAAAGCACGTTTTTTACTTCAATCATAAAAATTTAGAAGCTATGAAAAAGATGAAATTTTGGTTGGCTGGACTGGTGATGTTGATGGCGGCGGGGGTGCAGGGGCAGGGGTGGTTGAGATACTTTGAATACCCGGCGTTCAATTCCGAATATTACGTCGTTGATGCAGTACAAACCTTAGATAGCGGTACGATTGTATTGGCACAACATAATGATTTTAATGCAACAGCGCCAATGCTTGATACCTCAAGCATCATGCTACTTAAATTCAATAAATATGGTGAGTTGATTTTTACAAAAAACCATCAAAGCGATTTGGATTTGGGGATTGCAAAAGATTTATGCAATACCACAGATGGGGGATATATGATTGCGGGGATTCAGGTTACAAGTGACTTACGGAGTACCCTATTGCTGATAAAGGTTAATATTGAAGGTGAGGAAGAATGGCAAAAATTTGAAACTTTCAATACAGACTCAATTTCAAGAAGTGATATTAAAATTGTTCCAACAAACGATGGCGGCGTGGTTATCGTGAACAGTATTTCCATTACAGTTGATGACACCTCGCAAATTTATATAAGTTTAAAAAAATACGATAGCCAAGGAAGCATGATATGGCAGCAAAATTTCCCACCGCCTTCCGGATTATATGGCCCACATTTAGCGGATATTCAATTATTGGCGGATGGAGGATTTGTTGTATTTGGGATGTATAGTCAAGAGTTTCCAAACCCAAAATTGCCATTTTTAATGAGAGCTGATGCCAGTGGCAATATTTTATGGCACAAAGTGTACGACCAACCCCTACGCTTTCTAAATTATAGCAACGCTATCGCTTTGACATCGTCTGGAGGCTTCATTTGTAGTGCAATTATTATGGAGGCTAATAGTGAATACGACGATATTTATATTTTCAGAACGGATTCAGAAGGTAATATGGAAATGGAAGTAACATTTGGGATTCCCGATATGGCGGAATCAGCTTTTGATATTGAGGCAGTTAATGGTGGATTCGTTATCACAGGGTTGAGCGGCAGTCGTAAGGCTATACTATTAAAAATTGATGAAGATGGCAACCAACTTTGGCGAGAAGATTTCGGCAAATATACCTATGGAATGCAAGGTGTTGCAATTTACCAAAAGTATGATGGTGGCCTTGTTATGGTGGGAGATGCAGTTTCCACATCAACAAATTATTTATGGATAGGTAGTTCTGATAGCAATGGAATATTTTATAGTAACGCCCTCACCGGCACCGTCCACCACGACGACCCCGAATCCGATTGCCTCCCTGACCCCACCGAAACTGGCCTTTCTGGGTGGCTCGTGCAAGCCACTGGCACACAATCATTTACCACGTTCACCGATTCGCTCGGCCATTTCAACTTGCCTGTGGACACCGGCAGCTATACCGTCACCGTTGCATCGCCGGGGCCTTACTGGGTAGCCTGCAACAGCCCAACCACTGTCTCCCTTACCGCCTTCTACGATACCCTTACCCTCGACTTTCCCGCCCAAGTCATCGCCGACTGCCCGTACATGACCGTGGACATCAGCGCCCCGTTCCTGCGCCGCTGTTTTGACAATACCTACTTCGTCCACTACTGCAACAACGGCACGGCGACCGCCAGCAATGCCGCCGTGGAGGTCACGCTCGACCCCTATTTCACCTATATTTCATCCACGCTCCCCTTGGCTTCACAAAACGGAAACACGCTCACTTTTAACATCGGGAACGTGGCCGTCGGGGATTGCGGCAGCTTCCACATCACCGCACTGCTCGACTGCGATTCTACCGTGCTGGGCCAGACGCACTGCACCTCGGCGCATATCCTGCCCGACTCGCTCTGCCTCGCACCCGACCCGCTCTGGGACGGCAGCAGCATCGAGGTGGACGTGTCGTGCAGCGGCGACAGCGTGACGTTTACCCTCACCAACGTCGGCACAAGCGGGATGCCCGCCCCGCTCGGCTTCATCATCATCGAAGATGAAATCGTGCTGATGACGGACGAGTTCCAGCTTGGACCGGGCCAGTCCACCAGCATCAGCGTACCTGCCAACGGCAGCACTTTTCGCCTCGAAGCGCAGCAAGCGCCGGAACACCCCAGTGGCTACGCCAGCACTGGCGCCACCATCGAGGGCTGCGGCGGCTGGATGAGCCTCGGCTTCTTCAACCAATGGTCCTTCGACGACGACCCCGACCCATTCACCGACGTGGACTGCCAGGCCAACATCGGCAGCTACGACCCCAACGACAAGCAAGGCTTCCCGGCGGGTTTCACGGAAGAGCATATCATCGAGCCGGGACAGGACATCGAGTACCTCATCCGCTTCCAGAACACGGGCACGGACACGGCCTTCAAGGTCGTCATCGTGGACGTGCTGCCGCCGGAACTCGACCTCGCCACCGTGCGGCCCGGTGCCAGCAGCCACCCCTACACCTACGGCGTGACGCCCGAAGGCTGGCTGACCTTCACCTTCAACGACATCATGCTGCCGGACTCCAACGTGAACGAGCCTGCCTCCAACGGCTTCGTGCGCTTCCGGGCTTCGCAAGTGCCGGGTTTGAGCCACGGCAACGTCATCGCCAATACTGCTTTGATATATTTTGACTTCAATGCTCCCATCCAGACGAACACCTACCGGCACCGAATCGGGCAACTGTTCCCGTGGACGGTGGTGGGCACCAAGCCGCCCGTTTTTCACCCAAAAACGCAAGTGCGCATCGTGCCCAACCCGTTGACGGACAGCGCCCTGCTGCACGTGGACGGCATCGAGCCGGGGCCGCTCCGGCTGGTGCTGACGGACGTTTCCGGCAAGGTATTGCGCCAGCAAACCACCGTTGGCACGGGCTTCGAGTTCCAGCGGGGCGAGCTGAACCCTGGGCTTTACTTTTTCCAAATAGAAAGGAACGGCGAGCGGGTGGGAAGCGGGAAGCTGATGGTGAGGTAACAGGGGCTGGCAGTCCGTGTTACTGGGCAAGGATGCGATAGCTGGCTTGACGAGAAAGATGCTCTTTGACTATCTTGCGCTTGAGTTCTTCTGCATAAAGGTTGGACGAGTCAAGCCTTGTGCCATCAATACTTCACGCACACATTCTTCGCTTCCGTGAAAAAACGCAGCGCCTCCACGCCGCCCTCCCGGCCCACCCCGGAGCTTTTCACGCCACCGAAGGGCGTGCGCAAGTCCCGCAGCATCCAGCAGTTGACCCAGACGATGCCTGATTGGAGGCGCTCGGCCATGCGGGTGGCCCGGCTGATGTCCTGTGTCCAGAGGGTGGCGGCGAGGCCATATTCCGTGCCGTTGGCCAATGCGAGCGCCTCCTCTTCCGTGTCGAAGGGCTGGAGCGTGACCACTGGCCCGAAGATTTCCTCTTGGTTCGTTCGGCAGCCGTTCGGCAGGCCGTCTATGATGGCAGGGCTGAGGTAGTAGCCGCCGGACAATTCGCCCGCAGGGCGCAAAACCTCACCGCCACAAAGGATGGTGCCGCCTTCTTGCTTCGCAATATCGAGGTAGCCCATCACTTTGTCCCGGTGTTGCTCGCTTACGAGTGCGCCAAGGTCGTTGGCTGGGTCGGCTGGGTTACCGGTCTTAAGCGCCTTGGCCCGGTGCACCAGTTCGTCCCGGAACTGGTCGTAAATTATTCTTTCCACGTAAATTCTGGAGCCACAAAGGCAAATCTGGCCGTTGTTGGCAAACGACGACCGCACGGTGGTACTCACCGCCTCCTCGAAATTGCAGTCGGCGAAGACGATGTTCGGGTTTTTGCCACCCAGTTCGAGCGACAGTTTTTTGAACATGGGCGCAGCGGTGCGGGCGAGTAGGCGCCCCGTGGATGTGCCGCCCGTGAAGCTGATGGCCTTCGTCCTTGGGTGTTCCACAATGGCTTGGCCAGCCTTGGGACCGAGGCCATACACGATGTTCAGCACGCCAGCAGGCAGCCCTGCTTCGATGCAGGTTTGCGCCAGCAAAAAAGCCGTCATCGGCGTCAGTTCAGAGGGCTTGGCCACCACACAGTTGCCCGTGGCCAGCGCCGGCGCTATTTTCCAAGTAAATAGGTAGAGCGGCAAGTTCCATGGGGAGATGCAGCCGACCACACCGAGGGGCTGGCGCAAGGTATAGTTCACGGCCTGCCCTTCCATTTGATGCGACTCCGCCCCAAAGTGCAGGATGGCCGTTGCGAAGAAGCGGATATTGGCCTGCGCCCTGGGGATGTCCACCGTGCGGGCCGTGGTGATGGCCTTGCCGCTGTCCCGGCTTTCCGCTTGCGCAAAAGCCTCCAGCCGCTCCTCGATGAGGTCGGCGATGCGGTGCAGGATGCGGTAGCGCTCGTTTGCCCCACAGCTTGACCAAGCAGGAAAGGCTGCCTCGGCAGCATCCACGGCGGCCTGCACATCGGCGGCATCGGAGTCGGGGATGTGGGAATAGACCTTGCCAGTGGCAGGTTCATAGTTGTCAAGCCAGCCGCCGCCGAGGGCGGGAGTGAGCTGGCCGTTGATGTAATTGTGTATTTTTTCCAATGGCTGGTAGTGGTTTTGTGGGTGCGAAGGTCGGTATTTTTTATAGAAAATGGCTGCAAACCAGAATGGCTGCAGTGACGCCATTTTTGATTGGATAACAGCGGATTGGTAGGTAGCCGCCGTGGCCCATACTTATTTTTCCCCTTTAAAACTGATGCGCACGAGCTTCAAGCGATTGCGCCGCTCACTCGGCACCACGAAGTCGTAGGCGGATACCTGCACGGCGTCTCGGAAGCGGAGTTGAAGTTCTTTACGTTGGGTACTCAACACTGCGTTGCGGTCAAACTCACCGGTGCCCCGCACCACGTACTCGCTTACGGTGTTTTCGCTTTTGATTTCGTCGTTATAGACAAAGCGTAGCGCAGTGGGGGTTTTTGCCAAAAAAAATGAAGAGTACATGCCGCTATCATCTTGGGAGTATTGCTTTTTATGGAGGATGTTTTTCCAGTGAACATTGCCGTCGGGGTGCATGGAGATGAGAAAAACATCATTATAATAGTAATCAATGACGGGACGAAAGCCAGTGCGCCCGTACATGTTGGGGTTGGTGGCTCCCCGTTGAAACTCCTTGTTGATTTCCCCAATAAGAATGAACCCGCCATCGGTGCGCATGACGATTTTTTGGACAGTGGCCTCTGGAATGCCCTTTTTTTTGATTTTCTCCCTTTCGTTCAAAACGGCCATAAAATCATCGTCGAAAGGGTAGAACCTGAGCAGGTTGGTGTCGGGCCTGGCTTGGTCAATGCTGAGGAAGTAGAATCCCTCTGATTTGGTGGGATTGTCCAGCGAATAAAGCCCGCCCGCCTTAAGTGCCCGGTGGAGGTTGTCGTAGGCGAACTTCACGTCGTAGGTCAGGTAGTCTTTCATGGGCACGGTGTAGCGGCGCAACACGCTGTCGGTGCCGGGACCGAAATCAAGGATTTCCAGGAAATGCTCCCGTCGCCTGCCCGAACTGTTGTCTTTGTTCAGGATGAAGTACATGTTGCCGTCGTTGTCCACGATGGCTTGCAAAAAGTCACGGTGCAGCACCATGTCCTCCGGCGCAAAGGTCTTTTCCCAAAGCAGCTTCATCTGCCGCATGTCGAAGGCGAGGGCGTTGATTTCGGTCTGCTCTCGGATGTACCAGATGAGGGCCATGTTTTTGTCCTCCGAGAACGCCACTTCAAACGATGGCGTGAAGAAGGCTTGGTCAAAACGCTTGATGGTCACGGAGTCCACGAGGTTGGCGGCAGGGCTGTACCGGTGGATTTTGAGCACGGGCAGCATCTTCTGGCGGAACTGGTAAATGAGGTTGAAGCCACCACCATCGCCCTGCACCACACCCTCAATCACCGGAGAGCGCCTGTCAAGCTCCACTTCCTTTTCCCAGCTCAGTCGCATGTTGGCATCGAAGCCCTGCACCTTGAACTCGGAAACCCTGTTCCTGAAAAGCAAAACATTGCCCCGGTCATCGCTGAATATTTCGTAGGAGGTCTCATCACGGAGCACCACTGGCTGCGACACCGTGACGGTTTGGGCGACGACAAGGTGCGGCAGCCCCCAAAGGAAGGCCAACCGTAGCAAAAAGGGGAAGGTATTATTTTTCATAGCCACTGAGGTGTGTCGTTTGACATGAGGGCCTATTTCATAGCAGGTGTTGGACGTAATGGTTTGCCAAATTACGCAGTTTATCCTTTGAAAGTACAAATTGGTGGGTTTGGTTCACAAAAAAATAACGTGGCTGCACTTCTTGGCTTATGCCCCTATTTTTTTTTGTTAAAAAAGAAATCCACGGCAACCCTCACGCTGCCATGCTGGACCAGCAGTTCATTGGCCTCTCCGTATGCCAGACCGGTTTCCTGTGCCACCATCTTGGTGCCCCGGTCGAGCAGCTTGACGTTGGTGAGTTGCATGTCCACCATGCGGTTGTCCTTGACCCTGCCGAGCTGTATCATCAGGCTGGTGGACACCATGTTCAGCACGAGCTTCTGAGCAGTGCCGGACTTCATGCGGGTGCTGCCCGTGACGAATTCCGGCCCCACGACGACCTCCACCGGGAAGTCGGCGGCAGCTGCGAGCGGGGTGTCAGGGTTGCAGGTGATGCAGCCTGTGGCGACGCCGTTTTTTCGGCAATCCGTCAAGCCTGCTATTACGTAGGGCGTAGTACCGGAGGCGGCGATGCCAATCACAAAGTCTTGGTTATCAATATGATAGCCCTGCAAATCCCGCCAAGCCTGCTCGGTGTCGTCCTCGGCATTTTCCACGGAGCGGCGTATGGCCCGGTCGCCTCCGGCAATGATGCCGATGACCAAGTCGGGTGACACGCCGTAGGTCGGCGGGCATTCTGAGGCGTCAACGACGGCAAGCCTGCCGCTCGTGCCTGCGCCGATGTAGAAGAGCCGCCCCCCGTTCCGCACCTTTTCGACGACTGCACCGACGAGCTTTTCGAGGGCGGGCAGTGCCCGCTCAACGGCCAGGGGCACGGTCTTGTCCTCGTTGTTGATGTTTTGGAGCAGTTCCGCCACCGACATTTTTTCGAGGTGGCGGTAGTGGGATGGACTTTCTGTTATTTTTTCCATTGGCTTTTAATCAATGGTTCGTGAAGAATTTAGAAG
>DIUC01000042.1 GCA_002435785.1 Saprospiraceae bacterium UBA6168 | reverse complement strand
GGACTTTTTTCACAATCTGACGGTCGTGCAGCCGCAATTACCGCAGCTTCTTCGACCTGCCAACACATCTTCATCGGTCGTGTAATCCTCTGAAAAGGTTTTCCGCCAAAGCGTCTGTATGGCCACCCAGACCAGCATGAGTCCGACAATGCCCCCGATTGCGATGAAGAGTGATTTAATCATGCGTTTAAAACTATTTTATTCAAACCCAAATGGTCTGATTTTTTTTAACTACCCAGCCCCGCAAACCCCATGAAAGTCAAGGACAAAATGCCCGCAATCAACAAGGTCAGCACCGTTCCCTTTACCACGTTGGGTGGCTCTGCAAAATTTAGCTGCTCCCGCAAACCTGCCATTAGCACCAAGGCCAGCGTGAAACCTGCACCTGCGCCCAAGGCATATACCACGCTTTGAAAAAAGCCATATCCTTTGTTGGTTTGAAACAATGCAAGCCCCAATATTGCACAGTTCGTGGTTATCAGCGGCAGAAAGATGCCCAATGCCCGAAACAACGCAGGACTCATTTTCTTGATGAACATCTCCACCAACTGAACGGTAGATGCAATCACAACGATATAGCTGATGAGCTGCAAAAACGGCGCATTGATGGCCACCAACAGCGCATGGATACCATAAGCGCACATCGAAGCGACGAGCATCACAAACGTAACCGCACCGCCCATTTTCGAGGCCGTTTCCATTTTGCCGGACACCCCCAAGAAAGGGCAAATGCCCAGGAAATAAGCCAAAACGAAGTTGTTGATTAAACTCGCATTGATGAATATGGACCAAAGTGATTCCTGGTTCATGATGCTAATTTTCTTTGTTTTCTGGCGTTAAAAATAAGCAGCCATAAGGCCAAGGTGAAGAAGCCGCCCGGCGGCAAAATCATGATGACCCATTCTTGAAAACTGTCAGCAAATACTGGTATCCCGAAGAAACTGCCATTGCCCAAAAGCTCCCGCACCGAGCCAAGGCACAACAGGCCAAGAATGAATCCCGACCCCATTCCCAACCCGTCCAGGCTTGATTTCCAGACGCTGTTTTTTGAGGCAAATGCTTCTGCCCTGCCCAATATCACGCAGTTCACCACAATCAAGGAAATGAATGCGCCGAGAGCTTTGTACAATTCAACGCTGATGGCTTGTATCAGGTAGTCAACCATTGTCACGAAGGTGGCGATGATGAGCAGATACGAGGCAATGCGCACCTGTTTCGGGATGACATTGCGCAGCGAGGAAATCAATATATTGGACATCAATAGCACAAACGTCGTGGCAAGGCCCATCGCCAACCCGTTCTGTGCGGTGTTGGTCACGGCCAAGGTCGGGCACATGCCCAATACCTGCACGAACACGGGGTTCTCCCGCCACAAGCCCTTGAGGAATTCGTCGGTGGAGGGGCTGCTTGCCAAGTTGGCCCAGAACCCGTCATTTGCCCTATTTTTTGTTTCAATGTTCATTGATTCGGTTTTTCCTCAAAAAAATCCTTGTTTTTATAGAGCAGCGGCACCATCTGAGTGGTACTCGACCCCATGATGTTTCCAATAGCCCTTGATGAAATGGTGGCCCCTGTGATGCCGTCCACTTCCCAAGCGTTTTTCTTGGTGCCATGTTTCACTGTGACAACCGTGTTTTTCAAGGTGTTTTTATCCTCGGAAAGCGCTGCATCCAAGGCTTCGAAGTTGGCCAGAAAAGCTGGGTCCTTCTCGATTTTGTCCCCCAAGCCCGGAGTTTCCTTGCTCTCCAAAACATAAAATCCGACGACCGCCTGCTTGATGGGGTCGTACCCGTAAAGTATCCGCAGCACATCCGCAAATCCCATCCCGCTGGCCTCAACGGCCACGCCGACCAGTTTTCCATCTTTATCATATCCCGCATGGACCAATTGTGCGTCTTTCACTTTTCCGGTTACTTCCTTGAAGTGGTTCCCCTCCAATCGGAAGGTCTTCTTGGTCACCATGCCGGGAATGACGTTGAATATTGCTTTTTCCAAAGCTTCTGCTTTTAGCTTTTCAATCCGGGGCAGTGTTCCCTGAAAAGACAGCACAATCAATAAGGCGCAGATGACCCCGATACCTACCATGGTCGTCAGCATCTTGCTGCTGCTGGCTACTTCGGTCGTATTTTTTTGCGCTTCGTTCATTGCTTTTAAGAAAGTGAGATTATAGACGATAGACTTTAGATAAGTCCTTGTCTATCAATCCAATGTCTAATATCCACTGTCTAATGTCTATCGTCTATTCTCTAATGTCCATTGTCTTCCCCGTCCCATAAACCCTCGGTCTCACCAAGTTGTCAATATGCGGCGTTAGTGCATTGCCGAGCAAGATGGCGTACATCACGCCCTCCGGCAGCCCCCCCCAAATCCGAATCACAACGACCAGCAAGCCAATGACTGCCCCGTATATCCAGATGCCTACTGACGTGATGGGAGACCCCACCATGTCCGTTGCCATGAATACAGCGCCGAGCATCAAGCCGCCCGAAAACAGCATAAAGTCCGGTGATGGATAAATTTGGCTGTCCACCATATACAGTATCCCGCTCAGTGCATATACGGTCGCCAAAATGGAAACCGGGATGCGCCAGTTCATCATGTTCCGGGCAGCGAGATAGACGCCGCCGAGCACAATCAGCACGGCACAGGTCTCGCCCGTGGAGCCGGTAATCAGGCCCAGCGCCAGGTCGGAAGTGCTGGTGGTCACGTGGTCAAACTTGAAGGCGGAGAGTGGCGTCGCCCCAGTGAATCCGTCCGTTGCGGGTTCGAGGAACGGCAGGGTGAATGTGGCCGCCGAAACTGTGGAAAAGCGCTCCGGTGCATACACAGGAAACCAAGTGGTGATGGCCACCGGAAACGCCGCCTGCAAGAACGCCCGGCCAACAAGGGCTGGGTTGAACACGTTGTAGCCCAAGCCGCCAAAGGCAAATTTGCCCAGCGCAATGGAGATGATGCCCCCCAAAAACGCCATCCAAAGTGGGAAATTGGGCGGGAGCGTAAGCCCCAGCAGCAGGCCCGTTATCACCGCCGACCAATCCGAAATGGTGGTTTCCTTCTTGGAATACCTTGCCAAAACATGCTCCGTGAGCACACAGGCCGCCATGCTTGTGACCAATATCAACAGGGCGCTCAGGCCAAACGAATAGACCGCATACATGGCCACTGGCACCAGCGCCCAGACCACATTCCGCATAATGTCGTTGGTGCCAATGCCCCTGACGAGGTGCGGTGAGGTACTGATATTTAGCGTTTTTTTGAACATTCTTTTTTATGTTTAGGAAGGTTTAGTTGGTTTAGAAAGTTAAGAAGGCAACTCCTTTAAACCTACTAAACCCTCTAAACTTTCTAAACCTCACCCCGCCGCTTTCGCTGCCGCATTGCGCTTGCGCACTATAGATTTTGACAACCTAAAATACTGCACCAGCGGAATATGGGACGGGCACACGTAGGAGCACGAACCACATTCGAAGCAGTCCATCAGGTGGTAGTTTGTTGCCATTTCGTCGTAGGCTTCAAATTTTGCAAGAATGCCCAATTTGGAGGGGTTCAGCGAAATGGGGCAGGCGTCCACACAGGCACCGCATTTGATGCAGGGGTAAACTTTATCTGGCCGCTTGATGTCGTTTTCGTTGAAAATGACGATACCAGACGTACCCTTCGTGATAGAAATATCGAGGTTCGAAACGGCCACGCCCATCATTGGGCCGCCCATGTACACCTCGCTGACGTTCTCATCAGCACCCACCTGCTCCAGCACGTAGCGGAGGGGTGTGCCTATGGGAATCAGGTAGTTGCCCTTCTTTTTCACGCCGGGGCCGGTGATGGTGATGACCCGCTCCTGGATGCCCCGCCCATGCGGCAGCAACCTTCCGATTTCGGCTGTGGTGGCCACATTTACCACCACCGCATTTACCTCGATGGGCAAACCGCCGGAGGGTACTTCCCGGCCCAGCAGGGCAGTGACCAACATTTTCTCCGCCCCCTGTGGGTACTTCACCGGAACGACCTGCACGGTGACAGGCATATCCTTCGGAATCCTTGCCGATAGGTGGTCGGCGGCGTCCTGCTTGTTGGCTTCAATGCTGATAATGACCCTTTTTGCGCCCGTGGCTTTTAGCAAGTAACGGATGCCCGTGAAAATATCATCCGACTGTTCGAGCATCACCCGATGGTCGGTGGTGAGGTAGGGCTCACATTCTATGCCGTTGATAATCAGTGTGTCACAGTGTTTCCCTTCGGGAATTTTGAGTTTGACATGGGTGGGAAATGCCGCCCCGCCAAGCCCAACGATGCCTGCGTCCTGTATGCCTTGCAGTATCTCCTCCCATATGGCCGTTTCGTGGTCAATGGGTTTTCCCTCCATTACTTCCTGACCGGAAAAAGGGAAGGTTTCGATATAGATTCCTTGCACCATCTTGCCCGAAATAGTCGGCACATTGGCTATTTTCCGAACGGTTCCCGACACGGGCGCATGTTGGGGCACGGAGACATACCCACCCGCCTTCGCCAGCAACTGCCCACGAACCACCTCCTGGCCTTCCCGCACGATGATTTGCGAAGGCGCACCTAAGTGCTGCACCATGGGCATGATGATCACCGGTGAAAATGGGAACTGCCGGATGGGCAGCCCATTTGTCTCGCTCTTCTGCTCCGGTGGATGCACACCGTGCTTGAAGCTGTTGTTATGAAAGTTTAAAAAGCCCATTAATTTATTATCAGGAATGAGGGGTGAGGAATGAGGAATGAACACGTCACGATGGCATCATCCCTCATCCCTTTTCCCTCATCTCTCAATTAAACTTCTCGCCCCTTTTCACCCATTTGTCAATATCCTTCTCCGTCTTGTCTTTCGGCAGGCCGGGGTGTATCACTTGTGCTGTGCATTTCTCCGCCGCCTTCACCAAGTCGGAATAGGGGCCGCCGTCTGGGTTCAGGATGTATGCCTTTTTGTCCTTGTTGTAGGCAAAAATCTTCGGGTTCAGCTTGGTACATTCATCGCAGGAGGTACAGTTCTCGGTTTCCAGCCAAGGTGCCATGTACTCCCCGTTGGATGGCGCTGCCGGAGCGGCGGCTGTCGTCGCTGCTGCGGGTGCGCCCATCGCCAGGTCAATGATGCCGCCGCCGTTGCCGCCAGCCAATTTCATCAGGCCCTGGGCAATCTTGCCAACCACCTCCGCACGGATTTTCTGCTCCATGTCCACGGGTTCCGGCTTCTCTGGCTGGTAGCCCGCTATGCCACGCAGCAATATCCAGAAGTCCCGGCGCTCCTCACAGGATTCGACGATGCGCTTCGCAACGAGCACCCGGCTGAGCGTTTGCTTCCGGTCAACGGCCCAAATGAATGGGAATTTGTCCTCCCTATCGCTGGCGTCCATTTCAAGGAACTCGGCCAACGGCACCATGTTTTCGTTCCAGGCATCACGAGGCACCTTGCGGAAATGCTTGCGGAACCTTGCCTCTGTCAGTGCGAAATCGGCAAAGGTCATGGGCAGTTCCATGGATTTTTCACGGCCATTTTCCAGGTATTTCAACTGGTAGCTTGGCCATATTTTATCCATGTCGGGGTTGCCGCTGAGGTCGAAGGCTTCCTCCACTTTCACGCCCTTGTCGGGGTTGTAGGTGAAAATCGGGTAAGCACGGGATTCCACGGCCAATTTTGCCTGGTGCGTTCCCAAGTCGTCACCCACGCCGTGTTCCGGTTGGCAGGTGGTGTAGAGGTTAAACAGTGCAGGTCGCCGGGTCATCAGACCGTCAATAAAACCTTCAATCATCTGGCTGGTATTGGCGAGCGTGCCCTGCAGGACGAAGGTGCTTCTGTGCGCCATGGCAATCAGGCCGATTTCCTTGCGGATTTCGGGTTTGCCCTGCCAAACCTTGCCGTACTGCGCCATGTCGGAAATCTGGCCGACAAAGCCGGAAGTACAAGCCTGGCCACCCGTGTTGGAATAAACCTGGGTGTCCACCACGATGACTTTGATGGGCTTGCCGGAAGCCATCATCCTCGACAGGTTTTGGAAACCGATGTCGTACATGGCGCCGTCGCCACCCAATGCTACCACTGGTGGGCAGAGCAGCCATTCTTCATCCGTGAACTGGCCCCAGTTGAAGTAGGTGAAAAAACTATCGTGTTCGCTGGGTTTGTAGGCATCGTTCAGCATCAATTCTGCTTTCCGAATGGCCCTGAACCCTTCCGCCATTTTTGCCATGTGGCCTTCGAAAATACCCATCGCCATGGAAGTGGAATCCTGGAACAGGTGGTTGGCCCAAGGGAACGGATACGGATTGTAGGGCCAAGTGCTGCCCCAGACGGAAGTACAGCCAGTAGAGTTGCACATCCCCATGTTGGAGCGGCCTTTCCCGGTGGTTCCATCCGTGTATTTCCAGCGGAGTTTTTTCAGTTTTGCGAGCAATTGCGTGACATCCCGCAGCCATTCCTGGTCTATTGGCTCGCTGCCCTTGGCGGTTTCCAGCTTCTTGCTGAGACCGGACATGGTCAGGTCGGTGTTGTGCATTTCAGCAACGATTTTTCCCATCATCTCCGTATCGCTGACGTCCACTGTGCTGATGAGCTTGAACTGGATGCTTTTTTCCAATTTTGAAATCAGCTCGTCCAAATGGGCGACGTGCTTCTGAATGCGGGGCTGCATCAAAGATTCCACCGTTGCCACGAACAGGTGAACGACCGATTTTTCGGAGCAACCCAAACATGCGCCATCGCCGCTGGCAAAATGCAGGTAGGCATCTTTGTTCAGCAAAATGGTCTCTAACGGCCCAATTTTCTCCTCCAAACTGTCAATCCGGTTGAACTTGGCGGGCGTGTTGGGGAGATCCACCCAAAAATCCCATTCATTGCGCAAGCGGGCAATGGAATCCTCGGTCTGCGTGATGGATTTTAGTGCGCCGTCATTGCATACTTCCACACATTCCATGCAGCCCTTGCAGGTGGTCGGATTGATGGTGATACTGAACAAACCGCCGCTGTTGGGTTGGCTTTTTTCATGAACATCAAAGTAGGGACGGGTGAGGGCAAACTTGAAATCGCCCAGTTCATCTTTGAACCATCCCAACTCCTTGGCCAATCCATTTCCCTTGCCTTCTTCCTGAATGGTCGTATCAATCACCTCGTGGATGAGTTGATTGACAGTGGCCGCCTTCCCTGTTTCATTGAACAAGGCTCTGATTTTCCCTTCCATCTGTCGGACGATCTTCGGCAGGTGTTCCACATTGCCGTGGCTTTTCTTTACCCGTTTCACAACGGTTTCCAGCACATCGCCCAACTCGCTCACGAGGCCGGGGATGGCTGTATCAGGGCAGGCCGTATAGCAGTTGCCGCAGGCGGTACAGTTGTTCGGAATCCATTCGGGGTGGTCGAAGCGTATGCCAGTCATGTCCCTGAAAAGCGATGTTACGGCAGGCATCACGCTCATCCCGATGAACGGGTCGGTGATGTTGTCATTGCCCATGCCCCGCTGGTAAAAATTGCCCGTTTGTTCCCAAAAGCGGTGAATGTCGCTCAGTTGGGACTCGCTTTGCGGCACGCTTTTCAGCATGGAGGGGATGGGCATCATCTCGCCGTTTGGTTTGATGGCGAGGGCTTCGCTGAGCACCTTGTTGGTTATTTCATAGACTTCGTCAAAACCACGCCGCACCACCCGCATGTTATCGTCAACGACCCTTTGGCCTTTGCCGCCAAACTTGTGCTGCAACTGGTCTTCGATGGCTTTCAGCAATGTTTCCTCCGAGAGGCCCGCTCTTTCCTTGAGCGGGGACGCTGCGAAAAATGCACCTTGGAAAGCGATACCCTGCATCCGCAATTGCAGTTCAGGGTCGGTGGCCTCTTCCCGGGCTATTTTGAAACCATCAATATAATAGACGTGAATGCCCTGGTCAATGATGACTTTTTGGTAGGGCTTGGGAATGTCGGCCCAGACTTCATCCTGCTTCGTTTTTTCACTTTGGATAATGAAAACGCCGCCTTTTTTCAGGCCCGCCAATGCGTTGGTGTGCTTGAAAACATTGGGGTCGGGCGATAGCACCACGTCCACGAAAAAGAACTCGCAGTTCATGCGGATGGGTTCAGGGGCGGCAGCCAGGTAGTAGGTAGTTGGCTGGCCTTTTTTCTCTGAACCGTATTTTGGGTTTGCCTTGATGTCATACCCCAACAAATCGTACAGGGTCATGGCGAGGTTCTTACCGGTCGTCACGGCACCCCAGCCACCGACGGAGTGGAAACGAACCGTTACCGCTTTTTCGGGCATGAGGTTCGGGTTCTCAGAACCCCTGACGGACAGTTCTTTTATGTTCGGATAAGCTTCCTGAATCGTTTCCTGGTAACCCCGTTGCTTGGGCGTGAACGGCAGGTCCCGGATGAAATCTATGGAGAGGTAGAAGTATTTCTTTTGCTTTCCATCGGGCAGCATGTTTTCAATGGCCCCGATGATGCCCTCGGGCTGGAGGTCTCGGCTGCCCATGCCGAACGAGCCGGAGTACAACGCTGGCATATCGGACGATTGGTAGCTGGCCAAGCCGGGGTAGGGTGGGGCTTTTTTGTTGCTCCCATTCTCAAGGCACTTGCTCAGGGTCGCCCTTACTTCCCGGATGATGGGAGCATCCACGGCCAACGGCTGGTCAAGCCTTTCGAGCACGGTCACGCCTTTTTTGCCTTTCAGGAATTTCCCGATAAGGTCGGCAGGGAAAGGCCGGAACATGACCAAATCCACCACGCCCACCTTGATTCCACGTGTATTGCGAAGGTAATCAACAACGGCTTCGGCGCTCGGTATAACGCTTCCTTGACCCAAAATAAGGTAATCAGCATCATCGGTGCGGTAGCCCATGACCCGCTCGTAGCGGCGGCCTGTGAGTTCGTAAAACTCGTCAAACGCCCGGTCGGTCAGGGCCTGGATATGGTCAAAAAAGAAGGGCCGTTGCGCAGCCACGCTCTGCATATAGGAGTCTTGGTTCTGCACGATACCCGCCATCATTGGGTTGTCCACGTCCCATAGTTCCGGGATTCGGCGGCGGGTGTCCCCATAAATAATGCGCTGCGCAGGGGTTGGTGTTTCGATGATGTCGTCGGGGCGGCCCAGGTATTCCCGAATAAGTTCCCGCTCCGGCAGCAGCAGCGTCTCGATGAGGTGGGTGGTTAAAAAACCATCTTGTGCAATGGCGCCGGGGGTCAATGACAACTCGGCGATGCGGTGGGTGATGATGTTCAAGTCGGCCACGTGCTGCGCCTTGTTGGCGAACAACTGGAAAAACCCAGTATCATCAATGGCGTGGTAATCGTCATGCCCTGCGTGGACGTTCAGCGTGGACTTGGTCATGGCCCTGGCACCGATGTTCAGCACGTAGGTCAGCCGTTTGCCAACCGCTGCGTACAGCGATTCGTGCATGTAAGCGATGCCCTGACCGGAGGAGAAGTTGGAGGCCCGCAAGCCCGTCATGGACAGGCCCGCCGTGACGGCGGCAGCGGCATGCTCTCCTTCTGGCTCGATGAAAATCAACGGCTTGTCGGAGATATTGAGGTGGCCATTGGCAGCTTCCTCCGCCCAATATTCGCCCATCTGCGTGGAGGGAGTGATGGGGTAGGCACCTGCCGCATCGGAAGATTCCCGTTCGCACATGATGGCGGCGGTGTTGCCGTCCATGGCCGCCCGTACGCCCGGGTATTTGAATTCCTTCTTTTCTTTTTTGAAATTTAAGTTGAACATGGCAACTTGCGTTTAGAAATTTGATTTTAGACATTAGACATTAGATAAGAGGCTGGCTTTCAATCTATTGTCTAATGTCTCTCGTCTAATATCTTGACTATTGAAACCTGGTCGCATAAAAAATCGGCCCAAACCGGTCATCCGTCAAGGCCGATAGTTGGACGCTAACGACAGTTTGCTATGAGGACTTCACCAGTGCCTGTGTTTGCTGCGCAATGCGGAAACAGCGCCCCACTTCTTCAAAGTCGAGGCAGTATTCCTTGTCGTTGCTGTCGTAGCGGCATTCGATGGGCGAAAAGTCAATCTCCTGGAACCGACCATCAAGCGCCTTGCATCTTTCCAATAGGGCATCAAGCGTAGGGGGGTAAGGCACATGCTGGGCCTTTTCGATGAGGTATCCTGACAGGTAGTTGGCGATGGACTGGCGGGAATTGTGGCAAATCAGGTGCGTGACGGCATCCTCTTCCGCCCGGTTTAATTCTTCGTCTGCGACCATCAAGAGCTGGTCGGCATCGGCAAAAAGTGATTGTGGTGTGATAGCTTGCATGGATCGGTGTGTTTTATCAGTTTTGAAATCGGGTGCAATCTATTTTGCCAAAAAAGGAGGGAGATTGACTTTCTACATGGGGTGCGGTGATTTTTATCAATCTATGGGATGACCGCTTTACAATGGGGTTGTTTCTGCTAAATTCCGATGCTTTTGGTGTGTCACGGCTTCCTTCAACAAACAAAAAAAGCCTTGCAAATCACGGACTTGCAAGGCTTTTTTTGTTTGATTGAAAAGGCTATCTCACCTCTTCCACGCCATCCACCAGGTATTTGGTCTCTCCCTCCCAAAAGAAATTATTGAGGTACTCCTTATAGTGCAGCCGGACTATTTTGCCGCCAAGCCCGTTCAGCTTTTCAGCCACGGCTTTGTCCTTTACCGAGAAGTGCCAGATTTGGTTGGCGAGGGCCGTGCCGGGGGCCGAGTTGGCAATGCCGCCTTGGTTGAGTTCCCCTTCGTAGGTCTTGAAGATATAGCCCTTATGGGAAAACTTGATGAGGGTGCCGTCCCTGTAGCCGTCGCTGTAAACAGCGCCGTAGTTGTAGAAAACATAGCCGCCAAAGCCAAGCGCAGCGATAAGGATTGTGACCCCGAGGATGCGGCCCCATTTGATATGTGCTAAAGGATTCCTGAATTCCATATTTCCAATTTTTGGCAAAGTTGAATTAATTTTTCGATTCGGCGGCGGTTTTGACACAAGTCACCGAGAAGTACCCAAAGTGCCGCTTGAAGGGAGAAAGCGACAATGTCAATAAGAGCGCACGGCAATATCGGAGGCGGCCATCGTCCTTTTTGAAATGGTTGGTTGCGAGCAGTTTCAGAACAGCGATTGGGATATGTGCCAAGGAAGGCAGCACGTTCCAGCTGATGTCCCGAATGATGATTTCTTCAAAATCATGGTTTTGCAACGCTTTTTCAAAGCCGCTAACTGGAGCCAATGAGGGCATTCCCCATGCTGCACAGCTTTTTTGGTAAAGCCAATCAACAAGTTTGGGCAGTGGTCCATCCTGTCTCCTGAACCCATCTACCACCACCAATCTGCCGCCGGGGCGAAGCACCTTGGCCATTTCCGCCAGCAGCTTTTCTTTGGTTTCGCCTTCGGCAAAACAGGCGCTTTCGAGGGCGTATGCAGCATCGAAACAGTTGGCTTCAAAGGGTATGGCCTCAAAGTCAGCTACCCGGAACGCCGCAGTGGGGCATGAATGCTTGGCCACTTCGAGTTGCGCTGCGCAGTTGTTTACGCCAGTAAAAATGGCCTTGGGAAAATAGCGCTGCAACTGCGCCACCGTGGCCCCATAGCCGCAGCCAACGTCGAGGATTCGGGCTGTGGAGGAGGTTTCCAACGCCAATTGCGAAGCGACGAAAGCATTCATCTGGCGAAGCATTTCCGCTCGGTGAAAAGGGTTGTCGCCCCAACGGAAATAGCCGAAGTGTATATTCAGCGAAGGACTCCAAAAGCGGTAATGCAATGGCAATCGGCAAGCGTTTTGACAAGATAAAGCTTGGGAACTGGCGGAGCCAGTTCCCAAGCAAACCCAACTTATGGGCCAAGCGGAAAATCATCTTCATCCTTACCAGGAGTGCGCAGCACGGTAAAGAAAAAGTACACGGTAAAGCAGGTGATGGTCACCTGTGCCAATAACATGATGGTCAATGCTGATGAATTCATGGTGTATTTCTTCCTTGTTTAACCCGAATATGATAGGCCCTGTAAACCAGTGCTGTAATGCCAAAGAACAGCCCAAGCAACATGAACCTCGCAAATGGGATATAGGTTAATTTCTTGTTCAAAATCTCCAAGTGCTCAGGGTCGGACATCGTCTTGACCTTGCCAAGCTGTTTGTCCAATTTCACCTGGTATTTTGCTTTTTCCTTTACGTCGGTTTCCGCTTCCATGCTGGCTCGGATGTCATCAGCCACTTTCTGGAGTGCTGGCAGCGTGGCCGGGTCCTGTATGGTGGCGATTTCTTCCTTGATGCCCGCATTGCCTATTTGCTTGATGAGCGAACTGTTGTCCAGCGGCCAGCCTTCACTGCCCAGCTTGCTGAAAGCACCCGACCAGTCGTTGCCCTTGGGCGTGATGACGGAGCCAACAAAGACAAACAACAGCAAGATTGGCGTCACCCATTTTATGACGTATTTCAGCGCAATTGGCAGCTTGATGTCGGCGCCAAGGTTGATTTCGTACCATCCTTTCGTCATGCCAAATACCCAGGAGAACAGGATGGTTTCGAGCAAGGCAAAAACGACGAGGGAGACCGTGCCTGCCCAGTAATCGTACTCGTCAAATACGCCGTAGTTGTAGAAGAACACGGTGGGCAAGCCCAATATGAGCACGATGAGGCCAAAGGAAATCGCCCCCTTTTTTTGTTGCCAACCGAACTCGTCCCGCATAAAGCCCATCCACGGCGTGCCCATGGCGAGCGAGGAAGTGATGCCCGCAAAGAACAACAACCCAAACCAAAACACCCCCGCTACGACGGCCAAGGTTGGGCCCCATTGCTGGAAGAGATAGGGCATGGTCTGGAAGGCCATCCCAAAACCTGCGTTTTCCTGAACCCAAGCGATGCCGAGGTAACCAGCAGCAATAGGAATAACGATGCTCGCACCAAGTACCACCTCCACAAACTCGTTCATGAAACCAGCCGAGACACCGTTCAGTGCGATGTCATCCTTCGTCTTCACATAAGCGGCATAGCAATGGATGGTGCCCATGCCCACGGATAGGGTGAAGAATATCTGCCCGGCAGCGGCCAGCCAGACTTTGGGGTTCATGAGGGAGTCATACTGGGGAGTCCAAAGGAAATTGAGACCGTCCCATGCCGAGGCCGTTGGATGCTCAGCCGTTGCGCCCGAAGTGCCAAGTGTTAGGCCCTTAACTGCCAGAAAAGCAGCAAAAATGATGAGCAAGGGCATACCGATTTTGGCCACCTTCTCTACCCCAGCCAACCCCTTGGACAATATCCAAGTGTTCAGGCTCAGGCAGATAATGTAAAAAATAACCGCCTCGTAAGGTATGCCGGTCGTGGAAACACCGACGTCAACGTAATCATTGAAAAAATTGGCCACTTCGGCCTGGCTCTTCCCTGTAAACGTGCCGCTCAGGGAGTGGTAAACATAGGACATCGTCCAGCTCTCGATGTAACAATAGTAGGCTGCCACTGCGATATTGGTAAAGATACCGAATACCCCGATGTACTTCCACAGGCTTCCCTTTGCCATCGTGTCGAGGATATAAGGCGTGCTGTGGTTGCCAGCCCGGCCCCCGAACCGGCCCATGCTCCATTCAATCATCAACAGCGGTATGCCCATCAACAGGAAGCACACCAAGTAAGGGATGATGAAAGCCCCCCCGCCATTCTGCACGGCCTGCACCGGAAAGCGGAGGAAGTTGCCGAGGCCCACCGCATTGCCCGCCATAGCGAGTATCAAGCCAATGCGTGAACCCCATTCTTGTTTTTTTGCGCTCATTCTTCGTTGGTTTGTTACATGAATTGGCTTTCATGGCCATTGCCACCGCAGCCAAGGATTTTTACGAAGGGGCAAGGTAATCAGGAAAGTTTTTTTGAGGAAAAAATCGGAGGAAAAATTGTCAATTCGTCAGAAACGCACAATTCCGAAATGTTCGCAGGCGGAGAACTTGAACAGCGAAGCGTTGAAAAAATGGACATCGTAGTGGGGTTCAGACCGGAGTACTTGCGGGAAGCAACTGTGTATGCGCTGACATGAAGCTTCGTCGGCGTTCCAGAAGCCGCTTGTTCAAGTCCCCCAGATGGGAGCTTCCGACTGCGCCTGTTCGACTTTGGTTGGATAGGCTCGTGATTTCGAGCCAAAATTGCTGCGGAACGAGCCAAAATGTGTGAGTATTTGGCCAAAATTGCTGCGGAACGAGCCAAAATGTGTGAGTACCGGGCCATAATCGCTGCGGGTCAAACCATAACCCACTAGTATCAACCCATAACCTATCGAGGTGCATTGACCTTCTTCCAGTCTGACATCTACGAAGATGTTCAAGCTTTCCTCGTTTGGCCAATCAGTTGATTTACAGCAAAACAACCTCTGGCCCCACCTTAGTCACCAATCACCTGCCCATAAGCTACGAAGGCAGGGTTCAGGAGGTGCTCCCGATTGTACCGCATAGGCTCGCCCGTTTCAAAGACCACCACCGACCCGCCCGCTTCTTCGAGGATGATTTGTGCGGCGGCGGTGTCCCACTCCATGGTCGGTGCGATGCGTGGATAGACATGCGCTTCCCCTTTTGCCAAGAGCAAAAACTTGAGGGCGCTTCCTCTTGACACAAGGTTTGGCTGGTTGTATTTTGCGATAAACGCCTCTGTCTCCGGGGTAAGGTGGGACCGGGAGCAGACGATGTTGAGGCCGGGGTCGTTGGGTGAAAAGACCGCTGCCACAATGGGCTGTTCCGCTTGGTTTTTTATCAGAAAAGCACCCTCGCCCTTCACGGCCCAGTACAGTTCATCCTGCGCCGGAATACCCACCACCCCTGCTACCACCGTTCCATTTTCCACCAAAGCGATGTTGACCGTAAAGTCGCCGTTGCGCTTGATGAACTCCTTTGTGCCATCCAACGGGTCCACCAGCCAGCACTGCGTCCAGTGGCGGCGCACCTCGTAGGGCAGCAGTTTGTTTTCTTCCGAAATGATGGGGTATTGCACCGACAGGGATTCCAAGCCCCGACAGATGACGTCGTTGGCTGCTCGGTCGGCGAGGGTCAGCGGGGAATCGTCGGACTTGGCCTCCACGCCAAAGTCAGCCCCACTGTGATAGACTTTGAGGATGGCAGCACCTGCTTTTCGGGCGATTTCGAGGAGTTCCGGGATGAGGTTGAGGTGGTTTTGCATGGATTTTTTTGGCAAAAATAATGGGAATGGGGAAAGTGGGGGTGTTTTGTGGGTGACGCTGAATTTTTGCTGCAATCCACCTCGAATTTTCAAAATAGCCTTTCTTCTTAAATCAGTAAAATCGGTGCATTGCCCCGCAAAGTCATTTTTGAAACGCAATAATGCCATTCCGACTTGACGAATGGCAAAATGCCAACCTGGAGGCGAAAAATGTTAAATTTCCGCTCCCGTGCTTGCGAGATGGAAATCCCTTGCTAACTTGCGACCGATACTTGTGTTTGCTTGCAGACCATTTACTTCAACCCCGCCGCCAACTGGTGGCTCCAAATCCCTACTGAACGTATGCCTTCAATCCGATTACTCAACCCATTAAATACAATGCTGATGAAAAAGCATTTTTTCCTGCAAGGGGCAGTGCTGCTCACCAAGGCTTTTGCCTTTCTAATCTTCTCCTCACTTTTTTTCTCAATGGAACCCAAGGCGCAGCCAGTTACTGACGTGCTCGTCAGCAATGGTGGGGGCAACTACCAATCAGGGATTTTATTTGGGGGTTACTCGAAATCCCCGCCAGCCTGTCCCACAGCCACCCTTGGAAGCCGTACAGGAAACTATTCCGAGGAGCTTCAAAACGGGGATAGCAGCAGCGAGGATTATTTCAAAGAGACGTCCTATACCAACAATGCACCGTTGAACGGGGTCACTACTTATGATTTAGTTTTAATCCGCAAGCATATTTTAGGGATTGAATATTTGAATTCCCCTTATAAGATTATTGCTGCTGACGCCAACAAGAGTAATTACATATCAACCATTGATATTGTGATAATTCGGAGATTGATACTTTTTATTGATACCGAATTTGAAAATAATACCTCTTGGCGGTTTGTGCCAGCTACTTTTGTATTCCCAACGCCTTCAAACCCATTTAGTACATACTTCCCTGAATGCCTCCATGTTGACCTGTCCGCAGAAAATGCAATTAATAATGTGGATTTTATTGCTATTAAAGTTGGAGATGTGGATAACAGTGCAATGTTATGTCTCCCATATTTTACTGACAATGAATCCAACCTAAGGGATGGACACCACATTAACTTAAAAGCTATTGTTGACAAAAAAATAGTCATTGAGGAAACTATATTAGTTGATTTTTGGATGGACAGCCCAAAGGAATTGGTATCCTGGGAAATGGGGTTGCGCTTTGATACCAGGTACCTCGAATTTGAGGAAGCAGTGCCCGGTGACCTCGAAGGGATGAACGTCAGTTGTTTTGGGGCCACACAGGCTTCCGAAGGAAAGTTGAGGGCTTTGTGGGTATCGCCCTTTGCACTGCCGATATCTTTTGAGGGGGGTGCCCGACCCTTTAAACTCCGTTTCAAGGCATTGCGGGCCATTGAGGATTTGACCGAAGTGGTTTTCCTGGACGATTCGGTGTTGCACGGCCGTGCCTATGAAAGTGACGGCACTGCGAACGGTTTTCAGCTCAGTTTTGGGGAAGGCAGCCCGCTTTTCACAAAGCCAGTGCCGACCCGGCAAGCGATTTCGGTCGCCGCCGTCCCTAATCCGTTTACGGACGAATTGCGGGTGTTAGTTTCTGTCCCCGAGGATGATTGGCTGGAGGTCGCCCTGTTTGACATCAACGGAAGGTTGGTGGCATCGTGGTCAGGTGAAACCGATGCGGGCCAAAGAGAAGTGGTCTTTTCCGATACAAAGGCTTGGGGCGAAGGCGTTTTCACCTTTCGGGTGAGGACCTCAACGGATTCAGTAACTGGAAAGGTAGCAAAACAATAGGACATATTTTGCTCACCTATTTTGTTTTAATAACCTTTTAGCCATTCCCGGAGGGGGCCCTTCCAAGTATTTAGGGTGCCTCAAAGTAGCAAGTGGATCCTCTTCGGGAACGGCAAAATACTATTATTTCATGACAATATTTGACTTTGAAAATTTGGAATAATTTGACGAAATGCTTGATTATCCATTGATTCGTCATAAAGAATTTCTAAACTTCGATTGATTTTCAATTTTCACTTTAAATTTAGTACCCATGATTCGAAATTACTTTTTCACCTTCCTGTTGCTGGCAATTTGCTGCCAGCATTCCCATGCAGCAGTCCGCTACGTCAACGCCAACGTGCAGGGGGGCGGGCAAGACGGCACATCGTGGGCCAATGCCTACCCGCTCTTACAAAGTGCAATTATCGCTTCGCAATACGGCGACACCATTTGGGTAGCACACGGCACCTATCGGCCCACAACCGGCACCAACCGGAACCTTTCGTTCAGCCTGAAAAACGGAGTTCGCTTATTCGGTGGGTTTTCAGGAACAGAATCATCAATTTCAGAGCGGGCTTGGGCAACCTATATTACCACCCTTAGCGGCGACATCGGGGTATTGGGCGACAGCACGGACAACACCTATAATGTTGTCTATTGCAATTTTGCCGATTCCACAACCATTTTGGACGGGTTTACCATTACCGGCGGAAATGCGGACAGCCAGGCATCGGGTCCTTCAACGCTGCGGCCCAAAAGTGGAGGGGGGCTGTACCTCGTCGGAAGTTCCATATTGGAGGATACCCGCCCCACCATCGCCAACTGCACTTTTTTAGCTAACTACGCCCGGTTCAACGGTGGGGGAATTTTTATGCGCACTGTATTGGGGGCTGGGGCAACGCCGATTTTGAAAAATTGTAGGTTTCAAGACAATACTGCAGCTAACGGCGGGGGCATTTATAAGGAAGGTGGCAGCATGCTACATGAAACGAAAGTGGATAGTTGTACTTTCATTGGCAATTATGCTATATACGGTGGTGGTTTTTTCTTCTATAATAACAATGGGGTGGAAAATGTTGTTATAATAAAATGTGATTTTCGTCAAAATCAGGTTTTTGCAGGTGGTGGTGGTATATATCAAGAGGTATATAATGATAAATGTAAGATGAAAATTGGAGGAAGTTATTTTACAGGGAATTCCTCATTACAAGAATCAACGGCTATCGGGAGTTCAAGCTATATTATTTCAGACGCACTTAGTATTGATAGTTGTTCGTTTATATCAAATACTTCACAAACTGAAGGCCCGTTGACATTTTATGATGGACAGGTTGAATTAAGCAACTCGATGTTTATTTCCAATATTGCTTTTGATTCCAGCGGGTATGGCAATGGAGGGTGCTTTTCTTTGCTTTATACCAAACTAATAGTATATAATGAATCCCCTCAAAGCGGAATGGTA
>DIUC01000009.1:21879-22585 GCA_002435785.1 Saprospiraceae bacterium UBA6168 | reverse complement strand
TCGCAGCCGTTCCACGTTGCCGAGCAGTTTACTGGAACAAAGGGCGTGTTGGTTCCGATTGAAGAAACCATCCGTGGCTTTAATATGATTATGGACGGCGAGGTGGACCAGTACCCAGAGGCTGCCTTCATGTTGAAAGGTTCTATTGACGACGTAATTGAGGCTGGCAAGAAATTGTTGGCAGAAACGAAATAATTGAGAATGGAAAATTGAGAATTGAGAATTTGCATCGTGCCATTCTCAATTCTCAATTTTCAATTATCCATTTTTGAATGAATATTACCATCTTGACTCCCGATAAAGAGATTTTCCACGGCGCTGTGGTGTCGGTGAAAGTACCGGGTACATTGGGCGAGTTTCAGGTATTGAAAAACCACGCACCCATTGTCTCCTCCTTGAACAAAGGAACAGTAACGCTGGTGACAGCGGCGGGAGAGTACCGCTTTTACAATGCTGAAACAAGTGCCATCGTGACGGAAACGCAGCCGGGCAAGACCCTCACCTTTCAGATTGGGGGCGGCTTTATCGAAGTGCTGAACAATGAAGTATCCCTCTTGGCGAGGGGTCTGAAGAAATAGTTTTTATTTTTATTTCGCTGTTGTTTAAGGGAAGAGTGCAAAACGCTTTTCCCTTTTTCTTTTTCAGCAAAACCGAAACCTTCCGAAAATCAACAAGTTGAATTAACTGCCAACTGCCAACTGCCAAC
>DIUC01000009.1:0-21782 GCA_002435785.1 Saprospiraceae bacterium UBA6168 | reverse complement strand
ACTGCCAACTGCCAACTGCCAACTACAATTGCTTGTCCACGTCGCTCAACTCCTCCAAGTTGAACTCCCCGAACCAGTCACGCAGTTGCAACCGTGCCTTGATGCGCACCTCATCGTTCACGTAGGCGGCGATGGTCACGAGGCCAAAGCTGAGTGCGCCAAGGTCGTCGGTATAGCCGATGATGGGCGTCAGGTCGGGCAGTGCATCAAAGGGCATGATGAAATAGCCGAGCACGCCGACGATGATGCGCTTGGCCCAAATTGGCGTGTCCTTTCGCCGATAGGCATAGAATAGTAGTAGTACACTGTACACCACCTTCAAGCCTGCTTTTCTGGCGAAATGCTTTATTTTTTTCAGCAACTGGTTCTCTGTGAACTGGCTGGCGAATTTTTCAAACGGATTTTTCATAAAGAAGAAGTAAGATTAAACAGTTTCCCCCATCTCCGTCAACAACTGCTCGAACACCTGCACTCGCTTTCGGTTCAGCCCGAACGAGCCGGTCTTGAAGAGCGTATAGATGAAATAGGACATCCCAATCAAGAAAATCGTAATGGTCAGCGAGCTGAACCGAGTCTTGAACAGTGCTACCGAGTAGGCCAAGAACCATATCGGGCCAACCCATTTGTCCCGTTTCATCAGGTAGTTGCACTGGGCTATTTGCTCCCGCAGCCAATCGGGGCTGAGGTCTTGCTCCCGCAACCTGTCCTGCTCCTTCGCAGGCAGTACGGCGATGATGCTTTCCAACGATTTGGGCTGCAATTTCTTACCCATTTTCGGTTTGTGTTTTGATAAAATAGATGGAAAAGTCCTTTGACGGGATGAAATTACAAATTCCGATGGGATGAGGCTTTTTTTTGCTCACGCTAACACGGCGGTGGAGGAGGCAAGTGCTTCTTTGGCAACTTTGATTGGGATACCTGTGCATTTTTTTTCCATGAAATCCATCATGCGCTCTAGCAATTCACGGGTATTTTCGTCGAGCACGTCAATTTCCTTCTTGAAGACTTTGTTCAGGGCGTACTCTTTCATAGCTTTCATCTCGGCAGGCACTTTGTGCAAAGCTCGTTCGATGCGGCGGTTGTGTACGGCTGCCACGAAATCGGCGAGGTGCTGTTCCAGCAATTCGTTGGCTGCCGTGACCTCTTGCTCCCGGAAGGAGCGGTTCTCCTGTGCCAATGCTCGCAGGTCCTCAATTTCGATGAAATGAACGTCGTGGTTGGCGACCACTTCCTTGCACACGTTGTTAGGCACGGAGAGGTCTATAATGGTTTTCTGGTTTGTATCGCCAGCTAAAAGCCTGATATACAGTTGGTTGTCAATGATAGCCTTGGTTGCGCCCGTGCAGACGATGAGGCAGTCGAACCCTGTTTGGTGGTTTGCAAGGTCATCGAAACTGAAGGCATGGCCGTTCAGTGTGGTGGCGATTTGTTGCGCCCGCTCCAGTGTACGGTTAAATACGGCCACGTTTTGGTAGCCGCTTTTTGCCAAAAACTTAGCGACCAGCACGTTCGTCTGGCCAGCTCCCACCATGAGAATGCGGGCGTGTTTGGGCAGCTTGGCCTTGTCCAGTTCCCGCATGGCCAACGACACTACGGACACGGGCTTGTCGCCGAGGCGGGTCTTTGTATAGACCTCTTTGGCTGCTACCACCGCCCCTTGCAGGGCGATGCGCAAGTGGTCGCCCGTGAGGCCCCACTGCTGGCAACGGTCGTGTGCTTCCCGTAGTTGGCGCAGGATTTCCCGCTCGCCCACCACGAGGCTGTCAATGGAGGATGCCACCCGGTACAGGTGCTCGGCGGCGGCTCGGCCTTCGAGGAGAGCCACGTTTTCACTGATAAAATGCTCGCTGAGGATGGGGTTAATGCTTTGGAAAAATACCGATTGGAAGTTGGGCAAGAGGGCCGATTCAGTGTAAAAAAGAAACATCACCCGATTGCAGGTGGCCAAGTAGGTCATTTCGGCGATGCCAAATTCGGACTTCAACGCCGACAGCTTTTCCCGCAGGGCTACCTCGTCCGAATGCGGCACAACGAATTTTTCGATGTGCTGCAACGAAGTATTGCGATGCGTGACTGTCAGTATTTTAAAGCCGTTGAGCATAAATTATGAGCGAAATGACAAGATTGGGTATGAAGCTATACCCAAATTTAGCGCCAGCAAAAGTAGAAGGCGAAAGCGGCGTAAATGTCACGCCACTGTAACAAATGTGCAACAGGATAAGTGTCCGCTCGAATCAGGTTACTCTGTCTCCAGTTCAACGGTGTCCAAGTGGCCAACGGAGCGGAAAAGGAAGCCGGTCATAAAGCCCATTGCGAAGCCGCCGATATGTGCCCACCACGCCACGCCACCGCCGATTCCGCTGGCTTGGAAGGAGGTGCCAAACGACCACTGTTGGATTATCCATAGGCCAAGGAATATCCAAGCACTTATTTTGAAGGGAAAAATAAGGAACAGCATTTTTATCCTGGATGTGGGGTACATCACCAAATAAGCGCCCATTACTGCCGAAATGGCGCCACTTGCCCCCACCATCGGCACGTCGCTGTTCGTGTTGAACCAAATATGCGCCGCCACCGCAGCGAAGCCGCCAAGCAGGTAAAACACCAAGAACTTCCCGTTGCCCACCGCTGCCTCAATGTTGTCGGCGAAGACCCAAAGGAAGAGCATGTTGCCAATAAGGTGCGCCCAATCGCCATGCAAGAACATGCTGGTGACAAGGGTGAAAAGGTCCTGTCCCCGAGTTATTTCCATTGGGATGGCACCGAAGTACAGGTCGAATGCGTCCTGTTGGGCTTGGTTCAGGCTGATTTTGTAAAGGAAGAAAAGGATGTTCAGCACGATGAAGCTGTAACTGAACCAAGGTCTGTGGCCACCCTTAACTTGGTCGTCGCCTATTGGGAATATCATGCGGAGTCTTTAATGGTGTTTGTGCGTTTGATTGCTTTTGTGTTGATGAGCGGGAAATGCCAATCGCTTAAACCCCCATGTTCAAAGGTCCCAGAACGACCGTGGCCGATTGTACACTTTTATGGTATCGGAGATGGTTTGTGTAAAATACCAGATGACGACCCCTGCCACTGGGAGATAGGCCAAATTGCCCACCAAGTGGTTCCAGACTGGTAGGCTCACGGCCAACACGATGGCCGTTTTCACGTAGTTCAACCGCTTGATATGGCGATAAACATAAAAAAGGTGAAAGGCGCTTGCCACCTGCCAAATGCCGAGCACCACCAGCATGGTATTGGTGGAGCGAATGCCTGAAGCAAAAAAGGCCAACAGTAAGATGGCCACTATCAACACGGCCTGACCCAGAAGGTCAATTTTCATCCTGAATTTTGAAATCATAACAAGAATTGCTTTTAGCGAATAGACTTCGGACGATGGACTTGGGATACCTTTGTCTGTGCAAGCGCTTTTCGCTAAAATTGAACGTTCCATCAAACTCAAAGTTAAGACAATGCCAATAACGCCAGAACTGGTTTCGGAATTGATACGCTCCAGAAGGTCTATTTTTCCGAAAACATACAACAACAAGCACATCCCGAAGGCTATTTTGGAGGAAATGCTCGAAAATGCCAACTGGGCACCTACCCACCGCCTCACGGAACCTTGGCGTTTCAAGGTCTTCGGTGGGGCGGCACTTGAGCGGCTGGGCGATTATCTTGGCGAATACTACAAGAACAACACGCCGCCGGATGAGTTTTCGGAGGCGAAATTTGCCAAGTCAAAGGAAATCCCAAAACGGTCGGCCTGTGTTGTGGCCATTTGCATGAAACGGGACCCGGAGGCCCGTCTGCCGGAATGGGAAGAGGTGGCCGCTGTGGCTTGCGCCGTGCAAAACATGTGGCTCACTTGCACCGCTCATGGCATTGGCAGCTACTGGAGCACCCCCACGGCAGCCCTCGAAGCCGACGTGTTTCTTGGGTTGGAAGAAGGGGAGCGCTGCCTCGGCTTATTCTATATGGGCTATCACGACTTGCCGGAACTCCCCGGCAAGCGGTCGCCCATTGCGGAGAAAACGACATGGATTCTTGAATAAAAAAGGCAAATTGACACGCATTTCCGAGACATTTCCGTTGCCGAAAGGCCATGATTTCAAACAAAAAGCCCTTAATTGGTCAGCCAGCCACGAAGTAAGCTGCTACTTGGACAGCAATGGCTACCAAGGCATGATGGGTGCCGAGCACGACTGTTTGGTGGCAGTGGGCGCAGCCGCTGAGGTTTGCCTGGCCCACGAGCATGGCGCTTTTGATGCCCTAAAATCCTTTGTGGACGAGAAAAGGGACTGGCTGTTCGGCTACCTAACTTACGACCTGAAAAACGACGTTGAACCTCGCCTCACGTCCAATAATTTTGACGGTATTGGCTTTCCGGTGCTCCATTTTTTCCAACCGGAGGTGGTGGTCGAAATTTCCACGGAGTCCATCACCGTCCATAGCCTTGGAATTTCGCCAGATTTTTTTTTCAAACAAATCAGCCAATCGCCCAAAACTGGACGGGCAAGCCTAATCCGAAATCCGAAATCCGAAATCCGCCATAGAATCCTCCGCTCCGTGTACCTTGAAACCGTCCAGGCCATTCGGCGGCACATCCAGCGGGGAGATATTTATGAAATGAACTTTTGTCAGGAGTTTTTTGCGGAAGGTAGCGTGTTGGATGCTCATGCTGTTTTCCGGCGACTGAACGAGATAGGTAAAGCTCCTTTTTCAACTTTCTATCGATTGCAGGACCGATACCTGCTTTGCGCAAGCCCAGAGCGTTTCTTGAAAAAAACGGGGCAAATGCTGCTTTCCCAACCCATCAAGGGAACCATTCGGCGGGGCAGGACCGCCAATGAGGACGCCGCATTGCGCCAGCAACTCTACCAAAGCCCAAAAGACCGCTCTGAGAACGTGATGATAGTGGACCTCGTGCGCAACGACCTTGCCCGCTCCTGCCGGGCTGGTTCGGTGCGGGTTGACGAACTGTTCATGATTTACCAGTTTGAGCAGGTTTTCCAGATGATTTCGACGGTGAGTGGTGAGTTGTTGCCGGAGGTGCACCCCGTAGATGCCATTCGCTTCGCCTTCCCAATGGGTTCGATGACGGGAGCACCTAAAGTGCGCAGCATGGAACTTATCGAGCATTATGAGGCGACAAAACGGGGGCTGTATTCTGGGGCAGTAGGCTATTTCACCCCGGACGGGGATTTTGATTTCAACGTAGTCATCCGAAGCATTTTTTACAATGCATTTGACCGCTACTTATCCTTCCAAGCTGGGGGTGCCATTGTGTTTGACTCAGTGCCAGAATTGGAGTATGAAGAGTGCCTCCTAAAGGCCAAGGGCATGTTTGGGGTGCTTTCCTGATATTTTTATTTATTTATATGAGTGTTTTGGCAAGGTAATTGTCTTAGAGGTTGGTATAGTTAGTTGGCGCAACCACAGTTGCTTACAAAAGCAAAAATTGTTTAAGGTTAAATTCGTTTGCGCTTATCCAGACTCGATAATTACTGATTTCCAATCCGTCCCATGCAACATTTGTACAAAAAATGTAAGAATCCGTTGGTACAGTTTACCTGTACCGAGAGGGTTGCATGGGGTTGTCTTTCCCACTCGTAAGAACTTCCCTTTTCAGCCTTCTCCGTTTTTAGATACTATTTCCCTCATCTCAAAAACAGTTTTAGGCTATGATTATCTTTCAATTTGCACTCGGAGCATTTCTACTTGGTGGCGGCGTCATCACACTGACCAATTGGCTTGCCGAACGGTTAGACAAGAACTCACTGCGTTGATGGGCTCGGCGACTTGAGCACTTGAGTATTTGGCACGCTTCCTAAAAACTCAACTTCCCAAAAGCCCGACGACCTCCAAAGCACAGCCCCACGAAACGGTATAACCACCACCGCCATGTCCATAATTGTGGATGATGTTCGTGGCTGGTTCCCGCTCCAATCGAATCGTTTTTCTACCGGGCCGAAGGCCCACCGTCACCGACTTCACCACCGCCGTTGACAGAACTGGCAGCAAGTTCGAGCAACGCCGCAGTATTTCCACAGCATCCTCTTCGTTCGGGCTTTCATCGTCATTGGTCACTTGCGCCGTGCCACCGAGCACGGTACAGTCTCGTCTTGGAAAAATATACGCCAGTGCATTCGGGCCATCGTCGTCAGAAAGGTAGGCCATGCCTGGCAAGTTGTTTTCCACCTTCAAAATCTGTCCACGAATAGGAAACACGTCCTTGTCGCCGGTAAGCTTGCCGGCGGCAAGGCCCGTGCAATTAACCACAAAATCTACTTGGGTGGACACCTCGGCAAGGTTCTTTACTTCGCAAACGGTCTGTTTTCCGCCATTCTCCATGAATTTTTTCTGCAAAAAAGGCAGGTAAATCGGCGTTTCAATCATTGGCACGATGGTCACAAAGCCATGCTGGTAGCCAGGCGGCAATTCCCCAACAGCCGCTTTTCGATACCTGCCAATTGGCACGGCACCTAACCAATCCGGCAATTCTGAGCCAGCGTGAAGCGTCAGGAAATCCACCATCGTCACGCCGTTCGAAGCATCCGCTGCCATTTTTTCAAAAATAGCGTAGCTCACCATGCTCCAATGGTTCACCCGCTCCACTGGCTCCACATGGAACGGCATCCATATCGCACCGGCCACTGCCGACACCGTGTCTTTTGGCAAATCTTTCGTAAAAATCTGCACCTCGTGCCCAGCTTCCTGCAAAGCGATGGCAGTAGTAAGGCCAATGACGCCGCTACCAACAACTATTATTTCCATGAAAAATGTTTTGTTGTTAATGCTTCGCAAGGGTGTTGCCCAACTCGCAGACAGCCAACCAACTCATCAGCCCCATGCCCACCAACAAGCTGTCCTCATCCACGTCGAAGGTATCGGTATGGATGGGGGAGGTGATTCCCTTGTCCACGTTGCCAGTGCCGAGCCGGTAGAAGCAGGCTGGTATCTTTTGGGAATAATAAGCGAAATCTTCTGCCGTCATGCGCATGGGAAGGTCCCCGACGTTGCCTTCACCGAGGTATTCCACGGCATGTTGGCGGGAGCGCAGAGTGAGTTCCTCGTCATTTTTGAGGAAGGGGTAGCCCTTTTCGATATGGAAGTCACAAGCGCCGCCCATGCTTTCTGCCATGCTTTCTGCCATTTTTTTCATTAAATGATGCGCCTTGGCCCGCCAGTCCTCGTCCATGGTGCGGAAGGTGCCTTCCATTTTCACCTCGTTCGGGATGATGTTGGTGGAGCCGCCCGTTGAGTTGATTTTTCCGAAAGTCAGCACCGATGGCACAATGGGATTGGAGCGGCGGCTGACGATTTGCTGCAATGCAACGACGATGTGCGAAGTGATGACCACTGGGTCAATATTCTCATGGGGCATTGCGCCGTGCCCCCCTTTTCCCCGCACGGTGACGTACAGTTCATCGGCGCTGGCCATGAACATGCCGGGCCGAAAGCCGACCTTGCCCGTGGTCAGTGCCGGCAGCACGTGCTGCCCGATGATATTGGCTGGTGCGGGGTTTTCGAGTACGCCTTCGGCAATGAGGATGGAGGCGCCGCCGGGCAATCGCTCCTCCGCTGGCTGGAAAATCAGCTTGATGGTTCCCTCAAATTCGTTCCTCAATTCGTGGAGGATACGGGCTGCCCCCAGCAGCGATGCCGAGTGGACGTCGTGGCCGCAGGCGTGCATAACACCTTGATTTTGAGACTTGTACGGCACGTCGTTCATCTCGGCGATGGGCAATGCGTCAATATCGGCCCGAAGTGCTATCGTCTTGCTGGACGGGTCGTTGCCCTCAATATATGCGACCACGCCGTTCACACCCCAACCATGCTCATGGCGGATACCATAATTAGTCAACTTGCTGGCGATGTACTTCCCGGTTTCTACTTCTTGGAACGAAAGCTCTGGGTGGCGGTGCAGGTGACGCCGTATGGCAATGATTTCTGGGTGGAATTGGGCGGCGAGGCGTTTGATTTTTTCTTTCAAAATGGATGGTATTTTTCTACAAAATACGGTTGCCCAATTGGAATGATTGGTTTTTGTCAAAAAAAAGATGCGCAAGGAGGTGATTTCACCTCCTTGCGCATCTTTCGTTGCGGCGGAACATGCTGTGCCAAGCTGCTCTAATCCACCCGCAAGTCTTCAAACTTGCAGTCGGCGCATTCGCTTTTGGCAAATGTGAAGGTGCTGGCAGGCACTGCCTTGTTCGGTGTCAGCTTGTTGACGGTCAACGTGTAACGAGAGCCGTCCTTGCCAAAGGATTTGATGCTGAGGATTTCCAGCGTTTTTTTGTCGAGGGTCAGTCGCACCTTGGAGTAGTCGTTGGCCTTGGTGGTGGGCTTGAACTCGATTTGCTGCACCAACCTGCCATTTTCGGTGAACTCGTTGGTGATGGCATAGACATAATCTTTCCAGGCATACGCTTTTAAGAGGTCTTGTGGGGAATTGATGCCGCCATCGCCTTCGTCCTCGTCCGCATCATTAATTTGGACCTGTTTGGTTTTTGGGATGTACAGCCAGACGGAGTTACCATCCGATACCATCGTGCGGTCGTTGAACTTGAGGCGGTATTTTTCGGCCTGCTGGACCAAGGTGCCTGCTTGCGTCTGCTTTGGCTGTTGTGGCACCTCGATTTCAAGCGAAAAATCCACTTCGGTCGTGCTGTAAGCCTCGTATTTCTTGCGCATTTTTTCCAAAACGGCTTTTGCTTCCGGGTCGGAAACTTCCTTTTTGGCGGCCACAGGCTGCTTTTGGGCAAGCATTGCCGAGTAGGAAATAATCACCAACAGAAATGCTATCAATAATCTTTGCATGGTTCTTCCATTTTTTTTTGTTCAGTCCCTTAACGCTTTGGACAGCGGTTTAGTCACTGCGGGAAATGGTTTTGGGGTTAAAGAATGCTTAAATGCTTGCGAATTGATTTGCAAGCTTGCCATTGGGGCGCTTCACTCCCTTCCCCACGACCAGCCGAAGCGGAACGACAATTGTGCAAAGGGGGCGGAGACCTCCCCATCGCTCGGCTTTGGCAGGCTGGTATTGGACACGAAGCGGTAGCCACCCTCCAACCCCATGCGGAACCATCGGAAAAGGTTGACCTCAGCACCTGCTGAAGGCTGCACCACAAAGATGGCGTCATCGGGTTCGCCCTTGATTTTCAGGTTGCCGCTGCCCATCAAGAAACTAACCCGTGGGTGTATCACCTTGTACGATTTGTAGGCATAGCCCACCATGAAACCGCCATAGTCAATTTCGTACTTACGAAATTGACCATTGTACATGGTTGATGCTGTGCCGCTTAAGCCTCCAAACCCAAGCAACAGCGACTTGCTGAACTCCAGCCCAAAAGAGCCGCCCGTCATCCCGTGGCTGTCGCCGTCGAATCCGGCCATGCCGATGTTGGGGCCACCCCAAAGGCCAGTGAGCTTTAGGCCGGTTTTGCCGATTAGGGTCTCGTCACGTTGTGCTGGCAACAGCGTGGAAAAGAGTAGAAGGGTGAGCACTGGGAAAGTATGTTTTTTCATGTCTGTCAGGTTTTGATTAGAACGCCAAGTTACGACAGGAGGGGCGGGACTGGCAAGTTTTCGGTGGGCTACATTCGACGAGCGGCTGGTTTTTAAGGAAAAAGGCGGCATTAGGCATAGTCACGCAATCCTATTTTACCAGATTCTGACAAACCAAAAGTGGGGGTGAGTGTTCATTGGATGTCTTTAATATGCATCCGAGCATAGATTTTTATACCCAGAAGTTATGATTTTAGTTGGTGAAAAATGGGCTCCGGCGGGCATTGGTGCCTGACCGGGGCTTTTTTTTTTGGGGCTTTGTGAGCTTCCATTAAGCCTGACAGGTTCATTCCCAATTCCAAACCACAATGTCCCAATGGTCGGTCTCATCCTGAAAGGTATAGATGGACTGGAACCCGACCCGTTGGTGCGCCCGAATGGAGCGGGTGTTCCGGGTGGCGATTTCTGTGACTACGAAATCAAATTTATCGCTGAAAAGCGCCCGATGTTGGTGGTACAATCCATCAAAAATGCCACAGCCCCGGTATCCCTCCGCCACGCATATTTGCCCCATTACATAATATTGGTATTCGAATACTTTTTTCCCTCCAAAATCAAGGTTGTCGAAAAGCAGGAACATGGGTTTCAGCACAGGCACAAGGTCTTGGAACGAGGGTGGCATCACGAGCGCATAGCCTGCCAATCGGTCGCCATCCTTGGCAATGACCTGCGGGATGGCCTCGTTCATCTGCTTCAGCAAAGCAAAATCATGCTGCACCGTGACGAAGCCTTGGGAAGCGGCTGTTTCCGTGGTGACATTGGTGGCAAGGTTGGACTGTTGCAAAGCAAGGACTTGGTAAATGTCGTCGTCGCCTTCAATGTTGGAGAAACGGATATGAGAAAGTTGGCTACTCACTTTTTGCCTTTGTTTACCCGGTTTCCTCTAAATTGCCCTTTTCTTCTCCAGGTAGGTATTCATCCACCGGCATGGAGCCAAGGTACTTTGCCTGCACCAGTTCGGGGCTTGCCTGGAACATTTTCAGTACCGTGATTTCATACTTGCCCACGATGATGGTCTCGCCCTCTTCGGGAATCTCGTCTGCGACTTGCTGGAGCAAACCAGACATGGTATGGTATTCCTCGCTTTCAGGAAATGGCTCTGGCAGGAACTCATTGATATCGTCCAATGGGTTTTGAGCCTGTATTTTGTAGGTTGCGATGTCCACTTGTTCCACGATGGGCGTCTCGGTGTCGTACTCGTCCTGTATCTCGCCGACCAGTTCCTCGATAATATCCTCCAAGGTGACAAGCCCGACCGTGCCACCAAATTCGTTGACGGCGATGGCCAGTTGCGCCCGCTCTTTTTGCATCAGCCTGAGCAGTTGCAGCACCTTTTTATTGGAGGAAACATAGAGGACCGGGCGCATGATTTCCTTGATGTTCTTGCCGTCTTGGCGGGAGAGCAGCAGCAGGTCCTTGGAGGTAACAAAGCCGATGATATGGTCAATCGTGTCTTCAAAAAGCGGGTAACGGGAGTAGCCTTCTTGGATGGCGTAATCAATGGCCTCCTCCAGCGGTGTTTCCACGTCAATGGCTGCAATCTGTGTGCGTGGCCGCAATACTTGCCAGACGAAGCGGTCGTCAAAGTCGAACACATTCTGAATCAGCTCCCGCTCGGAGTCTTCGATAGCGCCTCCTTCCGCACTTTCTGCAATGATGAGCTTTAGCTCCTCCTCCGAGTGTATGCCCTCATGTTCCAACAACGGTTTGATGCCGATGAGCTTCAGGATGAAGTTGGCAAAGTTGTTCAGCACAAAAATGAAGGGCCTGAAAATGAGGTGGAATATGCGCAACGGCGCCGCTATGGCCAAGGTCGTGTTGATGGGGTGCCGGATGGCCAGGGATTTGGGGGCCAGCTCCCCGAACACGATGTGCAGCACGGTGATGGTTGCAAAGGCGATGGGCAGCGCAATTTTGTGGGCCAGTGCTACGTCCACCTGCATGTTGAACAGGTCCATAGCCTGTATGATGATTTTGGAAACCACGCTCTCGCCAATCCAGCCAAGGCCGAGGGAGGCGAGGGTGATGCCTAATTGCGTAGCGGCTAAGTATCCGTCAAGGTTGGCCACGATGTTCTCGGCAATGCGGGCGGCAAAGCTGGAATTGGAGCGAACTTGAAGTTGGGACATCCGAACTTTAACGATGGCAAATTCGGAAGCAACGAAGAACCCGTTTAATAATACTAAAAATAGCGTAATTAATATGTCAGCGACCATGTAGGTGACTTGCGTCTTGTTGGAGATTTCTTTTTCTACGGAAAAATCCCGTAATTGTTAAGAAATTGGCGCAAATCTACATGTTTTTTGGATGATTGTATATGGTGTTTGCTAAATGGTTGCGTGGGGCAGATTGCAAACTAACTGGCACGGTAAAATACGAGAAGCTCCAATTTTTGAACTTTTAAGGAACCCTATTGACCAATACTTTCCGGGCATGGGCATTTGATGGGGTGTTTTCAATGAAAATACCATAGTTTTAGGCTTTTCATCCATTGTTCACAAACCCAACGTCTTCTGCTTATGAAATCAAAATTATCTACACTGCTTTTATTCGTGGGCTGCATTCATTTTGCAAACGCCCAATCGAGCCTTTTCATTGACACCAGCTACACCGCCGAGCAAATGGTTTTGGACTTTTTTGCCAACTCCTGCGCCATGCCGTCTAACATCACCTATAACGGCGCACCTGCAACGCTGGCATTTTTTGAGGGGGCAAACACCAACCTTGGCATCAACGCCGGCATCGTCATTTCCACGGGCAACGTGGCGCAAATAGCCAATGCCTCCGATGTATTTGCAAGCACCCCGTTTTCTACCGCAGGAGACATGGATTTGCAGTCCCTGAATGCGGGTGGTTTTCCGAGCTACGATGCGGCCGTGCTGGAGTTCGACCTTACCGTTGCTGATGGCGGCGACATGAACTTCCAGTACGTGTTCGGGTCGGAGGAGTACCCGGAATGGGTTGGCACCAGTTTTAACGACGTGTTTGGGTTCCTGATTTCGGGCATGGGTGTGGTCAACAACATCGCAATGGTGCCGGGGGCAAACATTCCTGTTTCCATCAATAATGTAAATGGAACGGACAACTCGCAGTATTTCATTGACAACGAAACAGCGGGCAATGCCGATATCACCTTCGACGGCATGACGACGCCCCTACTGGCCACCTTCAATGCCATCGGCGGCAACACTTACCATGTCAAGATTGGCGTCACCGATATTTCAGATGCCATCTTTGACTCCGGCGTATTCATCGGCATTGAGAGCCTTTGCGGCGACAGCCTGCTCACGCCGCCCGCCGAAGCCATTGTCGCCATAACAGGCAACACAGCCACCTTTCAAAATCAGAGTCGCTACGCCACCGCTTGGCACTGGGATTTCGGCGACGGCACTACCTCCGATGAGCGCTACCCAGCACCGCATACCTATTCAGTGGATGGTGCCTACACCGTCTTACTCACTACCCAAAACTGGTGCTGCACGGATACCTACACCATCCAAGTACAAGTGGGTGCTTCCAGTACGGACGAGGCGAACAGCGCACTTTTCACCCTTTACCCCAACCCGGCCAAGGATTGGGTGCAACTCTCCCTTACCACGGGCGAGCCAGTGGAGTACCATTTGCTCGACCTCGCCGGACGCTCCGCCTTGCAGGGAATAGCCTCTGGCGATACCAAATTGGACATCAGCAGGTTAAGCCCCGGCGCTTATTTCTTTACGGTGAAAAATGAGAAGGGCAGCTTCACGCAGAAGCTGATGGTGAGGTGATGTTTGACGAAAAAAAACAGTTTCTATGAAAAAAGGGTTGGTGCCAGGATGCGGCATCAACCCTTTTTTGATGCGCCTGACCGGAGGTGCTTGGCCAATCCGACCACACTCGCCACCGTCCAAACTGCCTCCAGCACCACGAACGGCACAGAGGCCATGAGCACAGCACCGGTAGTGGCGAGTATGCCGCCACCAAGGTTGAGCAGCCAATAGGAGAGGCTCGTTTGGTTTATTTTGTTGAACGACGAGCCGAGGAACGCCAGCAGAATCAGGCTGACGCCGAGGGAACTGAACAGGTTGGCGCCGCTCATTTCACAGCGGCGATGACCGAGATTTCGATGTTGACGAACTTGGGCAAGTTGGCTACTTCCACGGTTTCCCGTGCAGGTGCCCATGCTGGCTGGAAGTATTCGGCATAAACAGCATTGATGCGGCTGAACTGGTGCATGTCCTTAATAAAAACTGTGGCCTTTAGCACGTCTTGGTAGGTGCAGCCTGCCGCTTCGAGTATGCCGCCGATGTTTTTGAGTACCAAGTGCGTTTCTTCCTCAATGCTGCCTTGTAACAGCTCGCCTGTGGCAGGGTCAATGGCAATTTGGCCGGAGGCGTAGAGTATGCCGTTGTAGATGACCGCTTGGTTGTAAGGGCCGATGGCCCCGGGGGCATTGGGTGTGGAGATGATTTGCTTCACGGATTGCGGATTTTTTTCGTTGGAAAAATGTTTGCCTTGCCCACAGGAGGCCAGTATGACAATCGCCCAAAAACAGAGAAAGCCCCATGCCCAACTTTCGATGGACAGGAGCTTTATAGATTTTAGATGGTGCATGGACGGGACTTATTCCTGTTCCTCTTTGGATTTTACCAGTACCTTGCCTTTGTAGCGCATGTTGCCCTCATCGTCGTAGTAGGCGTGGTGGAATATGTGCGTCTCGCCAGTAGCTTGGCACTTGGCAAGGGTCGGCATAGCTGCCCGGTCGTGCGCACGGCGGGTGCGGGTACGCTGCTTTGAATGTTTATTTCTAGGATTTGGCATCGCTATTTAGATTTGGAAACTTTAGATGTTAGACTTTAGACCATCTGCGGTACTCCGTCTAATGTCTAATGTCTAATGTCTATCGTCTGTTGTTGTCAATTATCATTTTGAAGGCCCTTGAGTGCTTCCCAAACGGAAGAAGAAATGTTAGGTTCCTCCTCGCTTTCTTGCTGAAGAAATTTCAGCATTTCCGGGTCGCAATCTTCATCGGCATCGTCGTGCGTCTTGGCAATCGGCACGGCGAGGTTGATGAACTCGTAGATATACTTGGCTACGTTTAGCCGTGGCGTATCTTTCAGGATGTAGATGATTTCGGCATCCTCCCATTCCTTCTCATCGAACTTGACCAACAAAAATTGGTCGTCTTCGATGGGCAGGTCGAACTCCTCAAGGCATCGGTCACAAGGAGTTCTCACCGTGCCTTCCAATTGGAAGGTCAGGGTGTACATGTCGGATTGCTTGTCAAAAATGAAATGCACCGCCACGTTTCCGTCCTTGATTGGCGACTCTGGGAAGCACTGAAAAAACGACCCGTCTATACGGAAATCGTACTCGTGGGAACCGTTGTGCAACCCTGAAACCGGGATTGTGAAGTGCGCTAAAGCGTCCATTTTTAAAGAACTTTTTTAAAAGGAGCGCAAAGATAGCTCGTTTCTTCCAAAATTATTGAGGTGGAAACAATTTTTTTTTTGTCAGAACTTTTGCTGGAACATCAAGCGGACTCCCCTTTCGACTCTTTTTTGCCGGAGTCGAACGAATTGATTGTGAAAATGAAGGCTACTACGTGTCTTTCCGCAAAAGCAACCGTCCTACCAAAAGCACAAAAGCACAAGATTAAAACCCCAAAAAGCAGCAGCATTTTGTATAATCAATTGAATATCATACATTTGACGGCCTACTTTGAGGGGATACAAAGCAGGCTCACAGGTTTTACATACTGACAACAAACAAGAGCGACTATGAGAGGTTTCTTCATCGGCTTTCTGATTTTACTTGCCTATGCCATCCCGGCACGTTGGTACTTCGTCTGCGAACTGCGGCATCACTGCGGCGACGAGCCTGTTGTTGTCGCCACCCGACCCATGACCCTTTCGCTCAAGGACGGCGACAAAACCATCCTGCAAGGCTATGAGCAGTTCGGGTTTGCACCCAACGCCGTGCAGCCTGACCTGAGCGCCAACAACCAAGCTTTTTTGGCAAAAGTGGCCGAGTACCTCAAGGCAAACCCCGACAAAAACATCACCCTCACTGGGCGCTACCTCGAATCGGAACGGACGGCCAAAAGTGGCATTTTTGAAAACCTCGGCATAGCACGTGCTGCCGCCGTAGAGCAGCTTTTGGTGAAATTGGGCGTGGACGAAAAGCGCTTTTCCATTGATTACCAAATGGTTGCGGACGTGGTGCTGGACGAGCCTATTTCCTTCGACCTCTACCTGCCAAAGCCCGACGACTACGATCGCCCAGTTTACAGCTTCAAGGACAATACTTTTTCGGATGCCAATTTCGCCTTTGGCTCCGATGAGTTCAAGCCCGGGGAGCAGTGCATCCTCTACGCCGATTCGGTGAAGACTTTCCTTGATGCCAACCCAACCATGGTGTTGACCATCACTGGCCATACAGATAGTATAGGTGCAGAAAAAATCAACCTGAACCTGGGCCTTCGCCGTGCCAAGAACGCCGCAGCCTACTTTCGGGAGCTTGGCGTAAAGTCGAAAATCGTCCCAACAACCAGGGGCGAGGAACTGCCCATAGCCCCCAACTCCATTGGCGGCAACGACAATCCCGAGGGACGACAGAAGAATAGGCGGGTGAACTTTAAAATTGAAGAAATACCAGTGCAATAATCTGGGTTGATGAGGGGGTTGATAAAACGTTGATAAGCAGTGATAGTCAATGTCTCGTCAACTTTTCATAAACCTTGTATCACAACCTTTACCAACCAGTTTCAAAACATACAGCAATGGAAAACTTATTTGAATCCTTAAACCACCCAGACAGCATCATGTTCCTCCTTTCTGTGCTGGTGGCCTTTCTCATCGGCTTCATCAGCGCTTGGGCCATGTGGAGCAGCCAAGCCAAACGCCACGAACGTGCCGCTGCTGATTGGAAGAAAAAACACGACGACCAAGCATTGGACCTGGCTGCCACCCAGGAAAAACTGGACCTCCGTACGGCCGACCTCGCCAAGGCAAAGCGGGAGGCCGAGCTGGCGCTGGAACATTCGGCTGCCATCCAGAACGAAAAGCTGAAATGGCAGAAGGACCTCGACCAGTCGTTGGAGGAAACGGTGCGCCTTCAGGCGTCCAGCAATGCCTATCGAGATACCATCGAGGACCTGAACAATCAAATCATCGGACTGAAAACCCGCAACGAAAACCTGGTGCAGGAAACTTCCAATACCCACGAAGCCAGCGAAACACTGCACGAAGTCCAAAGCGCTTATGGCGCAACATTGGAGCGTGTTGGCTCCCTCGAAGCCCAAATAGGCCAATTGATTTCCGAAAATGACACATTGAAGGCGCTGGCAAAAAAGGAGGACGAAAACGTGCTCAACCTGTTGAAATCCTACAACGATTCCACTAACCGACTGGGCAGCTTGGAGGCAAAACTCGGAAGCCTCATGGCAGAAAACGATGCGCTGCGGGCTGAACTTGCCGAACTGAAACCATCGGATGGGACGGAAGTCCTGCGCGGGGGCGTGGATTCCATCATTACGGCCACCAACCCAGCGGACAAGGAGGCCATCACTAATGGCGGCATTTCCCCGTCGGATGCCAGGGACGAGGTGCTGGCTGCCATTGGCACCACCATCCCCATTGCCACTGCCGACCAGAAGAACGACCTGACGGAAATAAAGGGCATAGGCTCTTTTTTGGAGAAAAAACTGAACGACCTCGGCATTTACAACTTTGAGCAGGTGAGCCGGTTCGATGCCAATTTGATGGATAAAGTGACCACAGCGATTGAGTTTCTCCCTGGCCGCATCGAGCGGGACGATTGGGTGGGGCAGGCCAAACGGCTACTGAAGCCAAAAACAAGGAAGGCACCCGCTGCTGCTTCTGCCAAAGCGGACGACCTGAAAGTCGTGGAGGGCATTGGCCCGAAAATAGAAAAGGTGCTCAACAGCGCCGGCATCCTTACTTGGAAACAACTTGCCGATACCTCCTCGGCGCAACTCAAGGAAGTACTCCTGAGCGGTGGGGAGCACTTCCGGATACATGATACAAGTACTTGGCCCGACCAGGCACGCCTTGCTGCCAATAGCGAGTTTGAAAAGTTGAAAGAGTACAAGGATTTTTTGTCGGGCGGCAAGGAACCTGATACGGTTTAAGGTGCTGAGGAGCCTTCCATTTTATTGTGGGTGGCCCGAATGGGGCAGCCCACACCAGCGTAGCTGGATTTTTAAAAAAAAAAGAGGCCAAGACGAACAGCCTTGACCCCCTGAATAAACACCTAAAACCCTATTAAATTTGGGATTTTGTGGGGAGAGGTTGGCATAGGCGCAACCACCACAACAAAAGGTGCAATATTTGGGGATTGTTCGCACTGATGAGAAAAAAAATCAATTTCAACCAAAAATAAACTTCTCAGCGTTTACGATTCCAGCAATTTCAGGGGTTTTGCTTTTTTGTTAATTTTAAAAACATTAAATTGCCCCATATTTGCGTTGTACATGTGTTTTGGGCATGTGTTTTAGGGCGAACTTTTCAAAGCGGTTAGCTCCTTTCCACGTTTGCTCTTTGGTATTCAGCAAGTTATGATGGCGGCTAAATAAAATCGGAGCAGGGCAAAAATCGGCCCTGCTCAACAACAAATTGCTACTTGCGAAACGTTGTGTCGTAAAAGCAGCCGAATCATTTACGCAAATACCAAAGCAACATCACATGAAGTTTCAAATCCGTGTTTTCTCTTTCGCAATCTTGGTGCTCACGGCCATTTCGGCCATTGCCCAAGAGGCCGTTCCAGCCTTCACCGTCCAAGTCGGTAGCTACGCCAATCCAAAGCCCAGCGATTTTGCCCAGTTGCAATCGCACGGTTTCGTGTATGCCACCAAGCGCCAAACCCACACAGATGTGTACATTGGCGGTTATGGCACAGAGGCCGAGGCCAACCAACTGCTCGCAACCCTCCAACTGTTTGGCTACTCCAACGCAGCCGTCACCAAGCTAAACACCGATGGCGGACAGCCCGTCACCATTATCCAATTGGCGACCAAGCGCATTGGTGACAAAACCAATTGGGAGGATTACCTGGCTGCTGGACAGCTTTACGTCCAGCTCAGTGGCAACCAATTCAAAATACTGACGGGCATCTTCCCGGACATCCCCGCTGCAAAGGCGCATTTGGCCAAGTTGCAGCAAACGGGCTTCAAGGATGCTTTTGTGAAAAACATAAACAACGTCCTCTTGCACGAAGTCACGGACTTTGAAATGGGCGGCGCGCCAAAGCGGCCATTGATTCCACTTGTTTTTGAAGAAAAAAAACAAGAGAAAGCACCAGAGCAGCCCAAAGCGGACATTGAGCCAAAAAAACAGGAAGTCCCCAAAGCCTACGAAGACGTGGCGATTGTGGCGACCGAAACCAAGGCTGCCGCAGACCTGACCCCAAAGGGCGTAGAAACCAAGGCTGCCCCGGAAAAAGCAAAACCGGAACCAGCCAAGGCAGCGCCAGTTAAAGCGGAACCCGCCAAGGCGGAGCCAGTAAAAACTGCCGCTCCTACCCCCACGCCCATAAGCTTCGAGGCCAGCCTGCCCGACATCCGGCCCAACGTGAAACGCACATCGGCTTATGAATTGCAAAAAACGCTGAAAGCGGAAGGCTCCTACAAAGGGTCGCTCGACGGCTTTTACGGCAAGGGCACCCGCTCGGCTTACGACCTCGCCCTGGCCAACAACCGCCAGATGCAGAAGTACCGCATCCTGGCCAAGTACATGGCCACCCCAACGGCGGATGCCGCCAAGGGCACTTTACAATACCATGTCAACCACCTTTGGGACGACCCAAAAGCATCGATGGACGGCCTCGCCGCCGCAAGAACGCCCATTTCAAAGGCTTACCGTGCCTACTTCATGTACGTGAGCGAGGGCCAAAGCAAGGATGTCAACTGGTTGATGAACGAAGCCATCAAGGAGGCATTTGCTGGCAAAAAATCGGCTTTCCCCAAGTTCGACCCGACCATGCGCTACGCCTATGAGGACATTGACCAAATGCTGACCCACCTGCGCTACATCCACGAGGTATCGGCGGACAGCCCGGCAGTGCCTTGCTGGCTCTTCCGCAAGCACCCCGGTTCAGCGCTAAAGGCATTTGGCCCGCAGGGCGACGGCAGCAAACTCAAGCTCCAAGCCTGTGGCGGCTTTTGGGAATGGGAAGAGGTGAAGGTGCTGGACGCCATCTCAAAGGACCTTTCCGGCCTGGGCCAGACAAGCGATGCTGCTGACGCAAAAAGCCAATCCCAACTCGCACAACTATACCTCACGCCCAAGGCACTGACCGAGGACGAGCGCAAGGCCGTTGAAGCGTGGAACGCAAAACTCTGGCAAAGCATCGAGGGCTGGTCGAGCCGTGACCCAATGCTGGGCGAAATAGCGACGGCCCTGAAAATCAGTTATTTCCAGACAGAGGTGCTGTTCGAGGACTATTTTATGGACGCAGGCTTCACGGAAAGGGAAGCCAAGTCGCTCGGCCTCCAAGCCATGAAAGTGCTCGTGGGGCACCACTTGGAGCGGTTTATTTGACAAGCCCACAATAGTCGGCTGCCACAATATCAATAAGAGGCTGTATCAAAAGTCATTTTCCCGCAGATTGCGCAGATTTTCGCAGATGAAAATCATAGATTTTCCAAAGGAAAATCTGCGCAAATCTGCATAATCTGCGGGGGACAAAACAATTGTCGGAGACAATTGCTTGAAAATGACTTATGATACAGCCTCTTTTTTTGGGGAATGCGGACAGGGTAATGGCAAGCATCCCGACGAATGTAGTTGAAAAAATGGCCAAGGATTCTGTCGTTTTTTACTTAATTTTGCCCCATTAATTTTTCTCCTCAATGCCATTTTAAAGCATCTTAGACCTAACCAAATCCATTCTTACCTATGTTTTTTGAACTAACAGAAGAGCAACAGGCCGTACAGCAGGCCGCCCGTGATTTTGCCCAAAACGTGCTGAAGCCGGGCGTCATAGAACGTGACCGGGACATGAAATTCCCAAAGGCCGAAATCCGCCAAATGGGCGAGATGGGCTTCCTCGGCATGATGGTGGACCCGGAGTACGGCGGCGGCGGCATGGATACCCTGAGTTATGTACTGGCGATGGAGGAGATATCGAAAGTGGACGCCTCCTGTTCCGTTATCATGTCTGTCAACAACTCACTCGTGTGCTGGGGCATCCAGAAGTACGGCACGGAAGAACAAAAGGCGAAGTACCTGCCCAGGCTCGCCACCGGCGAATGGATCGGCTCCTTCTGCCTCTCTGAGCCAGAAGCCGGCAGCGATGCCACCAGCCAGCGCACCACTGCCGTGGACATGGGCGACCACTACCTCCTCAACGGCACGAAAAACTGGATTACCAATGGTGGCACCTCCAGCGTACACCTCGTGATGGCGCAGACCCACCCCGAAAAAGCCCACAAAGGCATCAACTGCCTCATCGTGGAGACGGACTGGGACGGCGTGGTCATCGGGGCAAAGGAGGACAAGCTTGGCATACGGGCTTCTGACACCCATACCATTATGTACAACGACGTGAAGGTGCCAAAAGCAAACCGCATCGGCGACGACGGCTTCGGCTTCAAGTTCGCCATGCGCACCCTCGAAGGCGGCCGCATCGGCATAGCAGCCCAAGCACTGGGCATCGCTGGTGGGGCCTATGAGCTTTCGTTGGCCTACTCGAAGGAGCGGGCAGCCTTCGGCAAACCCATCTCGCAGCACCAAGCCATCGCCTTCAAGCTGGCCGACATGGCCACCGACATCGAAGCGGCCAAGCTGCTGGTCTATCGTGCCGCCTGGCTGAAGGACCAAGGCATGGAATTTGGCCCGGCCAGTGCCATGGCCAAGCTTTTCGCCTCCGAAACGGCCATGAAGCATTCGGTAGAGGCCGTGCAAATTCATGGTGGCTATGGCTACGTGAAGGAGTACCACGTGGAGCGCCTTATGCGGGACGCCAAGATTACGCAGATTTACGAGGGCACCTCCGAGGTGCAGCGCATCGTGATTTCACGGAACATCCTGCAAGGCCACCTGTATATCCCAATATGGGGCAGCAATGTTGGCGTACCTACTTGACAGCAGTCATACCAACCGACAAAATTTATAGCACAAATAGTTTGGGCGGCGACTTTCGGGTTGCTGCCCTTTTTTTTGTGGGTCATTAGTCATTGGGGGTACTGCTATGAGCCCCAATGACCAATGACCCCAATGACCAATGAC
>DIUC01000034.1:42503-50707 GCA_002435785.1 Saprospiraceae bacterium UBA6168 | reverse complement strand
AATTTCTTCATGCAACAACGCCATTCCGTTCTAATATCTGTGCAGGTTTGCCTCGATGTTCAGGTTAGCAATTTTACACTTCCCGCCCCAGTTGGGCCTACTGAAGTTTGTCCAAATGTCCTATCAACCTACGAGATGACCGATGTACTGAGCTGCGACCAAGGGCAAAGTTTTTATTGGTCCTTGACCAATGGCGAGTTTGCTGCTGGCTCGCCCACAGATTCGGTCATAGGCATACTATGGATTGGGCAGGATTCCGGCGAGATTTGCCTCAACCATATCTTAGGCTCGGACACTATCCCACATTGTATGACGGTCCATATTTTAGGAGAAATGGAATGCTTGCCCGTTATTGGTTCATCTTGTGATATTCCAGTATTCCTTTGTGGAGGATTGGATGGATTCAGTGCAACATTAGACAGCATGAATTTGGTACAACCATTTGAAGCGTGCTCTTCCTATGCACTAAACAACCCCGATTGGTATGCATTCGTGGCAGGCAGCAGCACGATCAGCATGCAGGTAGTGCCCAGCAATTGCCAAGGCAGCCAAGGTCTCTTGGGTATGCAGGCAGCCATATATGCCGATTGTGGATTAGGTGTTGGAGGCAATCCATTGGCTACGCAATGCGAATGTACGAATAGCGCCTTTATGTTGAGTTCATCGCAGTTCGTGCTGGGCCAGACCTACTATATCGTTTTCGATGGCTGTGGGGGGGGTGTATGCGACTTTACGGTGGAAGTGATGGAAGGCGTAACTGCCTGTTTTCTCAACATCATTGGCCCCACTACGGTATGCAATGGGGATGCGGTGGTATATGGACTTCAAAACAATTTCCCACAAAGCTATACAATAGAATGGCTCCAAATTTCCAATGCCGCATGTTCAATCATGGGTGATAGCATATCGGTAGTTTGGGATACCAGCTTTACAGGTACGGCGCAGGTTTGCGCATCCATTACCGATTCAACGCTAATGGCAATGCAGGTTTGCCTCGATGTTCAGGTAAACACATTTACATTGCCCGACCCTGTTGGGCCTATTGATGTTTGTCCAAACGTCCTATCAACCTATGGGATGACCGAAGTGCAGACCTGCGACCAAGGACAAAGTTTTTATTGGTCATTGACCAATGGGGAATTTGCTGCTGGCTCACCCACCAGTTCGGTTGTAGGCGTTTTATGGATTGGCCAGGATTCCGGCGATATTTGCCTCAATCATTTTGTTGGAACAGACACCATCCCGCATTGTATGTCGGTCCATATTTTGGGAGAAATTGAATGCTTGCCCGTTATAGATTATGGTTCGACTTGTGATGTCGCAGTGTTGCTTTGCAATGGGCTGGATGGCTTCAGCGCAACATTAGACAGCGTGAATTTGCAACAACCACTTGGAGGATGCCCTACAAATATACTCAACAACCCCGATTGGTATGCTTTTGTGGCAGGCAGTAGTTCAATAAGCATTCAGGTAGAGCCCAGCAATTGCCAAGGTACTTTTAATCGCTATGGTATGCAGGCAGCCATATATGCCGATTGTGGGATAGGTTTTGGCGGCAATCCATTGGCTTTGCAATGCGAATGTACTGATAGCGCCTTTATGTTGACTTCATTGCAGTTCGTGCCGGGCCAAACCTACTATATCGTTTTCGATGGCTGTGCGGGCGATATATGCGACTTCACGGTGGATGTGGTGGAAGGCATTACTACTGGCTTGCCAAATATTGCGGGGCCGACATTTGTTTGTAGTCAAGATACCGTGGTATATACGCTAAATACCCCTTTTTCAGCGATATATTCAGTCAATTGGAAGCCGATTCAAGGTGCCAATATCAACCTATTGAGCGATGGCATTAGCATTCAAGTGCTATGGGATAGCTTGTTTTCGGGGCCGACCCAAGTATGCGCTACCATCAGTGACACCTGCGAGCAAGCAGCCTTGGTTTGCCTTGATGTGGAGGTAACTGAATTGAACTTGCCAGACCCCGTGGGGCCAGTCTTGGTTTGTCAGTATGAGCAAAGCATTTACCAATTCTCCGATTTGGGGTCATTTTGCCACGGTTTTGGGCATTTCTGGAGCGTGAGCAACGGTGTTCTGCTGACCGAGCCTACCGCTTTGGAGGCCGAGGTTGCTTGGCTCGGCGACAGTATAAGTGAGGTTTGCTTGCACTTTATTACCAATCCGTCCGATACGGTTATTAAATGCCTAAGTATTGTGTTTTTGCCAGCCGAAAGTGCCTTCTGCTTTCCCTGTGACTCGGTTTGGGTAGAAGCCGGTGAATTTGTCATCAATTGTACTACTACAAGCACCCCGGATATGATAGTCGGCACCACCAATTTGCCGGAAGCTTTTGCAACCTATCAATGGACACTCAATGGCGTCGTTGTGTCCACCACCGACACTGTAATTATTGAATCTTTGGGGCAATATGTTTTCACCGTCACCCATACAGCCAATGGTTGTGCCGTCAGTGATACTTTTCAATTCATCGAGGATTTAGATGTGCCAATTGCGTTTGCCGGACAGGACATGGTAATTTCCTGCATCAACCCTGAAGTAGTGCTGGATGGCAGTGGCTCCTCCACTGGCCCGGCATTCATTTACTTATGGGAGGGGCCGAGCATAATTGAACCCAACCTAAACCCAACTGTCTCTGAACCAGGTATATATACACTTACCGTTGTCAACGTTGAAAACGGCTGCTCCGCAACGGATGAGGTTGAAGTGCTATTACTCATTGTTGAAATTTCTATTTTCGTTGAAACGACACCAGACTCTTGCCAAACCAATTCAGGTACAGCGTCGCTCATTGCTGTTGGCTTTAACCCGTCAATACAATGGAGCACAGGGGAAACTACCAACACCATCACTGGACTTGCAGCTGGCAATTATGGGGCAACAGTCACCCATGGCTTCTGTGAAAGCCATGTTTCTGTCACCATAGATAGTGTAGCCTGCACGAGCACCTCCGAAGTATTCACTGGTGCCAAGTTCCAAGTGCTGCCCAACCCCAACAACGGCCAGTTCTCCGTGCTGATGGACGTGGCATCGCCCATCCAACTCGAACTGGAACTGGTGGACGTGAAGGGGCACAACGTTGCCACCTTGGAGCCAATGAAGCAGTTTGGTAAAGGCCAGCACCGTCTTGACTTCCGGCAAGATTGGTTGCCAAGTGGGACTTATTTCCTTGTCATAAAAAATGAAAAGGGAAGGATGGGGATGAAGGTGGAGGTGTTGCGCTGAATCCAACCAAGTTTAGATAGAGGCTGTAGTTGTGCCACCCATGCCCGACAACAGACGGGAAGGCGAAAAGGTGTTATATGATACAGCCTCCACTTTACGGCTTCACCCGTTGTGCCAAGTACCCCAAAAAACTTTAAGCGCTTTCAAGTTTAGCGCAGCGTAACTTGAAAGCTTACATCAGGCGGTTTGCAACCGCCAAGCCCGGAGGGCTAAAGTGCTACTCATTCCAGCCCAAGCCATGCACCTCCAAAAGTACAATCTCCAAGGGACACTCCAATGCCTTTCCAACATAAGCAGTCGCACTGGAGTTCACATAGTCTGCCGCATCGAATACAATTTTGGCGGCCACAGGGTTTTGGTGGATATAATTCAGCTTTTCAACGGTGAACTTTAAGGTGACCAATTCAACTGGGTGGCTGTCCTGTTGCCAGACCTGAAAATTGGTATTGTTCGGGTTGTGCATGCCAGCATTGCCAAATGCCCTCAACAACCATTCACGACGGCTTTCTGGAATAGTTTGTACGGTCTTTACAATTTCCTTGGAGGTATGTTTCTTGAAGTCACGGATGATGCCGGACAATGGCTCGCCGCCTTCCTTGCTGGAAACAATGAGGGCAAATGGCTGGACATGATGACAAAAGCGTGAACGACCATACCTTTCTTCGCTTGGCAGTGCCGGAGTGAATCCAATACGATATCACAATAAGTCGCCCTTGTAAAAAGGTCAATCCAGTGAATAACTGTAAAGGTGACGAAATAAATGCCTGCTGCGTTCTTAATTTTCAATACCCGGCTCATAGTATGACTTTCATGCAAAGCTACAAAATTAAAGACTGCTTTCAGTTGATGTGCTTAAGCCCGCTGGGACTATGGGCTTTTTCACAGTTGGGTTTGTAGCTTTGCAGGGAGGGTGGGAAGAGTTGGAGCAACGGGTTATATTTGCATGCATAAGCGGCTTGGGCAGGCGAGGCCGGAGGCCTCTACCAAAGCCCGTTTACGAGCAAAGCTCGTAACGAGCAGACCGTTTTTCAATGGAAAGACCGAAGGTAGGGGGAGGTATGGTGCCAGCGGGGTAAGTGGCCGCAAGCCCCGCTTCGCTCTACGCTTGCTGAAACTATGGGCTTTTTCACGGGTGAGTTTGTAGCTTTGCCGGGAGGGTGGGAAGAGTTGGCGCAACGGGGGGTAATTAACTGGCAAAAACTAAGGTAATAAAATGAGCATCAAAAATTATTTTATATCAGTAGCTGAACCTTGGGACTTCGAAAGCCCTGATGGTCAAAATATCATTAATGGGCGTATCATTAAAATTGTGAGCAACACATGTTTGATTTTCAAATCAGACTATAAGTTGGACTTGAAAGGACACTCAGGCGATATTTTAATATTAAAGCCTCGGCACAAGGGCAATGATTTTGACGATTTAAAATGTGGCCAACAATATGTAGTAATAAACGGAAGCTTGCTATTATGTGATTTTGAAGAAAAAATGTTAGAAAGTGAATTGAAAGTAAGCTCAGAATTTGGAATAATTGGCAGTGTAAGACCTGTAACCGCAAGTATTTCGTGAACTATTGACCCACCGCAAGCGCTGCTTCGCTAAACGATTGCTGGAAATGTGGGCTTTTCCACGGTTGAGTTTGTAGCTTGCCGGGAGATGGGAAGGCTTGGCGCAACGGGTTTTATTTGCATGCATAAGCGGCTTGGGCAGGCGAGGCCGGAGGCCTCTACCAAAGCCCGTTTACGAGCAAAGCTCGTAACGAGCAGACCGTTTTTCAATGGAAAGACCGAAGGTAGTGGAACGTATGGTGCCAGCGGGGGAGGTATGGTGCCAGCGGTAGATTTTAGCGGCTTTCAGAAGCAACTTCCGCATCGTCAGAAGTGACTTCCGCATCGTCAGATGTGACTTATGCACGTTTCTGTTTGACTTCCGCATCGTCAGATGTGACTTATGCACGTTTCTGTTTGACTTCCGCATCGTCAGATGTGACGCTCGGCCAGTACAAAGCCAGTCCCCCATGGAGGTTTGTCACTTTCTGGCGGCCAAATGTGACGGCTTGGCTGATTTTCGTTGTTGGAGGCTGTCGCAAAGGCATGGTGGGCAGCTTAGGTGGATTTGCAAGTCATTGGTATTCAGTATTTTGTGTTATAAAGTGGCAGAATCGCCGCTGGAACTGTGGGTTTTTTCATGGTTGAGTTTGTAGCTTTGCCGGGAGGTTGGGAAGAGTTGGCGCAACGGGGTCACTTTGAATTTACCCTCGTCAAGTTTTGCCGGAACTAATATCACTTCGGCATCTTCAAGGTTTCCACTACTTGTTAAAACTTTGGTGTCTCCGTCACTATCAACGCCTTCGTAAAATTGCTTCACATCATACTCGGTAGATTGGTCATAATTTTTGAAGCCCATTGCAATGCAGAGCAAACCTAAAATGAATATTTTTTTCATTTTTTTCTTGTTTTTTTTATTTTATTGTTGTGGAGAACGATTAGTGTAAACGCAAAGTGGGCGCATAGCCCACATTGCCGTTTTACACATTGTTAGCTGTTTTTATTAATTCCATGAATTCTGAATATAGAGATGAACCATTTCCGGTTGGATACTTAATTGTCGTAAGCCCATATTCCGCCATTTCTTTGCTCCTTTGATATTCACCTAAATGATTGAAAATCTTGGCACACAAAAGTGAAAATCTGGAATTTGTAATTCTCTCTAATTCTTGTTCACGATTATTGATTTGTTCAGGTCTATATTGTAAGAAATGTTCTTTCCAATTTCCATATTTATTAAAGAAATTGGATTCTGCTAAGATTACCTGCTCTCTTAAAAAGAGAAATGATTTAATGACCTCCGTTTCCGAAGTTGGGTATTCCAATAATCCACTTCCTTCAACTTCAAAAGGTAATCCACCTCGAACATCTAAACCACTATAACTATAGTCTTCAATCTTGTCTGCAAATCTATACGGAATAAAATCAAAATGAATTGCAAAAGCAACGCTATAGCCTCCACCTCGTCTTTCAGGAATAATCTCTAACAAATATACCGTTTCATTGTTAGTCTCCTTATAAAATTTGAATCCATCACCTTTCCAATTATTTTCTTTTAAAAATGAAATAAAATGCTTTTTAAAAAGCCGCCTAAATGTACCTGCATTTGCTTGGTACTTCTTTATTTGAAGTGAAGATGCTTCATTCTCGATTAGTGGATTCGACTTTTTAAATAATCGTTTTAGCATTTTTCTATTATTTCAGCTAACGGTTGGCTTGCTGCCGTGCCGCCGAGCGTTGGGTTTGCCGGCTGGCTGTGGCGGCATGGACAGCAAGCCTTTGTTCTCGGCAATTATTTTAATCTTTTACTCCAAAGTAACCAACCAAGGAATTATATCCCAAGATTGAGATTTTGAAGCCGTTATCTTCTTCATCGTATTCAATCATTACGGAATAAGTCATCTTTTCGTTTTTGTTATCCATATTCCATATTCCGTGAATTTCGTTGAAGTGCCATGTCCTTCCGGTCCAAAAATCATCTTCTAAAGCCTCCAAATCATGGATTTCCATTTCTGATGTTCCCGAATCATCTTCTCCATAAGTTTCAATTAGTTTTTCGCTTATTGAAATCATTTTTTGGTAAGGAACCTTATTAGATGCCATAAGAGTTAAATGAGTTTGAACATCTTCACTAAATTCTCTTTCACCGTCAAAGATTCTTAGCTTAACTATATCAAATACATCAAATTCCTTTTGTTCAAGCCTAAAAAAATAATCTACAAAATTTATTGTGCCGTTTTCTATTTCTACTTCTTTATCTATTTCATTTTCTTGAAGTAGTTTATTAGCATCTAATTTTAAATGGCTCAGAATTGTGCCTTTTCTTCTTACCGATTTATTTACCTCTTTTTCTTGCTTTTCAGTAACACTCAATACAAACTGTCTCATTGGTTGAATTCGATATTGCAAAACGATAGAAAATTTATCGAGCAACCAAACATGGACGATTTCATCTCTACTGGTTAAATATTTCCCTTGTGATAAACTGATAATCTTTTCATTTTGGTGAAATGGTGTATGCTTTCTGTCATCAAAATAACCATGTCCAAATTCTTCAAACAAGAAGTCTGCTATTTCGATTATTTTGCCTGAATTATTCGTTTGAGTATAAAATATGTATTTGACTTCTTCATTATCGTGATGCTTTATCAGCATATTATCGAATAAGTCAAAAAAGGTGGTGTCAAATTTCTTTTGAACTCGAATAACTCCACAAGCTAAATCATCAGGGTTGCTTAATAATTCTTCTCCACTTGCTTCTTCAAAATCACTTTGACTCAAGTTCAGCGAATCCAAAACGGTTTGATTACCTTCCTTGATATTCAGGAGGAATTTCTTTACACTTATTGGATTGCTTCTTTTGAAAAGATTTTTAAACATGCTTTATTTTTTTTATTTGCCGAGAACAACGGCACTCCCGAAAACGAGTAAGTAAACCCGCAATGCGTCTTTACTTACTCGTTTTCGGGAAAGTAGCAAATCTTTTCGCATCGCCCCTTTCCCAAGGTGACTAAGTAAACACGCAATTGCGTGTTTACTTAGTCACCTTGGGAAGCTCACTTTTGAGCATTTTTTGACAGGCAGGCATTGGCTTCATGCTTGCAGGCTTTAATTTAAGGTTTCCTCACAGTTGCTTTGTACTAACACGGCAAATGTAGAAAATCGGCTACAAATCCAAGTCATCAAGTGGGCTTTTTATTTTGTTCCAACCTTTTTTTGTAATATGGATGTAGGTTTCAGTCGTTTTGCTGCTTTCGTGGCCCAACAACCACCTCGTGAAAAGTGAATTCAGCAGTGGCTCCCATAAAACTGAAAACCAGAAACCTCAAGTACCATCGCATTTGAAGTTTACACTTTTTTTGAAGAATCTTGCTTTTTTCATCCGGAACCCTTCCAAGTCAATAAGTCTCCAACGA
>DIUC01000034.1:0-42489 GCA_002435785.1 Saprospiraceae bacterium UBA6168 | reverse complement strand
CAATAAGTCACCATGCAAAGTCTTTCGGGACATTTGCTTTTTTCATTTGGAACCCTTCCAAGTCCTTTTGGACGCAACGCATATTTATAAGTTACTATGGGATGCACGTCGGGATGTTTACAGGCGTTGTCGGGCTGGTGTAGGCAGGTGGCTACCGCACGGCATACGCCACCTCCCCCTTCCGAAAGTCCTCTCGCACCGGCGTAAACACATCAAGTATGCGGCAGCGGGTAAGCGCCCGCCCGGAGTGAGGCATATTGGACGGGATGACGAGGCTGTCCCCGGTTCGCAGCGTCATTTTCTCCCTACCCATTACGAACTCGAACTTGCCTCGCTGGCCACCTACCTGTCTTTCCATTAAAAAACGTCAATGCTCGTCATGAGCTGCACTCGTTAACAGGTTTTGGTTGCGGCCACTAACACATTTACGGCTTCACTTTCGCCTGTTGCATCGGGTTCTTCACCTGTTCCTCCTTGTGCTTTTTATACACCTGAAACAGTTTCGGCTCCGTAGGCATCGGCTTTGTGTTGTTCTTTTCGTCAATGTCTGCGGTCTCCCGGTACGGGTCGAGTTTCACGGATTTTACCTGTTTTTCCTTGACAAAAACCTTGGTCACTGCGTACTCGTTTTTGCGCCAGATTTCAGCGGGGATGCGCTCTACCTCCTTTGTGCCATCATCAAAAGTCCACTCAAGAATGATAGGCATCACCATGCCGCCCTTGTTTGAGAATCGAAGCTCGTAGTAGTTCTTCTTCCCGAATTTTTTCTCCTTTTCCTTTTTCTCAAAAACTTCGTCGTACAACACTACCTTCCTTTTTTGAATAGAGTCGGCAGTTTCCCACGGGCGATAGGTGGTGTAAAAGTCCACTAAATCGGGGTCAGCTTCCACGGCGAACTTCATCCCGCTCTCCCGGTTTCGGATTTTGGAGATGTCCTGAAACGGCTCCTCCTCCTTGTTGGTGTTCACGATTTCCTTTGGTTTTGGGTTGGTTTCCATGTCCACTTTCAGCCATGCGATGCTGTCCAATGAAATGTCCACCGGCTCTATTTCGTAGAACCAGCCCCGCCAAAACCAGTCGAGGTCAACGCCGCTGGCATCCTCCATCGTGCGGAAGAAATCGGCAGGGGTCGGGTGCTTGAAGGCCCAGCGCTGGCAGTATTCCTTGAAGGCCGCATCGAACAGTTCCCGCCCCATGATGGTCTCCCGCAGGATGGTCAGGCCAGCGGCGGGCTTTGCGTAAGCGTTCAGGCCAAACTCCACGATATTGTCCGAGTTGGTCATAATTGGCTCCAAGTTATTTGGGTTAGACTTCATGTACGGCACGATGGTATGCGCCGGGCCACGCCGCAAGTCCCAGTTGTTGTCGAACTCGGCCTGCGCCAGCGACTGGATAAAGGTGTTCAGCCCCTCGTCCATCCACGACCATTGGCGCTCGTCGGAGTTGATAATCATGGGGAAATAATTGTGCCCCACCTCATGGATGATGACCCCGATGGCACCGAGCTTGTTGCCCTCCGTGTAAGTCCCATCCTCCTCGGCCCGCCCGAAATTGAAGCAAATCATCGGGTACTCCATGCCGCTCGAAGCCTCCACGCTGATGGCCACTGGGTATGGATACGGAATGGAATATTGCGAGTAGGTTTTCAGCGTGTGCGCCACCGCACGGGTCGAGTAGCGACTGTAAATCGGGTAGGCTTCCTTGCCGTAATAGCTCATGCACATGGCCTTTTTGCCATCCTCGTTGTAGTGCGGCATGGCGTCCCAGACGAACTTTCGGCTGGCGCCCCATGCAAAATCACGCACGTTTTCGGCCTTGTAGTGCCAGGTTTTCAACCGCTTGCTTTTCTTGCTGGCCTCATTCTTTTTGGCCTCGTCCAGCGTCACGATTTCAACGGGGTCGGTGGCAGTTTGCGCCTTTTGCCAGCGGCTCAACTCCGCTTTCGTGAGCATCTGCTCATAGTTTTGACATTCGCCCGTCGAGGCTACCACATAGTCGTCGGGCAGGGTCATTTTCACCTCGAAGTTGCCGAAGGTCAGTGCGAACTCGCCCCGTCCGGTGAACTGCTTGTGCTGCCAGCCCGTCACGTCGCTGTACACGCAAAGCCTTGGATACCATTGGCTGACGGTAAAAATATAGTTGTCGTCCTTCTCGAAATACTCATAGCCGCCCCGTCCCCACGGACCTTTGATGCGGTCAACGAGCTTGTAGTTCCACTTCACGTTGAAGCTGAACGTCTCGCCCGGCAGCAGCTTTTTTGGCAGGTCCACCTTCATCATTGTTTGGTTGATGGTATATTTCAGCGGCTTTCCACTGGCATCGGTTATCGCCTCGATGTTGTGGCCGTATTCGGTGAGGTCTTTCCATTGCTCCATCATGTAGAGCGCCCGCTCGTCCATGACCTGTTCCATGCTGCTACCGTTGAAATGGTGCATGTCGTTGTGGCCCTGGTGCTGGTTTTCGTCGAGCTGTAGCCAGAGGTAGCCAAGCGTGTGCGGCGATTGGTTGTGGTAGGTGATTTGCTCCGAACCGTTCAGTCGCTGGTTTTCGGTGTCGAGCGTGCAGTCAATTTTATAGTCGCAGCGCTGCTGCCAATACGCCGGGCCGGGCGCACCGTCCACGCCCCGGTAGGGCGTCGGGTCGGGCAGCATGTGTTCGAGTTGCTCGAACTTGGTGCCGTGGTTGGATTTGACTTGGGCGGTGATTGCGCCAGCTAAAAGGAGGAAGGCGAGTAAGGATGAAATATACTTCATGTCAGGTGATTTTGTTTTGGGCAGGGTGTGCACCAATGGCGATTAAACCCTTCCTTGAATTGACAAGACCAAAGCGGTTAAGTTCAAGTAAAACAGAAGTCGCACGACCAACAGGCGTAATGGCAATAATTTGGGTGAGGTCTTCGCTCCATTTAAAATGACCTTTCCAAGAATCAATTCTTGGGTTGAAAAGCCTCACCACCATTCCATCCTGGGGGTCTGGCCATTCAGTATATGCCCTTTTACCTATATTGCACCCTTCGCAGGATAGTGCAACATTTTTCAGGTCATGCGTGCCGCCTTTAGCTTGTGGTAAAATATGTTCCAAATGGAAACTGTCGTGAGAATAATCCAGCGGAAATTTGCAGTATTCACAATGGCGATTGGCTCTATGAATCACCAAGAATCTTTGCTTTTCGGTGAATTTGTGTTTGCTCATGGTTTGTGCTTGATAAACTCAGCAGCTACAACTTTTATATCTACATTTCGCAATTTGGCAAGTTCACCAATAAGTAGAATTCTTTCAGCATTAAGTTCTTCCAAATAATTAACAACGGTCCGGAGATCTTCCATTTCTTTTTCAGTAATAGTGTTGTCTTCCATCTTATCGTACAACTCGTTTTTGTATTTGAACAACGAAGCAGGAATCTTCTGCTTAATCAATTTTACCAACTGAGCCTCCCTTTCAGACTTTGTTGGCTGCTTCCGCAATGCCACCACCTTCCCAATTTTGCCCGCCAATTTTTCCAAGCTGTTGGTATCCAAATTGTCAAGGTTCTTAACCATTTCTTTGTAGCCTATTCCTTCCCTTTTTGATGCATCTAAAGCTTGCATAATTTCTTTTTTTTACAAATTTACAAAATCTTTCAAAAACTAAACTCCCCCTCCACATCCCCAGCATTGAGTACCTGCGTTTCCCGTCCCTTGCCGGGCAACAGTGCATAGACCATGTTCGTTTGCACCCGGAACTTCTCCACCAGCAGCGAGTTCTTCACGTTGATTTTTGTGATTTTTTTGGTGAAAATGGGCGTGGAAAACGTGGCCAGCACCTGGTCGTTTTTCTGGCGGATGGACTGGAAGGTGAGCGCCTGTTTGCTGCCGTTCACGCTCAGTTCAAAATGCTTCAAGATGTAGTCGCTGATGGTTTTGCTGTCCGGCAATGTGGCGTTGGGGTCGCCCGTCAGCGTGGCCGTCAGGTCGTCGGTGAAGAGGTAGAACTTCACCTCGAAAGCCTTTTTTTCTTCAGTATAAACCACCTCCGTCACGCTCATTTTAAAGTCGTGGTCGGCGTTGCCGAAGGCCAGTAGAAATGGGAATAAGAAATTGATTATCAGCATATTGCATTAACCCCTAACCCCTAAAGGGGAACCCACAGACGCACAGGAGTAGTTGTTTTAATTTTTGAATTAAGCATAGAAAGACCGGATTTAGGTTCCCCTTTAGGGGTCAGGGGTCAAGAGCCAAACACATTCTGCAAAATCAACACCAGCGCACCGCCGCCGCCCAGCCCCGAAACGTACAAGTTCCAGTCCCGGTGCTGCATTTTCAACCATTGCGCCAGCAAAAAATAAAGACCGAAAAACACGCCCACAATCATCAACTGCCCGAGTTCAATGCCCACGTTGAAGGCAAAAAGCGGCAGCACGATGTTGCCAGACTCACCCATCAGCGACCCGAAAAAATTGGCGAAGCCCATGCCGTGTATCAAGCCAAAAAACAGCGCCAACAGGTAATTCGTTGACATGCTCCTAAGGATTTCTAAGCCCGAAGGATTACCCGACAATTGGGCCGGGCTTACCAATCCCTCCTGCGTCGGGCTTAGTAATCCCTTGGTGGCTATGTTGTGCAAGCTCGTCAAAACAATCGTCACTGGAATCAGGAACTCCACCAAATCGCTCGGCACTTGCAGGAGGTGCAACCCCGCCAGCAGCAGCGTCAGCGAGTGGCCAATGGTGAAGGCGGTGATTAGCACCAACAATTTGCGCCAGTCCGTCCAACGATAGACGGCACAGAGCGTCACCACGAACAGCAGGTGGTCGAACGCCCTTGGGTCGGCGATGTGGTGGAAACCGAGTTTTGCGAAGCTGAGGAATTCTGTCATTTTAAGTTTAGAGGGTTTAGCTGGTTTAGAGGGTTTAGCCGGAGTATAGACTAAACCTCCTAAACCAGCTAAACTTTCTAAACCTCACGTTACGGCTTGAGCGGATTGCGCTTTTTCGCCTTCTGCATCATGTTTTCGCTTTCGTGGAACTCGTGCTTTTTATAGACCATGAACAACTTCGGCTCGGTGGGCATGGGGCGGGTGTTGTTCGACTCGTCCACGTCCGCCGTTTCCCGCCAGGGGTCGAGCTTGACGGATTTCACTTCCTTGGTTTTTACAAAAACCTGCGTGAATTGCCGCTCGTTCTTGCGCCAGATTTCCACGGGGATGCGCTCGATTTCCTTGGTGCCGTCGGCAAAAGTCCACTCCAAAATCACGGGCGTCACCAGGCCCCCCTTGTTGCTGAACCGCAGCTCGTAGTAGTTTTTGTCGCCAAAAAGCTGCTTTTTTTCCTTTTTGGAAAACGTCTCGACGTACTGCGTCATCTTGAATTCCGAGGTGCTATCCGCCGTTTCCCAAGGCTTGTAGAAGGTGTAAAAATCCTGCAAAGCCGTGTCTTTTTCCACGGGGAACTGCTTGATTTCCTCCCGGTAGCGGGCCTTCGTCAGCGTCTCGAACGGTGCTTTGATGGTCTGCGGAAAGGACTGCTCTTTTGGCTCCGGGTTGTTTTCGAGGTCCACTTTGAGCCACTCGATGCTGTCCAATGAGATGTCCACCTTTTCAATGCCAAAGAACCAGCCCCGCCAAAACCAGTCGAGGTCTTGTCCGCTGGCGTCCTCCATCGAGCGGAAAAAGTCGGCGGGCGTCGGGTGCTTGAAGGCCCAGCGGCGGCAATATTCCTTGAAGGCAAAGTCGAATTTCTCCCGGCCCATCACCGTTTCCCGAAGGATGTTGAGTGCCGTGGCAGGCTTGCGGTAGGCGTTGGCGAAGTAGTCCACGATGTTCTCCGAGTTGGTCATAATCGGCTCCAAATCGTCGGGGTCTTGGTTCATGTACCCCGTAATCTTGTGCGGCGGGCCTTCGTTGGAGTCGTAGTTGTTGTCCCATTCCTGCTCCGTGATGTATTGCATGAAGGTGTTAAGCCCTTCGTCGAACCATGCCCACTGACGCTCGTCGGAGTTGATAATCATGGGGAAATAATTGTGCCCCACTTCGTGGAAAATGACCGTCAGTGCTGCGTTTTTATCCCCTTCGGAATAGGTTCCGTCCTTTTCGGCCCGACCCGGGTTGAAGCAAATCATGGGGTACTCCATGCCGTTTTGCGCCTCCACGCTGATGGCCGTCGGGTAGGGGTACGGGATGCTGAACTTGCTGTAAGTCTTGAGCGTGTGCGCCACTGCCTTGGTCGAGTAGCGGCGGTAAATCGGGTACGCCTCCTTGGGGTAATAGCTCATGCACATCACCGGCTGGCCTTCCTCGTTTTTCACCTGCATGGCGTCCCAGATGAAGCGGCGGCAGGCCGTCCAGGCAAAGTCCCGCACGTTTTCGGCCTTGTAGTGCCAGGTTTTCATCTCCTTCGACTTCTTCTTTTTCTCCAGCTTGTTGGCCTCGTCCAGCGTCACGATTTCGACTGGTTCGCTGCTGGCCTGCGCCTTTTTCCATCGCTGCAATTGTTCTGGCGTGAGCGTTTGCTCGTAGTTTAGGCAAACGCCCGTAGCGCCCACGGTATAGTCGGCGGGCAGGGTCATCTTCACGTCGTAGTCGCCGAAGTTGAGCGCAAACTCGCCCGTACCGGTGAACTGGTCGCTCTGCCATCCCTCGAAGTCGCTGTACACGCACATCCTGGGGAACCACTGCGTGATGGTGAAAAGGTAGTTCTCGTCTTTTTCAAAATACTCGTAGCCGCCCCTTCCGAAAGTGATGTTCTCGATGCGGTCAATGAGGATGTAGCTCCACTCGATGTTGAACTCGAACTTTTGGCCGGGGGCCAATGGCTGTGGCAGGTCCACCCGCATCACCGTGTTGTCAATGAAGTGCTTGAGGGGAGCGCCCCTGCCATCCGTCACCGACTTGATGCGGTGGCCGTAGTCGCTGAATTCCGTCCAGGATTCCAGCATCCGCATGGCCTTTTCGTTCATGTTCTTGCCGACGTCGTGCGGGTGGGCATGGTGCAGGTCGTTGGTGGCGGCGTGCTGGTTCTCGTCGAGCTGGAGCCAGAGGTAGCGCAGGGTTTGCGGCGAATTGTTGTGATAAACGATGCGCTCCTTTCCCGTGAGTTGCCGCTTTTCAGGGTCGAGCGTCGCCGCTATTTGGTAGTCGGCCCGCTGCTGCCAGTACCGTGGGCCGGGCGAGCCATCGGCAGTTCGGTACTCGTTGGGGGTGGGCAATGCTTGGCCTAACTGTTCAAAGGCGAAGCCGTGGTTGCTGCGTTTGGGTGCCGCTGCTTTGTCCTTTTCTTGTGCAAAAACACCCGTGGCCATCAGGCATAAGAGCAGGGTGAATAACGAACTTGACTTGTAAAGTCTCAACCTCATGTTTCGATTAGTTTGATGAAAAAATTGGAATCGCAAAGGTAAAGATTGAAAAGGAAAGGGAAGGATGCAGCCAAGCGGAGATTGATGGGCATTTATGTTGCTGGCCTTTCGCTTTTGCGATTTGGCCTTGGCGCACAGCCAGAAGGCGGCAGTAAAGTTTGGGTGGAGAATTTTAAAAGAAAGCCCTTTAGAGGAAGGCAAATGACGTGTAAAGTGGTTGGAGAATTTACACTCAGGACGGTAGGTCTTTCAAAGTCCAAGCGGGAAGGAAATATTGGGAGGGCATCACGAAACACCCTAATTCCAAGCCCATCGGGGCGAAATTTTTCGTCTCGATGGGCTTGGTGTGGGGGTGATTGATAGGCGCTACGCTGGCTTGTCGGGGGAGGGAGAAGGGGCTTTATTTTCGAACTAAAATTCTTCAACCCGCTCAATTTCGCCCCTTTCTTCATCAATGATTTTTCCCGGATGCAGACTGAGAAGACCTGTCAGGTGTGGTACGCCAGCCATTTTTCTTGATGATGTCATCAAAAATCCGTTCCAATTCTTTCAATTCCGCAGGCGCATCCAAGATGGCCCTCACCTGATGTTCCTTGCCTCTAATGTTCAAGTATATGACCGAGGAGGGGGCATCCCAAACTTGATAGTCTGGGTAGCGCTCGTCCATATTGAAGAACTTGATTCGGTCGGCGGTTTTTTCAATCAGTTCAAGCGTTTGCTTGTCCACGGTGCCTTCTTTGACACCCAGTGTGCCCACGTTCATTTTGCCGTCCCATCTTACCCGGCCATCCACAAAGAATTGTACTTCGTAAATGGGGCAAAGGCCAAAGCACCCTGTTTTTCTGTAAATGGCAGCAATGGTGGGCACTGGCGCCATCTTGTCTGCCGAATTGCTGCTAACGGCGGTGGGTGGTTTGATGTACAAGGTAATGGTCGCCCCAGAGGTCTTGTTGGTGACTTTCACACTGGCTTGCGTGGCTTGGATGCAATTGACTTCGCTGTTGGAGCCTGCATTTTTTCCATCAATCGTCCATTGGTAGGAATATGCCTGCTTAGCCTTTTTGTCGAAACTGGCTTGGCCATCCTGCACCACCACGGCATCGAGCGACACTTTGCCGTTTCCGCAGATACTTTGGATAACTTCCGCGTAAAAGGGCAATACCTGCTGCTGTTTGCCGGTTGCGTCCGTAGCCTCCTTTTTGGTGATGGTGGCCGCCGAACTGCAAGTGGGTTGTACGGTGACGGATTTGCAGGTTGCTTTTTTGGTTAACTTGTCCTGACACGGTACGCATTGGTGCACCGTTCGGCACTCTGCATCGGCTTGGGTTTGGTTGTTTTTCTTTGCCGATGCAATGGCCTCCTCACAAGTTGGAAGCACGTTTTCGGAGGTGGCGTTTGGCGATTTGCCGGGCTTTTTTTGGGCGAATGATTGGTCTGCGACAAACATGCACAATATGGCAATGACGCAGCTAAGCGCTATATTTTTCATGACATTGGTTTTTGCAACTATTTAAAAGATTCAGGAAGAGGAAGAAAATAATTCATATTCCTCCTCCTCCCGGATCCGCTAAGTAATTACGTTTTTTAATGGTAAATATTAATAGAATGGTTGGCTATATAGATAGCCGCATTAGAAGTTGATGGTTCTCTAAATCACTGATTTTCAATAAAATGACTTCAATGGCCAATGACTTTTAATGACGTTTATCTATACCCCGTTTCAGATAAGCGCAATAACCGCATTATTTTCCAGTGCTGCCGCCACAAGTGGCATTCAGCTTCATCGCCAAATTAACGGTTTCACCCGTTGGCAGGTAGGTGACCCGGACCTTGGCCTCTTTCCCGCAAGCGCACTGCACCGAAGGGAGGTGGCCAGCCTTATTGCCATCAACTTCCCATAGGAAGGCAAATTCCCTGTTGGTCAGGCTGTGGCCGGGTACATATACTTCAAGGTTGGTGCCGCCATTAAAGCATGGGCTTTGTATAATGCTGGCCGTGAAGCGGGGAGTAGTCGGTACGCTGCCGCCCCTGCTCTTTGCGTCCACCACGGTTTCGATATTGGATACGGGCTTGCAGTCGGCATTGTCAGGCTGAACAACAAGGGTGGCGGCGAGTACGAGTTTGGAGGTGCGGTCCATACATTCCACACAGGCGGACTGGGTGGTGCAAGTAGCATTGGCGTCTTCTTTCAGTTGCTTTTCGATAACTGGCAGCCGGGCGTCGCAATAATCAACCATGGGTGTCTTGCTGGTAGTGGTGCCGCCCGACCCGGATAAGGAGCCGGATTGCGCCTGCACCTGGTTCAGGTTACAACAAAATAGGATGGCTACCAGCACAGTGGAAAAACTAACAACTGCTTTCATTTTCATAATAGACGATTTTAAAGATGATGAAATGGATAATAATACAGCGCCCTAACCCTAAGCGGGTTAGGAATCTGCGGTGAATTTTGATTGCTGTGCCTATTGTTTGAGTATGGGGCTAATGTACCGCTATTCTTCCAGTTAATCCTAATTGGGTTGGCTGGTTATCAGCTTTTTTTTATTTTTTTTGTTCAAGTTGAAAAACATGGGAGAATGAGGAATAATTAGTCGCTTGCGAGCATGTCAGGTCGAGGATGAGGGGCTGCAAGTAGTCGGAAATGCCAATGACGACGGCACGGGTGGTGGTGCCGCCGAGGTCAATGACCTGAGCCGGTAAAGTGAGGGTGGCGAAAAGGCAAACAGTCAAAAATAGCATTTTCATACCTTGCTGATTTTCCGGTTAAAAGTATTTAGTCCTTCGAATAATCCTTGTACGGCGGCATCCACCGCTGCTCCCAGGCTTGGAATGCGGGGAGGTGGCGGAGGGGGTCGAGGTAGATGTCTTTTGTGGTGCCATAAAACCAAAAGGCCGGGTTCGGCTCCCAACCTGCTTTTTCCGATAATTCCAACTGCTTCATGGCTTCATCTAACCTGCCAATCTGTGCGAAGGTGCCAGCCAACCAAAAATGCCGCCATCCATCGCAATTAGGAGCGGTGAGGGCTGCCATGATTGCTTTTTCCATTTCGTCCGTTTTCCCAAGTCGTTGTAATGCAACTATCTGGTACAAGAAGTCAGGTCCTCCAAAACCATTAACTCCAAAGTCATCTTTTAGATAAGTAGGGTTTACACGATATGCAATACTATCAAACCAGGGCCGAGCTTCAATTGATTTGCCCATTTGAATCAGAAGGTCACCAAGCTCAAGGTTATACCAGTGGTAAGGAAATTCACTTTGTGTCATAATGGTCAAGGCTTTGTCTAAATTTCCTGAAAGCCGATAGAAATGGGCTAATGAAAAGGTATTTACACCAATTTCTTGCATGTCTTCACCAGCATTTTCAAAACCTTTTTGATAGCACAATTCTGCACGTTTTGGGTCGTTGAGATAATAATAGTGAACGTCGCCTAAAGTCCCATACCAATACGCATGAGTTTCAGTGCAGTTTTTTTCAAATGTCTGAACGTATTCTTCGTATTTGCCCATGTCAGCAAGTGTACCTAAGAGATTTCCAAATAAGCCTTTATATTGAAAATTGGTTAGTTTAATTCCTTTCTTGAGCACCTCTTCCGCCTCCTTATACCGCTTCAGCCTCCAAAGAACATTCCCCATGGAATTAAGCTCAAAAGCCGTGATAGAAGTTGAGTCGAGTTGAATCTTTGCCCAAGCCTTTCTCAGATAAGTCTCTCGTGCTAAGCGGGCCTCCTCCGCTTTTCCAATTGCTTCAAAACTCCATGCAATATCACGATATGATGGAAGAAAATTAGAATCAATTTGGATTGCTTCCATTGTGTGTTCAATGCCTTTTGTCGCATTATCATTTGCAAGCAAACCTCCCAATTCATAATGTCCCAGTGCCCATTTTGGAGCAAATTCAACGGCTTTAGTGACATAGTGAATAGCAGTCGAATCTATGTCACTAAATTCAAAAAAGCTTTCATACAGATAAGCCGCAGTTGAGTCGTATGATAAACCCGTTTTCAACAAGTGCTTTTTGATGCTATAAATTGAATCCAATGACCAATCCGGGTAGTTTGCTTTTCGGGTCTTTTTCGCCAGAAAGAAATACTCCTTTGCTTTCAGGTTTTTATAAACATAATGCTTCTCGCCCAACAATTCTGCTGCCCTGTGCAGGTGGTCAGGAATATGGTCGTACTTAATTGGGTTCGCCCAGATATTGTCCACCGTCTGAGGGTCTGATTTCAAAAACCTGTTTATCACCTGCTGCGCTTCATCCATCAGCGCCGCCGCAAAGTTCCTCGTCATCAGCCCGTGCAGGTCGGCGATGGAGGGTTCTATAATCAGCTGTTTATAATAGTCATCGGCGGATTGGCCCGATGTGGAGTCAGTGGCCATTAAGTTCCCAACATCCAGTGCAGCGGTGAAGGCTTGGTACATTTCCAAGATGGCTGTGTCCGCTTTTGCCAGCGCCAAGTCCTCCAGGCCACGGGAATCTATTTTTTTAAAGGCCACCGCCCCGCCGTTTTTCAGTTGCCGCCATTGCGCCAGCGCATCAGCGTTTACGCTGGCGATTTTTGTGGATTTGCTGCCCACTGTGAACGGGATTTGCGAATGCGGGGTAGCCTCGGTCGTCACTTTGTCTTCGAGGTAGCGGCCCAGTTCCAGCAGGTTCACCGTGCCATCGGCATTGGCGTCTGCCATGCCGTATAGAGCGTCCACGAGGTGGTAGCTGAAGCAGCCACGGCCGCCGCCCCACTGCTCGCCCTCCAGCGAGAACTCCTCCGGCTGGCAGGAGAGTATCTTGATTTCGTTGGCGAACTGCTGCGCCAATGCCGCCGAGGTCGCCTTCGTGCCGCCGAACTCGCTGCCCGCCAGCTTGCCCGCCCGGCAGGCATCGGTGATGACCACCGCCTGCACCCCCGCTTCTGACAGCGTGGTGATGATGTCCTGCAAATATTGCAGGGAGAAAGCGCCCGCAGCGTACACCGCAGGCGGCGAGTCGTAGGTGAGCAGGAAGCCCCGCTGGAACTTCGTCACCCGTTCCACGTCGCCATGACCGCTGAAGTAGATGATGGCCTCGTCGCCCGGTTTGCTGGCAACAATGAGTCCGTCGAGGGCAGCTATCATCTTGCCAGTGGTGGCGTCCTTGTTGGTCAACAACTTGATTTGGTTGTCGGGTAGGCTGCCACCCGCTGGGGAGCGCAGCCACTGGGCGAATGCCTCAGCATCCCGGTCAGCAAAACGCAGATTGGGGATTTGCTCGTCTTGGTAGTCAGAGATGCCGATGACGACGGCCCTGACCGATTGCGGATTTGTGATTGCGGATTGCGGATTGAGTGGAGTGGCACCTTTGGCTGCCCCGGCGGGCAAGTCGGTTTGGGCAAAAAGGGGGATTGCCGAAAGCAGGAAAAGAAAGGGAATAAGCATCATTTTCATCGTGGTCAGATTTTGGATTAAAGGTATAAAACCCCATCCGTTTTTCAACAAAAAAACCTCACCCGACCATTGCCGGGTGAGGAATAAAATCGCTGCTTTTCTCTCGATGTATTATTTCGATGGGGTAGGCGCAGTGGAAAAAACGAGGCTTGTTTTTTCGGTCACCCTCCCAGGGTTGGCATGTTTTCATTTGGAGCACCGATTTTGTTGTTTGATTATTCCAATTGTTGGAGCCGCCGCATTTTTCAAGCTTGACGGTGCGGGTCACCTGTTGTACATCGGCCAAGCGCTTGACCTGAACCTTGGCATATTCCCCACAAGCACATTCAATGTTCAAGTGGTTGCCGACAGGTGTACCATTCACTTCCCAACGAAAAGCATATTTTTCGGGCTGTTGTACCTGAACCTTTAGCGATGTGCCTCCGATATAGCAAGGAGCGGCTATTATATCGAAACTAAATTTTTGGTGCATTTTAACAACGGCTTTTTCAGCAAAAGACCTTGTCGGAGGTGCTTGCGCCGACACATCGCTTGTCACAAAGCTGCTCATGGTAATCAAGCTGAACATGACGGCGAAGCGTAATTGCATGGACTTTTTCATAAGGCGAATTTTTTAAGTTGAACAATGCTTGATTGCTTTATTTGTCCATATATACCGCCGTTTAAAACTGGTTATCAGTGGGCCAGCATATTTCTTGCGGTATTTTTTAGAATTGTTTTTTCAAGCCTGCAAGGCAATGGAAATCAAATAATTGGGTTCCAGTCTTCAACTAACAATCCGAAAAAGGAACGAATCAAGCCTCCATTACCATGATTCGTAGTCCGTAGGTTTTAATCTGCTAAAACAATACACTAGCCCGGCTACCGCATCGAACAAAGGGGCGGTACACCCAAAACGGCCCGAGTAGCACAACCCGTAGCCCGCAAAGCCATCAGCCAAAACGTTCGGGGTAGGGTGAACTTCATTCTCGTCGCCGAAAATCCCCGTGAAATAAAAGGGGGTCGTTGGCAGGCGCAGCCTCCACAACGGTGTCACTTGGGAGAATGGCATCTACAACTTTGGCCTGAATTTCATCCTTGACGACCAGCCCAGTGGCATGGCCGTGCTCTACCAGTTCAAGTTCAAGGCAACTTACAACCGGGAAAGCTACTGGTCAGACTCCATACGGGTGGAGATTTTCTGAGGACGCATCTGGTGCCAGGGCAGCGGCGCCAGCGGCTCCACCGCCAGCGGCCGCCGGAAAAGCGCAAGGCACTTCCGGCCAAGGGCTTCGTCGGGGTTGCGGTGCGTCATCTCCGAAATCTCCTTCGTACAGCAGCTTCCGGGCCTGCAGCGAGTGGTACATGTAGTGCCCCTCGCCGAGTAGTTCCGCTGCACGTTGCAGTTGCCAGTGTATGGGGTCAAGTTTCAGGGTTTTGCCGATGCACTCCAACTGGTGCACGGCCGCAGCCAGATGTTCATGGCTTGATGGGCATCGTCCTGCATATCGAAACCCCTGAGTTCGAAGAGCGGGGATAGGATTTTAAGTGCCTTTTCAGGGGTTTTCAAGCACAAGTGGGTCATACCAAAATAGAACCGGACCGTCTTGTCGTCGGGGTAGGCGGTGAGGTAGGATTCAAGCGACTGCTGCGCCCCAGCGTAGTCGGCGGCATCGTATAGGTCGAGGGCCACGGCGAGGCTGTCCTGCTGGTTCGTAGGACTGCCCGGAAAGCCGAAGACCTTGATTTCGTCAAGTATGCTGGCTAGCTTGTTCTGTTCTGGCTGGTACAGTTCGGACTCCAGTCTTCGTGGCTGGGCCGATTTGCTGAACAGGTAAAACGCCAACCCAACCAGCATCGAGCCGATGGCGATGAAATGGCCCTATTTTAATAGGTTTTGCTACATGCTCACTGGTCTTGGGATTTATACGGGAATGGGGTGGGGGTTATCAGGCAGAGCCCCTGAATAATGAGTTGAAGTTGGGAATGCCTTTTCTAACCTCCCTCAAGAATGGTATTATCATCCAAAAAAACATCCAATTGGAGGGTGTCTTTAACACCTTTCAACTGAAGTTCAGCTTTGTTTTTGCCGCCTATACTGAATTTCAGGTCAAAATCTTCATTAGTTTTTTTCATGCCGCTATAATTCCCGCCATCTGAAGATTTAATTGTGATATTTCTTATTGCCGAATGAATATCAACATCCTTCCAACCGATTCGTGAATCGTTGTAAACTATGCCAAAAACATTGTGGTCTTTTGGGCGATTCGGATATTGTTCGACAAATTTCAGGTAAACCGTCAGCGAATGCAAACTAGTTATGTCAGTCAGCGTAATAAAGAGTGTGTGGAAAATTGATACGCCATTACTATTTTTTGGCCCTTGTATCTCAAGCTCATCACCTTTTAATATGGTTAGCAGCGCAACACCATCCGGTGCCTGGATGGTGTCTGAACTACCCCTTCTATGTATTATAACTACCGCATAGTCCACACTACGACTGGGCAAAGTGTTTTGTGCTTTTATATGAATTGTAAAGGGGGCAGGTGTCACAAATATTTTTTCCGTAGAATCTAGCGACGGTGAAGCCATCGTTGTATCCTCTGTCGGTTCTTTTGTCTTTTTGTCGCAACTGAGAAAGAGGACAGATACGAAAAGTAGGAAGGCAAGGAGAAAAAAAGCATTTTTCATAGGTGGTAAAATTTTAGGTGAATAAGATTGTTTCGCTGGGAAAGGTATTAATCCTTTTCTTGATTTGGAAAATATTTTTTCATCAGGCCCTTGAAAGCCGCCATTTTGCGGACGGGTTCAAGTTCAATGTCATCCATGATTTTTTGGTAATCCCTCATTCCTTTTTCCAAGGCTGTTTCTAGGCGTTCAAAGGATTGCTGATGCCGGTTGTCCAAGGCGGCAAGCAAAGCAAGTTTGTACCAGATATTTGAATCGATGGCATTGTATTTCACCACCTCAAGGTATTGGGCCTCGGCTTCCGTCAGGCGGTCTTGTTCCAGGTACAGTATTGCCAATCCTCTGTGGGGGTGAATGTTCGTCGGGTTCAGGCTGATGGCACGAAGGTACATTTTTTCGCCTTCCACAGGCCGGCTCGTCAATGCGTACATTCGGCCCAAGGCTAGGCAAGCTACGAACAAGGTAGAATCAAAGCGCAATGCTTGGTGAAATGCGTTTTCTGCCTGCTGGTTTTGTCCGTCTTGTTGATAGGCAACGCCGAGGTTCGTCCAAGCCACCGGGTTGTCGGGTTCAACCCAGAGTGCATGTTTGAAAGCCTCGATTGCCTGTGTGTACTGCTTTTGGTAATTATGCCATGATCCCCAACCCATCCAAACATATACGTTGCCCGAATCCAGGGAGCTGGCTTCGTCCAATAGCGTTTTGGCTTCGTCGAAGCGCTTGAAGTCTTTGGAAAAATAGTGGGCGAGGTAAGTATAGGGGAGTACCCATGTTTCAGCATGGCGAACCGCTTCCATCGCATGAAAATAGGCAGAATCTGCTTGGCTAATTTGGCTGGCAAAACACAGGCTCATGTAAAAATGCGCCAAGGGCGATTCAGGCTCGTAGCGCAATGATTGGCGGAAATTTCCCATCACGGCTTCCCATACTTCCGGCTCTTTGGAGGAGTGCCGCACCACATACTGGTACATGCCTTCGAACAACAGTTGCCGGGCCTTCAACGTGGCGTACATGTAGTGCTGCTTGCCCAGCAAATCGGCGCTACGAGCGAGCAGCGACGGCGTTCGCTGGTAGAGCAAAACCTGCTCCTGAACCGACCGTGTTAGCGCCTGCACGTTCACCTCCAAAATCGCATTCACCGCCTGCTGCGCCTCGTCCTGCAACGCCGCCGCATAGTTCCGCCGGATGGAAGTGTGCAGCGCTGCAAGCCTTGGCGCTTTCATTAAAGGCCCGAAATATGCCTCGGCGCAGTCGTTGGATGGCGCTAGGAAACGCTTCTCCAAAAGGGCTTTTTGGAATGAAAAATAATGCATCCGGGTACATTCGTCCAAGTCTTCCAGCACCTGTTCCTCCAAGCCATGCGTTTCGGTTTTCGAAAGCACGGGGCCTTGCGGCTGCTGGTTCTTCTGAATGTCCGCCAGCACCGACGGAACGACCTGTGCAACTTCTTCCGAGCGGTCGCCGACAATGAGCGGCAACTGTTTGATGGGGGCAACTTCAGCGCTCACATGGTCTTCCAAGTACCTACCTATTTCGAATAAGTTGACCGCTCCGTCCTGATTGGCATCGGCCATGCCGTACATCCCGTTCAACAAATGGTAGCTGAAAGCGCCCCTTCCACCGCCCCACTGCTCACCCTCAACGCTGAACTCATTCGGCTGGCAAGAAAGGATTTTGATTTCGTTGGCATATTGCTTGGAGAGGTTAGTGGCCGTGGCCTGCGGGCCACCGATTGCGCTGCCCGATAATTTGCCGGAGTGGCAGGCATCGGCGAGGACGATGACCCTTGCTTTATTTTGAATGGACAGGGTGGAAATGACCTCCTGAATGTCCCCTAATTTAATAGCCCCACCTGCCATGTACACCATCGGCGGCGTATCCCAACAAAGCAGGTAACCTGGCTGGTTCAGTTTCTTTTTTTCCACATCGCCGTGGCCAGAGAAGTAGATGATGACCTTGTCGTCTTCCTTCGTTTCATCAATCAACCAGTCAAGTGCAAGGGCAAACTGCCCCGCCGTCGCCTGTTGGTTGGTGAGCACTTTCAAGTGGTCGCCGTCAAGTGAGCCGCCAGCAGGTGAGCGGAGGAAGTTGGCAAATGCCTCGGCATCTTTGTCAGCGAACCGTAGGTCGGGGATGTGGGGGTCTTGATAGTCGGAGATGCCGACGACGACGGCACGGGTAGTGCTTTCGTCCAAGGAAATGATTTGGGCGAGGGCCCCTTCAGGATGACAAATGCCCGTGAAAAGGGCGATGAGGGCAAGCAGGTATTTCATTTTGATAAGTTTTTAGTCCTTGATTTGGTTGCCCAAAGGGGCAAGTGGAAAGTTGCGCTTCATCATCTCCGAGAAGCGGGGCGACGCACTGATGTGATTAAAAAGTGGTTCTTCCAGTATTGGCTTTGAGATTGGGTAATAATGCTCCAGCGCCTTTTCCAGAAAGTCCAATGCGGCATCGTTTTGTAGCTGTTTAGCCATGCAAAGGGCCATGCCGTAATAGCCAAAGTAGCCGCCCCCATGCGAATAGTCCATGCACGTCCTGAACTGGCTTTCCGCTTCGTCGAGGCGATTTTGGTGGAGCAGGAAAACGCCGTAACGGTACATGGCCTCTTCCTTGAAGGCCAGGTCAAATGGGTAATCGCCAGTGGAGTAGGCCAGGGCTTGTTTGTAAAAATCTTCGGCAGCCTGCAAGTTGCCGGCATTGGCTTCGATATCGCCGAGCAAGGCATAAGCCAGTATCAGGGCGGGGTTTGGCTTCGGGTCGTAATTGAGCACTTTTCGGATGGTAGCGTTGGCTTCCCGCCATTTACCCTGCATGACCCTGATTTTGCCGATGCGAATGGTGTTGCGGCAAGTCTTCGCAATATTGGTCTCCAGGGCTTCCGATTCCCGGTAGCATTTTTCGGCCTTGGTCCAATCCGTGGTAAAGTTTATCAGGCCGTCCCCCAGCCAATTGTAAAACCTCGCCTTTAGGTAAACAGCGCTCCGGTCATCGGCAATCAATTGCTCGTAGTGTTGGGTGCCCTTTTCCTTGCGCCGGGTGGCTAAGTACAGGTAGCCGAGGTAATCGTTGGAAAACTGGTAAGGCGATTTGTAGAACTCCTGTGATTTCAGCATCCATTTTTCGGCTTCGGGATAGTTTTTTAGCAAAAAGTTGACACCTCCCTTGTTGGCGTAGCCATTGAAAAGATTGGGCTTGGCCATGATCAGGCGGTCGGCCAATCTCAGCGCTTCGTCAAGCTGGTTTTGGTACATGCGCAGCCAGCACAACCGCTCCATCACGATCACCGAATCGGAAGTTGTTGACACCGCCTTGCCCATCCATTCCGCCTCTTTTTCAATATCACCCACCCAATGGTATTCACCTGCGATGTGGAGGTAGGGCATCAGCCAGGTAGGGGAAATTTCAATGGCTTTTTGGCAATAAATCAACAAGGAATCGGTGTAGGGCGGGTCAGCCATGTAATGCAAAAAGCCCAACGCATTGTACAAATAAGCAGCATCGGGTTGCAGGGCGATGGCTTCGAATAGCTGCTGCTTTGCCAAATAATTCAAGGAATCATGCTCTAACTGGTCGGTTGACTTGGAACCCGCCACCCTGGAGAGGTTGAACGCTTCGAAAAAAAGCTGCTTCGCTTTCAGCGATTTCATGGAAACATGCCCTTTGTCCAATAGCTCGATGCTTCGCTGGAGGTACTTCGGGTACTCCGCATATTTTTCGGGGTTGTAAAAATAGTTGTTCACTTCGGCGGGGTCGCATTCCAGCAGGGCATTGAGCGCCTGCTGCGCCTCATCTTGAAGGGCAGCGGCGAAGTCACGGCGCATGGCTTTGTGCTTTGAGGACATGGCCGGGTCTGCCATCATTTTTTGAAAAAGTTCATCGGCATTGGCACCGGGCGGCTCGAAGAACCTGCGGTCGCTGAGCGTCTGCTCAAACGCCAGGTACTGTTCTTCACCGGGCTTTGGTGACCGGCTGGCCACTGCTTGGTTGCCGTCGCTTGGGTTTCCAGCCGCCGACTGCAGCTTGCGTTTTGCCAATAAATCCGGCACCACCGTGGACAAGACCTCCGTCCGGTTGCCCACCGTCATGGGTATCTGAGAGTGGGGGGCAACGGCGGTGGATACCTTGTCTTCGAGGTAGCGGCTCATCTCAAAAAGGCTCACCTGCTGGTCGTTGTTGGCATCGGCCAAGCCGTACAGCCCCTCGACGAGGTAGTAACTGAAAACACCCCTACCGCCACCCCATTGCTCCCCTTCCATGCTGAGTTCATTGGCTTGGCAGGACATGATTTTTACTTCGTTGCCAAATTGCTTGGCCAAGTTGAGGCTGGTAAGCCCCGCCCCGCCGATATTGCCACCTGCCAGATTGCCAGCATGGCAGGCATCCGAGATGACCAGTACCCTGGCCTTTATTTCGACGGACAGGGTCGTCACTACTTCTTGCAGGTAATACAGCGGGAACGCCCCGGCCATGTAAGATTGCCCGGGTGTGTCCCACGTGAGCAGAAAGCCCGGCTGGCTGCGCATTTTCACCTCCACATCGCCGTGCCCCGCAAAGTAGATGATGGCCAAATCGTCTTCCTGGCTTTCTTCCATCAGCCAGGTGAGGGCAGCCGTAAACTGGGCGTTGGTCGCCTTGTTATTGGTCAAAACCTTTATGTTCTCCTTGCTCAAAACGCCCCCAGCCGCTGATTGCAGGTATTCGGAGAAAGCCTCCGCATCCCGGTCGGCGAAGCGCAGGTCAGGGATGGCAGGGTCTTGATAGTTGGAGATGCCGACAATAACAGCGCGGGTGATGCTGTCATCAATATCAATGACCTGGGCGGAAAGGCAAACTCCGGCATGCAGGATTATAAAGGCGACCAAGTATCTCATTTGGCAAGTTTTATTTAGGAACGTGTGAAAAATAACTTATCACTTTGTGCGGTGTCTTTTTCCCGCTGGCTTCCCTGCCTGTCGGCAGACAGGGTTACCAAAACAGTTGCGTAGCCCCACTATGCGCCTGTTTTAGTGCCTTGCCAGCCGAAAAAATTCCCTCGCCGAAAGCAACAACTTATCTTTCACACGTTCCTTAATTAGGCTTCAAAGGGCTTTCATATAAAAATTGCGCTTCCCTATTTTGTCGCTTTTGTCATGGCCGAAGGCCATGACAAAAGCGACTTAGAGCTACAAAAATGGCTTTAGCGTTTTTTATAAGAAAGCCTTTTAAGGCTTTAAAGCAGGGGTCCTAATTGCCATTAATCCCCATGAAAACCACTCGGTTATCATTATTTGTCCCACCAAACCCTCGTCAAAAAATCGTCGGTGCCCTGCCGGGCAATGGCGGCATTGACATTCTCCCCGTTCACCGAAAACTCCACTTGTGGGTACTGCAACCGCCGGGGAATCACGCCGCCCGTGGCATTTCCCGGAAATTTGGAAGGGGTCAGGTTCGGGTAACCACTGCGCCGCCAATTAGCGAAAGCCTCCAACCCGTTGAGGAAAGTGGCCGCCCAATATTGGGTGTTGATTTGTTCGAGTGCTGCATCGGAATTGGCTGGAGCAAATGGGTGGGCGGTCAAATAACCGTCAATGTCGGCATCGGAAATGCCAGTCGAAGCGTCAAAAAGTGCCAATTGCTGCATCGCTGACCGAACGCCATTCTGATAATGTGTGGCAGGGTCGCCATTGCTCCAGCCACGCACGGCTGCTTCGGCGAGCATGAGTTCCGCTTCTGCATAGCCCTGTATCATCGTGGGTGTCCAGCGCTGTACGAGTGCCGGATTGATGCGGCTATAGGACTCCACGGAGGTATCTCCTGTGAAGTCGGTTAGCATCCCAAGGTCAAGGCCGTTGGGCAATCCCTTTGGCTCGCCGCCGGTGGCAACAAAACTCAGCACGGGCAGGCGGGGGTCGTTGGCTGCTTTCATCCAATCCACGAAGGTTTTGCAGAGCCGTCCGTTGTCCTCCACGGCCATGAAATAGCCAATGCCATTTTGAACCAAAATATCGCCATCGGTATGGGGCACGAGGGCGCTGTCGTCCAAGTTCTGCATGACGCCACCGGTGATGGCTTTTTTGGCCCAGGCTTCGGCAGCGGCGGGGTCGGCCTTTACCATGCGGAGGGCGAGGCGGAGCATCATCGTGTTGCCGAAGCGCCGCCATTTTTCCACGTCGCCGTGGAAGATGAAATCGGCATCGCCGATGAACGGCTTGGAGGCGTCGAGTGCCGCTGTTGCCGCTTCCAGCCCTGCCAAAAGGTCAAGGTAAATGTCCTGCTGGCGGTCGTAAACGGGCTTGAAGTTGCTGTCGAGAAAGCCCCGACCAGCCGCCGAATGCGGCACATCGCCGTAGAGGTCGGTCAGGCGTTGGAATACCACGGCTTCCCAGATTCGGGCAGCTGCGTAGAGGTTCGATTGGCTGGGGTCGTCCTTTACCTTATCGAGCAAGGCGACGAGCGACTTTACCTCTTGCTTGTAGCCGCCATTGAACATGACATCGTTGTGGAAGGCGTTGTAAAAATACTTGTCGCCTTCCCAGTTAAAGGTGACTGCGGCGATATGCTGCACAAAACAGGACGCATAAGCCATGATTGGGCCCTCGCTTTGGTAGGGGTCGCCAGCGCCTTGCAGCAGTGCCGTCGAGAACAACAACTTCGGCTCGATGTCATTGGCAGCGGTCGGGTTGGTGTTGATTTCCTCGAAGTCTTTGTCGCAAGCGGTGAGGAAGGAAAATATCGTCAAGAGAAGGATTGCTTTTTTCATTTTTAGGCTTTTTTAAAATCAAAATTTCACGTTCAAATTCACCCCAAAACTCCTCGTTTGGGGCACGCCGAACAGCTCTAACCCTTGAGCATTGGTGTTGTTGTAGGTGCTTTCCGGATCCACATTTGGCACTTTCGACCAGAGCAGCAGCAGGTTCCTGCCGACCGCCGAGATGGATACGCCAGCAATGGGTACTTTCCCCAGCCATTTTTTTGGAAAATTCAGCGTCAAAATCACTTGCCGCAGCTTCGCAAAACTGGCGTCGTACACGAACTCCTCCGCGATGTTGTTGAACAGGTTCGAATAATAGGGCAACAGGTTTTCTTGGTTAAATGAGACGGTGTTGGGCTCGCCCGATTCCGTCACACCCTTGCCCACGAAGCCCGTTTCCCGGCCTTCCAGCGTTTTTTTGTGCTGGCCAAAAAGGTAGGCATAGGCGTTTGTTCCAGAAAAAATCTTCCCACCCGTTTTTACATCAATCAAAAAGCTCAGGCTGATTTGTCGCCAACTGACGGTGTTGGTGATGCCCCCCGTGAAGTCGTGGACGCCGTTGCCGAGGATGACGTAATCGCCTTTCAGCGGCATGCCGTTTGAGCCGAAAACGATATTGCCCTTATCGTCCCGCACGTATTCGAAGCCCTTGATGACGCTCGCCGGATGCCCGACTTCGTGGTGGATAAATGCGGTAAACGTGCGGCTGGCGTCCACCTGGATGTCTTTCACGCCTTCGCCCAAATTGGTCACTTCGTTCCAGTTTTTGGCGGCATTGAGCGAAACGTTCCAAATCCAGTCCTTTGATTGCCATAGGGTTATATTCAAAAGTCCCTCGATGCCCTTGTTGCGGATTTCCCCTTCCTTGGAGTAGGCTGCATCGAAGCCGGAGGCATTGGAAATGGTTTGAAGGATGATGTCGTTGAAGCTGTTGCGGGAGTAACCGGCCAGTTCCAGCCCAAGGCGGTTGTGGAAAAACCGCATTTCAAACCCAGCCTCCAGCTCCCTTGAAATGGAAGGTGCAAGTGCTCGGTCGGGCACTCTTCCGTTGGTGATGACGCCAAGCGGCTGCCCCTGAAAGCCTTGCCCCGAAAGTTGGTAAGTGAGGTCGAGGGCATAGGGGTCCACGTCGCCACTCACCTCCGCCCAATTGCTGTACACCTTGCCATAGCTGATAAAATCCGGCAGGTTGCCCAGTTCAGAAAAGACGAAACTAAGCCCAACGGAGGGGTAAAACAGGTTGTTGGCATCGGTGGGCAGGGTGCTGAACCAGTCGTTGCGGCCCGTGAGCGTGAGGTAAAGCCAGCGGTCATAGTGGAGGGTTGCGGAGCCAAAAACGGAATTGACCCGGCGCCTCGACAGGCCGTACCAGTTGAACTGGTTGGCCGTGTTTTGCACCGTTTGCAGACCCTTGATATTGAACCTGTTGCCGCCTATGCCCGTGTATTCGTAGGAGTTGTCCATGCGGTTTGCGCCAACGAAAAAATCGAAACCGAAACCACTGTCAAAGTCGTGGCGGCTACCGAGCAGGAAGTCGGCGTTGGTATGCGTGTTGGAAATGGTCTGGTCAGTCATGCCGCCGTCGGGGTTGAAGGCCGTGCCCGCCGGGGTGATGTCCAAGCGACGGCTGTTGAAATAGTCGGTGCCGATGCGCCCTTGCAGATAAGCCCAGCCGAGGTCGTAGCGCAGCATGGCGGAGCCGATGATTCGGTTGAGCTTGTCCTCCGTCTTGAAGCGAGAAGTGGCCCAGTAGGGGTTGGTGATGTACGGGTTAACGTTCATGCCAAGCTCGGTGCCATCCGCTTTGGAACCATCGCCGTTTGGGCCTTTGAGTGCCTCCACGGGAACATTCGGGGGCAGTACGCCGATGGCATAGTTGGGATTGCCGGGGCTGTCCGACATGCGGGGACGGTTGCCGGACTCCTCCAACACGTAGCGGGCGGTGACTTCCATGGTCAGGTTTTTCAGCACTTCACCACCCATTGCGAGGGTGAACGTCTTGCGGTTGAAGGTGGTGTTTGGGACAATAAAATCATTGTCGAGGTGAGAAAAACCAAAGCGCCAGTTGAGCTGCTGGCTGCCGCCCGTCAGGGCCACGGAGTTGCTGATGGTTTTTCCATTTTGGTAAAACTTGCGGAAATTGTCCTTAGCGGCGGCGTAGGGCCGCACCACGCCATCGAACTGCGCAAGCGGCTCGCCATCGAGCCGGGGACCCCAGTTGAACCAGTTGCTGCCGAAGGCGTCGCCCTGCGAACCGGGCTTCCATGGCCCCCAGCCCTGACCAAATTCTTGCTGGAAATTGAAGCGGGTGAGCGGCTGGTCAATGGTGAAATTGGAGTTCACTTCCACACCAATTCCCGCCCCCCTGCCCCCTAAAGGGGGTGAGCCCCGTTTGGTGGTGATGAGGATGACGCCATTGCTGGCACGGGAGCCGTAGAGGGCAGCGGCGGCATTGCCTTTCAGCACCGATATTTTGTCAATATCGTCGGGGTTGAGGCTGCTGAGGCCATCGCCCCAGTCCTGCCCGCCCCATAGGCTGGCGCTGCCGAGCGTGGTGTTGTCCATTGGCACACCATCAATGACGAACAGTGGCTGGTTGTCCCGAGAAACGGAGTGGTAGCCTCTGATGATGATGCGGGTGGAGCCGCCGGGGCCGGAGCCGATATTGCTCACGTTGACGCCAGGCACTAGGCCAGCGAGGGCGTCGCCGAGGTTGGTTTCCCGTGCCAGGGCAAGCGGTTCGGCGCTGATTTCGTTGTGGGCGTAGGCCAGGGCATCCTTTTCCTTGTTGATGCCCAGTGCAGCTACCACCACTTCATTCAGTTGCACACCTTCCCGAAGGATGACGTTGAGGCTTTGGGTCGCCTTGATCTTGGTGGTGTAGGTAGTGTAGCCTACCATGCTAAACTCCAGCATGGAGCCATCTGTGGCATTGATGGAAAAGAAGCCGTTTTCATCGGTGACCGTCCCGGTCTGGGTGTTTTTTTCGAAGATATTCACACCGGGCAGCGGGTCTCCGTTTTCGCCGGTGACAGTGCCGCTTACTTGTGCAGAGACTTGGATGGCCAAAAAGGTCAAAAGGGCAAGGAGGGTAAACATCATCGTTTTCATGCGCCAAAAGGGTTTTATAGTTAGTAGAATATTCTCGAAATTTCTGTAGTAAAACGGCGTGTCAAGGAGCTTTGGGAGGATGTGGAGCAGTACGAGAGAAGAGGCCGCTAACCTAGTAGTTATTTTGTTCAATACTGTGGGAATTCTGATTTTTTTTTGTTGGATTTTTTTTTTGCGGCAATCATCAAAACGGCAGCTCCAACTTATCTTTTCATTGGCATGGCTTAACCGTTTACAATAAATGCCTTTTTAAGAAGAAGGTTATCAATAAAAATGTAAGCTGGGTTTGATTTTGACCATGACAAATATTTAAGCTGAAGATTATAGTTGTTTGAATAACTGATTAATGTTTGAAATTCGGCAAGAGGGCAAGCCCCCTTGGAACAGTGACTTTTCCAAGGGGGCTTGCCCCCTTGCCCAAACAACCAGATAGATATTCAAACAACTATAATCCCAACCAACGACCGCCACCGCCCATAAGAAAAGCCCCTAGAAACAAGTACTGGGGGCTTTTTTATGCCTATATATAATAAAGGTGCTGGAATCGAAGGCAAGGTATCTTATCCACACCAGATATTTCCAACCTTATGCGCTATACCACGATTGCCATTGGCTTGGCCATCATTGGCCCGTTTCCTTCGTTGTTCCAATAGCAGATTTGCACCACCAGCACTTCTTCGGGCGTGAAGCCGCTGAGGGTAGTTTTGAAACCATTTACCTTTGCCCGCTCCACATACGTAAGGTCGGGCTGGCGTATAAATATGGCGATTCCATCGGCAGCTTTGTTAGGTTTTACAGAGACGTTTATCTTGCCGGCAGCAGGGCCGTTCTCCACTTTGGGGCCTGATACCACCACATTCACATTATCTGGACGAGCCTCAGGTTCTTTGGTCAGGGGCAATTTGCTGGCCACCATTCGTTCGGGGTCATTCCCGATAGTGCTTTGGGCATAATCGCCCAATTGGGTCATCATGCCTTCCACCGTATCACGCAGTGGCTTGAATATCCGAAGCCCATCAATATTATCACGCACAGCATCGGGTGCAGCAACGACCATAGCATCATATGCAGCTTTAAAAGCTAAGGCAGTGACGGGGGCATCTGCAAAATCAGGATTGCCACCAATGCCTGTATTTGCATTGGAAGCTAAGGAGAGGAAAGTTTCCTTACTGTACCTGCTAAAAGAGACGATAAACCGACGTTTGCGTGCCATGAGATATTGGTTTTAGAATGATAAATTAATTTTTATCATCTGCGATTAAAAAGCCGCATCACCCCAATATGGAAAGTAGAAATTATTAGAGGTCAAAATCCGTGCCAAATAGCAATAAAATGGTATATGGTTTCTGGGCGGTTATCGAAGCTTAACAAATGCTTGCAAGCACTGACCAAATGCGCACTCATATTTGGTCAGTGTAGGTGCGCACGGACCAAATATAAGCCTACATTTGGTCAATGTTTACACGCATTTGCTCAAATGTAGCCCTACATTGACCAAATGCGCACCTACATTTGGTCAATGTCGATGCGCACTGACCAAATGCGCATGCATATTTGGTTAGTACGACCCAGCAAATGGTGGTTTTTTGAAATTGCGGAGCCAAACAAAAAGGACTGCCCGCCTCAGTGATTCCTATGGCGACGGCATTGGTCTTGACTCAGCCGGAGGGCCTTTTGGTTTGACAAATGCCCGCTAGCAGGGCAGTGAGAGTAGGCTAGTATTTCATTTTCACCAGTTTTTAGTCTTTGATTTGGTCTGGGAAGTGTTTTTTCATCAGTACCTTGTACTGCGGCATGGCCCGCAACGGGGCGAGGTCTTCGTCCTTTTCCAACTGTGCTAAGATGACGCCCTTGCCGATGGCCTGCTCCACGTAGGCGATGGCTTCCGTCGTTTTTCCTTCCGAAAATAGGAGGTACGCCATGCCGAGCATCGCAGCCGCATATTTGGGGTTGAGTTCGAGTGCTTTGAGAAAGTTCTGACGGGCCTCGTCGGAGCGGTTGGTCTTGAAATAGACCATGCCGAGGTGCTTGCGGGGGTTGGCAAAAGCCGAATTAAGCACAATGGCTTTTTTAAAAACCGGCTCTGCTTCGGCGAAGCGGCGGGTGTTGAGATACAACCACCCGAGGTTGTTCCATGGAGAGGCATTTGTCGAATCTAACGCTATGCATTTCTTCAAAACCGGCTCCGCTTCAGCGAAGCGGCGGGTGAGGTTGTACACAGCGCCGAGATTGTTCCAGGAACTGAGATACGTCGAATCGAGCGCAATGGCTTTTTTCAAAGCCAGCTCCGCTTCGGCAAGACGACTGGTCGAGAAATAACAAGTCCCGAGGTTGGTCCAGACCTGGCAATTCGTCGAATCGAGTGCAATGGCTTTTTGTAAGACAGGCTCCGATTCGGCGAAGCGGCCAATTCGGTTATACAAATACCCGAGGTTACCCCAGAGCGTGGCATCAGTCGAATCAAGGGCAATGGCTTTTTTCAATTGCCGCTCCGCTTCGTCGTAGTTTTTTTCACCAAAATTAAAAACTGCCCATAGATACAATACCTCGGCTGAATTGGAATCAATCCGGATTGCATGCTCCAAAAACGGCCTTGCCCGGTCTTGTTGTTTGTACCTGAAGGAAAGCCAAAAAGCAGCCTCTTTGCACGGCGTTATCCAATTTGGATAGACCTCCATGGCCCGCTTGGCATAATGTTCCAGCGAATCTGGTTGTCGGAAATTGTAACCATATACCACGCTCATCTGCCAATATACCTGCGGCTGATCCGGTTGCCATTCGAGCGATTGGCGGAATAGGGCCAAAGCCCGCTCGCCCAGTGCCGTGTCGGGGTTCAGGTTGGAATTCGTCAGCAGGTAGCCCTCGAAGAAATACTTCCGTGCCTTCAATGCAGCGTACATGTAGTGCTTATTGCCCAGCAGTTCTGCCGCCCGGTCGAGGCAACGGGGGTACGACCTGACCTTTTCCGTGAACACCTTCTGTGGCATGCGCTCGGTAACGGCCGCTTCGAGGGATGCGTCTTGGCTGGTTTTCAGCCACTCGTTCAGCGTCTGCTGCGCATCGTCCTGCAGGGCGGCGGCGTAGTTGCGTTTCATGATGCCCCCCAGTGGTGCAAGCGCTTCCACCTTGGAGAGTTGGGCGAAGTAATCTTCCGCCGAGTTTCCGGCTGGGGTAAAAAACCGCTTCTCCTGCACCGCCAGCTTAAAGGCCCGGTACATCTCCCGCACGGTCGTGTCCACCCTCGCCAGCACCTCGTCCTCGAAGCCCCGGCTTTCGGTGGCAGCGAAAACGGACATCCCGCTACCTTTCACTTTTTTCAAATCGGCCAACACGGTGGCGTTCACCGTCGCCAGCCGCTCGGTCTTGTTGCCGAGCAGCATCGGCACCTGGCTCTGCGGTGCGGCCTCGGCGGTCACGTGGTCTTCGAGGTAGCGGTCGAGTTCGCCGACCGAGACCGTGCCGTCGCCATTGCGGTCAGCCAAGCCGAACAGCCCGTCCACGAGGTGGTAGCTGAAACAGCCCCTGCCGCCGCCCCACTGCTCGCCTTCCAAACTGAACTCGTTGGGCTGGCAGGAAAGGATTTTCACTTCATTGGCGTACTGCTTCGCAAGGTTGGCGCTCGTGAGCTGCGCCCCGCCGATTTGGCTGCCCGCTAATTTCCCGGCATGGCAGGCATCAGTAATGACGGTGACCTTTGACAAGTTTTGGGTGGAGAGGGTGCTGACGATTTCCTGCAAGAATGCCAGTGAATAGGTACCACCGCCCATATACACCCGGCTGGGTGCGTCCCATGCGAGCAGGAAGCCAGGCTGGGAGACGGTCTTTCTATCCACGTCGCCGTGGCCGGAGAAGTAAATGATAACCTGGTCGTCCTCCTTCGCCTGTTCGATGAGGCCGTCGAGCGCTTCTGCGATGCGCCCGGCGGTGGCCTGCTCGTTGGTCAAGATTTTCAGGTGGTCGCCGTCCAAGCTGCCGCCCGCTGGGGAACGCAGGTAATTGGCAAAGGCCTCGGCGTCCCGGTCGGCGAAGCGCAGGTCGGGGATGACGGGGTCCTGGTAGTCGGAGATGCCGATGACGACGGCACGGGTGGTGGTGCCATTGTCGATGGACTGGGCGGAGAGGGTCCCTACGGGATGAAAAATGCCCGAGAACAGGGGGATTAGGATAAGTAGGTATTTCATTTTCGTTTTATTTTAAAAAGCATCAAAGCCACCGGGTGGGATGTACCGCCCGGTGGCCCGGTTTGTTGTTTTAGTCTTTTATTTTATCCGGAAAATGCTTTTTCATTAGCACTGCCCACCGTTCTTTTTGCTCCCTCAGCGGGGCGAGGTCGGTGTCCTGCTGCATCCAGTCGTAGTCCTTCCAGCCGTTGGTCAGCGATTGTTCGAGGGACTCGAAGGCCTTGTCCAAATCGCCTTTCAGGCTTTGCTCGCAGGCGAGGTTGTAGTATATCTTGTCGGCAAAACACTTTTTCATCAGCGACTCCCACTGCTCCTTCTGCTCCCGCAGCGGGGCGAGGTCGGTGTCCTTTTCCAGTTGCTCCATGGTAGCGCCCTTGCCGATGGCACCTTCCACATAGGAAAGGGCTTCTGTGGTTTTGCCCGCTGCCGCCAATGAATAGGCCATTCCGAGCATCGGCACGGGCTGCTTAGGAGCCAAGGCAATGGCTTTTAGGAAATACTGCTGGGCTTCGTCCTGACGGTTAGTTTTGAAATAGATGGTGCCGAGGTGATTGTGTGCTTGGACATGAAACGAATTAATAGCAATGGCTTTCTTTAGGGTGGCCTCGGCTTCAACGTATCGATGGACTCTGACGTAGATTAACCCGAGGTTGTTCCAAGCAGTCACATAGGTCGAGTCCAGCGAAATGGATTTTTTGTAAGCGGCCTCCGCTTCAGTTAGGCGACCAGTGTCTAAGTATATACTTCCCAAAAAGCCGTGTGCTATCGCAGAGGTCGACTCAAGTTGAACAGCTTTTTTGAAAAAAATCTCCGCCTCGGCTTTGCGGGCGGTGTTTCGGTAGATTTTTCCAAGCCAGACCCATGACAATGCATTAGTCGAATCGAGCGCAATACTCTTTCTGACAGACGCCTCCGCTTCAGCATATCGGCGGGTATCAGTGTACAAGACCCCCAAGTTGTTCCATATAGTTTCGTTTGTCGAATCACGGGCCAAACCTTTCTTGAACGCTGTTTCGCTCTCGGAGAACCTGCCCAATCTCTGTAACGTAAGGGCGTAATTGTTATACCAGCATGGAAATATTGCCCCGCCCAGCTGTTGGTACTCTTCAAACAAGGCTACTGCTTTCTCCCAACTGGCAGGGTCTGATTGGTGCGAATACCACTCCGCCCGATCATTGGACACGTATGGGTGCAGCGAGTCAATTGCCTCGGCTTCTAGCAGTGCCTGGCTGGCCAAGTCAAATTTGTTCTGGTAAATGAGGCGGCTTGATAGGTCAGCAAACGGCAGCACCCAGTTTGGGGCAAGGCTGCGGGCCTCCCGTGCGCAGACAAAAGCCGAATCGGGCTGGCGCAGGTTTCTCACATAAACAAGGCACATCTGGTGCCAAGGCAGCGGCGACTGTGGCTCCAGTGCCAGCGACTGCCTGAAAAGCGAAAGGCACTTCCGGCCAAGGGCCTCGTCGGGGTTTGCATGCCTCATCTCCGAAATCCCATCGAACAGCAGCCGCCGGGCCTGCAGCGAGCGGTACATGTAGTGCCCTTCACCGAGCAGTTCGGCTGCCCGTTGCAGTTGCCGGGGGATGGGTTCGAGTCTCAGCGTTTTGCCGATGCACTGCAACTGTTGCACGTCGGCGGCCAGCCAGATGTTCATGGCTTGCTGCGCATCGTCCTGCAAGGCGGCGGCGTAGTTGCGGGTCATGGTGGTGTGCAGTCGCTGCATTTTTGGCTCGGCTATCAGGCGTGCATAGTAGGCATCGGCGCAAGCACCAGTTGGCTCCAAAAACACCTTGTCCTTCAGGGCTTTTTTGAACAATCGGTACAGTTCCCGGGTGGTGGTGTCCACCGCCGCCAGCACGTCTTCCACCATTCCCCTCGACTCCACGGGTGAGAGCATTTTCATCTGACTAGTCCTGCCGGCACGCAGGTCGGCCAGTAGCTTGGCGTCCACCGAAGCGAGGCGTTCCGTGCGGTTGCCCAGCACCATCGGCACCTGGCTCACCGGGGCCACTTCGGCGGTCACGTGGTCTTCGAGGTAGCGCCCCACCTCTTGCAAGGTGACGAACAGGTCGCCGTTGCCGTCGGCCATGCCGTAGAGGGCGTCCACGAGGTTGAAGCTGAAAGCGCCCCTGCCGCCGCCCCACTGCTCTCCCTCGATGCTGTACTCGTTGGGCTGGCAGGAGAGAATCTTGATTTCGTTGGCGTACTGCTTGGCGAGGTTGGCGGCCGTTGCCTGCGCCCCGCCGACCGACTGCCCGGCGAGTGTGCCAGAACGGCAAGCATCGGTAATGACCACCACCTTCGCCTTGTTCTGGATGGACAGGGTGGAAACGACCTCTTGCAACATATTAAGGCCAAGGGCGCCACCTCCCCAGTATACCCTCGACGGTGCATCCCAGCAAAGCAGGAAACCTGGCTGGGTCAGGCTTTTCTTCTCCACGTCGCCGTGTCCAGAGAAATAGATGATGGCCTGGTCGCCTTCCTTGCTCACTTCCCAGAGCCAATCGAGGGCGGCGGCGAACTGCGCCATCGTGGCGTCTTGGTTCAGCAGCAGCTTGAGGTGATCGCCGTCGAGCGAGCCGCCCGCAGGGGAGCGCAGGTAGTTGGCGAAGGCCTCGGCGTCCCGGTCTGCGAAGCGCAGGTCGGGGATGTCCTTGTCCTGGTAGTCGGAGATGCCGATGACGACGGCACGGGTGGTGGTGCCGCCGATGTCGATGGACTGGGCGGACAAGGTCCCTACGGGATGAAAAATGCCCGAGAATAGGGCGATGAGGGCAAGCAGGTATTTCATTTTCGTTTTATTTTAAAAGCATGAAAGCCACCGGGTGGCTGGAGTCGCCCGGTGGCTGGGTTTGTTGTTTTAGTCTTTGACATGGTCAGGGAAGTATTTTCTTAGTAATTCTTCTAGCTGTTTGGTGTCTATGAGGGAAACAAGGTCTGCGTCTTGCTTGAGGTAATCAATGTCTTTGTACCCGAATTTGAAAGCCATTTCGAGCCATTGAAAGGCTGGTGCGGTTTGGCCTTGCAGGGCTTTGAGGCAGCTCAGGTCGTAGTAGATGCCTGCTTCTGTTGGGTCAATGGATGCGGCATTGCGAAGCCAATATTCGGCGGCGGCAAATTGCCTCAACTGCAGGTTAACGCCCCCAAGCGTGGCCACGGCCACGGGGTTCCAGGGGGTCAGGTCCACGGCCAACTGGGCATAGAGAAGTGCGCTGTCGAACTGTTCAAGGTTGTTATGCAGCACGGCTATGTTTAAATAAGGAATGCCCCATTGTGGGGCGAGGTTGATGGCTTGGAGGTAATAAGCTTTTGCACCACTTGATTTCATCAAAAAATGTAAAATGCCCAATTCGTTTAACACGAAAGGGGCCTCGGGTTCATAGTGTAGGGCAAGCTGCTGTTTTTCCAATGCCCTTTGCAAGAGCGTCGAGTCCTTGGTTTTTTCAAAATCCAGCCTCGCCGTTAGCCCTTCAAAGTAATATCGTTTGCACTGGATGATGGAGTTCATGAAGTGTTTTTCCCCCAATAGGTCTGCCGTTCGTGCCATGTAGCCGGGGTAGGCGGCATAGTTGCCACCGTGCTTCCAGCGCCTTTGCAATTCACGGGTGTCGGTGCGGAGGTAGTCGTTGAGGACTTGTTGTGTTTCGTCCTGCAAGGCAGCGGCGAGTTGTCGGCGCAAATGGCTGTGCAGGGGGCGAATGGCGGGCTGGGTTAGCAGGCTATCGTAAAGGTCGGAGGTGCAACGGCCCGCTGGTTCCATCAGTTTTCCCAGTTTCATGGTAAGTATGAAATCTTGGTACCATTGGCGGGTGCGGCCATCGGCTGCGGCGAGGAGGGAGTCTTCCAGGTGGCTGAGGTCTTGCCTGACCAAGTTGGGGAACTGGCTGGGGCCTTTTTCGCCCGGGGCTTTCGACCGTTTGTTGGCGTCAAACTTCGACATTGGCGTTTGTTCGTCCGAAAAGGCCACTATCATGGCTTGGCCGCCAAGCGCTCTCTTCCGCTGGGAGTGGAGGTGCTTTTCAACCTCTTTCGGGGAAATGATTTCATTGCCGTTTAGGTCTGCCGCTCCGAGCAGCCCATCGAGCAGGAGGGGCGTAAATCCCGTCATGTTTTTTTTTGGGTTTTGGATTTTGGAAAAAGATGCTTCCACGGCGGCAAAGGGAAAGGATTTCTGGAGGGCTTGGAGCCATTGCCGCCAAATTTCGTCCTCTTCTTCCAGTGTTGGCCCCATGTTTAGGTCGAAAACGAGGTTGTATTTAAGGCTTTTCTTCAGGGAGAAATCCTGTAAAAGGAAGCAAAGCCGTGCCAGTGGCATACTGCCTGTTTTGCCCAGTGCCTGTGGGGAGTCGGCCAGGAAGATATGTGGCACAGGGCCTACATCGGATTTGACCAAGCGAGCGTTCCCAGCGAAATAGAGCGTGACTTGGTCGCCGGGCTTGCTCTCCTCCTCCAGCCAGCCAAGGGCAGCTGTAAAACTGGCCATTGTTGCGTCTTCCCCCGTGAGTAGTTGCACGTGGTCGGCAGGCAGGAGGCCGCCGCCACTTGAGCGCAAAAATGCGGCATAAACTTCCGCATTTTGCTGGTTGGCAGGCAAGGACGGCAATAGGCTGTCCTGCTGTATCGAAACGCCGATGACGACGGCCCGTTTGGGTTTAGGGTTTACGTGTTCGCCTGTCTGCCCGTTAGGCAGGGGTTTGCGATGGAGGGGAGGCACTCCTTTGCCAGCGGTGGCAGGCAGTAGGGCGACAAGGGAAAGGATTATCGCCGTGAGATACGATAAAAAGGCTGTTTTCATATTTGCCTGTTTTGTGTTGAAGTGAGTGAGTAGGTGTGGTTGGTACAGTTTATTTCCCCAAACTAAAAGAGGCTCCCACGAACACGCCGATTTCGTATTTTCCCTGTGTCGGGATGTCCCCCAAATCGGTGCTGAACGCATCGCCCACTTGGTAGCCCTTGGCGAGGCGCTGTGCCTGGCCACCCATCAACCCGGTGGAAAGGACGATACGCTGGCTGGAACCCAATATCATGCTTGGCCCCAGAAAAAACTGGATGGATTGGCTGTTGCCGCTGACCAGCAACGGGAACCCAATGCCCAACGAGCCGCCCACGGTGGCCTTCTGGCCCCGGTACCCATAAAAATGCAGGAAGGAGGTCAGGGAGGGAGTAAAAGTCCCCTCGGTTTCGGCCACGATAATGCCGTTGTTGACGGAAAAACGTTGGCTTGGCTCAAAGAACTGCCCAAAGCTGATGCCCGCACTGGCGTTCACCTTTAGTCCGCCCCGGACCTCCATCTTCAAGTTCCTTTCTTTTACCAATAACCCGCTCGTATCGCCGCCTACTTGATTTCTTAGAAGCTTGATGTCAAGGCTTACTTGGTCGGCGGTCGGCTTGATGGTCGTGTTGTACGTGAAATCATTGGAAACAACTTCCGCCAATTTCATTTGCAACTGCCCCATTTCTTGGGTGCTGGGGAGGTTGGACGGCACGGCTGCCTTCGTGGTAATGTCCTTTAGCTGGTCCCGGACGCCACGTGCTTTTAACTGGGTGTCTATCAGGGTGCGGGTGTATTGGCGGTATGCCTCATTGTCTATCGGGTTGCTCGTCAGGTCTTTTGACAAACCTTCCAGCAGGGCTACTTTAGCGCCCAATTCGCCCTGTTTTGATTTCAATCTTGCCGTGCTTAATTCATACTGTGCAGGCAGGTTCTGCCATGACAATAGGTCATTTATGCTGATAGTGCCTTGTTGTGATTGCTGAAATACGGCATCGTAATATTCTTGGCACATGTTCTTTATGAGCGAAGGTCGTAGGTTGGTGTTGTGTATGAGTACATCGGTGTTAACAATGGCCAATTTGCTGACCTGCACTGCCCGCTCATACACCATGAGTTGTTGGTGGATGGCCGCTGCATCATTGATGAGGATGTTGATTTCTTTCATGGTCTGGTTGGCCAAATCAACCTGCTCGCTCCCACGTGAGCCTGAAAACAGGTTTTTTATGGAAATGACACTGTCGTTGAGTACCAATAATGGCGCATCGAACAATGGAATGCCCCCCCCGCCCAGTAGGCCCTCGCCCCCGCCGGGGATGATATTGCCCAGACCGGGCAACATGCCGCCCATCAAGCTGGTCATTCCTCCGGCCCCCAGCAATCCACTTCCTGTATTGTCGGTTGTTTCTACCATTTTGAAATCAATATTGTTCACAAATGGGTTGAACTCCGTCAAGTGAAGCTGCACCTCCTGTCCTTTGCGGATTCGCAGTTTTTTTACCTGTTTGCCACCCTTTATATAGGTGATACTGTCGTTGAAAAGGTTGTAGTAAATATGGGCGTCCTGACACTTGGCGGACACTGAAAAAAACGTGATAAGCACGGCGATAAAAAGCAGGATTTTGTTTTTCATAATCATAAAGTGTTTTTGAATCAATGGTTTTGAGGTTTTGAGGTTTTGAGGTTCCAGAGTTTTGGTAGCTCAGCCGGTTAATTTAAAGAATAATGTTGGAAAAAACTGGTCCTTCCAAAAATGGCCGATGCCCCAATTCCCCCAATCCCCCATCATTTCTCTCCAATCACAAACGTCATCGAAGTCACGTTGACCTCGGCAGCGCTGACGGATATGGTCCTGCCCCCCCGTGTCATACAGTCGTCGTTAAAAAATGTCTGCGCAAACATCCGCTCAAACGGGTTCGACGAGGGTGATTTCGTTTGCCCACGGGTCTGTGACACATTGCGCAGGTCAATCGGCTGGTCGGTGGCAATCAGCTTGAACACCTCCGTCCCATACGGCGGGCCAATGGCAAATTTTCGCCTCACCTCGAATTCGCCACCAGCTTGCACCACGAATTCAGCGGGTGTTTCGGCGGTGTTCGGCATTGGTACCAGCACGTTCATTTGATTGTCCGGCTGGATGTCCAACAGGGTGAAGTAGGCTGGTTTGATGCCGTTGTTGATGACTTTTATTCGGAACGCATCGCCGTCCTTTAGGTGAACCGTGCCGTTTTTGTCCATTTTCTCGGAAAGGGGCAGGTCGCCCTTCGAGGTCTTGGTTTTTGGGTCCCAGATAATGGGTATTAGCTCGAAGCTGACGGGCAACGCATAGCTTTCCAATTCGAGGTTTTTCAGAAAACGAACCTGCCCGTAGGCCAAGATATGGTCCACGATGCGGCTGGCCAACAGTTCGGGCCGCATGGTTTCCTCAAAGGTTTGGAGGACGAGGCCGCCGCTTGTCAGCAACTGCACGGCAGCACCCCGGCTTGCTTCTTGGCTGAAGGTGAGGCTCAGTTCTGCTGAATCTTCCTCACGTACCACGGGCAGTTTTTCCAGCTTGCTCCGCAAAATGGGCAGCACGGGGTGGCCCTCCGGCAATGCGTTCTTGAAGCTAACTTTTAGGTCGCCAAAACTGTGTTCCAGCACGTAGGCCCAAGCGCTCTTCGCCACGGCTTCGTCGTCGAGGTCGGTGGTAAGCAGGACGATGCAGGAGGTTGGGCCGGCGTTGGTTACTGTGCCTTTTGCCAAGGGGAGCTTGCCTGTGATGTCACGGGTGTCCGACGGGAAGAGGCCAATCACGGCGCCATTTTGCACGCCATGCAGCCAACCTGCTTCCACGGTCACGGAGCCGGGGTCGTTCCACTGCGGCACCCGGAAAAAATTGGGCGTGCCCAACATTCGCCCGCCCATGATTTCTTGGTCGAGCGTACCTTCTACTTGTGGGTTTTGGGTAGGGGCTATGACGCTCATTTCCAATTTTATTTGCTCAAAAAGGGCACGGTAGGTCGTGGTGGCGGTCACGGCTGCCAGCTTTTTGCTGAAAGCATAGCTCAACGACCCTACGCCGTTGCCGTCCTCATCCTTGGTCTCGAAGTTCAGTTGGTGTTGCGCAGCACCAAAAAAGGCCACCATTGGGGCGAGGTTGCGCTCGTCCGCCGGGTTTGCGCCGTCCATGGCCGAATGGTCGGAGCCGTTTTTGCCGTTGGAGACAATATAAGCTTGGGAGGCCATCTTGTTTTGGGTGCCCCTTGCCTTGCCAAAACCCCTCGTGCCCGTGCCGGAGTGGCAGGCATCGAGCACCACTTGGAGGTTGCCCTTGGGGCCTAATTTGCGGCGCACTTCGTTCAGCAGCCTGCCCAGTTCATCGTCCCGCAGCAGGTTTTCGCCTTCGTAAACGCCTTCCCGGAAATTCAACGGGGAATTGATGGGCACTAATGCCTCGTCGTAGCCGTCCTCCTCGTCGCCGTTGTCGTCGGCCACCTGCTGCCCGTGACCGGAGAAATGGAAATAGGCCGCCCCGCCCGGTTTAGCGTGGGCAATAAGGTATTGTTGGATGGCCTGCACGATGCCGTCCTTGGTTGCTGCTTCGTCCGTTACCACGATGATTTCCTCGTCCTTAAAGCCCTGTGTTTTCAGCGCTTTTTTGATGAGAGCAATGTCGTTGAGCGAGCTGATTTGCTGCCAGCCGGTTGAGGGTGGGTAGTTGCCTACGGCAATCAAAAGGGCTGACTTGGGAGGGTCGGCAGCAAAGGATGCCGAAAAATGAACGAAGAAAAAAAGGAATGCCAAAAACCAGTTTAAGGTGAAAGCAGGTTGTCGCATGGCGGATATTGTTTACCAAATGGAAGCATGGGTTTTGAAGTTGGAAATTTATACAAATTTTGGACACTGGTTATCACACGCTATCTTTTTTTGAAAAAAACACACGAGGTGCAGCAAACTTGTCTGATATTGCATTAGTAAAACAGCAATTGCAAGACCATAATTTGGCACCATCCGACGAAGATATCATCCGTGGCTGTCGCAAGGGCGACCGAAAAGCACAGCAAGCACTGTACGAAAAGTATAAACCCATGCTTTTTGGCATCTGTATGCGGTATGCTTCCGGTTGGCACGAGGCCGAGGACTGGCTACAGGAGGGGCTGGTGCGCATCTTCACCAACCTCTACCAATACCAACCGACCGGGGCCTTCGGTGCTTGGCTCCGGCGGGTGATGGTGAACACGGCATTAGAGCAACTGCGCAAGCGCAAGCGGATGTTCCAAACCGTTGAAATACAGGAGGTTGCGGACAGCTTTGAGGCGGACGAAAACCTGTTTGCCAAGTATAGGGAGGAAGCGATGGTGCAGATGCTCCAACGGCTTCCGGAAGGCTATCGGGCGGTGTTCAACCTTTATGTGCTGGAAGAATACTCGCACCGGGAAATTGGCGAAATGCTCGGCATTGCCGAAAGTGCCTCCCGCTCCCAGCTCTCAAGGGCAAAGGACATGCTCCGGAAAATGTTGGAGAAAAGCATAGGCGCTGAAGCGTAATTGAATGAAGGATGAAGAATGGACATAGTGCCTAACGGCAAAAAAAATTAGCTAAGAAATGACTGAAAATCAAAATAACGACAACCTCGAACGGTTCTTCAAAGCGAACCTTGAGCAATACGCCCCAGTGCCTTCCGGCGACTTCTGGGAGCGGATGGGGCCTGTCCTTCCTCCAAAGCCTTCGTTCTGGAACCCCTTCGCAAGATGGGCGGGGCTTGGCCTTTTGGCCATCTTGGTGGTCTCGGTGCTACTTCTCTGGCGCAACGACCGGGCGAAGGTGGCCCGGCTGCATCGAACGGTGGCGCAGCAACAACTGCAAATCGAGCAGTTGGGTGAAAAAGCCCAGGACATCGCAGCGCTCGAACCGACCAATTCCACAAACGTTGCGGAGCAAACAGGTGGCGGCGAAGCTTCTAATAGTCCAGCGGTATCCGCTCCCCAAACGGTGGCCCCCAGCCCAAACATTGCCCCAAAAGTCAAACCAGCCAGGGGCACTGGCGTTGTCGCTCAGTTTTCACCAAAAACAAAAAATGACCAACAAGCTTTGGTTGAAAACGGCAGCGAAAAGGAAAATGCTGGCCAGCAAAATGCCGTCAGTGGAAATAGTACAGCGCCAATAAACCTTGAAGTTGCGACGGTAAATGGTGCATCCACCGATTTACAAGCGAGCTTGCCCGCTGAGTCGGCACCTGAATCCCTGTTGGAGCGGCTACCCGAGCCAAGGTTATCTGGCTTTGAAAACACGAATGCACCTTCCATCTTAAAATACATCCCAGTTACTCGCCCCCAGCTAAAACGACATAGCAGGAGCTATCCCGGCTATTCCGTGGAAGTAGGTGCGACGGCTTTTCGTATGCCGCTGGGCCGACTGTTTCAGCAAGACACCTTTCTGTCGGGGCGCACGGCGCTGTCATATAGCACGGGCATTCGGGTGAATTACGAACTCACCTCCTCGGTGGCCCTGCAAGTGGGCTACAAGTTCACCAACCTCCGTGCGAGGCGGCTGGCGCTGCGGTACAACAGCTTCCCTATCATGGTGCAAAAGCGATGGGCTTGGGGCCGCCGTACCCACTTGGAGGCCAAGACGGGCGTTAGCATCAACAGCCTGCTCAATGCCCGCACTGAGTCGGATGGGCTATCGGTTAAAGGGCTTAGGACCACTTGGTTGGGATTGCATGGTGGCGTCGCCGCTACTGTTGCCCTCTCCGATAAACTGACTTTAATCACAGGCCCATGTGCTGGCCTCGGCCTCACGCAAATGACCAATGGTCGGAGCAGTTGGGAATTGGGCGTTGGGGCGAGTGTGCGGTACCAATTATAAGCAGCTTAATTCTTTGTTTCCTTATATTCTTTTAAATACACCATTTATGAAAAATTCCTTCATATTCCTTGTTCTACTACTTCCTATATTCGCCTTCTCACAAAAGAATGCAGCCGTGGAAATTAGTAGTGGCCTTAATTTTACCAATTATACCAATCAGGTTTTGAAGAGCAACAATGGCCGATTAAACTATGATTTTGGGGTTGCTCTGGCAATGCCGTTAAAAAACAAAAGCCGGGAAATGCTGTTCGGGCTGCGTTTCATGGCCTATGGGGACAAATATGAAAGTGGGCCTTTGGTGTGGGGTACGCAACACAATGGCAGTGGTGGTTTCGACCCAAATTTGCCGGGTGAACCACTTAAGAATATTAGCTACAATAGCAATTATTACTATTTGGAAATGCCAGTCACCTTTCGCCAAACCATTGTGGGCGGAAAAACCCGGCTGTTCGTGCAAGCGAGTGCGGGGCCGTCCGTCTTCCTGACCAGCCGGAGCCAGAACACCATAACCCAAGCCGATGGAAATAGCCACAGCAGTATCAATCAAGGCAATTCAGGAAACTTCCGCAACTTGAACTTCGTGGGGGGGCTTGGCCTTGGGCTGGAAATTCCCGTCAGCCAAAAAATCGGCATTCAACTCCTGTCACACGCACAAACGCAATTGTTGAGCATCGTCGGCAACTCACAAACGGATTCAAAATGGTATGCCTTCGGTATGCGTGGCGGGGTGCGTTATCGGCTCTATTAAGGAATGATTTGACCAAAAAAGGAAAATTTCCGCCCACACTGAGCGCTTGCAGTTTTTGAAATTGCTGCAAGCGCTTTTTTATTATCATTCCCAAATTCCCACCTTTGTTCTGCAATGAACATTCATCCACAGCTCCGATAGCCACCCGAATCCCACCACACCATCGAACTCGAATGAAAATCTCCATCCTCCTGCCCACTTTCAACACCGCCCCTTATTTGGCGGAATGCCTCGACAGCATCTTGGCGCAAACCGAGCAGGATTGGGAACTCATCGCCGTCAACAATTTTTCCACCGACGCCAGTCCCGACATCCTGCAAGCCTACGCCGAGCGGGACCCCCGAATCCGTTTTCTTCAAAATGACGATATTTTGGGCAAAACGGGGGTGTCGCCAGCCATGCGTTTTGCCTTTAGGCGGGCTGGGGGGGGCATTATTACCCGAATGGACAGTGACGACATCATGCCACACGACCGACTTTCCACCATGAAAAAAATGCTGCTGGAAAGTGGCCCCGGCCATGTTGCCACGGGCGCTGTGCGGTTTTTTGGGGAAGATGGGGTGGGGGAGGGGTTCCGCCGCTACGAGGCTTGGCTCAACAATTTGGCCTTGAACAGTCGCCATTTTGCCGAAATCTACAGGGAGAACGTGCTGCCATCGCCCTGTTGGATGGCATGGCGCAGTGACCTCGTGCTGGCCGCCGCTTTTGAGGAGGATGTTTACCCCGAAGACTATGACCTGACCTTTCGGCTACGCCATGCTGGCTGCAAAATAGTGGCCACCACCGAGCTGCTCCACCATTGGCGGGAGCGCCCCGACCGCACCTCCCGCACCGACGCCAAGTATTTGGACAATAGCTACCTCGACCTCAAGGCCCAATGGTTCCTCCGTACTGACCACGACCCCGCCCGACCGCTCGTGCTGTGGGGCGCTGGACGCAAGGGCAAGCGGTTGGCCGCCCTCCTGCGCACCTGTGGGGTGCCGTTCCGCTGGGTGTGCGACCAGCCGAGCAAATGGGGCCATATCGTAGGTGGCGTGGTTATGGAGAATTTTGAATTGCTGTCGCAAATGACTGATGCACAGATAATTGTGGCAGTGGCTGCACCGGATGGGCAGGCCGCAATTAAAACCTATTTGGAAGCGAATGACCAAGTTGCGGGCCGGGATTTTTGGTTTTTTTGTTGAGGCCCTCTTGTCTTTTCAGCTTAATCTACACCCCATAAATTAACCTCGCCGCACTATTTCTAAATGGCACTTTGCTGACTTCCAATGTTAAGTTTTCGGCCCAAATGAAAACTTAACATTAAATAATTGTAAACACCTATAATTTTGCACCGAAAATATTTTTGTACAAAAAGTTAATAATCAAAAGTTTATGAGAAAATCAATCACTTCTATTGGCAAGAAGACCTTGAAAGCCCGACCAGAATTGGCAGCTTTCATTGCGGAAGTACAAGCAAAGGATGCTGCCCTGGAGCAGCTAAAAGCGCAAAAATCCGATGCAAAAAAGGCATTGAAATCCGCTGAAAAGGCTTTGAAGAAACAACTCAAAGACAAGCCATCCAAAAAAGAGGCTCCAAAAAATGCGGAAAAACCTGCTGCAGCGCCAAAAGCAAAAGCCGCAACCGCAAAAGCCACCTCCAAGCTCCCTGTTAAAAAAGCCGGAATCCCCTCAAAGCGGAATGGTA
>DIUC01000093.1 GCA_002435785.1 Saprospiraceae bacterium UBA6168 | reverse complement strand
TTCAAATGGCTAAAGTCGAGATAAGCGGATGGGAATATTGACCCTATCCAAGACTTGACCATCTTGACCCAACACTGGAAGCGTTCTGGCAAATCATCGAAGCGGCATTTGACAGAAAGCGGCAGGAGGCTGACGATAAAGGCTTTACCCGGCTGCAAGGATTGGCAGGTTAGTAGGAAGGGGGTTGAGTCTTTTAACCCTTTTTCATACTTGCGGCGCTTTGATTTGATAGCTCGTTTTTCCATGTTCACACAAATTTAAGAGAGTTTTGTGTGCGTCTAAATTGAGCCATCTCACGGCAGTAGCTCAATCAACTGCGCCAAGGTCTCGGCCTCGTTCCAAGCCTTTTCCAAGATGGCTTCCCAGTCCGCTTGGGAGTGTATGGGCGGGTGCGCAAAACGGAGCTTGTCATTGCCTTCGAGCGGGGATTTGGGGAAATGGCAAAGCGGTCACCCTATTCTTATTCACGCAACAATTCTTTTGTATTAGCATCAAACGAAAACCCAAAACCATCGTGTGGGCAAGTAGTGCATGGGTCGTCCACGACTTGGGGCCAATAGACAATCCTGATTCTTTCTGCATCGCTGAAATCATCCTCCGGCTCACCGAAAGTAAGCACGAAATGGTCGTAATATTGTAAGAAAGGTGTCTCGTAAATCCGAAATAGGTTTGATTGCAAGAAGCGATAAAATTGGTGGGAATAGATATAACTGAAACCGTTCTTCTGTGTAAACTGCTGTACGTGCCCTTTTTTTAGGAATTGATAGCACGCTTTCCATTGCAATTTCAGCGGTTTTAGTGCTTGTTTGTTAAAGACAGGTTTCGGGGTTCTTCCTTGATTTTTCAAGTAGGCCGTACCCTTGAATTTAGGGATGTGTGAAGCACAACTTGTAAAGAGTAGCAATAACAGGAGGGTGAGAAGATAGTCAGTACGATTCATACCTTGTTTATAAATTGGATATGGCATGGCCAGTGAGTAGTGAATAATACTGCTTATGCTTTTATCGCTTTAATAAATCCTGTCGGGCTTTCCAAGCCTTTGCTGCTACAGTTTTGCAGAAAAACGTCAACCCTTCAACCTCACCCTTTTTCCCTTCTTCGCACTCTTCCGTGCCGCATCTAAAATCTCCATCACCACCATATTGTTTTCCAGCGAAGAGAGGTCATAAGGCGGCAGCGTTATTTCCTTTCTCACCACGGCGGCCAGCAAGGAAAAAGGGTCATCAAAAGGAGCGGGGCGTTCTTCGAGTGTCAAGGCGGTTTCTTTAAACCCATCGTAACCTTCCGCCATTCGGATGCGGAGTTGGTGGCGGTTGTCGGCGTAGATAACGCCCGTGAGGCCATATATTTCCATGTCTTTTCTGCCAATGGGCCAGTCCCAGGAGGGTTGCAGGATGGCGTTGGCATCGTCGTAGGTGAGGATGATGGTGGCGTCGTCGTCCACTTTGGGGTTGTTCTCCGGCTGCAATTGTTGGGTGACGGCGGTGACGGTGAGCGGTTTTTTGCCTTGTTGCAGCCAAGTCATCAGGTTGGCACCGTAGCAGCCGAAGTCCATGATGGCGCCGCCGCCATCCAGCACGGGGTCGGTGAGCCAATCGAGGAACTCCTTGTTCACGCCAATCTTCTTGGGACCCCGATGCCCGTCCCTTACCACCACTTTGCGCAAGCTGCCGATGGAATCGCTTTGGAGCAATTCATAAGCCTTGTGGTTGGTGGGATACCAAGTAGTTTCGTAATTGGTGAGCAAATGGATTAAGTGCTTTTTGGCTAAGGCTTCCATTTTCCGGGCATGTTTCATGCTGACCGCCAACGGTTTTTCGACCATGACATGGATGCCGAGCGGGGCGCAGGTTTGCACCACTTCGAGGTGTTCATAAGTGCTGCCAAATGCCGTCACCGCTTCGGGTTGCGTGGCGGCGATGAGTGCTTCCATGCTGTTGTACACAAGGCTCATCGAAAGGCCGTGCTGCTTGGTGTAGCGCTCGGCGAGTTCCCGGTTCGTTTCCACGATGCCCACGATTTGGATGTCGCCCCGGTCTTCCCGGCCCAAAATCCAATGCACATGGGTATGCGTGAGACCGATGACCCCGACCCGGAGCGGCTTTTGCTGGGCGGTGGCAGTCAGGCTTCCTAAAGCAAGGAGGATGAAAATGAAAAAGGGCTTGTGTCGCATTGGTGGTTGTTTACTTGGACGGTTCAGCTTGGCATTTCACCTGTAAAAGTAATCACTGGTAGCAACATCATTTCCTGAATTCACCCTGCTCCTACGAGCAATTTCTTCACCACCACCATCTGTCCCAAATGGTAGTGCGTATGCTCGATGAGGCCCTGGATGTTGCGGTAGTAGGTCCCGTATTTTTCTTCGCAGAAAACATCCCAGAGCTTTTCCTCTGGTAGCTGCTCAATCAATTGCGCCAATGTTTCGGCTTCATTCCAGGCCTTCTCCAGCATGGCTTCCCAGTCCGCTTGGGAGTGGATAGGCGGGTGCGCAAAACTGAGCTTGTCATTGCCTTCGAGCGGGCCGCCTTCGAGCACTTTTATTTGCACGCCCACGAAGTAGTTCACGTGAAAGAGTAGGGTAGCGATAGTGTTCAGGTCTTTCACGGGTGTGATGGCCTGCTGCCAGGTCACGTCCGAAAGCGTGGCCTTCAGGTTGACCCAAGTCCAGTTTCCACCGAAGTGAAGGTCACGCAGGTGTTTGGAGAGGTGGGCGGAGAGGTTGTTCATGTTGTTTGATTTTTGATGAAGCTCTTTATTGGTGGGCTATTTTGAAAGTAGTATTTTTTTGAAAGTTGGTTGTTTTGGGACATTCATGGGTAATTTTGACCGCAAAAAATCTACCAGTTTAAATAAATTGGTTTGCGCATCGCCGGATTGCACGTTGAGCAGGGCGAATACGCTCCAAGTGAGGCCGAGAGCGATTTAGCGTTACTCCAAGTCTTTATTGAACACTTTGACAAGAAGGCTGTTTTTAGGCAAATTGAAAATCTGTATGTCGCCACTTGAGTCAGAGATTGAACTGTTGGTAATGGAAGAAATGATAACGAACGAGGGTGCGTCCGTGTATTCGTTGTCCTTTGAAAAGCCAGTAATGCTCGTGTTTTTGCGCCATTTTGGCTGTGTATTCTGCAAAGAGGCCCTGCATGACATCGCATTGAGGCGGCAAGCCATCGAGCAGGGGGGAATAAAAATCGTCTTCGTACACATGGCCAACGACGAAACTGCCACGGAGTATTTCCAAGGTTTCAACTTACAAGGTGCTACTTATGTGTGCGACCCAGCGCAGCAATTTTACCGGGCCTTTGGCTTGCAGCGTGGCTCTTTCACTCAACTCTATGGCCTACAAACTTGGATTCGTGGCTACAAGGTGAAGCAGGAACTGGGCTACGAGATAGAATTGGCCAAGCGCCTTGGCGATTCCACACAAATGCCAGGTGTCTTTGTCTTACAGAATGGGATTTTAATGGACAAGTTTGTGCATCGCCTCGCTTCCGAACGCCCTGATTATGAGCAACTTGTGCAGTGCTGCGTCGTTTGAGCCATCCTTTTTATTTTATTAAAATGCCAAGGTTATCCCCATCTGCCTACCAACTTACCTTATTTTTACCGCCGAATCCACCCAAGCGCCAGTAGGTTATTGCAGTTCCCGGTTCAGCGTTCCTGAAACCGACTGCCAACTGCCCACTGCCAAACTGACCTACTCAAAAATGCCGGGCAACTCCTTCGGACATACCTTCCGCATCACTACTTTCGGCGAGTCGCACGGCCCGGCCATCGGGGTCGTCATTGATGGGTGTCCGGCTGGGCTGGAGCTTGACCTCGACTTCGTGCAGCATGAACTGGACCGTCGTCGTCCCGGTCAATCGGCCATCGTGACGCAGCGGCAGGAGGCCGACCGGGTAGAAATGCTCTCAGGTGTCTTCGAGGGCAAAACGACTGGCATGCCGCTCGCACTGCTCATCCGCAACGAAGACGCCAAGTCGAAGGACTACTCCCATATCGCCGACAAGTACCGGCCCAGCCATGCCGATTTTACCTACCATGCAAAATACGGACACCGTGATTATCGAGGCGGTGGGCGCTCCAGTGCCCGTGAGACAGCAACAAGGGTGGCCGCGGGTGCTGTTGCAAAGCTTTTATTGAAAAAAAACGGCATCAGTGTGACGGCTTGGGTCAGCAGGGTGGGGGACATCATTCTTGACAAAACCCACGACCAGCTTGACCTTTCGCAAATCGAAGCCACGCCCGTCCGTTGTCCCGACCTCCAAATTGCGGAGCAAATGGAAACGCTGATACGCCAAGTGCGAAGGGAGGGCGATACCGTTGGCGGCGTTGTGAGCTGCGTGGTGCAGGGCTGCCCTCCGGGCCTTGGCGAGCCAGTTTTTGACCGGCTTCACGCCGATTTGGGCAAGGCGATGTTGAGCATCAACGCTTGTAAAGGCTTTGAAATTGGCGATGGTTTCGATAGTGTGACGATGCGAGGCTCACAGCACAATGACGCTTTTTTTTCCGATGAAGATGGCACCGTGCGTACTCGCACCAATCATAGTGGTGGGGTGCAAGGCGGCATTTCCAATGGGATGGAGATCGTGTTTCGGGCAGCGTTCAAGCCAGTGGCGACCATCGTGCAAGCCCAAGAATCGGTCAATGAGACAGGGGATGCTGTGCAAGTAGAAGGCAAGGGCCGCCACGACCCCTGCGTGTTGCCGAGGGCAGTGCCCATCGTGGAGGCGATGGCGGCGCTGGTACTTGCCGACCATTTATTGAGAAACAAAACCGTGAAGTTTAACAACAATGGATGGAAGGATTGAGGAGAGAAGGCCAAATCTGCCAACAACTCATCACCAACCTTCGATTCCTAAAATTCTTTTCAACATGAAAAATAGGTTACTACTCTTGTTGGCGCTATGCCTCTCGGCAAACCTTTTTGCGCAACTGACCATCAGAGTCACGGCTATACCCACCAGTACACCTGCCGGAGAACCCATTCACATCGCTGGCAGTTTCCAAGGCTGGAACCCCGGCGACCCAAACTCCATCTTGGCGGACTTGGGCAACGGTCAATTTGAAATCACCATCAATCCCCCCATTGGGCTGATAAAGTTCAAGTTCACCAGAGGAAGTTGGGCAACGGTAGAAGGAACAGCCAACGGTGGTTTTTTGCCCGACCGGGAGTTCAATTACTTGGGCGGAGTCGTCACGCACAACGTGACGATTGCAGGCTGGGAGGGATTGGGGCAAAACAGCACGGCTGCCCCCAATGTCCACTTGCTCAATGCCAATTTTTTCATGCCGCAGCTCAACCGCAGTCGCCGCATCCTTATTTACCTGCCTCCCGACTACGAAACTACCCAGAAGCAATACCCGGTGCTGTACATGCACGATGGGCAAAACCTATTTGACGATGCCACCAGCTTTTCCGGGGAGTGGGGGGTGGACGAGGCGCTCAACCAATTGCATGCACAAGGCGACTACGGCTGCATCGTGGTGGGTATCTACAATGGCGGGGCGTTGCGCATTGACGAGCTTGCCCCATGGGTGAACACCAGCTACAACGAGGGCGGGGAGGGCGACCAGTACGTGGATTTCATCGTGGAGACCCTCAAGCCATTTGTTGACCAAAATTACCGGACCCTGCCCAGCCGTGATTATACGGGCATTATGGGCAGTTCGCTTGGCGGGCTGATTTCGCAATACGGCATCATGGAGCACCAGGACGTGTTCAGCAAGGCGGGCATTTTTTCCCCAGCATTTTGGTTCAACGACCCCGAGATTTTCAACCACAGTGCCAATACGCCCAAAACGGCCCCAATGAAAATCTACCAGTTGGCGGGCCAACAAGAGGGCAATGGCTCGGTGGTGGCCGACGTGAACCAGATGGAGGCTGTTTTGTTGAACAACGGCTTTGGAACAGGGGAGCTTTTCAAGGCTTTCCATCAAGATGGCCAACACAGTGAGTGGTACTGGAAGAGGGAGTTTCCGGCAGCTTATCAATGGCTCTTTAGTGGCCTCAATTATTCGGCGACCAATGAGCCGGGCATTGCAAAGCTCAAATTGTACCCGAACCCCACGGACTCGGCCCTTTTTGTCGAAAACCTGCCGGATTTGCCCAAGCTGACTTATCAGGTTTACGCAATCGGTGGCCAGTTGGTGAAAAAAGGCAAGTTGGAAGCAGGTCAATCGCTTGACGTAAGCCGATTACCTGCGGGCAGCTATTTGCTGCAAGTTTTTTCAAAGAAAAAGCAAGTGGCCAACGGGCAATTTTTAGTGAAATAATGCAAAAAACAGGCGTACTACTCGTAAACCTCGGCACACCGGATGCACCCACAAAAGCGGCGGTCTGGCGCTACCTCCGGCAGTTTCTGCTCGATGCTCGCGTGATAGATTTCCCGTGGTTGCCCCGCAACTTGTTGGTAAGGGGCATCATCCTGCCTTTTCGCACCGGAAGTTCCACCAGACTTTACCAGCAGCTTTGGACCCCTGACGGCTCTCCGCTGAAAGTGTATGGCGAGCGGTTGGCGGCGGGTGTGCAGCAAGAGCTTGGTAATGGGTATGTGGTCGAATTGGCCATGCGCTACCAGCAGCCGTCCATCGAGGCGGCCATTGACAGGCTGATGGGGCAGCAAGTGCAGGAAATCGTGGTGTTCCCGATGTTCCCGCAGTATGCCAGTGCCACCATCGGCTCGGTGCACGAGCAGGTGATGCGGGTGCTGGCGAAAAAACAGGTGATTCCGGGCCTGAGGTTCATCAATTCCTACCACGATTACGAACCGATGATTGAGGTTTTTGCGGAGAATGGGCGGCAATTGGGCATTGAGAACTATGACCACGTGCTGTTCAGTTACCACGGCCTACCGCAGCGGCAGCTTCGCAAGGCGGATACTTGCAACCATTGCCTCAAGTCGGCAGACTGCTGCCAGGTTTTTTCGGAGAAAAACCAGTTCTGCTATTCGGCCCAGTGCCACGCCACCACGGCAGCACTGGTGAAGAAATTGGGTTTGAAAAAAGGGGGCTACACCACTTGTTTTCAATCCCGCTTGGGCAGAGACCCCTGGGTGCAGCCTTACACAAGTGAGGTCATTGAGGAGCGGCAACAGCATGGGGATAAGCAGCTGCTGGTGTTCTGTCCAGCCTTCGTGTCGGATTGTCTGGAAACGACCATCGAGATTTCGGTAGAGTACCGGGAGGAGTTCTTGGAAAAGGGCGGCGAGCGCCTCGACCTCGTGCCCAGCCTGAACGACCATCCCCGGTGGGTGCAGGCCGTGGCCGATTTCATCAGAAAAGAAAGCAGTGCATGGCAAAGACCCTCGTGATTTTCGACATTGACGGCACATTAGTATATAGCAACAAGATTGACAGTCAATGCTTTGCGCAGACTTATGGAGAGATTTATGGCGTAGCCTTCCCGACGATTGATTGGACGAAATACCCACACGTGACGGACACGACGATTTTCAATACCGTTATTCGCCAACATTTTGGCCGGGAGGCAGCGGCGGAGGAGATAGCGGAGTTCCAGCATCGGTACGTTGAGCTACTGGTGAAGCGACGTAGGGCCCAGCCAGCGGAGTTCATGGAAGTACCGAACGCCCGTCGGACCGTGGAGCAGTTGTTGGGAGATGACCGATTTGTGGTTGGCATAGGGACGGGTGGTTGGCTCAGGCCAGCACAAGTAAAATTGGCGCATGTTGGCATTTCGGTGGAGTCCATCGTGGTGGCTGGTGCCGACGGCCACGAGCAGCGAGAGGGAATCATCGGCCAAGTGCTGGAAACGGTCACCAAATCCCACCACGTGGCCCGAACGGTGTACGTTGGGGATGCCATCTGGGACGTGACCACTACCCGCCGGATGAACATGAACTTCTTGGGGATACGTCGGGGCGGCGACTTGGAGGTGCTGCAAAATGCTGGAACGGGTATTGTCCTGCAAGATTACCGGGATTACGAGCGTTTCATTCAGGCAATTTTTGAAGCAACGCCGCCGAAAGGCTAAATAAAAAAAAGCCGGATTTAATTGAAACCTTCAGCCAACGTTCACTGTTTTCCGTTTTTGATTTTCAAACTGGGAATATTTTTTCATAAAAATTTTCCATTAAGCTTGGTTTTGCATTTTGGGGGCTTATCTTTGCCGCCGCTTTTAAAGATTAGCACAACCAAATAAGATTCGGTAGCTCAGCCGGTAGAGCACTTGACTTTTAATCAAGTGGTCCTGGGTTCGAATCCCAGCCGAATCACGAAGCCTCAGCGTTCATTCGCTGGGGCTTTTTTTGTGCGCAAAATTTGGCTCCGCAAGATTTGCAAGGATTCTCAAGGGGAATCCTTTTTGGTTTGGTACGGTATTTGAAACCCTGCTGCACGTCCCCTTCGTGTTGTTCCCCCTCATTGTATTCTCAAGATTCTCCCCCTATCAGCATTGGAATAGACATTCACTTGTGTTAATTGGCAAAAACTATTGAGCATGAACCAGCGCTACACCTGCATTTGCATTTCGTTCCCCACTCCTGTTTCAGCGAGCAGATCCTTCCCATTTGTTAGCCATTCATTCCCAACGTTTTTCCAGCCCAGATTTCAAGTTCCCGTACTGAGTTGAATCATTGCGGACATTCAAATAAACAGCCTTTCGGCAACACAACAAGCATAGCCATCCCCCTGGTATGATACCTTCTCATTAGGCAATTAATTAAATAAAACTATGAATTGCAACATCCTTTACTACGCCAAGCATGTCCTTACTGCTCTTTTGTTTCTGATGGGGGCGATTTCCACTTATGCGCAGATTGATTTTCGGATTGGTCTGGCAACTGATGGAAAAACTTACACCGTTTATGCCAAGCCTAAGCCAAGCATAAATCCTTCCACCAACACCATGACCGGAACGGGTCAAGTCACCTTGGTGGTGCCCACTGGGTTTACCTTCAATAATTTTACAAGTATTAAAGGGCAGTGGAGCAATCCACCTACCATCGTAAAAGCCCCTGTGGAAAACCCCAACTTTGATTATATCTCAGTGGGGCTTTTGTCGGATGGGGGCTTCCCAAACAACATCCAATACGTAACAGGGCAAGAAACTGCGCTGTTTAGGTTGGTAAGGACTTCTGCTTGTATCGGGCCGGTCACTTTAATAGAACTGGATGATCCATTCTATGCACCCAACTCGGCAGGTTCGAACCCCGGCAATGACATCGGGGTGATTGATATTGGAAGGCCGGGCTTTCCTTTTTATGTTTGGTTCGCCAATTATGGCTTCGCCCCTGGTTGTACGGATTCCGATTCCGACGGCCTATTTAACTTTATAGAAGACAAAAACGGCAACGGCGTGGTGGACGCAGGCGAAACGGACCCGAACAACCCAGATACAGATGGCGATGGCCTTTCAGACGGAACGGAAGATGCCAACAAAAATGGCGTGGTGGACCCAGGTGAGTCCGACCCGACCAACAAGTGCAGCCCGAACGCTACTTTCCCTACCTGCGATTGGGACGGGGATGGCCTCATCAACTCCATTGATTTGGACGATGACTGCGACGGTGTGCCGGATGTAAGTGATGTTCAAAATTTCAACAAAAACAGCGACTCCGACGGTGACGGCATCAGTGATGATGTCGAGACCGGCGGTGATTGTGTATATAACCCAGGGATTGACAGCAATCCACTCGACCCATGCTCCCCCAACCCAAATTCACAGGCCTGCACCAGCACGGATGCAGATGGTGATGGCTACTTCGCAGGGGTGAACGATCCCGACGACAACAACCCCTGCATACCTTCCAATACTTCCAACACCTGTGATTTTGATGGTGATGGAATACCAAACGGTGCAGATCTTGACGATGATGGGGATGGGGTGCTCGACGTTAACGATGTTGACCCATACAACCCGAACAGCGACAGCGACAGCGACGGGCTGACGGATATCATTGAGACCAAAGGCGATGGGGTTTACAACGTTGGAGTGGATACCAACCCATTGAATCCTGACACCGACAGCGACGGAATAAAGGATGGTGTGGAAGATACGGACAAGGACGGCACTCGTGACCTGAACGAAACAGACCCACTAAAACCTGATACCGATGGCGATGGCCTTGCCGATGGCACAGAAGATGCCAACGGAAACGGTATAATCGAGGTAAACGAAAGCGATCCGCTGGATGACTGTGACCCAGTTGCCGTAGGCCCTGGTTGCGATTACGATGGCGATGGCCTCATAAACAGCGTTGACCTCGACGACGATGGCGACGGCGTGCTGGACATCTATGACGCAAACCCATACAACCCAAGCAGCGACAGTGATGGTGACGGGCTCACGGATATTGCAGAAACCACGGCAGGCACAAATCCGCTGAATGCTTGTGACCCAAATCCAACCAGCACGGCATGTGTGCCAGTGGACGTGGATGGGGACTTGTTCTATCCGAATTACCCTACTAACCATCCAAGGTTTGACCCGAACGATGCGAATCCATGTGTGCCAAGCGTTGCGGCGTTGAAATGCGACTTCGACGGGGATGGCCTAATAAACAGCGTTGACCCGGACGACGACAACGACGGGGTGGCCGACCTCTATGACCTGGAGCCTTACAACCCGCACAACGACAGCGACGGAGATGGCCTTTCCAATATCATCGAAGTTGGCCCGGATGGCAAGTACAACCAGGGCATTGACACCAACCCATTGGTTGGCGACACCGACAACGATGGCCTGAAGGATGGTTGTGAAGACAAAAACAAAAACGGCAAAGTGGACCCAGGGGAAACAAGTCCCTTGTTGGCCGATACCGATGGTGATGGCTTGAGGGATGGCGTTGAAGATGCAAACAAAAACTGTGTACTCGACTCCGGTGAGAGCGATCCGCTGGACTATTGCAGTCCAAACAAGACCTTGCCAAATTGCGATTTCGATGGCGATGGCATCGTCAATAGCCTCGACCTCGACGACGATGGTGACGGTGTGGCCGACTTGGACGATGTGGACCCCTTCGACCCAAACAGTGATAGCGACGACGACGGCATTGCCGACAACGTGGAAACTGGTGGCGATGGTGAATACAATGTCGGCATTGACACAAATCCCCTTGACGACGACACCGATGATGACGGCATAAAAGATGGAATAGAAGACAAAAACAAAAACGGCAACCGGGAGCTTACCGAAACAGACCCGCTTAACCCGGATACCGATGGCGATGGCCTTGCAGACGGTGAAGAAGACCTCAACCTCAATGGCGTCGTGGACTTAGGCGAGAGCGATCCACTTGACCCTTGTTCACCGTTCTCCAATGGGGGTACCTGCGACAACGTTGACCTTGACAATGACGGGTTCTTCTCAGACGTTCCGCCGGGTGACCCACTTTTCGATCCCAATGACAACAATGCTTGTGTGCCTTCCGTGGCCTCACCTACTTGCGATTTCGATGGCGACGGAATTCCAAACCAGAATGACCTCGACGACGACAACGATGGCGTGCCAGATGCGCAGGACGCAGAAAAATACAACCCGCACAACGACAGCGACAACGACGGGTTGTCCAACTGGATTGAAACTGGCGGCGACGGTGTCTTTAACAATGGCATTGACACCCATCCGCTCAACCCCGACACCGATGGTGACGGTATAAAAGACGGAACAGAGGACAAAAACAAAAACGGAATCTATGAACCACTTACCGAAACCAGCCCGCTGAAGAAAGATTCGGATGGTGACGGCATTGATGATGGTGTTGAGGACACCAACAAGAATGGTATCGTCAACCAAGGCGAGTCAGATCCGAAAGACAAGTGTAGCCCATACACCCACCTTTCGCCTTGTGTGGCTGCCAACAACGACGGTGATGCCTACTTCGGCGACTACCCGCCTAACCACCCTGACTTTGATCCGGACGACTTCAACGCTTGCGTACCTGACCATACCGCTTTCTTGTGTGATTTTGACAACGATGGCGTGGTGAACGGGCAAGATTTTGATGACGACAACGACGGCGTGGCCGACGTTGATGACGTGAATCCTTATGACCCGAATAGCGACAGCGACGGTGATGGGATTCCTGATAATGTTGAAACAGGCGGCAACGGAGTTTATGACCCAAGCGAAGGTGACAGCGACCCATTGGACCCTTGCAGCCCGAACATCAACAACTTGGCTTGCAGCGGTACGGATGACGACAAGGACGGCTACTATGCCAACTTTACGCCAGACGACCCACAATACGACCCTGACGACAGCAACCCATGTGTGCCGGATTGCAGGGTTGGCCTTTGCGACTTCGATGGGGACGGCAGCATCAACAGCACCGACAACGACGACGACAACGACGGCGTGCGGGACATCAACGACGTGGACGACTGCGACCCGATGAGCGACAGCGACTTTGACGGGATACCCGACAATGTGGAGACGGGTGGCGATGGTATTTACAATGCCGGAATTGATACCAACCCACTCAGTGCTGACACCGACAATGATGGCTTGACTGACGGCATAGAAGATGCAAACAAAAACGGTCAAGTTGACGCAGGCGAAACCAACCCGCTCAAAGCTGATACTGATGGGGATGGCCTATCCGATGGTGCTGAAGACCTCAACAAAAACGGAATTTTGGACATTGGCGAGAGCAATCCATTGGACTACTGTGACCCGAATGCAACCTTCGCAACCTGTGATTTTGACGGCGATGGCTTGGCAAACAACGTGGACCCAGACGATGACAACGATGGAGTGCCCGATGCCCAAGATGTGGATGACTTCAATGTCTTCAGCGATTCGGACGGCGATGGTTTGGCGGACATTACCGAGACGAACCTCGGCTCCAACCCGCTCAACCCATGCGACCCAAGTCCATCAGCGCCAAACTGCCAGCCAGTTGACAACGATGGGGATGGTTACGCCTCCAATTTCCCAGCCAACGACCCACAATTCGACCCAAATGACGCCAACCCATGTGTGCCAAATGTGGCCGCTGGTTCGTGCGACTTCGATGGCGATGGTAAGTCCAATGCCATTGACACCGACGACGACAACGATGGTGTGCTTGATGTCAACGACGTGGACCCATACAACCCCAACAGCGACTCGGATGGGGACGGCATAGCCGACAATGTGGAAACACAGGGCGACGGCCAGTACAATGTCGGCATTGACAGCAACCCACTCAATCCTGATACCGATGGCGATGGCCTGTCCGATGGTACGGAAGATGCCAACCACAATGGCAAAAAAGACACTACGGAGACCAGTGCACTCCTCGCCGATACCGATGGGGATGGCTTGAGCGACTTCAACGAGGTCACCAACGGCACTAATCCACTGGACAAGTGCGACCCGAACAAAACGCTGCCCACCTGCGACTTTGACGGTGACGGCTTGCTGAACAACGTTGACCCAGACGACGACAACGATGGCGTGTTCGATGTGTCGGATGTTGACCCTTACAACCCGAACAGCGACTCGGATGGGGATGGGATTTCCGACATTAACGAAACAAATGCCGGGTCCAATCCGCTCAACGGCTGCGACCCTGATATCAATAGTTCAGTATGCCCTCCAATTGACGCTGATGGGGACGGGTACTATGAAAATTATCCTCCTTCAAGCCCGCTGTTTGACCCTAATGGCACTAATCCATGTGTACCAAACGTGGCCGCTGGCACCTGCGATTATGACCAAGATGGCATCATCAACAGCTTGGACCCTGATGACGACAATGATGGCGTCCCAGATGCGTTGGATGTCAACCCGTATGACCCCAACAGTGACACTGACGGCGACGGAATCACGGATGTCGTTGAAACAAAAGGCGACGGTGTCTATAACATAGGTGTTGATACCAACCCGCTAAAAGTTGACACTGATGACGATGGTATTCCAGATGGCGTGGAGGACAAAAACAAAAATGGGCAGGTAAACATTGGTGAAACAGACCCAGTTGACAAGGATTCTGACAACGACGGCCTCGACGATGGAGTTGAAGACGCCAACAAAAATGGTGTCCTTGACCCTGGGGAGAGTGACCCGCTTAATCCTTGCGACCCGAATGCCACATTTGCCTTCTGCGACTTTGATGGGGACGGCATAAGTAATGACCTTGACCCAGACGACGACAACGACTGCTTGAACGATGCAATTGACTCCAATCCATTCAACCCGAACAGCGATACCGACAACGACGGGATTTCTGACCTGGCCGAGTGTCAAGCTGGCTCTGACCCGCTGAACCCTTGCAGCCCGGCGCCCGTTGGCCCGCTTTGCTCTGGGCAAGTTGACCTCGATGGCGATGGTTACTTCGCTGATGTCAACCCAACCAACCCAACTTTTGACCCGGATGACAGCAACCCTTGTGAGCCGAGCCATACGGTGGGCGTCTGCGACTTTGACGGGGATGGGCTGATAAACAGCATTGACCCGGATGATGACAATGACTGTGTGCCAGATGCGCAGGATTCTGCGCCATACAACCCGAACAGCGACAGTGACAACGACGGCATTGCCGACATCACGGAGTGCCAGCAAGGTAGCGACCCACTGGACCCCTGCTCGCCAGTGCCAACCGGCAACTGCAGCACGGCAGTGGATGTGGACGGCGACGGCTACGACCCGACACTGAGTCCAAACGACCCATTGTTCGATACAAACGACAACAATCCATGTGTGCCGAACCCTGCTGCTGGTGTTTGCGACTTCGACAACGATGGCCAAATCAACAGCGTGGATGCGGACGACGACAACGACTGCGTGGCCGATGCCCAAGATGCTGAACCATTGAACCCAAACAATGACAGCGATGGCGATGGCCTGACAAATGCGCAGGAATGCCAAGCAGGCTCTGACCCGCTCGACCAGTGCAGCCCGAACAACACGACGCCAAGCTGCGACTGCGACAACGATGGCATTGCCAATGCCAACGACGACGACGACGATAACGACGGTGTGCCTGATTCACTTGATTCGGACGATTGCAACCCGAACAACGACTCAGACAACGACGGCATCTCTAACATCAACGAGACGTTGGCTGGCAGCAACCCGCTCGACCCATGCGACCCGAACCCGAACGCAGGAGCCTGCTTGTATCCTGACAATGACGGCGACGGTTTCAGTGGTGCTGACGACCCAGACGACACCAATCCGTGCATCCCAAGCGTCTCTGCTGGAACTTGCGACTTCGATGGCGATGGCCTCGTGAACAGCGTGGACCCAGACGATGACAACGACTGCGTAAACGACGGGGACGATGTGAACCCATACAACCCGAACAGCGACAGCGATAGCGACGGTATCTCCGACTTGGTTGAGTGCCAACAAGGCAGCAACCCGCTCGACAAATGCGACCCGAACAGCAGCTTTGGCACCTGTGACTGCGACGGTGACGGCATTGCCAACTCCGCCGACCCAGACGACGACAACGATGGTGTAGCTGACGCAAACGACTTGGAGCCTTGCAATCCAAACAATGACTCAGACAATGACGGAATCTCCAACATTGACGAGACCACCGCTGGTAGCAACCCATTGAACGCCTGCGACCCAGACCCGAACAGCCTTGCCTGCACAGGTACGGATGCAGATGGAGACGGTTATATCGCAAATGCGCCACAGGACAGCCCACTCTTTGACCCAGACGACAGCGATGCTTGTGTGCCTTCCAAACTCGTTGGAGCCTGCGACTTTGATGGTGATGGCCTTATCAACAGCGTGGACACCGACGATGACGGTGATGGTGTGGCAGATGCGGATGACGTGAACCCTTACGACCCGAACAGCGACAGCGACGGCGACGGTATCACCGATGTCGTGGAAACGGGCGGCGATGGGACTTATGACATCGGAGTGGACACCGACCCGCTCAACACCGATACGGATGCCGACGGTTTGCCTGACGGCTTGGAGGATGCCAACAAGAACGGCCTCGTTGACGTGGGAGAAACAGACCCCGTCAGCAATGACACGGACGAGGACAGCCTCCTCGATGGCTTTGAGGATGCCAACAAAAACGGAATAGTTGACTTGGGCGAGTCTGACCCTCGCAACCCAGACGACGACAACGACGGCATACTGACCATAGACGAGGACACCAATGGCAACGGTGACGTGACCGATGACGACACCGACCTTGACGGCACACCCGACTACATGGATCCAGACCCATTTGCCTTTGTTCGCTTGAAAGCGTTCTTGCAGGGTTCGTTGGTTTCTTCAACTGGCTTGATGAACGACAAACTGCGCACCACGCTGGATGCGGATGGCAAACGACTGATACCGCTCACAGAGCCTTACACAGACCTGACCATTCCTGGCGGAACCAAGCCTTTCATACACCTTGGCAGCGGCGGCGAGCACATCCAGCCGAGCGTACTGGAAGTGACTGGCCCGGATGCCATCGTTGACTGGGTATTCTTGGAGTTGCGCAGCAAATCAACGCCATCGAGCAGGCTGTTGACCCGTGCAGCCCTGATACAAAGGGATGGGGACATCGTGGACTTGGACGGCGTTAGCCCGGTTGTTTTCAAAGCCAAGGCAGATGACTACTACTTTGTGGTTCGCCACCGGAACCATCTCGGGGTGATGACGGCACAACCATACGCCATGACGAGGAACAAGGCCACGGCTCCGTTCATTGACTTCACAAGCCCGAACACCATGACCTATGGTACTCATGCGCAAAAGACGATGGGCAGCCACAAGGCGCTTTGGGCCGGAAACGCCAATATGGACCGGAGGGTAGTCTATCAAGGCAGCGGGGCGGACAGGGACTTCATCTTCTTCGATATGTTCCTCGACCCAGGCAACACCAACGGTAGCTTCAACTTTATTGGTCACGGCTACAAAACGAGTGATACAGACCTTGATGGACGGTATATTTTCCAAGGCTCAGGCAACGACGTTGACAATATGATATTCTTCAACGTCCTGCTCCACCCAGGAAATACATCTTCTGTAATCAACTTCATTATCTACGAACAGCTCCCTTAAGCTTTATGTAGGTGCCATTCGTTCACGTTAATTGCAAGGTGATATCGGGCTTATCGTTTTAATCCTGATTCGCCTTGCATTTAATGGTGAAAAATGGTTTAAGACGAAAGTGGACGGTTTGTCAATATTCCAAGCGTAAAGTCATTTATTTTTGGAATTAGGGTTGAATTTTCTTGAGGTTGACCTTGGCAAATCGTTTGCTTTTTTCAACAAAAAACTGGGTGTTTCATTACCATGACATTGAAATTTTCCTACTGAAAATCAGTTTTTTATTGTTGTAAATTTTTAAATATACACAATAAAAAATTTAGAAATTGACCTATAATAATCAAGAAAGCGGCATGATTTTCGACTATATGGTGTGTATGAATTGAATTTGCAGAAGTGAAAATAAATTCATACTTTTGAACGCTAATTTAGAAGATTCCCTCCCGCTGTAAACAAAGCATCCCCCACAAATTGGCATTAGTCCTCCCGCAAGTATAATTAGGTTGTAGAACCATTTTTTAAAAAACATAAAAGCTAGAACAATGAACAAAGTAAACACTCTGTGTGCAGCAGTCCTGCTGTTTCTTTCCACCGCTTCCTTCGCACAAGTTCAGTTTAAACTTGCATTCAGTCAAGAGACTGGGCGCTACACCGTGTCCATCGTTCCGATGGCGACCTATTCCAATCCGCAAAACATCACCGGTACCGGCCAGGTGACCATCAAAGTGCCAACCAACAATTTCGACCCAGTTGACATTGTTGACCACTTGACAGGGATGCACTGGGAGGCAAATGCCAGGAACAATGCGCCAACAGAGTCGCCTGAATTCGACTACATCTCTTTTGGCCTCATCATTCAAGGGATTGCTTTCCCAGAATACCAGGCTGGGGTAGAGATGCCACTTTTCAGCTTCCAAAACGCTTATGGCTGCAACGGCGCAATCACGATTGTTGACAACTTCGCCGATGAGTTCATGCCGCCCAACAGCCAAAACGCCAACATTGGCAACGCACTGACCATCTTGGGTGCTGGTGGCGATGCTTACGGCGGGATTGTTGGCAGCCCAGTATGCAATTGCGACCCGAACGCTGTCCTTTCCGCAAAGGAAGAAGTGGGGCTTACCAGCTTCAAAATCTTCCCGAACCCAGCCAGCGACTTCATCAACATAAAAGTTGATTGGGCTGGCGTGGCTGACGATGCCACTATCCAAATCATGGATGCCACGGGCAAGCAAGTGAAGACTGCCCCAATGGACCTGAACAAAGGCAAGAACAACCAAAAATTGCAGGTATCCGACTTAGTGCCAGGCAGCTACTTGGTTTACCTTTCGGGCGGGGACTGGAAAATTGGCCTCGACCGTTTTTCAAAGCATTAATACAGGATTGGTTGCCAAAACACTGGCTCAAGGGTTGTTTGATGGGGAGATGCCCCGCCAGCATACTGCGAGCCTATGCCCAACAACCAACGCAAAAGATAAACGTCATTTAACCAAACTATAATGAGAGGGAGAACAGAGAAGACTTTTGGTTTCGACTAAGATAATCTCTGTCATAGAGCGGCAATCATGAGGGTTGCCGCTTTTTTCGTTTCACGCATGAGCAAAAAAAAAATAGAAACGGCTTACCCGTGACGGCTTTACTTTCTTGCATTAGCAACCTATCTTTGCACCACTATTGGCAAAAAAATGAGAAAACAGCGAATAGTCCAATCGGCTAACTTCCACACTATTTCCCTTAGGCTTGTTCACATTGTACTTTGCTTTGTAATTATAGAAGCATTGAACAGCCAATTTTCCAAGCTACACCTCCTGGCATTTTTTTGAGAAAACATACACAACAACCACTATGGACTTAGGGTACCTCGTCAACATACTATTGAAGCGGAAATGGCTCCTCCTTTCCGTCATTTTGCTCGCATCCACCGCCACTTGGTTTTTTATTGGCAAGCTCCCCTCCGCCTACAAATCCAAGGCCGTGATTTCCACTGGCATCATCGACTACAAAGGTGTCAGCTTGCAGTTGGACAACCCGTTCATACAGCAATTCCAGATTGAGAGCAGCTTCAACAGCCTCATCGAGAAGATGAAGAGCCGCACCAGTGTTAGGCTCCTCACGGATACGCTCCTGCGGCACGACCTGCTGGTGGCGAAAACTGGCGAACGCCCATTTAGGGAGCCAGAAGCCGAAGAAATTGGCCTGTCGGTGGATGAACTGAACAGTGTGGTGATGAAGCTCAAAGCCAATTTCACGGACACCGTAATGAACGAAAAACCCCATACCCAACTCAGCAACAACAAACTGGCGGAAGCGTATGGCTACGACTACGATGCCCTGTTGAAAAAGCTGAACATCCAACGAATAGGGGAGACGGATTACCTCAGCGTGGAGTTTGAATCCGAAAGCCCGGAACTTTCCTTTTTTGTGGTTTCCACCTTCATCAAGAAGTTTTTTGAAATGCACGAGGGCGACCTTTCTTACAAACAAAACAGGGCCTTGGATTTTGCTACCAAACAATTGGAAGTGCGCAAAAAGGAGCTTGATTCCATTTCCACTATTTTGGACAATTATAAGAACGCAAACGGGCTGGTGGACGTGACCAGTCAGCGGGAGGGCGTGGTGTCACATATCCGGGACTTGGAAATCATGTTGGAGGAAAGCAGGTTGAAACAGCCCGCCTTGCAGAAGAACATCAAGTTCTTGGAGAACCAGATTTTTGCGCTGACAAAGGATTTGGGAAAGGGTTATTCCAATACCATCCTAAACAGAGAACCCATCAACGAGCTTGATTCCCGCATAAAAAACCTCCAAGACAAAAAAGTAGAAGAATTTGCAAATGGAAAGAGCACCTCGGCGATTGACAAGCAGATAGACTTGTTGCGAAAACAGCAGACCAAGTTGATTCAGGAGGACGTGCCAGTTAACCCTGCCCACAAGAACAAGTTGGATGAATCGAACATGAAAATGGTACAGGACAAAGTTCAATTGCAATTGGACTTGGAGTTGGCCCAGCAAGCGGAACTATCCATCAATACTGAAATCAGGCGGCTTGAGCGCAAAGCAACGGCCTTGACCATCAACGACAACACATTGGCATCGCTTTTAGCAGAGAAGGAACGCATTGACAAGGAGTATTCGGCTGCCCGTGACAAATTTGAAGCTGCCAAAAACTACGTCGAAGGCGCTGAAAACCCATTGACCATCATCGAAAATCCGGAATACCCTTACGAGCCAGAATCAAAGCATCGGGCAGTTTTTGCAGCGTTTGCTGGGGTGGCGGGCGGTTCCATAGCGAGCATCATCCTGTTTTTGTTGGCGTTCATAGACTCCAGCCTCCAATCACCCTCGCAGTTCCAACGGATTACGAAACTCCCCTTGTTGGGCCATGTAAACGACGTGAAAGTCAGGGGCTTGAGCTTGCACAACCTCTTTTTGTCTTTCCAGTCAAGGCCAGATTTGGAGGTTTTCAAGGAAAGCATCCGAAAAATCCGAACCGTCATAGAAGGTTCAGGGGCAAAGTGCATCCTGTTTGCCAGTCCCAAACCGCAGGAAGGGAAGTCGTTTCTAATCGTGATGTTGGCGTATGCCCTCAGCCTGAACGACAAGAAAATCCTGATAATTGACACCAATTTCAAGAACAACACCCTGTCGGGCTACAAGACCAAATCGTTCATCGAAATAACGACCGTTGGCCCAAAGCAGAAAACGGGATTGGGGATTGAGGACGGCTATGGCCAACTTTCATCGCCAGAAACAGCCGCTGCAAATGATGCCACAATGCAAAGCATTGACATCGTCGCCAACAAGGGTGGAAGCCAAAGCCCAGCCGAGGTACTTGCGGGCAAGAACTTCAAAAAGGTGATTGAACAATACAGCAAAAAGTACGATTTTGTCTTTTTGGAGGCTGCCGCAATGAACAAGTTTTCGGATGCAAGGGAGCTTATGCCCTTTATTGACAAAGTGGTGGCGGTGATGTCTGCTGAATCGCCGATAGGAAACGAGGACAAGGACACGCTTGATTTCCTGCGTGGCCTGAACGGTAAGATGCTCGGCGGCATTCTCAACAAGGTTGATTTGAAGAACCTTTGAATTGACCTTGGCAATTACAATAAGGCATATAGTGCCTACTAACGACGCCCATTCACATAAATGAAGAACTCATACTGGCTAAAATCTGGTTTTTATACCCTGTCAGAAAAAGCAGTTTCCATGCTGTTCGGCTTCGGCGGTGCAGTGCTGCTTTACCGGGCGATACCTGAGCAGGGAGTCTTTGGGGTTTGGGTGCTTTTTTTGTCCATCGTTTCCGTCATAGAGGTGGGGCGGATTGGCCTCTTGCAAAACGCATTGGTCAAGTACCTTTCCATAGAGCAGGGCGAGGATGCTGGCCGCATTACCACCGCCTCTTTTGTGCTAAATGGCGTGCTAACCCTGATGATTGTGCTGACTTGCATGGCGCTGTCCCCGTTGGCAGCACGGGTTTTCGGGGCGCAGGAGCTTTCCACTTTGTTCAAGATATACTGCCTGACCACCGTAGCACTCATTCCTTTTTACCAGTTCAACTATATTCAACAGGCGAATTTGGACTTTAAAGGGATTTTTTGGAGCAACTTCGCAAAGGGCGGAGTGCTTTTTGGGTATATCCTATACTTGTTCCTTGAAAAAATACCTGTGGCGCTAACAGACCTTGCGCTCCTGCAAGTAGTGGCGGCAATGGTGTCTTCCATTGTTGCTTGGATGTTTGGTCGCAGGTATGCCGTCTTCAGCCGCAGGGTTGACTGGGCTTGGGTAGGGAAGCTGTTTGCCTACGGCAAATTTGTTTTTGGCACCAACATCAGCACCCAATTGTACAAAACGGTGGACAAACTGCTGCTCGGCTCCTTGCCCGGTGGCGGCACGGCGGCAGTGGCCATCTACGACGCCGCCATTCGCATCACCAACCTGACGGATGTCCCTACTTCAAGCATGGCCTCCATGCTCTTTCCCCAAAGTTCCCGAAGGTTGCAAGAAGGGAACGGGGCGGTAAAGCAGCTTTATGAAAAAGCGGTAGGGGCCATTTTGGCCTTCATGGTTCCATGCATCATCGGGGTGCTCCTGCTGGCCGACTGGTTGATTTTCCTGACTGCGGGGAAGGCGTATGCCGAGGCGGCAAACTTGCTGCGCATTACCATCCTTTTCGGCCTGTTTTTGCCTTATGCCGTGCAGTTCGGTACGGTGTTGGATTCTATTGGGAAACCCAAGGTCAATTTCATTTACACCCTGTTCAGCCTGTTGCTCACGGCCTTGCTCAACTTGGTTTTGATTCCAAAAATGGGCGTTCATGGTGCAGCAATAGGCACGCTGACTGCTTACGCCATCACCTTTGTGTTCATGCAGGCCTATTTGCACAAAACATTGAAAACCAACCCCTTGAACCCATTTTTGCGCATGGTGGATTTTTACGCTGCCATCTTCCATTTTGCGAAGCAAAAGGCATTTGGAAAAAACGACCAAGCGGCAACAACAAAAATGATGCAACCCAAGGTTGAAAAAATCTGATAAAAATTTTGGCCTAAAAAAGTCATTTTAAACCAAAAAAAATCCCCCAACGATTCAATAGAACAAAGCATCCAGCAAATAAAATTGGATTGAAAGCCATTGACAAATTATGATGACTCAAGCGATGTACGAAGAGGGTTTGGCGTATGCCGAATCAAATTTCAAGGATGAGCACGCCGCACACCTGCACGTGGACAAAAAGCTCATCCGGGAAAAGTTCAACATGGATGGCAAGCAGGTGCTCGATTTTGGCTGCGGCATGGGCGGCATGAGTTTGTGGTATGCCACCAACTTCAAGTGCCAAGTACACGGCATAGACATTGACGGCCACCATATCAAGATAGCCAACGACTTGAAGGCCCGCCATAAGGTCCAAAACGTCAATTTTGAAGTGCGTAACGTGCTTGACCGGCCACTCGAAGGCCAGTACGAATTCATCGTGCTGAACGACGTTGCCGAGCATATTCAGTTTCCGATTTTAAAGGCCATTTTTCAGGCATTGAGCAAAAACCTCGCACCGGGCGGCGGCATCTATGTATCCTACCCGCCGTGGCGCAGCCCTTATGCCTCACATGTGCAGCACGTGGTGGGCATTCCGTGGTGCCAGTTTTTGCCGGAGGGCATATTGTTGAAGATGATTGAAAAGAACAACCGACAGATAGTGGGGGAGGAGGAGGGCGACCTGCTGCAAGCCTATAAGGGCCTCAACCACCTCACGCACGGCAAGTTGATGGGGGCATTGGAGGGTTCGGGCTTAAAGCCAGTCTATCGAAAAAGCCACAGCTTTGTCAACAAATACGGGCCTTTCAAGAACGCCAACCTGCGGGTTTTTCCGTTGGATTTTTTGATAACCAAAGAGTTTTTGCTGTTGGAAAAAGCGGCATAGTTCAAAGTACCATCTCTATCGCCCCCCACAAAATCGAAGAAATATGCACTCTGACCTCGACATCATTTATTTCACCCTTTTTCCTTGGGACAATGCGTACTCATCGGTTTCGCTCTCTTTTACACGGGAATTTGCGAAGCACAATCGGGTGTTTTACATCAACCATCCCTACTCGATAAAGGATTTTGTAAAAGGGTGGACCCATCCCATGGTGAAGGCCCGACGCCAAGACCTGCTGCTGAACCGGATGCGCTACGAAACCATCCCGGATTTGCCGGATGTTATTGCCGTGCAGCCACCGCTCACCTTGCCCATCAATTGGATGAACCCCGGCAAAAGGTATGACCGCTGGTTCGAGTACAACAACCGCATCATCCTCAACACGATACGTCAGGTAATCAAGGATTACAACATCAAGAACTTTGTCTATTTGAACTGCTTCAACCCTTATTACGTTGGAGCTTTGCCAAAGGAACTGGGTGCCAAGCTGAGCATGTACCAGTGCATTGACGACATGACAGAGGAGGCATACACCGCAAAGCATGGCGCCAGGTTGGAGGAGGAGGCCATGCGCAATTCCGATTTGGCTTTCGTGACTTCGAGAAATCTATACCGTCTGAAAAAGCACTTGAACCCAAATACCTATGTGCTCCACAATGCGGTGGACATCACTATTTTTGAAAAGGCGCTAAAGAAGCCACTGCCAAGGCCGAGGGAATTGGAGGGTGTGAAAGGAAAAATCATCGGTTTTACGGGCAATATCAACGAGTACCGTTTGGATTATCCACTTTTCAAGCAAATTGCGGAGCAGCATCCCGACAAAACCTTGGTGATGGTTGGCCCGTTGAACTCAGACACCTATAAGGAATATGGCCTTGACAAAATGCCCAATGTGATTTTCACGGGAGGTAAAAATATCCGGGAACTTCCCGCTTTTTTGCAGCATTTCGATGTGGCCATTATCCCATTCGTGAACAACAAGCTGACTGCCAGCATTTACCCCTTGAAAATCAACGAATACCTCGCAGCCGGTAAGCCAGTGGTGGCCACCAACTTTTCAGAGGATATTTGTAGTTTTGCTGACGTGGTCTATATAGCGGAGAACCATGAGGACTTTGTGCGAAACATTGATAGGGCCATTGCAGAGAATTCGGAGGCAATGATAGAACAGCGGGTATTGACCTCAAAACAGAACACTTGGACCGAACGGGTCAAGGAGTTTTGGGAAATAGTGGACAAACACTTGGTAGGTGCCGAAAAGGTCGCCTAATCAAAAGCAACCCAGCCATGAATTATTTGAAGAAGTGGATTGGCTGAGACTGATAGTTTTGTTCTGCCATTATTTGGGCACTGAATAATTCCGATGAGAATAAACAAAAGCATGATACATACACTTAGCTTACCAATGGAAAAATACGATGTGCCTGATACAAAGGATTTTCTGAATGAAAAATACCAGGATTTGCAGGCCGTGGCCGCAGATTTCAGGGCCAAGTATGCAAGCGGTGAGCCTTTTCCCAATATATTCTTCGAGGATTTTTTCAATCCCGATATGCTTGATGCCGTGTTGGAAGAATTTCCAGACCTCGAAGGAAAGGACGACATCAAGTACCAAACCCCCAATGAAATAAAGCTGGCATCGAAGGGTGAACGTCGCTTTGGCCCCATCTCCAAGGCATTTGCGCATTTTCTAAATTCGGAGCCATTCCTGCAATTCCTTCAAGAACTGACGGGCATCAAGGAGACCCTGACCCCTGACCCCTATTTTGAGGGCGGTGGGTTTCACCAGACTAAGCCGGGGGGGTTCCTGAAAATCCATGCAGACTTCAACAAGCACCGCCAAACTGGCCTTGACCGTCGGTTGAACGTGCTGGTTTATCTCAACAAAGACTGGAAGGACGAATACGGAGGCCACTTCGAACTATGGAACCGGGATATGACCCGTTGCGTGAGCAAGATTCCGCCAAAGTTCAACACGATGGCGATGTTCACCACCACGGACTTTTCCTACCACGGTCTGCCCAACCCTTTGACCTGCCCGCCAGACCGAAGCAGGAAGTCAATGGCGCTGTATTATTACACCAATGGAAGGCCGGCGAGCGAGATAAACCAAGGGTTGGAAGACCATACCACCTTGTTCCGGGACAGGAAGGGAATAACCGTGGATGCTGGTATGCGTAAATTTAATGCGCTCCAGTCCACCAAAGATTTTGTTAAAGATTTGCTACCACCTATCTTTGTGAAACTTAGCAAGAAAATCTTGAAATAAGGACTACCTCAATTCATGGAGAACTACGCTAAACACGAGAATAAGGAGCCAGAAATCGTTCTTTCAAGGAAAGAGCTGTTGTTGGAAATCCTAGCAAATGCTATTTGTTTTATGCTCTTGTTCGGCTGTCTTCTCAAAGTTTTGTTCTTCTGAATTGTAAAATATATTTGAATGGGTTAGGAATCGGGAGCTTGGTTAAGCCCGCAAGGGTAGAGCCAGTTCCCATTCTTTTTTCCCATGCACCTTTGGTTTCACGCCCCACTTTTTTCCCTCCCAACATGCTACTGAACACCCGCTAAAGTTGTTGCACTCGGTTTGACAATGGGTTTTTCACAAGATTTAAGCAGTTTTTGTCCCCCTGGACTATGAGAAAATGAATTATACCATTTCGATATTTTCTGGCATAAAAGACTGGACGGTACGGCAGGTCGTGTACCAAAAGCTGAACAACCCGCTGGGGTTTGTTTTGCTTGCGCTATTCGCATTGGGGTTGGCGTTTGTGCTGTCCATGCTGCCACTCAAGTTGGCCGTGCTTTTTGTGGTGGGCATTCTGGCCATACCCGTGGTCGTGGGGGTTTTCGCTGACTTGAGTTTCGGCATCGTTATCATGCTGTTTGCAGCCTTCCTATTGGGGCTGGTGGCAAAGTACACCAATGCCCCTATTGGCACTGCGCTTGATGGGATGTTGGTGCTGATGCTCGTGGGCATGTTGGCCCGCCTCATAAAGGAAAAGGATTTTAGCTTCGCAAAGAATCCCATCAGCTTTTTCATTTTTGCCTGGATTTACTACAACTTACTGGAAGTGCTAAACCCTTGGGCGGGGTCAAGGCTTGCCTGGGTATATACCGTAAGGACGGTAGCCCTGCTTTTGTCCCTTTATTTCATCGCCTGCTATGCTTTCAGTTCGTATCGCCGCATAATGAACACCCTCAAAGTGGTGCTCTTTCTTGGGTTCATCTCTGCACTTTATTCTTTAAAGCAAGAATGGATTGGGTTTACACCTGCCGAAATCACGTGGCTCCATGCCGATGAGGAGCGGTTCATGCTGATATTCCAATGGAACCGGATGCGGGTTTTTTCCTTCTTTTCAGACCCCACCACCTTTGGGATTTTGATGGGGTACATGAGCATGTTGTGCCTGGTTTTGGCTACTGGCCCATTCAAGATTTGGCATAGGATAGCACTGCTTGTGGCTGCGGTCAGCATGTTGTTGGGCATGGCCTATGCGGGTTCCCGAACACCATTCGTGATGTTACCAATGGGCGTGGTCATGTACCTCGTGCTCACTTTCAAGCGTCAGACCATCCTTGCAGCCTTGTTTTTCTTTATGATTGGAGGCGTTTTCGTCATGAAATCAACCAGCAACGCAGTTATTTACCGCATCCAGTCTGCCTTCCGGGGGGAGAGCAGCGATACCATAGATGTCAGGATGAAAAACCAGGCGAAGATTCAGCCCTATATCCTCGCACACCCAGTGGGCGCAGGGCTTGGAAGTACTGGCTATTGGGGCAAACGCTTCACGCCGGACAGTTGGCTGGCAAGTTTTGCGCACGATAGCCTCTATGTCCGGCTGGCCGTGGAAACTGGTTGGATTGGCCTTTTGATTTACATGGCACTGCTCTTTACCGCCATGCGGACCAGTATTCGATATTATTTCAGGGTAAAAGACCCAAAAATCAAGACCATCTATTTGGGGCTTACGATTACGGTGTTTTTGCTGGCAGTGGCAAGCTATCCGCAAGAGGCCATTACCCTGCTGCCCACCTCCGTGGTGTTTTACCTCATGTTGGCAATGATTGCCCGACTAAAGGACTTCGACCCAAATTTTGCGAAGCAAACCCAGAAGAGGGATTAGGGATGAGGGATGAAAACGAGGAACCACTTCATCCCTCATCCCTATCAACGTTCACTTCATCCCGTCAAACAGCCATTCCGCAATCAACTGCCGGTTGGAGGCCAGAAAAATCCGTTTCTGGTCGGTTGGGTGCCGGATGTTCCCGAGTTCGATATAAGCTGCAGGTACTTTGGTTTCCCGCAGCATGTGCAGGTCCCGTGCCGTGACCGTGCCGTTGTAGCCCCTTTTTTTGTTGACTTTCCGATAATTGGTTTCCATGCTCTCGTGCATGGTCTTGGCCAGTATCTTACCCTGTTTGTCCTCTGGGTGGTAGTAGAAGAAGAGGTCGGTTTGCTGGCCTTTGCCACGGGAATCCACGTGGATGACAATGAGCTTTTGGTTCTCCACGCCTTGTTTTTTGTGCTTCTCGAACAAGGTGTTGATGACATCGGAGCGCTGAAAAAGCCTTGGCTTGTGCCCCCTGAATATGGACTCATTCCCCCAAACCACCTCGTCGCTGTCGCAAATTAGGTACTCGGCATCCCGGATACCATCATTGGGGTCACGGGTAATCATGTAAGCGGTGGCGCCATGCTCAATGAGCTTTCGCACTACCCTAAGCGCCACATCGTAGGCATACTCATCCTCACAAACGGTGTGCTTGCCCACCTGGGCCATCGCCCCGGGGTCTGGTCCTCCATGACCGCTTTCGATGTAATAAACCTTGCCCGCCAAGGAGTTGTCCTTCAGCGGGACATGCTCGTACTTTTTGCCGAAAATGGGGAACCGACGATTGCCGGAAGGCTCCACGGCGAGGTTTACCTCCCCGTTCGATGCCGTTTCGTCGAGCTTGCTTTTTTGCACATCCTCATCCGGACAATTTAGCAAATGATAGGGTACCCAAAGTTGCTTGTCCACCTTGAAGGATTCCTTCCGGTAGCCGTCCTTCAGCATCAGGTCATTGTAGGTTTCTATGTCCTTTGCGGTTTTCCAGTCTTTGATATTTACCGAAGAGCGAATGGTTTTTCCGTCGAAACTATAAAGGAGAATGGGCAACGAATAGGTTCCCCCCACCTTTAGGCTTGCCCCAGCCTTTAGGTCATTGAGGGCGTAAAACTTGGCTATGTTGCAGGAGTTTCGGTCAAGGCTATAGCGGCGAAGCATGGAATAGACCCCATCGCCGGGTAACGCCTTTGTTTGGTAATATGCCGGCTCTTTTGGCGGGTGGTGGGCACCCAATAGCAGCATCATTAGGAGAAGCGTCAGAAGCCGGGCCATGTTTTTTTGGATTTGTGCTTTTTTAGCCATTTGGCAAAATTATCCATTTGCTGGGCAAAACGCCAAATCCGAGCCAAATTGGAAGAAGGAATTTATCCAACCTTCACGAGGTTTGATTGATTTGATTTCAACACCCATTTGCCTTAACCCGAAGCAATCACCGTTGCACCACCAATTTTTTTACCCCAAAAGCCTTGTCCAACTTTAATCGGCAGTAGTAAATCCCAGGTGCCAGCTCATTGATGGGAAGCCCAATCTGGTGGGTTCCAGCAGGTTGCGACTCCCATAACACCGTTTTGAAAAGCCTGCCCCCGTTGTCCAAGATTTCTACCGTAACCAACTGTTTATCAGTCAGTTGGTAGTGCAACGACGCCTTTGTCGAGGCAGGGTTCGGAAAGATTTCCAGCTGGATTTTTTCACCAAAATCCACTTTGTCAGCGCTCACGTAGGGCGTTTCGAGCAATGCCCTTTGATAGACACCGCTGCCATGCGAAGCGGCCCGGAGCATACGGTTGGCGGGCGATATTTTCAGGTCAAAGACCATTATCGCTTCTGGCAACCCCTCCAAATATGTTTGCCAAGTGGCACCATAATCAACGGACGAGAAAACGCCGAGGTCGTTGCCTACATAAAGGTTGTTGGGGAAAAGCGGGTCAATGGCGATGGCACTGGTCGGCAGGTCGGGCAGTCCGGCACTGATGTCCTCCCAAGTTGCACCGAAGTCGCTGGTGCGGAACAAGTGCCCGGAGCCATAGCCGCCAATGGCCGCAAATGCCACGGCATCGTTGCTGGGGTCCACCTCCAGGTCGAGTATGAAGCGGTTAGGCAGCCCGGCAGTCACGTTTTGCCAACTGTTGCCCCCATTTTGGGTCACGAAAACATGGCCTGGATTGCCATTGAAAGGGGCCGAAGCAACATATACCACATCGGGGTTTTGATTGGAAATGGCGATGCTCAACAACGGGTTGCCATCAAGCGGTTGCCCGTTGTTGGTGGTCGTCCAGGTGTCGCCGCCATTGGTGGACTTGGCCACAATAGCAGAGCCAGCATAGACCACATCGCCATTTGAGGGTGCCAATGCAAACGGTGCTATGAAGGCAATTGGGTTTTGTTTGGGAGGTGCGAGGCTGTTGTAACCGTTGCCTCCATTTGACGATTTCAACATGTTCAGGGTCTGCCAGGAAAGGTAGCTGAACTGGTCGTTCTGTTGGTTGATGGCGCTCCAACCCCCATCGCCGCCGAACAGCCGCCGCCAAGTCACAGTGCTACCCGTCACCGGGTCTATGGCGGGGTTTAGGCGGATGGTGCCGTTGTCCTGTAGGCCACCCATGCAGAAGAACTCGTCCGTGGCCGAATTGCTGAACCCGTTGTAAAACTGCGCCGTCTGCATCCGTCCACTTGCACTTTGGAAAGTGATGCCACCATCCGTGGAGCGGTGTACACCTCCATCGCTGGCCACATAGAAAACATTGGGCAAGGTCGGGTGCCAGACGGCGTCGTGTACATCGGAATGCACGAACTCCGGCCCACCATCTGGCCCTTCTATCGGCGCATTGGTGAACCCGATGCCGCCGTTGGTGCTTTGGCTGCGTTGCTCGATGTTGAGTCCGCCATCGCTGGAGCGCCAAACGTCAATTCCGACCACCACCAATTCATTCGGGTTGGTAGGGTGCACCGCAACATCGTGCGAGAACCAGCCCTGCCATTTGGAGTAATCCGTCGTTGTTTGGATGGACCATGTGGCCCCGAAATCGTTTGAGCGGCACAACCAACTTGCACCTTCCGCCGAGCTGAGGCCATTGCCAATGCTGGCGTACACCACGTCCGGGGCGCTTGGCGAGCGGTCGAGCATGACTTTTCCGTTGAAAACAGTTGGCAGCCCCGTCGTGATTTTCGTCCAATTGGTGCCCCCATTGCTGGTGCGGTAAATGCCATAGCCTGGCGAGCTTTGGTTGCCGCAGCCCACCACCACCACATCGGGGTTGGTGGGGTGCACGACGAGGTCGTTGGCCAGCACTATATTGTGAACAAGCGTCCATGCGTCACCGCCGTTGGTGCTTTTATAGACCCCATCGGAGGTGGCAGCATAGACAATGGCGGGGTTGGAAGGGGCCACTTCCACGTCCCAAACGCCCTTGTTTTGGTCGTGGGTAAAGTCGAGGCTCTTTGACCAAGTGGCACCGCCATCCTTGCTCCGCAAAATGCCGATGCCGTAGCTCCCACGGGTGCTGCGGTAGGCCCCGCCCGTGCCAGCGGCTTGGTGGTTATAGACCTCCCCCGTGCCAATGAAAATAGTCATCGAATCATTTGGCGGGAAGGCTATGGTGCCAACTGCTGGGACGGGAAACCCAGTCGGCACTTGATGCCAAGCGGTATTGCCGACGCCGCCAGTGTAGCTGCGCCACAGGCCACCGCTCGCCGACCCAGCGTACAGGGTGTTCGGATTTTGTGGATTGAAGGCCAATTTGAGGGTACGGCCTGCCCGGTTGTGTGGGCCAAGTGTTTCCCAAGGGTCGGTGCTGCGGGCCACGGATTCGGCAGGTTTCATTTCACCCAAAAACCGCCATGCTTGAAAGTAGGCTGCTCCGGGCATTTTTTCAAATGGATAAATACGTGCACTGCCCAATAAGTTGAGCGCCTCGTAGGCACCGGAAGTGCGCTGTTCTTTTTGATTGAAATGCTTTTGATAGAAATATTGGCAACCTAAAAAAGCCAAGCCAAGTAGTACGGAGGCGAAGAAAATGCGGGAGTATCTGTTTGCCATAGCGGTCGGGAGGTATGTTTGTATTTGCTTTTGGGCAAATGTACGCCTAAACTGCTGGTTTGATTTGATGTTTCGGCGGCAAATTAGCGTCATTTCCTTTTTTATGCTTGCAATGGCAATCTAAATTAAGATTTGGTCAAGTACTATCCTTCCCTTTGAAGATGAACGAGCTGGCCCCTTCAACCAAGTCGGAATCACGCCTTTTCAAAAAAAACAACAATAAAATAGGTGGGATGATAGATTAGCCTAAATTCGCCACGTTTATGCTCAAACGGGCATGGAACCATGGAAATTCGCCGGATTTTGGAACATTGCTACTTCAATTTTTTCAAACATGATTGCTACAATCGTCGTCATTTTTATCATCGGTTACGCAGCCATCGTGCTGGAACATCCCTTGAAATTGGACAAAACCGTGCCCGCCATTTTAACTGGGTCGCTGCTTTGGGCCATTATTGCACTAAGTGGCCTCGGGGTTGTTGACGCTGCACACCAAGGTGGCGAAATTGAGGGCGTCCTGCTGCACCATGTCGGTAAAATCGCCGAAATCCTGTTCTTTCTCATCGGTGCTATGGTTATTGTGGAGTTGGTTGACCTGCATCGTGGGTTCTCCGTCATCACCAACCGAATCCGAACCACAAAAAAGGTAAAGCTGCTCTGGCTGATTTGCATCATCGCCTTTTTCCTTTCTTCGGTACTCGACAACTTGACCACCACCATCGTCATGGTTTCCCTACTGCGCAAATTGGTGCCCACCCGTCAGGAGCGGCTTTGGTACGTCAGCTTCGTAGTCATCGCTGCCAACGCAGGCGGGGCTTGGTCGCCCATCGGGGATGTCACTACCACCATGCTTTGGATTGGCAAAAAGGTATCTTCACTCGGTTTGATAGAAGATGTTTTTCTTCCGTCCATTGTATGCCTTGGACTACCATTGTTAATCGCATCACTGATGCCCACTTTTCGGGGCAATGTGCATTTGGGTAGCGGTGACGTTACTGCAAGCGAGGAACGCCAGCAACTTTTGAGCAGCAAAGCAATGTTGATTTTGGGCATTGCAGGTTTGGTTTTTGTGCCAGTATTCAAGCAGCTTACGCACCTGCCCCCGTACATGGGCATGATGGTTTCGCTTGGGGTAGTGTGGTTCGCCTCCGAGTTCATCCATCCCGGCGACGAGTTTTATGAAGAACGCAAACACTTGTACAGCGCCCGGTATGCCCTGAGCAAGATTGAAATGTCGAGCATTTTGTTCTTCCTCGGCATCTTGCTGGCGGTGGCAGCCCTTGAGTCGGTGGTAAGCACGACCCACGCCGATGGCCATCCGGTCGGGCTGCTCATGTCCATGGCCGAGCACCTCCAACAAGCCGTGCCAAACACGGATATTGTGGTCATCCTGCTTGGGGTACTATCTGCCATTATTGACAACGTGCCGCTCGTGGCCGCCGTCATGGGCATGTACCCGATGGACCAATTCCCGATGGATGACAAGCTTTGGCAGTTGATAGCATTTACGGCTGGTACCGGTGGCAGTATGCTCATAATCGGCTCGGCGGCTGGTGTGGCAGCGATGGGCATGGAGCGGATAGATTTTATCTGGTATTTAAAGAATATCGCTTGGTTAGCCTTCATTGGCTTCCTGGCCGGTGCTTTGACCTTTTTGTTCTTGTACCCAATATTACATGGCTGACGGCCAAAATGAGCAAATATGAAAGGATTGAGTTGGATGGGGGTGATAGCGGTCATTTTTCTGTTGTTTGCCTGCTCTAATATGCAGGAAGAAAAACTTGTGGGCAAATGGCAGGCATCAGCCCTGTTGGAAGACGACATGCCGATACCTGTGTCGCCTGCAGAGGTTGGGTTTGAGTTCTTCAACAATGGCTACTACCATTATCGGAGTACCCTCAATTACCGAGAAGCCGGCACTTTCTCGGTCAATGGCAATTTGCTCCTCACCTTGGATACGGTCAATGAAGCTTCCACCGAAAAATCGGTGCAGATACTCGAACTTACCCCTGATTCCCTTTTCCTGAAAATGAATGCAGAAGGCAAAATACAGGTCGTAAAGCTGTTCAGGCTTCCGCAATGATAGTGTAAACCTTTCACACCACCTCCAACGCCTGCGCCAAGTCCTCCATCAGCCAGGACGGGTCTTCCAATCCGATGTACAGCCGAACCAACGTGAAAGGGTAGGGCGGGTTGTCTCTTCCGGGCACGCCATAGAACGCAGCCATCGGCACCAGCAGCGACTCATGGCCGCCCCAAGATACGGCAAAAAGAAAGCGTTTCAGCCGATTGAAAAATGCCTCGACCCGCTCCATGGAATCCGTTTTAAGGAAAATGGTGATGAGGCCGCCACAGCCTGTCATCTGCTTTTGCGCCAGCTCAAACTGTGGAAACGAAGGCAAGAACGGGAACAACACCCGCTCCACTTTCGGGTGGCTTTCCAGCCAATGGGCAATCCTCGTGGCACTCTCGTAACTGCGCTTTACCCGAAGCTCCAGCGTGCGCAATCCCCTGATAATCAGCCAAGCATCATGCGGGCCGATGATGTTGCCGAGGGTCATTATTTCCGTTTGGAAAATCCTTCGAATCATCTCCGAACTACTGCAAATGACCCCGCAAACCACATCGCTATGGCCATTGAGGTACTTGGTCCCGGTGTGCATCACGATGTCAATCCCGTGTTCGAGCGGGCGCTGGAAGAGCGGGGTACAATTGCTGTTGTCAATCATCGTGACGATGCCGTGGCGCTTCGCCAATATTGCGCAAGCCTGCAAATCCTGCAACTCAAAAGTCATCGTGTTCGGGCTTTCCAAGTATAGGAACGTCGTGTTCGGCTGGATGGCCGCCTCGATGTTCGCCACGTCCGTGCCATCCACGAAAGTATGGCTCACGCCAAAGCGGGGCAGGAAGTTAGCCAACAAGTTCTTCGTCCAAGAATAAGGATTATTGACACAAACCACGTGGTCGCCTGATTTGAGGTTGGCCAGCATCGCCATTGCCGTAGCGCCTGCCCCGCTGGATACCACGAGGGCATCCTCTGCACCTTCCAGTGCCGCCAGTTTTTTCCGCAAAATCTCCACCGTTGGGTTGTTCCCACGGGTGTAGATATGGTTTGCGAGTTCGTCGGTCACGTCCTTTCGGAACTGCTCTAAACTGGGGAACGCAAAGTTGCTGCTCTGGATAATGGGCGGCGAGACGGCATTGAAGTAGTTTTCACGGTCTTCGCCGAGGTGGGTGAGGATATCGGATAGGTGCAATTTTTTTAATGATAAATGTTGAATTATAAATGGGAGGCGAAGTTAATCATGGCATTGGTAAACCCTACATTCTCCAGCCTCCAAACCCTCCAAATGCAAGTTCATCTCATTGAAAATCAAAATGTCGCCCATTTTTTCTTTCGTAGAAAAAAGTAGTTGGCAACCAGTTTGCCCCATTGCTGGGTTCGGGATTTTTACATTTTTTACTTCGTTGTCAATGTCAAGGTTCGCCACAAAAACCAATTCCGGCTGCTCCACCAACGTCCAAGCAATCACTTTTTTATGCCCCGTTGCATCCGGTGGCAGCAGCCATTGGGTCGTACAGTTTTCGATATTTGGTAAAAAATCCTCCGCAAACTCCCTGATTCTCAACAAGTTGCTAAAAAGCGCCTCGTTCTTCCCCCACTGGTACGGCCCGTACGTCGCCTTCGGCCCTGTCCCGATTTTGAAAACGTACAGCTTCGTGTAATGCTCGTTTGGTGCTGGCGCAATGTGCAGGTCACGGCACTCAAAACCCAGCCCCATGTAACTTGGCATGTCGGGTAGGAAGAGTCCGATGAAGAACCGGGCCTCATTTCCCCCGCTGTAAAACTTGTCAAAACGGGGGTCGTCCTTGTCGCCTGTCATCATGGTGAAGCAGGGTGTCACCCGGCGGATGTCCTTGATGTCAAGGTAGAGCCGGAAATTCTGCAAAAACGCTGGCGAACCGACGACCATGCTTTGCAAATCGCCGAGGGTGGTATCCGCCCCGGCAGCTTCGAGGTGGTCCACCTCATCGCCGTAGGCCAACGAATTGGCGGGGGCGAGGAAGCTCTCGGCGAAGTAGTAAAACCGGGGGTTGTCTTGCTGGATGCGGCGCTTCACCGCACCGAGTGGGTCGTAAAATTCATCTGGCTGTGCGGGTGTGCCCTCGGCCCGCATTTGCACGTGGCTCATGTCGCCCCGCATGAAATCAAAGCCGTACTCACGGGCGACCTCGGCGTATTTTTCGGTGAAATAATGCCAAACTTCCCGTCGTGGCTGCTCGAAATCCACTTCCCAATCGGCGTTATCATTCTTATTTTCGTAGAACTTGAAGCGGGTCAGCGGCCCGAAAACCCTCGACTCCGGGGTTGGGTGAATGATGGCATAGTCTCGCCAGTCCCGGCCTTGGTCGTCAATGGTACATGCTTCGGGGCGGTCGTCCACCCGAAGCCCCCGATAGGGTGGGGCCATGGTGGCAGGGGCAGGTTCGTAGCCCTGCCGGAACAGGAAATCCATCAGTGCTGCACGTCGCTCGCTCCGACCGTGGTAATCGCTTTTTGTCCCAAATAGGGCGAGTATGCGGTTGGCTTCGCCAAAATTTTCACTGAAAAAATCTGCTGCCGCAATGGGGTAGTTCACGCCATTTGAGCCGTTTTTCTTCAAAAAATCAAGGATGGCAACCTGCACTTTTTCGTGCAAATCGTTGCTATGGTCAATGATTTCAACCCCTTTGCGAAGCAGCCACTCAAAAAGATGTGGGTTTGCCAACACGATTTCCGAGTAGCGGTCGGTGTGCGGAATCACGTCCATGCCCACCGTTTTTCCCATTGCATGGAGCAGGTTCACACAGGCTTTCAGTTGCCGCTCCACGGTGTCCAAGTGCGGGTACGCCTCGTACAGTTCTTGGCTAAAAAACTCCGGGTTGATGTTCCAACTGGCCATGCCGTACAAGCTCGACACCACGCCCGGTTCCCAAATCGGCAGCAGGTGAATTGCGCTCTGGCTGGCGGGGATGGTCAAGGCATATTTCACCACATTCCAAAAGGACTGGATGGTGCGCACGTTGATGCCAACGAGGTTAGCGATTGCGGATTCTCGGATTGCGGATTGCGGATTGGGGGGGCGGTGGTAATTGACAATGTTTGGGTCAATTGTATTTTGAAAAACTTCTTCTCCGAGGCGGTTTTTTAAGATGGAAATAGTTTGGGTTATGGGCAGGTTGACGGCTGTTTGAGGCATCAAGCCATAGATAAAGGACTTGCGGCCTTCGCAATAATCGGCAATCCAAGCGGATTGGTTTTCAAGCCAAGTTTGGTTAATTCCGTTTTGTTGCATGAATTATCGAATTCCTTGTAGTAAAAAAATGCTCATCATGGGCATTTTCGCAGTCTCCCAATCCGTAATCCGCAATCCGAAATCCGAAATCCGAAATCCGAAATCGAATCACACCCCTACCACCTCTACAATCTCCAACCCAAACCCAATCATCCCAATCCTTCGGGTCGGGTTGTTGGTAAGCAGCTTGATTTTGGAGATGCCGAGGTCACGCAGTATCTGCGCCCCGATGCCGTAATCCCGCTGCTCCACCTCCTGGTTGCGGCGGCCCCGGTAGGGCTTGGGCGAATGGTCAGAATTGGTGGCCATTTGCTGAAGGCAGGCCATGAGCGAGAGGTCTTTGTCGCCATGGCGCATGACCACGAGGGCGCCTTTACCTTCCTTTGCAATTGCCTCCAGCGACTTGTCCAGCCGGAAACCGGAGTCGTCGAGGAGGATGCTGAGGAGGTCGTTGCCCTCCATGCTCGAATGTACCCGCACAGTCACGGGTTCGTCGGGCTGCCAGATTCCCTTGATGATGGCGAGGTGCGTATCGCCGCCAGGCACTTGCGAATAGGCGATGAGTTGAAACTCGCCAAAACGGTTCTTGAACGGCATGGAAAACTCCCGCTTGATAAGCCGCTCGGTCTCCATTCGGTAGGCCACAAGGTCTTTGATGCTGATGATTTTCAGATGGAATCGCTCCGCAATTTTCACCAATTCAGGTAAACGGGCCATCGTTCCGTCTTCGTTCAGGATTTCCACCAAAACGCCAACAGGATTGAACCCTGCCATTCGGGCGAGGTCAACAGATGCTTCGGTATGCCCCGTGCGGCGCAACACACCGCCTTTTTTTGCCCGAAGGGGGAAGATATGGCCTGGTCGAGCGAAGTCCTCTGGCTTTGTGTCAGGATTTACAAGTGCCCGGATGCCCGTGGCTCGGTCATAGGCGCTGATGCCCGTCGTGCAGCCCTGCCCAATCAGGTCAATGCTGACTGTGAATGCAGTTTCGTGAAGCGCCGTATTTTCAGGTACCATCATGCGGAGGCCAAGCGCCTCGGCCCGGTCTTCTTCTATTGGGGTGCAGATAAGACCACGCCCGTGCGTGGCCATGAAATTGATGATTTCCGGGGTGACGCACTCGGCGGCGCAGATGAAATCGCCTTCGTTTTCCCGGTCTTCGTCGTCCACAACGATAATAACCTTGCCGTTGCGGATGTCCTCGACAGCTTCGGTGATGGTGTTGAGCTTGAATTTGTTGGCTTCACCATTTGTTGGCATCGTTTCGTACTGCGTCATGTCGGTTTTATCTGTTAGGAACATGGTTCGAATTTTTTCGCAAATAACAAAGGGGTGACCTTTAAGTTTATTCCGATTCGGGTGCAAAGCTACATCGGTTGCGGGGAATTTTGAAGTGAGAATGTGAGCGGGTGAGAGCGGTGAGAGGGTGAGAGAAGTGAGCGTGTGAGAGGGTGAGAGGGTGAGAGAGCGTGAGAGAAGGCTTGGCGCTGGTTCTAATCAAAATAGGCTGGTTCCAGTCAGGAAATCTTAACCAGCGACAGCGTAATGGGAAGACCCTGCGCTGGCGGGGGAAATTGATTGATTTTTATCAATTTTTTTATGCGATGTATTGGGAGATAAAAATACCGTGTTACCTTAGCGGCTGTTGATTTACACACTGCCCGGCGGAAGGGAGCGCTGGGGTTTACGAAGCATACTAGGGGAGAACTTAAAAAACAAATGGATGATGGCGATTTGGTAGTTTACTGAGTTGGAGCTGTCTTTCATGGTATTGGCTGCTTTTCTGAGAACGAGTAAGTAAAAGGCGCAATGCGGGTTTTACTTACTCGTTTTCGGGAGTGGAGTAGTTCTTGCCAACTGAAAAAGAAAAAATAAAAAAATAAAAAAAATAACCACTTTGGCTTGGCAGATAGTTGAAGATTTTTAAAAGAATTTGACCTCAATGAACAACTACAATGAAATGAAAAAGGAAGAAATTGAAAATAGTAAACAGTTCGTAGAATGCAAGAAAGCAGCGATTTCGAAAATTAGAAAATGCTTTCATCCAAACTGTTCTGGGAACTCAATCAATTCCCACATTTTGCAAAAAAATGGAATTCTATCCACTATTGCAAAAGATAATCACCTTTGGGAAATTCGAGTTAACCCTTTTAAGTCACCATCTTTTCATCCTAAAAGAACTGGAATAAACGAGGTTTTCTCGTTCAATTGCTTTTGCAACGAACATGACACGAACCTTTTCTCGAAGATTGAAAAAGAAGAAATTAATTTTGAAGATTATCAATCATGCCTGTTGTTTACTGTTAGGACATTCTACAATGAATTATTCAGAAAAATGGTTGGTATTGACCAATTCACCTGCCTAATTGACAAATCGGATGATGAATTTGCTAAAAGCCAATTCAGGAAAACTATTGATTCAACGAAGTTAGCAGTTCAAGATTTAGATTTTATTAAAAACCTAATTTGGAGCGATATTGACAAAGGGTCTGAATCCTTTGTTTTTAAATATAGGATTTTAGAAAAAGTTGAATTAATTCTATCATCTTTTTACGACTTTGAAACTTCAAATGAAATAAAAAAGTACCAAATGGAAAATGGAGGCAGGGATTTAGATAGGCTTTCATCTATTTTCATTACTCTTTTTCCATACAAAGGAAAATCCGTTTTATTAATGGGATACACAAAAGAAGATGAAAGTAAAGTGAAAGGGTATTTTAATTCTTTTTTTAAAGAGACTGAAAAGAGAGTTCAACGAAAAATCACTAACCTAATGCTCTTCCAATGTGAGAATTGGGTTTGTTCAGAAAATTTTTATAAGAAAAAAATAAAAGGCAAAGAAAACCTTTTTGCTAACACAGCATATTTTTCTTCAAGAAATTATAATGAAAGAAGAGTTTTTGATTTAAATATTTTCAACGAAGGCTTTGATAAAAAATTAGAAACGTGGAATAGTGAACATGGCAGAAAATAAATCCCTACGAAAACCCACAATGAACCGATAAATAAAAAGGCAAGAACAATGCATGGTCGCCTATGCTGCCCAAGCCCAACACTCAAAGCCAACGCAGGGCAGCACAGCGTCCATGCTCACGTTCTGTGCAATAAGAAAAAATAAAATGAAAAATGAATTACAACCAAGCAGTTGAAAAAGTCAAAGAGTACGACCACTTGATTGGCGAAGAAATCGGAGAGCACACGATTTCTCATCTTGTAATTGTGCCTTCAAACAGGAAACATGACGGAACAATTATTGATAGAATTTATTGGGATAAGTCAACTTCTGACATTCTTTCCGCTCACAAAGATTTTGAGATAATTGTTTTGTACGACCTACACACAGATTACAGAGCGACTGGAATTTTAGTCATTGAAGACTTAAATAGTGTCATTTCAAAATTAGCATCTTAGAAAGCCAAAATTTGAATAGACATAATAAATCAGAAAAAATACTTAAAAGAATAACTATGTTGAAAATAAAACAACTTATTCTATTTGTTGTGATTTTATCTACTGGCTGTGGGGAAGACAGGGTGCAGTACTTGGAAGAAAAAGTATCAGAGTTAGAAGAAAAACTTACAGAATGTGAATCGGAAACTGAAGAATTAGAAAGTAAGATTTCTGCTCTTGAAAATTATGCAAACGAACTTGAATCAGATATTTCCTCCTTGCGAGGAGAAGTTGATGATTTTCGAGTCGAAAATTGGGAAGATAACATAAACGATATTGAATCAGCTACTTCTGATGTGGAATCAGCAATTGATGATTTAAAAAATGAATTCTAACATGAAGCAAATATTTATCTTATTGTTGTTTTTGTCAACCTTTGCCAACTGCAACTCGCAGAGCTGTGAAACTCTGCCAAAAAGTTTTGTAAGCTACGAATCAGCCTTACAACTAATAAATCAGTCGAAATTTGAATTTACAGACAAAGTAAATACATCCAAAAGTTCTTGGTTGAGTGAGGCAAAGTTTTTTAGTTGCGATAACAAAACAGGATTTTTTACAATCAAGACAATCGAAAACGATGTGTATGTACACCAAAATTTACCAATAGAACTCTGGAATGAATTCAAGGCTGCAAGTTCTTTTGGGCAATATTATAGTCAACACATTAGAAACAAATTCAGGCTAAAACTCAACTAAAATGAAAAAGAATATCTACATACTGCTTGTTTTGTTCATGCCAATATTCTGCTTGGGACAGACAGAATGTGATGTGAAAAATATTTATGAAGCTACAGAACCAGATAATGGGATAACAGTTCTTACTGATGACGGGGAATTGAAAAATTTGGGCGAAGTAGTTGAATATATCCTCTCAACTGTAAAGCTGGATGAAGGCAAATATCAGATTGAAGTTACAAGAAAAAATTCTAACTTGTATGAAGTTAGAGGTCAAAATATCTACATAGAGACGAGATATTGCTACGAATATGCAAATTATGACGAAGCAATACTCATACTCGAAAGCAATTATGGATATTCCAGAGGAAAAATCATTTTTCTTAAATAAATGGTGTGACAAAAACCTAATCAAGAGTAAGAACTTTAATATTGAATTCGCCTTTACATTTAACTGATTGACAATATTTACTCACTAAACATAAATTGACATGAAAACAGACAAAAAAAATAAGATACTAATTGGTTTTGCTGTTGTGGTGGGACTATTTGTTGTAACTAACCCGACACAGAACGACTTTGAAAATTATATTGAAGGTAATGGTATTAAAAGGGTTAGGGCCGGTCGGACAGGTTACTATCTTTTATTTTCTAAATATCAATACAACTCAAGTGTATCAAAGAAGGTGTATATAGGTGTATTCAAAAATTTTATTGAAATAAAGTAAAAAAAAATGACTGCAAAAGAATTGAACCCGTTGCCGCAAGTCTTTCACCCCTCCAATCTACCCACAATATAAGAAACTACAATAGCGCACAAGTTCCAGCAAGAATTTAGCGAAGCGACACTTGTGGCAAATTGGCGATATCCCCGCAAAACCCCCACCCAACCCCCCAAACCCCCTTCCACACTTTCCGACCACCATTCCAAGCCTTTAAAATACAAATCCGCACGTGCAGACCGCTTTTTTCAATGCTTGAAATGACGTTCTGCACGTGCAGAACGGCATTCTAAACATTCAGAATGGCATTCTGCACGTGCAGAACACCATTCTGAACGTTTAGAATGTCATGCTGCACGTGCAGAATACCTTTAAAGCCATAAAACGGGGCGGTCAGCTCCTGACGGCGTTGTTGAACTGCCAACGTATTTTTTTGACGGCAGGTCAAGCGGTCAATTAGCTGTGTTTAGGTCAAATATTGAAATTGAAAAAAATTTTCTTGAATACTGAAACCCCGGCAAAAACGCCTGCGTACTAAAATACATCATTTGGCGATATTGCCAGTGTGCGGAATAGTAGCTTGCTAAAACCCCGTTTTGCCAAGTACCACCTGACCGCTTTCTATTTAAACTAATGACCAAATCATGAGCAAAAAAGGAGAATGGGCGCCATTGAGCAACCTGTTTGACAATGCCACCAAAAAGTCCAAGAAGAAAATGCGCCTCATCATCAACGACCACGACCGCAAGCTGGAAATTGCCAAGGACGATGACCCGGAGATTGAGGCCATGTATGACATCACGCACCCAAAGAAGCTGGCCTATAACCTGCTGATAACGCAGTGGGAAAGCGGCAAGGGCATCGGCAAGGGCGATACAAAGGAATGGACAAACCTTTTGGATGAAATCAATGACACAGTGTTGGATTTTTGGGAAGGTCAGGTCACTTATTATTTTCCGGTGCGCACACCTACTTATATTGCCATCTTCCCAGGTGGCAGGATGGCCATTACCAGTGACCCTTATGAAGACCGCTTGGCGGCTTTGGATGCGCTTAGCGAGACGCTGAGCAATTACACGCAACTGGCCGCATTGAAAACAACGGTTGACGCTAAAGTAGCAGAAGTACATTTAGCACGCAAGTCGCAGCAATCGCAATATGATAAAGTTGATGTTAAGAGCACGGAATTAGAAGAAATGCGGGTCGAACTGGCAAACTTGCTGGACGATAACCTGTGCAAGCTAAAAGTCAAGTACCGCCAGAACCTGTCCATGGTAGAAAATTTCTATGACCTAAGCCTGCTGCGCAAAAACGTGAGCGATGAGGATTTTATGTTCCAATCGGAAGGCACCGTAGAAGCTGGCGCCAGTTTCCTGGTTACATTGCCCAAGAAATTGGTCATCAGCACGAACGCCACTTGCAATTTCATGAACCAGTCGGGGCTGGTGGACCTTCAGTTTTTCTTCGTGGCCAATGGCACCAACTTGGACAATCCGTTAAAAATCACCGTGCAGTCGAACGAAACCATCGAGACCACTGCCGCCGAAGCGGGCTGGGCACCGGGCATGGGTTTCCTCGTGGTGAAAAATATGGGTACGATGTCGGCTGAATTCGACCTATCGGTGATGGCAGCGACGGAAACGGAGGGTGAGGGGGGATAGCGTATATACATGGGATAGGACACTGATTTAACGGATTGAACTGATTAACACAGATAAATAATCAGTTCAAATCTGTTTAATCCGTTAAATCTGTGTCCTATCAAAAAAAAGGTCCCTTTCCAATTGAAAAGAGACCTTTTTGCGAAATGATTTTTTTTCGCTGTCCTGTTTTTTTGTGGAAAGCCGTTTTTCCCGGTCGGCGGTTAGTGGCTTTACTTTTTTCCGTTTCTTGGGCGGGGTCGTGGCCTGCACTATCAGCTTCTCGAAATCTGAAATGGCTGCTTCCTTGTTGCTCAGTTGCGAGCGGCTCGTCTGGTTGGTGAGCAGCAAGATGCCCTCGGCATTGATGCGGTTGGCGAGGTTGGTCAGCACCATTTGTTTCTCTACTTCCTCCAAATGGCGGGAATTCGCAACGTCAAAGCGAAGCTCCACCTTTGTTTCCACCTTGTTCACGTTCTGTCCGCCGGGGCCGGAGCTTCGGGCAGTCTTGAAGGTGATTTCCTGTTTTATTAGTTCGAGATTCATGGTGCAAAAAAATGATGAATGATAAATGGTTAATGATGAATCGAGCGTCATTCCGGCATAAAATCAATTACTGGCAAAAATGGTTCAGCAAAATGAGGTTACTTTTGCATTTGGCCAAAATTCGAGAAGGATTAATACTCAAATAGCTGAAAATCAACGCCTTGAAAGTTCATCATTCATCATTTATCATTCATCATTCTTTAAAAATTGCTGCTGCCAGCGTTTTTGCTGGCCGTGCCTACCAGCATATTTTCTGGGATGCGCCTTATCGGGAGCTGCTTTGGGACGCCCAGTTGATGAAACCCGCAATAGAAGCGCTCACCCCATGGACTTGGAACGAGTACGTGACCAACCTCGCCGTGGATGCTACGATTCAGAAATGGATGGTGGGAATTGGTGTATTCTACTTGCTTTGCGCCGTGGCCTGCCTGTTTTATGAGAAAATGCCAAGGTGGGTGCGGTGGCCGATTTGGTTGGGGGTTGTCGGTCAGGTACTTTTGGCGCTGCTATACATGAAGGAATTCTTCTTTAGCACTGGCCAGTTTTTGGAGTATGCGCTGCAATTCAGCACCCCGGTGTTTTTGATTTATTTTGCGAAGTATGCAGGAGGTACACAAGACCGCTCCAATGATTTTACCATCCCCGCATGGTTGGTGTTGGCCATGAAGATTGCGACAGCGCTCACCTTTGCCTGCCACGGCTTGTATGCCGTTGGATATTATCCCCGGCCCGGACTTTTCACAACGATGGTCATGCACAGCCTTCACTGCTCAGAGGTATTTGCCGTGAATTTGCTATTGGTGGCGGGTTGGTTGGATTTTGCCGTAGCCGTTGGCATTTTTTTACCATTTAAGTGGTCAAAATGGTTCTTGCTTTATGCTGCCATCTGGGGCTTGCTGACCTCTTTCGCAAGGATAACCGGCAATTTCTTCTGGGACTTTCCACTTGAAAGCCTCCATGAGTGGGCACACCAAATGGTCTATCGGCTGCCGCACGGGTTGGTGCCGCTGGTGGTGTTTATGATTGGACAATCTATTGCAAAGCAAAAGGCCAATGCCCTGTAGATGACAAGTCTCAAGTGAACAGTCGGTGGGACTACCTACAATGCCAGAATCTGGGCCAAGCGCAGCATGTCCATGTTTATTTCCTTTTGGTTGCGCACGGCAATGCCCAGCGGGGTGTATTTGATGAGGTTGTTGTCAATGCCTACCATCACGCTCTTGTGTCCGTCCATCAGTGCTTCCACGGCATTGGAGCCAAGACGGCTGGCCAGCAGCCGGTCGGCACCGGAGGGGGAGCCACCCCGCTGCAAGTGCCCGATGACCGTCACTCGGGTATCATAAGCGCCCACCCTGGCCTTCAGTTCCTCCGCTATTTCTTCTGTTTTGCCCAAGGTGTTGCCTTCGGCAACGATGATGAGGCTGAATAGTTTTTTGCGCTTGGCGGAAGTGCGCAGGGTGTTGGCCAATTCGTCGTAAGTAGTTTCTTGCTCTGGGAGCAAAACGAGCGTGGCACCAGAGGCAATGGCAGTATGGAGCGCCAAGAACCCCGAATTTCTTCCCATTACTTCGATAAAAAACAAGCGGTCGTGCGACTCTGCGGTATCCCGAATCTTGTCCACCGCTTCCACGGCGGTGTTCAATGCTGTGTCAAAACCAATCGTGTAGTCGGTGCCGTACAGGTCGTTGTCAATGGTACATGGCACTCCCACCACTGGAATCCCGTGTTCCTTGTAAAAAATGTCGGCACCTGTGAATGTGCCATTTCCGCCCAAGGCTATCAGCCCCTCGATTTTATGCTTCTTGAGGGCAGCAGCCGCCAACTTCCTGCCTTCGGGTGTCATGAAGCGCTCGCTCCTGGCAGTCTTTAGGAAGGTGCCGCCCCGCTGGATGATATTGCCCACGTCACGGGTTTCGAGTTTGTTGAGTTTGCCGTCCATCATGCCTTCATAGCCGCCCGTGATGCCGAAAATCTCGATGTCGTGGTAAGCACAGGTGCGCACTACGGCCCGCACAGCGGCGTTCATGCCGGGGGCGTCGCCGCCGGAGGTATAGACTGCAATTCTTTTGATGTTCTTGCTCATTTTTTTAGTTTGTATCCCGAAGGTGCTTTCCGAGGGTTGAAAGCCAGAAAAACATTCGGTTTAGTTTTTTTGCAAATGGTATTTCACCAAGTTCTCAATTGGTTTTTTTATAAAAATACCGGGTATTAGGTTGAGGTCATTTAGAGCTTCTTCCAAAATCGCTTGGAAATGGTAGCCAACAGAGCCCACAAAGCTGATAGGCAGTGTCTCGTGCCCTATGTACTTGCAAACATGCCGGGTCAGGAACTCCGTAAAGCTTTTTTTCACCAAAGCCCTTACGAATGGGTGTGCTTGCTTCTCCGCAAACAACTGGGTAAAGGATGCAAGATATGCCGCTGGAACACCTCCAGCGTACACTTTGTCAAGGATGTCTTTACGGCCATTGGGGCAAACTTGTTCAATAATGGGCTGCAAATCAGCAGGCATTTCCCGGTAAAAATAGGCTTGTACCAGCATTTTGCCAATCTGCGCACCGCTGCCTTCATCTCCCAACAGGAAGCCGAGGTTGGTCACATTGTCCACTATCTGCTCGCCGTCAAAAAGCACGGAATTGGAGCCGGTGCCCAGGATGCAGGCGATGCCCGGTCGGTGGCCGCAAGTGGCACGGGCCGCTGCAAGTATATCGTGGCTGCCGTTGATTTCCGCCTCTGGCAATTCCCTTTGGATGGCGTCCACCACGATTTGCCTACGACCAGCATCCCAGCATCCCGTCCCGTAATAGAATACTGTACCCGTGATTTCAAAGGGCAACCTTTCCACCAGTTCTTGCCGGATTATTTCGGAAATGCGGTCCCCGGAAACATAATTGGGATTGAAGCCAGAGGTGGTGATGGCTTGTTGTTCGCCATTGTCTTTTACGATTACCCAATCGGCCTTTGTAGCGCCACCGTCTGCGATGATTAGCATTCCGTTTTGTTTTGAACGGCAAATGTAGTGTGCAAAAGACACCAAGAGTCAAGGAAGGATAATTTTTTGCCGTTAAGATGGCTGGGATTTGTCCGGATCAACGTTGCATGACCGTTTCTGACTCAAAAATCGGCATTTTCCCATCGGGCAACTGCTGGAGGAACAACCGCATCGCCTTCCGCTTTGCGTTATCCAATTGGTAGCTGATGTTTTCTGTGAAATATTTTTCCAAGTCAAAACCCGGATGCTGTTGTGGTAAGATGAGCATCAACTGGGGGATGGATTCAATGCCGATTTTCATGGCCTCATTGAACCGGGCGATAAAGTCGGGAGGCAGTGGCCGATTGCTAACCCAAGCTGCAAACACGAACGGCAAGCCCGTGTGCGCCAACCAAGCCTCGCCGAGGTCGTAGGTGAATCGGTGTTTTCCCAAGTGGTCCATCGCTCGGTCACCTATGATGAGGGCGGCGGTGTTGCCACCTATTTTATCCTCAAACCCCGGGGTGGCGGGCAGCAGGGTGGGGGAGTGTCGCCAATGTTTTTCCAAAAGGATTTTCGCCAGTTCTACGGAAGTGCGGGAATGGAAATCGAGGTACAATTCCGTTACTTCCCCCAAGGGCGCTTCGCTAAAAATGCAGACCGTTTTCACTTCGCCTACCGTGCCGATGCAGTAGTCGGAGATGATGTGCGGCGTGGCCATTTCTGGGATGGCGGCCACGGGTATCAGGCCAAAGTCGGCCTCGCCGCTGGCGAGCTTGCTGGCGCAAACGCTGGGGATGTCGAGATGCAGGTCGAGTTCTTCGGCAAGGCCACTTTTCACCAAGCCGTACAGTAGCGGCTTGGTGTTCAGGTAGCTGACGGCGGTGACTTTTAATTTCATCGTATTTTCTTTGGTTAGGAGATTTGACAAATTTTCAAAATTTGTCAAATCTGGAACCGGCCATCAGTTCAGCACCGGCAAGGCAACATACCCCTTGTAAGCCAAATCCTCCTCAAACACCTCATTGGTGTAATCCTTTACCATATTATAAAGCGTATCCCGTTCAATCGGCTTCTTGCCAACAGCTTTTATCAACTGCACCAATTCCTTCGTGCTCATCGCCGGGTTTTGTTCCTCCGAGCCGGCCATGCTGTAAATCTTGGTGGTATCGTCAATCGTACCGTCAATATCGTCCACGCCGTAAGACAGGGAGAGCTGTGCGATGTTGCGGCTTATCATTGGCCAATAGGCTTTCAGGTGGTCGAAATTGTCGAGGTAGATGCGGGCGATGGCATAGTTTCGGAGGTCCTCCACCACGTTCACTTCTTCGAGGTGCGACATTTGGTTGTCTTGGTTGCGGAACTTGAGCGGGATGAAAGTCTGGAACCCGCCCGTTCTGTCCTGCAACTTGCGAAGCTCCTCCAAATGGTGGATGCGGTGCTCGAAGCCCTCGATATGTCCGTAGAGCATGGTGGCGTTTGAGCGCATCCCGAGTTTGTGCCACTCTTCATGAATGGCCAGCCACTGCTCGCCCGTGCATTTGTCGGCGGCTATCTGCTGGCGGATGTCCGGGTGGAAAATCTCCGCCCCGCCTCCGGGAATGCTGTCCAAACCCGCTTCCTTCATCAACTTCATGCCCTCGGCATAACCGATTTTGGCCTTTTTGAAAATGTAGTGGTACTCCACGGGCGTCAGTGCCTTCACGTGCAGTTCGGGACGGTGTTCTTTTATTTTCCTGAAAAAGTCGGCGTAAAACTGAACGTCATATTGCGGCAGCACACCACCGACGATATGTACTTCCGTCACGGGTTGGCCGTCGTACTTTCGCACAATGTCCATCATCTCGTCCATGGTATAGGCCCAGCCTTCTTCCCGTTGTTTTATCAGGCGGGAATAGGAGCAGAACTTGCAGTCATAGACGCAAAGATTGGTCGGTTCGATGTGAAAATTGCGGTTGAAATAGGTGTGGTCGCCGTGCTTGCGCTCCCGGATGTGGTTGGCTAAAGCGCCCACAAAGCCGAGGCTGCCCTCGTTGTACAACATTAAGCCCTCTTCTGGCGTGATGCGCTCGTTGTTGAAAACTTTCTCCGCAATATTGCGAAGCGGCTGGTTGAGCGTGGGGTCGTTGAGCAGAAACTCAATTTTTGTTTGCTTCGTCATGTAATTGTGCATTTTTGCGGGCGTAAAGGTAACGTTTTAGTCAACTTTCAGTTTTCGCTGAAAGATGATTTTTGAAAAATGCTGTCCATACTCATCCCCATCTTCAATTTCGACGTCAGGCCATTGGTCAATGACCTGCACAGCCAATGCGAAAAAGCTGGCAGTGCCTATGAAATTGTCTGCTTCGACGATGGTTCATCCTCCGAATTCAAGCAAAAGAACCAAGAAGTAGGAAACTTGACCAACGTCCTCTACCAAGAAATGCCCCAGAACTTGGGCCGCTCCGCCATCCGCAACGCACTTGGCAGGGCTGCCCGCTTCGATTACCTGTTGTTCATGGATTGCGACAGCCGGGTCGTTTCCCCCGATTTTATCCATAACTACCTGCAACATGCTGCTCCCGAACGCTTGGTTTATGGTGGCCGCAGCTACGCCGACTTGCCACCTACAGACCCTGCGCTTTACTTCCACTGGCACTACGGCCGCCAACGGGAACAACGCACCGCCGCCGAGCGCAGCCGCTCGCCATACCATAGTTTTATGACCAATAACTTCTTGATTCCCAAGCAGTTGTTCCTCGACATCCTTTTCGATGAAACCCTGCGGCAGTACGGACATGAAGACACACTTTTTGGGATGGAACTGGCCCGGCGGCAGGTGCCAATCGTTCATATTGACAATCCGTTGGAGCATATTGGGCTGGAGTCCGTGGATGTTTTCCTTCGGAAAACGGAGCAGGGGATTGAGAATCTGGTGCGATTGAGAAACCAAGGAAAAAATGTTGAGACAAAGTTGCTTTCAACTTATGACCTTTGTGAAAAATGGGGATTGACAGCTACAATTGCATACATTTTTAATAAAATTAAAAGATTGGTAGTCAATCATTTAAGGTCAAAAAGCCCAAGTTTGAAATGGTTCGATTTTTACAAACTTGGCACTTTGGCCACTTTTTTAAACACCAAATAAAATTCAGCATGACAAACATCCTTTTTGAAATCGCCGACGCCGTTGGCATCATCCGCCTCAATCGCCCAGCGGTTTTCAACTCGTTCAACCGGGCGATGGCCCTCGAACTTCAAGCTACGCTTGACCAATGCGCCCATGACCACAGCGTCCGTGCCATCTACCTGACGGGTGAGGGCAAGGCATTCTGTGCTGGGCAGGACCTTCAGGAAGTCAGTGACCCGACCAGCGCTCCAAGTTTCAAGACCATCTTGGGTGAGCACTACAACCCCATCATCGAACGGCTGCGGGGCACAGAAAAGCCCATCGTATGCGGCGTGAACGGCGTGGCGGCTGGAGCTGGCGCAAACATCGCACTCGCTTGCGACATTACAGTTGCCAAGGAATCCGCTTCCTTCATCCAGGCATTCAGCAAAATTGGGCTGGTGCCAGATAGCGGTGGCTCGTACTTTTTGCCCCGCCTCATTGGCATCCAAAAAGCTGCCGCCCTAATGATGCTCGGCGAAAAAGTGGCAGCTAAGGACGCCGAAGCAATGGGCATGATTTACAAAACCTTGCCCGATGAAAGCTTTGACGAAGCCGCCCTCGCCCTTGCGCAGCACCTGGCCCAAATGCCCACCAAGGGCCTTGGCTACACCAAACGCCTCCTCAACATGACCTTTGAAAACATCCTTTCGGAGCAATTGGAGGCGGAGGACAAATACCAGACACTCGCCGGCTCAACGGCAGACTACCGGGAAGGGGTGGCGGCTTTTTTGGAGAAAAGGAAACCTGTGTTTAAAGGAGAATAGGTTTTGGGAAGATAATGCCTGCGTGTTTGGCATGACTATTCGCAAAGCCACGTGTCCAAGTCCGGTTCAAAAGCTATGATAATCCTTCGTGAGAACCTGTAAAAGCGCTTGGCCTTCTTGGTATAAATGCCATTTATCCGCTTCCTTTTCTGCTTTCTCGAAATCAATGCGTTGATTATTCACGTGCCAACAAAGCTGCCCCTTGGGTTTTAGAAAACAAAAGCCTTCATCGAAACTGTAAAAAGCATGGCGTTGGGCAGAAGGGTTCAATAGGTTTTTGCTGTACTTGTACCTATCAGCAGCTATGCCCAATTGCCCCAAAAGCGTGGCGGCCAAGTCGGTCTGGGCGGCCGCCAGGCTGTCAATTTTGCCACGATAGGCTGGTTTTATTACTTCACCATAAAACAGCAAGGGGATTTTGCGGTATTCGGGTTGGTAAGATACCCAGTTCTTTGGGGAATTGTGGCCGTGGTCGGATACAAAAACAAATAGGGTGCTGTCATACCATGATGTGGTTTTTGCCTTTTGGATAAAATCATGGATACATTTATCTGCATAATATACGGAGTTGATATAGCTCTTTTCTTTGTCACCCCAATGCAACACTTCTTTCATGGGTATATCATAAGGCGAATGGGAACTCAAGGTAAACATTGCCGCAAAAAACGGTTCTTTCGCCTGCGCCAATTCTTCCAATTGTCGGGCGTATAAGTATTCATCGGCCACCCCAAGTTTGCACTGCGGAATGGAGCTGTCAAAATCCCGGCCCTCCAATATCTGGTCGAAACCATTGAAGTACAAATAAGAGCGGATATTGCCATAGCTCAATTGCCCACCAAATAAAAAAGAAGTATGGTAGCCCTGCCGCTTAAGTTCCGTATTTATACACGGCAAACGCTCGTATTTGTTGGGTTCTTTGATGATGGAGGTTTTGGGTTGTGCCGGAAATGCGGAAAATATGGCGGCCATTCCTTGGTCGGATAAATAGCCGCTCGCATAGCAATTATTGAAAAAATAACCCTCCGAAATCATGCGCTCCATATTAGGCGTTACGCCTTCATAGCCCCCGCTGCTTTTAATCAAATCGCTCGACCAACCTTCCAGTATAACCATGACAATATTGGGGGTTTTGGTGGTCAATATACTGGTCGTGGAATCTTGCCCAACTGTATGGAGCTCCGAGAACATATTATTCGCTGCATCGTCCGGCATGAACTGGTATGGCTTTCCTGACTTTGCGCTATGAACCAAACTGCTGATTAAATTGAAGGTGGAATTGGTGGCTGCCAGGTTCAATATATTGTGCTGAGAGTAATAGGCGTCGCTGACCTGAATCGGGATTTGTTGCATGCCGCCACGTAGCCCGATTGCAATCAAGCAAGGGGCGATTATAAAAAACAATAGGCTCCAATAATAGGGCTTCCGTTTCGGCTCCACATCCTTTATGGCCATTTTCCGAAACAAGTAAATGCCAGCCATGCTCAATGCGACAATGGCCAAACTGCCCCAGCCCAACTGCGCCGTCGTCGCCGTCCTTACCACCTCGGATGGCGTGCCCAGCATACTGATGGCCCGGTAGTTCAGCTTGGTGTGCCATTCGTCGTAGATGGGCAGCTCGCCGATGGTCACCATGCTTACGACCACTACCAATATCGCCGTGAAAAAGCGATTGATGGTCAGGAAAATTGCTCGTTCAGAAAAGATGGCCGCAGCAAACAGCAAGAACGGAATGCCCATGAAATAGCAAGCCGTTGCGGTGTCGAGGTACAGTGCTTCAAATGGGAGCCGGAGCAGTTCACCAGCCGGTAGGCCAGCCACCTCCTCTAAGTTCCACAACACAAAGACCAACCGGGTGAACTGGAAGAAAAGCAGCCATGCAAGGAACTGTAAAAGGAACTGGGAGTAGTTAGTTTTCGGCATATTTGATGCTTGGCATAGGGGGTATTTGGAGGGAAATTGCCCACACCCGAATGGACTTATGAGCGGACTATGTTGAAGTCATGTTGAATCTTTGCCGCCAAATCGTCGCCACAAGTTCTTTATTTTCGTTCCAGTCTCAATTCACCACTTTCCAGACCAATTCCTTCAGCAACTCCCCATCCTCCTTTCCAGTGGTGATAAAATCAACGCCCTTTGCCTTAAGGTCGTAAGTCTTTAAGTCGCCGATGATTTGTTCCGTTTTGGCGAGCGGGAAGTGGCGAAGCGCAGAACGGTACTCCTTTAGGGCGTAGGGAGAACGCAGCCCAAGCTTTTTTTGGACCTCGCCATCTGGCGCATTTTTAAGGAAATGCAATTGGTAAACCTTTGTGAAATAGCTTGCCAACGAAGCCACGACCATGATGAGCGGGTTGCGCTTGGGGTTTGCGATGAAGTTGTTGGTGATACGGGCTATCTTTCCCAAATCCTTGTTGCTCAGGGCTTTTTGTAATTCAAAGATGTTGTACTCCCGACTGATGCCCACATGTTCCTCCACGTGGGCGGCGGTTATTTCGGTGCCAGAATGCAAGTGCAGCGACAGTTTGTCCAGTTCGTGCGAAATAAGGGAAAGGTCGGTGCCAAGGTACTCTGCCAGAAGGTCGGCGGCACCGGGGGTTATCTTCAATTTTTTGTGGCTCAAATAGTCGTGAATCCAGTCCGGTACCTGGTTGTCGTATAGTTTTTTGCTGTCGAAAACCACCCCCTTTTCTTGGAGCAGCTTGCCAAACTTAGTATTGGTGTTGAAGGTTTTGTGCTTGTGGCACAGCACCAAAATGGTGGAGTTCAGTGGGTTGGCCACGTATTTTTCGAGGTCTTTTAGGTCTTTCATGTCCTGCGCCTCTTTTACGATGACCACCGAATGTTGGGACATCATCGGGTAACGCCGAGCATTGTCAACGACCGCAAGATGGTCCACGTCACGCCCGTAAAGCACCACTTGGTTGAAGGAGCGCTCGGCCTCCGTCAGCGCATTGGCTTCGATATAATCCGAAATCGCATCAATGAAATAAGGTTCACTGCCGTGCAGGAAGTAGATAGGCTGAAAATTCTTCTTCTTTAAATCGCCTAAAATTTGTTGGTAGGTCAAGGCTTGGTGTGTTTGTTCTGCTAAAAAAAACATCGGCGAGGTGCTGAACCTCGCCGGTGTTCTGTGGCGAATTATAGGTAATTCTGCTGAAAAAACGGCTTGTAGCCGTTCAAGGACTTGGCCCTAACTACCTTCTCGTAGTTTGATTTCGATAGGGGATAATAGTCCTTGGTCATGCCCATTTGCATGAAATCTGGGCGGTTGGCCTTCAGCCCATTGTAAAATTCCATGGCTTTGGACTTGTCGGCAAAGCCTGAAATCAGAATGAGCGGCACTTCCTGAAGTTCACCGTCCACCTGAATTTGGGTGATTTTCAGCTTGTCGTTTGGGTGGAACTTCCACATGTACTTGGTGATGCCCGTTCGGAGTTCCTGCAAGTCTTTAGCTTGGTTGGAAAGTACAAACAGGAAGGAGTGCTCTTCGCTGGCGTTCAGCACAAAACCTCCCTTTTCCGTCAGGTTTTCCTGGCCAGATGTGGTGGTTGGGAGGATGAACAACGCCAACAATGTCAATGGGATGATGAATTTAAACATTAAAAATTGAATTTGCGAATCTCGAAGACCTATCCCGAATGCTCGGGACAGGCTCCGAGTTTCTAACCAAAAAAATGTATTTTAACCCGTTTCAAAGTTGCTTTTGACAATTTCTCACGGACTTGTGGTCGGTCGTTTTGCCAAGTGCCGCCTTTCTCAAAATAGGCGGTTTCTTAAGCTATGAAAATAAAACGCCAAATTTAGCGAAATTCCTAAATCGCCTGTCACTTTATGACAATTTTATGGGTAAGACGAGGATTTGAATCAAATGTCATACTTTGGCAGCCAGATTGAAGTCGTTATTACCCGATAGAATTTGAATTAGTGACCTTCGAAAACGAACACTCCGACGAGTACATCTTGGGTTTGCTCCCTTCCAATGACAGCTTGGCCATGGAACTGATGTTCCGCAAGTATTACGCATACCTGTGCCAAACGATTGTGAGGGTGCTAAACGACGAACATACGGCTGAGGATTTGGCACAGGAGGTCTTTTTTGATGTCTGGCGAAAACGGGCCGAAATCAGCGTTACGACCTCGCTTCGTGCCTACCTGCGGCGGGCATCCGTGAACAAGACCCTGAACTTCATCCGGGACCGGAAAATAAAATGGGACGATGAGGACAAATTGGCCTCGGCTGCCAGCGACACCGCTGGGATTGCCCTCGATTTGGAAGGCCAGGACCTTGAACGTTCGATTCACTCGGCCATTGACCTGCTGCCGGAGCGGTGCAGGTTGGTGTTCACCTTGAGCAGGTTTGGGGAGATGAGCCACCTACAGATTGCCAATGAGCTGAACATCTCCGTCAAGACCGTCGAAAACCAGATGACCAAAGCGTTGAAAATGTTAAAAGCGGCAATTGGGCCATTTTTGAGGGATAGCTAATCCGCTTTGGTCATTTAGCTTGCATTTTGACTCGGAAAACGAACCGAATTTAGCAGCCAGATAGGGGGAGTGGGAGGAAACCGTGTCTCCTAATGCGATTAATAAAATTGGAAAACCGTCTTGGATTGAAACCAACGATTTTGGCGGTAAAGAAACGCTTCAAACAAAATGACTCATAAAGAAAACAAGGACTGGCAACATTGGCATGAGCAACATCCTCATGAATCCGCCAGTTTGCTTAAAAGACTGTGGGAGGCAACCGGTAGTTACAGGAAAGACTATCATCCCAATGAAGCGGCGGGGCTTGCTGCGTTGAAAAGCCGCATGAACCAACACCAACCGGCCAAGGTGGTTCGGCTTTCTCCCTCCAAGATTGCCTTGCGCATTGCTGCTGGCTTGGCATTGCTCCTAATAGCAACTTTCTTTTTCAAAAACCAAATTGGAGAAAGTTCCAGCGCCACCGCCGTATCAACACCCGCCAACGAAACCAAAGAATTGGCCTTGGAGGACGGGAGTTCAGTAACCCTGAACCAATCCAGCCAATTGGACTATCCAGGCGCTTTTTCAAAGAAGGAAAGAAAGCTAAAACTGCAAGGGGAGGCTCACTTCAAGGTGAACCGGGACGAGAATAGGCCATTTATCATTGAAACTGAGGCTGGATTCGTGAAGGTGCTTGGCACTTCCTTCAACGTGCGCTCCTATCCAAATGATGGTGTTTTTGAAGTGTTTGTGGAAACAGGGAAGGTTAGCGTTGCGCTAAAGACCAATGATAAAACCATAGAACTTGGTGCTGGTGAATTCCTCCGGCTCGACAAATCAACCAACAAGGCGCAAAAGGGCCTCGACAAATCAGGCACATCGAACGCTTGGCGCACTGGCGCCATCAGTTTTAGGGAACAAACTATTCCAGCGGTACTTACCGGAATGGAGCGGCTTTATGGAGTAAAGATGGACCTCAAAAACGAACAGCCCAATAATTGCCTGCAAACCCTCAGCCTCGAAAAAGGCAAAATGGAAGAGGCCATCGAAGCGCTAAAAACTTCTTGCCCGAAGTTGAAATTTGCCAAGAACGATGTCGGCTATGTGGTAACAGGTGTTTGCTGCCAATAACCAACCCTGTCCTTTTTGGGAAAGAAATAGCTCAGGTGAAACTTCACGCCTGAGCTATTTTTTATTGGTTTCGCCAACTATTATAGATCAAGTGCGTGTCAGTTTGGTTGAATGGATTAATTTTGAACCAAACGTACCCTAACCTGTATGATTAGAAACTGGTTAACGCTTCTGCTGTCGGCTCTCGCCACGTTTTCAGCCCTCGGCCAATCGCCGTTGGAGGAACGCATTAGCCTGAATGTCAACGATTTGCCCATCAAGGACGCACTCTATGCAATGATAGACCAAGGGGTGCGCCTCACGTTCAACAACAATATAATACCCAAAGAAAAACGCCTGACCTTTCGGGTGGTGGATTTGCCAGTTGGCAAAGTCCTTCCATTGATGCTGGCCGAAACAGAATTGACTTACGAGGTGGTTGGTTCACAAATCGTAATCATCGAGAAGCCGACCCCGACCAGCAAGCGGCTGTTTACCTTGAGCGGGTTCGTAACCGATGTGGAGACAGGGGAACGCATCATCAATGCCGCCATCTTTGATGCAAAGCGAAAGACTGGCACCTACACCAACGAGTTTGGCTATTTCAGCATAATGCTTACCGAGGGCGCAGCTAATTTGCAAATTTCAAGTTTAGGCTACGAGAACGACACCCTTGGCCTAACGTTGAGGGCCAACCAACGCCTTGAAATTCAATTAAGGCCACAAGTACTGGCAGAGGTGGTGGTCAATTATTTCAACGACTCCTCCTACCTCCAATCCGCTTTCAGCACCTTCGAGATAAACCTTGACCAAGCTGCAAGAATGCCCTCGCTCGGCGGGGAGACCGATGTGTTGCGACTGGCCTATACCTTGCCCGGCATCCAAACAGGGGCGGATGGGTTCGGCGGAATGTCTGTTCGAGGGGGTGATATTGACCAAAACCTTTTTTTGTTGGATGGTGTGACTGTCTATAACGCCACGCATGGCCTTGGCATTTACTCCATTTACAACACCTCCGCCGTCAGGAGCGCCAAAATACTAAAAGGGGATTTTCCGGCGCAATACGGTGGGCGCATCTCCTCCATTTGGGACATCCAAACGAAGGAGGGCAACCTTCACAAAATGCAAGGCGAAATGGAGTTTGGGCCAAGCTCCTTGCAGACCACTTTGGAAGGACCATTGGGCCATCAAAAGGGTTCGTGGTTTATTTCCGGCAGGCGGGCTTTGTTTGATTTTTTCAGTGTACCCATCACCAAGAAAATCCGGGAAACACCCAATAGTGCTGGCTTCCTGAAATACTTTTTTTACGACCTCAACGCAAAAATAAATTATAAAATCACCCCGAAAGACCGGGTGTACCTGAGTTTTTACAGAGGGAAGGACGACTTCGTGGACAAGTACGACCAGTACCGTTGGTTCAATGACACGCTTTCCGTGGTGGCAAACGAGGAAGTGGTCAATTGGGGGAACAACGTGGCTGCCCTGCGTTGGAACCACCTGATATCCAATAAAATCTTTGCCAACGTCACTGCCACGTACAGCCGGTATTTTTACAATTCAGAGGAATTGGTTGACCTTGAATTGTTGGCAAACGAACAGCGTGTATTGCGGGACGCACTTTTCCTGAAATACGCATCGAGCGTGGAAGACGTTGGGTTGAAAACAGACTTCGACTACGCTACCTTCAGAAACCATCGTTTTCGTTTCGGCACCAGTTTCACCAAACACAGGTTTCAGCCGGGCATCATCAGCTTCGAGGAACTCAGTATTTTCAATTCAGAGACAAGAGACACGATTGGGGCCTACTTGAAGAAACCGTTGGAATCCAATGAATTTGACGCTTACGTGCAGGACGAGTTCAAGGTGGGGAGCAGTTTCTCAGCAAATATTGGGCTTCGGGCTTCGGGGCTTTCGGTCAACGGCCACAACTTCTTTTCGATGCAGCCGAGGCTAATATTCCGGCTCTGGGAAGACCAGCGGTTGTCCTTCAGCCTGTCAGTAACCAAGAGCACGCAGTTTCTGCACTTGCTCAGCCCGACCAATATTGGCTTGCCAAAAGACCTTTGGGTCAGTGCCACAGAACGGGCCAAGCCGCAGCAATCCTGGCAGTTTTCGACTGGCATGGTTTACAAGGTTCGCCCGTGGCTATCGCTGGATGTGCAAGGGTACTACAAAACCCTCAAGAACCTCATTTACTTCCAAGGAGGCGGTCTGGACAACATCAATGCTACCAACTGGCAGGACCAAATAGCGGTTGGGGAGGGATGGGCTTACGGCGCCGAGCTTCTGCTGAAAATGCAGCACGGAAAGTTGGGCGGCTGGGGCGGCTACACCTACGCGTACACTGACCGGCAATTTGGGGTGGAGGTGAACAATGGCAAAAGGTACCCGCTCCGGCTCGACCGCAGGCATAATTTCAACCTCCAGCTCCTGTACAAATTCAACCAGCGCTGGGACTTTTCGGCAGGATTTGTTTATTCTTCGGGTTCGGCATACACCTTGGCCACGCAGCAGTTTGACATCATCCAACAAACCAGTGGAAGCGCACCTACGGAACTAAGGCGCAGCCAACGATTTTCAAAAGCCCTCAACGACCGACGCTTGCCTGACTACCACCGCTTGGATTTCACGTTCAACCGCTACTTCAAGGTACGCAACGTGCAGCACACCTTGAAACTTGGGGTTTACAATGCCTACTTTCGCAAAAACCCCGTCTATTACACCATCAGGGAAGGCTTCGACGAAAACGGCGAAGACATAACCCAGGTCGTACAAGTATCCTTGCTGCCTTTTTTCCCAACGCTTCGCTACATCATGGAATTCAGGTGAGGTGTCCAACCATTGTGGCTCGTTGGGCTTAGGAAGTATTTTCATCAAACATGCCCTATTTTCGGTAAAGCCAATGTCACCTGTGGGTAAAACCATTGATTTTTATTTGAATCAAATCTAAATAAAGGAGAAAAATCGAAAGACGAGCTTACTTTTGCGGGTCGAAAGAAGCAACCAGAAAAAGTAATGAAAAAAACCGCCGTCATAATCGCAGATGCACATTACCTGACCAGGGTCGGGATGCGTCAGATTTTGGGTGAAATGCCCAACTGTGAACTGGTAGGCGAGGCAGCTTCCGAACCACAACTGCTCGTCAAGCTGAAATCCGTCCATGCGGATGTCGTGGTGCTGGATTACAACCAGCCAGGGCATTTTTCTACCGAAACTGTTGAAAAAATCAGGCAAAGCTCGCCACAGGCAAAGTTGCTTATCATCAGTGGCGACCAAGACAAAAAGACGATTTACCAAGTATTGGAAAGTGGCGTGAACAGCTTCCTGTCCAAACATTGCGGCGAAAAAGAAATACTCGATGCCGTGGAAGCCACCGCCAACAACGAAAAGTTCTACTGCACCAACGTCCTCAACCACTTGCTCGAAAAGTCCTTCCCACGGGAGGCCGACTGCTCGCCGACGCCACTTTCGGCTCGGGAGATTGAAATTGTGCGCCTCGTGGCCAGTGGCCTCATCGCCAAAGAAATAGCCGGGAAGCTCCACCTGAGCACCCACACCGTCTATACCCACCGAAAGAATATCATGAAGAAATTGAAGTTAGGTACGACTTCAGAGCTGGTGTTATTTGCCGTAAACGAAGGGTTGGTCTGAGCGTTTTTATTCTTGCCAATCCACGTAAGCCACACCAAAAAGCCCTTTTCTCAATGGAATACTGATCGTGTCGCCCTTCGCTAAATGGGAAAACCTCGGTGTTCGACTTTTTAGCCTAATCATTTCCCCATCCTTTATCACGAAAATAAAGAAGCCCAACTCTGCCTTTTTATCCCCTTCCAGAAAACCGTAAATGGTGGGGCTGCGACCAATCAGGTGTTCCTTTTCATCCCAAAACTCAACTTTGACTTCGTGAGTTTGTCGCTCTGCAAACAAGCGGTTGGCTAAGCTCGCCAGCAGTGGCATTGGCAGCAAAGCAAGGATGACACAAACCGTCCAAATCTGGGCCTTGTCCACCAGTTCCTCGCCCAATTTTCGATACCGAAAGCCCAAAGCCAACCCAATCACCAGCCCAACGACCAGTGAGCCAAGCACCATGTTTTCTGGGTAAAAATAGTTGTGGAACCACCCAAGCTCGTTCACATACAGCACGATGAGGCCCACGATAGACAGCACCCCAAGGAAAATCAACAGCTTCGATTTCATGCTCATGCGTGCTGGAATTGAAGTTTTGCAAGGCTGTTGTAAAGCCCGTCCGACATGGCCGAAAGCTCCTCGTGGGTGCCTTCCTCCACGATGCGCCCGCCATCAATCACGCAGATTTTGTCCACGTTGCGTACCGTGGCCAGCCGGTGGGCGATGATGATGCTCGTTCGCCCCTCCATCAGTTTGTCCAATGCCTCCTGCACCACTTTTTCGGACTCGGCGTCGAGCGACGAAGTGGCCTCGTCTAACAACAAGATGGCCGGGTCTTTCAGGATGGCCCGTGCGATGGCGATGCGCTGCCGCTGCCCACCGGAGAGCTTGATGCCCCGCTCTCCGACGATGGTGCCGAAGCCCTCCGGGAAGCGCTCGATGAACTCCAGTGCATTGGCTTGCCGGGCTGCTTCCTTGATTTCGGCGTCCGTGGCGTCGGGTTTGCCGTACAGGATGTTCTCCCGAATCGTGCCACCGAACAGCATCACTTCTTGTGGCACGATGGCGATGTTTTGACGGTAATCGGTGGTGTTCATGCCATAAATGCTTTGGCCATCCACGGTGATGTTGCCCTCTTTTACATTATAAAACTTGAGCAAAAGCTGCACAATAGTTGACTTTCCAGCACCGCTCGGCCCAACGAGCGCCACTTTTTCACCAGCCTCCACAGATAGGTTGATGCCCTTCAACACCCGCACATCCTCACGGGTAGGGTAGGTGAAATGCACGTTTTTGAACTCGATATTGCCATATAGGCGCTTGGCATTTTTGTTGACTGGCCCAATTTTCACCTCGCCCGCCTCTTCCAAAATCTCGCTGATGCGCTCCGTGGCACCAATAGCGCCTAACAGTTCTGTGTAAAAATTGCCGAGGCCAGCAATCGCCCCGCCGATGACCGCTGTATAAACCACGAACGACACCAATTGTCCCGCATCCATTTGCCCCTTGCTCAACAGCCAAGCGCCCATCCAAATCACGAAAAACAGCCCGCCAAACAGCACGGTTACAATAAAAACGGTGAAAAGCGCCCGCCCCTTGGCGTATTTCATGGAAACCGACACGGTTTCGTCAATGGATTTGCCGTAGCGGGCATACTCAAAAAGCTCGTTGGTAAATGCTTTCACGACTTGGATGGTGGACATGGTTTCGCTCAAAACGATGTTGGAATTGGCGAGTTCGTCCTGCCGTTCCTTGGATAGTTTGCGGATTTTTTTTCCAAAAAACATCGCTCCGACCACAATCAACGGGAAGGTGGCCAGCATGATGAGCGAAAGCTTCCAGGCCATTACCGCCAAGATGATGATGCCTGAAACCAGCACGATGATTTGCCGGATGAACTCGGCAATGGTCACAGAAAATGCACTATACAGCTTTTCCACGTCGGCGGTAAGTCGGCTCACAAGGTCTCCCACACGGTTTTTTTCAAAGAAAACAATGGGCAGCGTGATGATTTTGCTGTAAAGCGCCTTGCGCACATCGGCGATGCCCAGCTCGCTCACCGCTGCGAAAAGTTGAACTCGGAAGTAGGAAACAAAACCCTGCGCCACCAGCACAGCGATGAGGAAATACCCCACCTGCTGCAAGGTCAGGTCGTAATTGGATTTGCCCTGCGCAATGTTTATCAGCTCACCGGATAGGAACGGGAAAATCATGAACACCATGCTCGACACGAAGAGCAGCAACAGCCCCACGGCCAATCGCCAGCGGTAAGGGCGCACGAAAATGAAGATTTTAAGCGCCTTGCGGAGCTTGTCCTTGTTCAGTTTTTTATCTTCGGGGGAAAGCGGGGCGTTCGTTGTATTTCTTCTGGACATAAGGATTTGCTTGCGGAATTTTGTGCAAAGAAATGAAAACGCAAGTTGGAGCATCCGGTTTAATTGCCCTAAGCAAATGTACTTTTGCCCGGAAGGTCGGGGAGGGGCCAAAACCACCCGACCTTATTGAATCACCAATCATAAAAAAATGGCTCATCCACCTGCATTCCTCGACCGCATGAAAGCTGACCTCGGTGGCGAGTACCCCGATTTCTTGGTGGCTTTGGAGCAGCCTGCCCCAGTTAGCATCCGGTTGAACCCCTCGAAGACGGTGCAAGCCTTCGGCAATGCCGATTTGATTCCGTGGCATCCCGATGGCCGCTACCTTGCCGAGCGGCCCAGTTTTACCCTCGACCCCAGCTTTCATGCGGGGGCGTATTATGTGCAGGAGGCATCGTCCATGCTCATCCATGAGGCACTGCGCCAGACGGTAGATTTGGGGCAAAAGCTGCGGGTGCTCGACCTCTGCGCTGCCCCAGGCGGCAAGTCCACGCTCTTGCTTTCGGCGCTGACTCCAGACAGTTTTTTGGTGTCAAACGAGGTGATTCAAAGCCGGGTGGCTCCACTTAAAATGAACCTCGAAAAATGGGGCCACGCTAACGTCGCCGTCACCAACCATGACCCGGAGGACTTCGAGCGCTTGGTTGGCTACTTCGATGTGGTGCTGGTGGATGCGCCCTGCTCCGGCGAGGGACTTTTCCGCAAGGATGAGGATGCTGCTGGGCACTGGTCGGAGGCGAGCGTGGAACTATGCGCCGCACGCCAGCGCCGGATTCTCACGGCGGCTGCCGAACTGGTGGGGGAGGGTGGGGTGCTGATTTACTCCACCTGCACCTTCAATGCATCAGAAAATGAGGACAACGTAAAATGGCTGACTGAGACTTGTGGCTTCGAGCATTTGCCACTGGCACTCAACCCCGACTGGGGCATCGTCGAAATGGCGTACGGCTACCAATGTTACCCGCACCGAGTACGTGGCGAGGGGTTTTTCTTTGCGGCACTTCGGAAAACGGCGACAACTAAGCAACCGTTCATCAAAACCTATTTGCCAAAGGATTGGCAGCGAATCATGGAGAAACAGCAGGGCGTTTTTGAAAAATGGATTTCGCAACCTGCTGACTATGAATATTTTGTAAGGCCAGAAGGCACGGTGGTGGCCGTGCCCAGCCTTTTGAAGGAGGCGTTTTTCACCATCGGCTCGGTGCTGAAAAAGCGCTCCATTGGCATGGAAATCGGCGAACTAAAGAACAAAGATTTTATCCCATCGCATACCCTCGCATTGGCCAACCTGCTGAACCCCCATTTGCCGAAGGCGAACCTGACCAAGGAACAAGCGCTGCTTTTTTTGAAAAAAGAAAACCTATGGGAAGTGGAATGGGAACGTGGCTGGACGCTGGCGACTTATGAAAACCTCCCGCTCGGTTGGATGAAGGTGCTGGACAACCGCTCGAACAACTACCTGCCAGCGGGTTGGCGCATTCGGATGGATGTGCGATGAAGCTCCCCGCTGATTTTGCCAAAAAAAAAGCCCGATGAAGTCAATCACCGGGCTTTTTTTCTTGGGAAAAGAAGCATTATCGAACCACTTCAAATCGCTGGAAGCCAGCCACTTTTCCTTTTTTGTTTTTCAAAATTAGCACATAACTCCCAACCGGAAAGGCTTGCAGGTTCAGGCTTTCTTGGCTTGTGTCGGCTGTGCTCTGGGCCAACAGCCGCCTGCCGTTCAGGTCGAAAACCTCCATTTGTCCAGAGAAACTGGCGGGCAACTCCACGTTAAGGGTATTGCTGGTGGGGTTTGGCCAAATGTTTACCCGCAGGTACGATTTGGATTCGTGGGTGCTGCTCACGAACTCGTTGAGCCAAAGGGCGGAGTTGCCTGTGTCGGGGCTGTTCTTGTGCTGCACCACTGGAAAGCCAAAGCCGTTTTCCTTGCTCCACCAATTGTGAAAAGTGATGGTCTTGGGGGCACTCCCTTGCAAAGGAAACCAAATGCCGCTGCTTTGGATATAGGCAGAATCAATGGACGTTTCCACCTCCTTGGACCGCAACACCTCAAAAACGCCGATGGGCGTGGTCAATTGGCCATAGGCATCCACGACCACGCTCCGGGATGTAAAAGTCACGGCACGAACACTGTCGTATGGCAGGCCAATGGTGGCACCTGTGATTTGCACGGTGGCCTTGACGTTTTCCGTGAAGGCTTGATTAAGCTCCATCGGGAAGCGGATGATGGTTTGCGGCGGGTTGTATTTGTACGCAGCGGTGACAATATAGGGTGGAAATGCCAATGACCCGTATGTGCCGAGCGTGATGATATGGTCGTCGTTCTTTTCCAAATATATCACGGCGAACGAGTCAAGGGTGGCAGCGAGGTTGGCACTTGGGAACAAGGACGCATAAGCGGTCTGGTCGGCCTCGTAGAACTCTAAGGAGTCCGTTGTTTGGGCTTTCAGGGCCGAGAAGTCCCAGGTCTGCAACCCGGTGCCGCCGGGGGTAATGGAGGCCGCCAAGGTAGTGTCTTTGCTTTGCGTGGCGAAGACACCGAGCGGCTGCACATCATTGGCCTGAATGGTGATTTGTGCCTTGGAAATGGCTGGCAGGAAGGCCAACACGATTAATGTTTGGAGAACTTTTTTCATCAGAATTTTTTTAAAACTGCTGCCCAAAATCATGGATTCGCTCCGCAATTGATGGGTGGCCTAACTTATTTTCGACAAACTTAGAGGTTTTTTGCCCACCGTTTTCATACCAAAGCCAGATAAAATAGACCTGTGCCGACAAATGTCCAGAAAAGTAGATTCCAGCATGGTCGGAAATTTGGTGTCGCCCTGGAATCCGGCACTGTTCAAAACGGTGGCATGGCGTATCTTTGCCGGACAAATTGGAACTGCCAAGCTGGCAATTCTTTCAACCCAACATGGTTCAAAAATCGGCAACAAATCATCCGGCTCCTTTGACGACTGACACCAACCGCACGAAATTCAAACCGGCCTTTTATGCAAGGATTCCAGTTGAGCGGCTGTCCCCGCAGGAAATGGACGCATTGCTGGCCAATGGCTATTACCGCAATGGCTTGGATGCGTGCGCAAATTCCGTCCGGTTCATGGGCCAAGCTTGGGTGTCTGCTGTCATGTTGAGGGTGCGGTTGACCGACTTCGTTTGGAAGAAAAGGCTTCGCAAATTGCTTCGCAACAACAATGAAAACTTCAGTTTTCATATTCAGCCGTTTGTGCCAACAGCGGCGAAAGAATCCCTCTGGCAGCAATACAAACTCGGTGTACATGATTGGGCCAACGTGCCGACCTTGGAGGCTCACTTGCTGCGTGGCCAGCCTGCCGCCAATTTCAACACTTGGGAGCTTTGCGTGTATGCTGGGGAAAGGCTCCTCGCATTCAGCGTCTTTGACCGGGGCGCCCGCAGCATCACTTCCCTTGAAGCAGCCTACGATGTTGCTTTCAGCAAATACAGCCTTGGGGTCTATACCATGCTCCTCGAAATCGGGCATTGCATCGAGTTGGAGCTTGATTATTACTACCCCGGTTTTTACCCGAACGGTGACCCGATGTTCGCCTACAAGCTCCGCCCCGGCAACCTGGAGTTCTTTCGGGTGGAAAGTGCCGAGTGGCTGCCCTTGGAGCAATTGGCCCCTGCTGACTGGAAACTTGATGAAATCGTGACCCGGCACAATGCCCTGATTGATGCTTTGGTGGAAGCAGATATTCCGTCAACCCTGGGCTTCAACCACTGCGTGAACCAACCTTCGAGCAAAGCAGCATTGACCGCCAGCGGTCTTCAGCTCATCGTACCTGCCAATGTGGACGGCGGTGGACAAATTTTCCTCTATATCTACTGGAACCTTTGGAAGAAAGGCTATCAAGTCTTTGAAGGCAAAAACAGCTTGCCGCCATTAAAAATGGATGCTTCGGGCCGATACCAGCCCATCCATTTTTACGGCATCCAGCAGGCCAACTATTTTGGCGCATTCAAAACTCCGGAGGAAGTGGTGTTTTTTGTGAAAGAAATCAAGCATTGGGTCACTTCGCCCGCTTGAAGTTTTGCTCGTAGTACCCAATCCACTCCTGTGGCGTCACCTTGCCCACCAACTCTCCAATCAGCGCCAGCGGCACATCTTCTGGCTTCTTGAAGCGGATGCAGCTTTTGCCCAAATCCAATTTCTTGTTTGATGCTTTTGGCCATTCTTGGCGGAACCAATCCAGCAGTTCGCCCTCGTACAGCCCCATGTGGTAGAGGGAGATATGGTTTTTTTGCGAAGCAAGGCTAAGAAAGGGCAGCGGCAGCTTTGGGTCGCAATGATAGCCAGCAGGGTACAGGGAATGTGGCACCACATAGCCCAACATGCCATAGCTCATCGTTTCCTGAAACCCGGTGGGCAGGTTTTTTAAGATGACTTCCCGCAGGGCAGTGATGATGGGCCGGCGGTCGTCGGGCAGGGATTGCAGGTATTCGTCGGGTGACGTGGCGGTTGATTGCATGATTTTATTTTGTTTCGAATTAAGCGTTTGTTGTCCTAATTCCGGGAGGACATCCCCCTACCCCCCTTCAAAGGGGGATTTTGACCCTGCTAAATTGCTCAAAATGTGAAAGTCAGCATACCTGAATTCCCCCTTTGAAGGGGGTGAGGGGGATGTTTTTGCGAGATGCTGACTTCTAAAAGTATTCTTAACACTCCTAATCAACGCTTCTGAATCTTTCCTGGCACACCCCTCACTTCATGACAGGCCCACCTACACCCTCGCCGCAATCCCCACCCTGCACTTCAACCACGCATTCGCTATGAGCTCGTGCATCATAAAATGCGCCAAGTCACCCGCATTCACCCACATCGGCCCATCGGCGGGGTAGTCGAGGCGGAGGTTGTACTCGCCCGTGGCGGGTTCGTCCCTGATCTCCGGGGGGCAAAGGAAGGTCCAGTCCAACTTGGAGTTTTCGAGGTACTGCCATGCCTCGAAATGCTCCGCAGCCACGGCTTTGAATGCAGCAGGATAACCCGGCACCTGGTATCGCAACTTGCCTTCTTCGGCAGCCTGCAATACGCCCGTGCTGCCAATGGCGATGATGCGCTTAGGCCCGACTTTCTTCATGGCCTCCGTGATGATTTTTATGCCGAGCGAGCGGGTGCGGTCGGTGCCGTCAATGCCGCCGCCGAGGCAGGAGATGACGGCGTCGGTGTCTTTGAGGGCGTCTTCCACGTCGCCGTGGCTGAGTACGCCGCCCTTGAACAGTTCGAGGCGCTCCCGTTCGGTGCTGAGTGCCTCAAAAACATTGCGGCCAAAGGCCCGGACCTGGTGACCGTGTGCCAGTGCCTCGCTGATTGCGCGCTTGCCGGTCATGCCAGTAGCGCCGAAAATGGTGATTTTCATAATGAAAGTTTAGAGGGTTTAGAGGGTTTAGAGGGTTTGAGAAGGTTTAGAAGGTTTATGGGGTTTAGATGGTTTAGATAGGTTGAGAGGGTTGAGTGGGGTTTAGAAAGTTAGCAGACCCTTAAACTAAACCCTCCTAAACCCCTCTAAACCCTCTAAACCCTCTAAACCCCGATCAAGTATTAAACGTCACAATCTCCACCGGCGTACCCCACATGAAGATGGACATTTCATCCACCTCTTTTATCGTAACGCTGACGGTTTTGCCCGGTTTTTTCAATTGTTCCGGCATGTTGACGGGTCGCCATTCCTTGCCATGCTCGTCAATGATGCCATAGAAGCCTGTGCCGAGGTGCTGGAAAGTTACGGTGCCTTGGATGCGATGCGTTTTCATGATGCGCTGATTTGTGATTTTTTGACTTGCGATTAGTGCGGGCTAAACTACTCACTAATTGCCAGTCGGCCATTACTTTGCCGCCAATTTTTCGATGGTCTCGTACAAATTCCCTATCAACTTGCTCTGCTGCTGTATCACTTTGGTGAGTTCGGCCATTTCCGTGCGCATCAGGTGCTGGAGGCTGGCGGGGGCGGGCAGGAACGGGCTGATTTTCGCCCGCACGTACCAGATTTCCCGCACATCGCCAATGGGCACGTTGAAGGGCTGGTAAAACTCGTTGTCGGAGTGCAACTCCAAGCAACGCCCCGTGCGAATGCGGTTGTAGGTGCGCTTCACCACCACGTCGCCACGGGTAACGATGACATAGACATAGTTGTCCTTCAAGCTCGTTTCCCAGTAGCTCGGCTCCAGGAAGCTGCAAACCACCTTGTCGCCCTCAAAAAGCGTGGGTTCCATGCTGTCGCCGCTCACGTCGAAGGAGCGGTGCGTGCCCGTCTTGTACTTATAGTCCGGCAGGGTATAGGTGGGCAGTTCCTCAAAGAAAATAGGGTCGAGCTGCTCCCCGGCATAGCCAGCCTGGGCTGGTACAGGCACATGCACGATGCGTTCGTCGTTGTCCCGGTCCGTGACGACCGTGAGCGTTCGGAAGCTCTTGTTCTCCTCCCCAGAGAGGAACATCGTGCCTTCGCCCGTGAAGAGATAGACCGGGTTGAAGCTGTATTCCTCCACCGCCTTGCGCAGCAGTTCGATGGTCACGTCACGGCGTCCCTTGAGTATCTCGCTGAGGCTTTGCGGCAGGTAATCCAGCGTCAGGGCAAACATGCGGCTGGAACGTACCTTGCCATCTTCCCGGAGCTTGTTGTGGCAGTTGATGAAGCGGTCGGTGATGATGCTATTCATGTGAGGGGTTGAGATTTTGAGGGTTTGAGGGATTGAGAGTTTGAGAAGTTGAGGTTTTGAGAGATTGAGGTGATTCCGTGGGTTGATACTCAAACCCTCAATCTCTCTACGCCTCAGTTCGGTGCGAATTTAAGAGGATTGGTGACAAAGTCTGTGAAAATTGTTGCAAAAAGATGAAAGGACCTGCCGTTTCGTTTTTATTTGTTACCTCCGGTTTTTGTCCAGGTAGGATGGCTGCGGGACTTGGAGTCTTGGCAAAATGGTGGGAAGCTAATGCAAGAGGTGACTTTGTCAACTACAAAATTCAATTTTGACATTGCAAAACCCAGTTTTTCATTGCATTGCATTGTATGCCTCGATCATCCGCCGAGGTCACCATTTGCATTGCATTGTGTGCCCCGATCATCCGCACAGGTCACCTTTTGCATTGCAATGTGTGCCCCTATCATCCGCACAGGTCACCTTTTCCCAAGAAAAAGCGTGCCGCTCCCCTTGCCTCCTCCCACTTCCCCTTCCCCCGCCCCCTCGCCCCCTCGCCAAAAACCAAACAACATTGGCCAAGCCCACC
>DIUC01000100.1 GCA_002435785.1 Saprospiraceae bacterium UBA6168 | reverse complement strand
CACCGGGCACACGGGCTTCAAGGGCGCTTGGCTCGCCACTTGGCTGCTCGAACTTGGCGCCGAGGTTCACGGCCTCGCCAACGGCATTCCCACGCAGCCCTCGCTTTACGAAGTGCTGGGCCTCGCTGGCCGCATCCGACATCACGAGGCCGACGTGCGGGACTTGGTTTTGGTGAAGAAAATCGTGGCAGCGGTTCGCCCCAACTTCATCTTCCACCTCGCAGCGCAGTCCATCGTCAAAAAATCGCTCGAAAGTCCCCTCGATACCCTCACCACCAACCTGCTCGGCCATGCCCACCTGCTCGAAGCCATGCGGGAGGCCGACTGGTCCTGTACATTGGTTATGGTGACCTCCGATAAATGCTACGATAACCAAGCCACCACCCACGGCTATCAGGAATCTGACCCGCTCGGCGCCGACGACCCCTACGGTGCCTCCAAGGCTGCCGCCGAAATCGTGGTGCGGGCATGGCAACGCTCTTTTTTTTCGGAGAAAAATTGCCCCGTGCGCATTGCCACGGCCCGAGCTGGAAACGTCATCGGCGGTGGCGACTGGGCCGAGGGGCGCATCGTGCCCGACTGCATTCGTGCCTGGTCGGTAGGGCAGCCTGTGCATTTGCGCAAGCCGACAGCCACCCGCCCGTGGCAGCACGTGCTGGAGCCGCTCAGTGGCTACCTGCACCTCGGACAGCTCCTTGCCGAACACCCCGAACTCAGTGGCGAGGCGTTCAATTTTGGTCCCGAACCCTCGCAAAACCGCACCGTACTCGACTTGCTGGAAGCACTTGCGGGGACTTGGCAATTTGCCGAAAACACCCGAAGATTCAGCTTGGAAACAGCACCGAGCTTCCAAGAGACCGCCCTGCTGGCCCTCAACTGCGACAAGGCCCTCGCCCTCCTCGGCTGGCGGCCCGTACTGAAGTTGGAAGAGGCTACCGCCATGACAGGCGAATGGTACCGCCATTATTACCAACACGAAAACATGGTGGAACTCACGCAGCGACAGCTTCTTTTTTTTACCAAAACCGCCAATGAGCGTGGCGAAAACTGGATTTCGTGATGAAAATTGACGGCTGCAAACTCACGCTACTAAGCATTTTTCCCAGCGAAAAAGGTTCGGTAATGCACGCCATCCGTTGCTCCGACGAGGGTTTCTCCGCCTTTGGCGAAGCCTATTTTTCTTCCGTGAAAAAAGGGGTGACAAAGGGCTGGAAGCGCCACCAGCGCATGACCCTCAACCTCGTCGTGCCGGTGGGCCGCATTCGTTTTCGCCTTCACGACGACCGCAACGACAGCCCCACTCACGGCACTTCCGAAGAGGTGGAACTCTCCCCAGAAAACTACCAGCGGCTGACCGTGCCGCCCGGCGTTTGGGTCGCCTTCGAGGGGATGGCTGATGGCGTGAACCTCCTGCTCAACATCGCCGACCTGCCACACGACCCAACAGAGGTGGAAAGTGCCGATGAACCGATATGAAAAAACTCCTCCTAACCGGCGCTTCTGGCTACCTCGGCGGTAGGCTGTGGGACTACTTCACTCGGCAAATGCCGGGGTGGGAGGTGGTTTGTTTTTCGCTTCGCAATGGGCTTGCTGGTCTTCCCGATAACTTGTCGGCCATCGTCCACGCTGCCGGATTAGACGCTGCCTCTTGCGCCAACGACCCAGTGCTCGCACACAAGGTGAACGTGGAGATGACCCGCCATCTCGTCCAGGCCGCAGTTGAGGCGCAAGTCCGGCAATTTGTTTTCCTCTCCTCGGTGCATGTGTACGGCTCGCCGCTGGCGGTACAGTTGGACGAAACGATGGCCTTGCCCTACCCCGCCCACCCCTATACCGCCACGAAAAAGGCCGCCGAGCACGAAGTGTTTGCCCTAGAAACAGGAAGCGCCTTCCAGCCTACCGTGCTGCGCTTGACCAACGCTTTCGGCTGTCCCGCTTCATATAATATCAAACGATGGGAACTGATAGTCAATGACTTGTGCCGCATGGCGGTTACAGACGGGCAGCTCGTACTTCGCTCCTCTGGCAATCAGCGGCGTGATTTTGTCACCGTCACCGATGTGTGCCGAGCGGTGGGACATGTACTGGAAAACCAAGTGGGCGGCTTGTACAACCTTGGCGGCGAGCAGGTGCTGACCCTCCGGGAAATGGCAGAACTGGTAGCCGACCGGGCAACCATCGTGCTGGGCTTTCGGCCCGAAATCGTGGCATTGGGTGCGGAGAACGTGCCGGATTGGCCTAACTTCGCCGTTCCGATTGACCGCCTCAAAGCCACGGGTTTTTCCCTTTTGAAAAATGTAGCGGAAGAAATCGAGCAGACTTTGTTGTTTTGCAGGGAGTTTGGCGAATCGGCGAGGTAGTGTTTTTGGCATTCACTGCCAATGCCCGTATCCCAATCGCCAGCCCCCTAACGTGTTAATACGGAACTATGTCCAACCCGCCCTTGAGTTTTGGCCGAAAACTATTGTTCAGCTTCACCGCTATATTGGTGCTGCTGGCCATCGTTGTTATCATTGGCGAGGTGATTGTGCGGGTAAAATTTGCGGAGCAGTACAAAAAAAATCCGCTGATGCCGCCTTATGACACGGCAGAAAAAGACGACTACCTCGGCTGGAAAATGAAGCCCGGCTATACTTGGTCGGGCGAGATGCTGGATGCAAACAAGCAGCCGTACAACATCAATATCCGATACGACCAGAACGGCTTCAAGGCTTTTGGGGACACGGCTGCTGCCCAGCCAAAAGTGCTTTTCCTCGGCGACAGCTACACGGCCAGCATCGAGGCTTCCAACGAGCGCACTTTTTACAACATCCTTGCCGACAGCCTCGACTTCGAGGTGTTTGCCTATGGCCATGCGGGCTATAGCACCCTGCAGGAGTACATGGTGCTGGACAAATGGGTGGACACCATCAAGCCCGACTTGGTGGTCTGGGAGACTTGCAGCAATGATTTTATTGACAACTACGCCCAGCTCGAAATCGTCTGTGGCTACAAAGTCGGCCAGCGGCGGCCTTACCTCGACCGCGACGGCAGCATTTTTTACAGAAGGCCATTGAACATGTGGCAAAGGCTGAAAGAGCCGATTTGGTTCTTCCGCTGGATGAACGACCGCTGGGACGGGGTGAAGCAAAACGCCACAAAACAGGAAAATCGGGTCGGCGAATACTATATCGCCACGGAAAAGCGGAACTTCCCCCCGTATGACGAGGCTGTGCGGCGCACAGAAAGAATCGTGGCTATGATACGCGAGCGATTGCCAGCAAGCACAAAGCTCATCGCCTTCTCCGCCGACATCTACGAGCCTCAGATGAGCGAGATGAAACGCATTTTCGAGGCCAACGGCGCTGCTTTTTATGAAGACCCTGCCCGGCGCTTGGAAGAGACCCAGTTGCAGCAAAATATCGCACTGAAAGCCATTGACAACTGCCACTGGAACGAAAACGGGCAGGCGGTGATAGCGGCTGGTCTGCTACCGCATTTGAGGGAAATCTTGAAGTCGGATATTCACCAAAGCAAACTATGAAATTGAGAAATTGAGCGTCACGGCCAATTGACTAGCGTGAATCTTCGATTTCCAAATTTCCAATTTCAACAATTGGAAGCCAAACACATGAAAATTCTCGGCATTTCAGCCTTCTACCACGACTCCGCCGCCGCTGTCCTCCACAATGGCGAGGTGATTGCCGCTGCGCAGGAGGAACGTTTTACCCGCAAAAAGCACGACCCCGACTTCCCCACCAATGCCGCCCGCTTCTGTCTCGAACAAGCTGGTTTTTCGATAGATGAGCTGGACGCCGTCGTTTTCTACGACAAGCCGCTGCTCAAATTCGAGCGGCTGTTGGAGACCTACTACGGCTTTGCGCCGCAAGGGCTGGCCTCGTTCATCAAGGCCATTCCCGTTTGGCTGAAGGAGAAAATGTTCCTGAAAAAAATCATCCGGGAAGAACTGGCCAAGGTGGGCGACTACGACAAGCGCAAGCTGAAACTACTGTTCCCGGAGCACCACCTGAGCCATGCGGCGAGTGCTTTTTACCCCAGCGGTTTCGAGGAGGCGGCCATCCTGACCATTGACGGGGTGGGCGAATGGGCCACGGCCAGCATCTGCTACGGCAAAGGGGCGGGCATCGAAATCAAGCGGGAGCTACATTTTCCGCACTCGCTGGGGCTGCTGTATTCGGCCTTCACCTATTTCCTTGGCTTTCGGGTCAACTCCGGTGAGTATAAGCTGATGGGGCTGGCACCCTATGGTAGGCCGAACGCCCCGGAGGTCGCCCGTTTCAAAAAGACCATCGAAACCGAGCTGGTGGACATCCGCCCCGATGGCTCCATCTGGCTGGACCAGCGTTTTTTTAGCTACGCAACTGGTCTGCGCATGGTGCGTGACGATGCTTGGGCGAAACTGTTCGGCTTCCCCCGCCGCACACCGGAGCAGCCGATGGAGCAGCAGCACTGCGACTTGGCCTTGGCCATTCAGCAAGTGACCGAGGAAGTGGTGATACTCATGGCGCAGGAAGCCAAGCGGCTCACCGGTGCCAAGCACCTCTGCATGGCTGGCGGCGTGGCGCTCAACTGCGTGGCCAATGGCAAATTGTTGCGGAGCAATGTTTTTGAAAAAATCTTCATACAGCCCGCTGCGGGCGATGCGGGCGGGGCATTGGGTGCTGCGCTGGCGGCGCACCACCTGTACTTCAAGCAGGAACGCAAAGCAAACACCCACCTCGACGACATGAAAGGGACGTACCTCGGCCCTGAGTTTTCGGGCTTGGAGGTGGAGCAGGTGGCCCGCAAGTACAAGGCCCGTTTCACGAAGTTCGACGATTTTGGAAAAATGGCCGACCGGGTGGCGGCGCTCATTGCCGAAGGCAACGTCATCGGTTGGGTGCAGGGGCGCATGGAGTTCGGGCCACGAGCGCTGGGTGCCCGCAGCATCATCGGCGATGCCCGCAACGAGGATATGCAGCGAAAATTAAACCTGAAAATCAAGTACCGGGAGAGTTTCCGGCCATTTGCGCCGTCGGTGCTGGCCGAGGATGCTGGGCAGTTTTTTAACCTCGATGCCCCCTCTCCATACATGCTGCTGGTAGCGGACATTGCCGAAGGCAAAAAGGCCCAAGTGCCCGCCAACTACCTCGACCTGCCGATGATGGAGCGCCTTTACGTGAAACGCTCTGACCTGCAAGCCATCACCCACGTTGACTTCTCGGCACGGGTGCAAACGGTGCATCATGAAACGAACCCCCGCTACCATTTGCTCATCGAAAAATTCAAGGAACGGACGGGTTGCCCGGTCATCGTGAACACGAGCTTCAACGTGCGGGGCGAACCCATCGTCTGCACGCCCGACGATGCCTACCGCTGCTTCATGCGCACCGAGATGGACTATTTGGCGGTGGGCGACTACCTCTTTGCCAAGACCGAACAGCCCGAATGGACGAAGACGGACAACTGGCAGGAGGAATTTGTTTTGGATTAAAATGCGGGTTTAGGAGGTTTAAGGAGGTTTAGAGGGTTTAGGAGGGTTTAGGAGGTTTAGTATGGCCTCAATCTAAACCTCCTAAACTCTCCTAAACCCTCTAAACCCTCCTAAACCCTCCTAAACCTAAAAGAAAATGGATTTCTTGAAAGACTTGTGGAACTTCATGCGGGAGCGCAAAAAATTCTGGCTCCTCCCCATCATTTTCGTTTTGTTGCTGCTTGGCGTGTTGCTGATTTTTGGCGGCGGAAGTGCAGTGGCGCCGTTCATCTACACCTTGTTTTAGCCATGACGGAACCTATCAAAAAAGGGCGGGCGGTGGAAACCTGCCTCGTCATTGCCACGGGCCTGTTGGTCATCTACCTGCTGCATCCGGCGAAGCCGCTGGTTTATGCGGCGATCGGCTTGGGCGTGGTCGGGGCATTCATCCCGTCATTGGCGAAATGGGTGGACTGGGCCTGGTACAAGTTGGCCGAAGTCATGGGCTGGGTAATGTCGAAGGTGATGTTGACGCTGATATTCTTCGTATTCCTGTTTCCCGTGGCCCTGTTGGCGAGGGTGTTTAAGAAAAAAGACAGCCTGCAACTGAAGAAAAAAACGGGCAGCTACTGGACGGAGCGCAACCATGTTTACGAAGGAAAGGATTTGGAGAACGTGTGGTGAGGGCAGTAAACAAATAATTGCATCCACCGACAGCTATTTTTCCTCCCATTCTTTAAAAATTGCCTTTTTTTCATAAAAACGCAACACCCTGTTTCAAAAACCCCTTTTTCACTGCCCAATTGTTGATTTCCACTGCCCGATAGTTGATTTCCACTGCCCAACAAACCATTTTTTGTGTTTAAAACTTCATTTTTTGTGCCCAATAGTTCATTTCTTGAGCATTGGAAATGAACTATTGGACACAATAAATTGCAAAATGGGCAGTGGAAATCAACAATTGGGCAGTGAAAATGAACTATTGGGCAGTGGAAGTCAACTTTCGGGCAATTTTTAGGCGATAGGAACCAACTTCAATCTGGACTTTTTGACCAGTAGGGAAATAGCAATGCGGGAGAGGCACTCAGCCTCCCCCGCATTGATGGAACGACCAGCACTTTACTGACCCAATACCACAAGTTTCTTCACGCCCCACTGCTTCCCATTGCTCACCCGCAGCAGGTAAGTGCCACTGGCAAGCGCCCGCAAATCAAGCGGCTGCTGCACAACACCTGCCCCCTCCATTTGCGAAGCGAAAACCTGCCTGCCCACCACGTCGAACACCGTCAAATCAAGGCTGGTGAAAGTAGGCAAGTCCATTTTCAAGGTGAAAAGTCCGTCGCTCGGATTTGGCAGCACCTCGAACAGGAGGTTGCCCACCTGCTCGCCCGTGGCGCTCATGCTCACGACGATCTGCTCAGTGGAGGTGCAGCCGTTTTCGTCCATCACCACCACTTGATAGGTGCCGAAGGGCAGGTCGTTGAAGACGTTGCTGGACTGGAAGGTTGCGCCGCCGTCAATCGAATACATCAGCTGACCTGTGCCGCCGCTTGCGATGATGGTCAGGTTGTTCAGCACTAATTGGAAGCTGATGTCCCATTCCGAAGGCTCCAAAACCGTGGCCGATATTTCAAACTCATAACCCGTTGCGTCCTTTGCTATAATGGTGTAACTGCCCGGGCTCAGGTTCGTGTAGGTCGTTTGCGAAGAAAAAGCACTGCCGTTGAGCGAATAGGTGTAGGGGGCAGTTCCGCCCGTCACGCCAGTGATGGTGATTTCGCCGTCCGAGCTTCCGAAGCAACTCACGTTGGTTATGTTGATGGAGATTCCCACCACGGCGTTCACCGCCACAGTAGTCGTAGCCGTGCAGCCATGCCCGTCCATGATGGTGATGGTGTAGCTGCCGTTGGCGTTCACCTCCAAAATATTGCCACTGCTGAAGCTCACCCCGTCAAGACTGTACTCGTAGCCCGGGCTGCCGCCGCTGCCGCTGGCGGTGATGGTGAGGCCAAATGCGGTGGCCGAGACGCCCAAAACGGGTGGGTCAGGCACGATGATGTTGGGGGCCGTGGTCATGCCACCGTCTGCGCCCATCACCGTCACGGCGTACGTGCCCGCCGGAAGCCCGGCGAAGGTGTTGCCGGGCTGGAACGCCCCGCCGTTGAGGCTGTAAGAATAGGGTGCCATTCCGCCGCTGGCATTCACGGAGATGACTGCGTCCGAATCGCCGTGGCAGGTCACTGGTTGCGCCAGCGATGCGAAGATGTTGGGTGGGAGGCCGCTGACCAAAACGCTCATTGACTGCTCGCAGCCATGCACATCTACCACCGTTACCGGGTGCGTGCCTACGGCCACATTGTTGAAAACATTGGAGGACTGCGCTGCGCCATTGTCCAATTGGTACTGATAGGGCGGTGTGCCGCCATTGGCCACGACCGTTACTGTTGTGCCAGTTGCGCTGGCGGTAACCATAAGTACGGGCGGTTCTGTCAATGTAATGGCAGCCGAAGAGATTGTGAAGCCGCCGCTGTCCCTTATGGTAATGGCGTAGTTCCCTGCGGGAAGGTTGGTGAAGGTGCCGCTGTCCTGATATGCCCCGCCGTTCAGGCTGAACTGATAGTCGGGGACGCCGCCCGTGCCAGTCGCCGTTATTTGGCCATCCGTCCCGCCGTTGCAGTTGATGGTTTGTGAAACAATTCCCGCCACACCAAGCGCCGGCACCGTGACTGCCACCGTGAAGGCCGTTAGGCAACCGTTTTCATCCCTCACGAAGACGGTATGGTTGCCGCTGGCAATGGGCGTGAAAATATTGCCCGGCTGGAACGCACCGCCATCGAGGCTGTACTGTATGCTGCCCGTGCCACCCGTGGCTAATACAGTAACAGTATAATCATTGGCGGAGGCCGAGCCATCCAATTGCACAGGGTTGCCGATGGTCAGGGCTGTGGTGGTTTGGGTAAACCCGTCGGCGTCCATCACCTCCACGGCGTAGCTGCCGGGGGCAAGGTTGGCGAAGGTATTGGTGCTTTGAAATGCGCCACCGTTCAGGCTGTAAGTATATGGTGAATTGCCGCCACTGGCCGTCACGGTGATTTCGCCATCGTTTTCCCCGAAACAACTGATGGGCTGCGTGATGGCGGCACTGGCGATGACCGTGTTCACGGCAACGGTGGTCGTGGTGGTGGCGGTGCAGCCGTTGGCATCCTGTACGGTGATGGTATAAGTGCCATTGGGCAATCCGCTGAAAACATTGCCGGACAGGAATATCCCGCCGATGCTGTACTGCAAGCTGCCCGTGCCGCCGCTGGCGATGACGGTGATTTGGTCGTTGTTGACGTTTGCGGAAGCAGAAATGGCAGTCGGCCCGCTAATGGTCAGGCTGGCGGTCGTGATGGTGAAGCCATCGGCATCCTTCACCTCCACGGCGTAGCTGCCTGGGGCGAGGCCACTGAAAACATTGTCCGGTTGGTACGCCCCGCCGTTCAGGCTGTATGCCAAGGGGTCATTGCCGCCGCTGGCCATGACGGTGATTTCCCCGTCGTTTGCGCCAGCACAACTGATGGGCTGGGTAATGCTGGCGGAAGCCGCCAATGTGTTCAGAATTATGTTGATTTGAAAAACCTGCGCATGAAGCCAACTGCCATTCCCATCCATGCAGTCAAAAACAAATTGGTCAGAGGTAGTCATGCTTCCGTCATGTTGATAAGTCACAAATCCTGCATCAATTTCGGCCTGATTGAAAAAACCGCCTACTTGAAATTGTCCTCCCGTGAGGAGCAAGGTGCCGTTGGTCGGTAGTGATAATAAAGTATAAATCATGCCTTCGGGGCCAGTGCTTTGGCCTTGCAAGTAGTTTTCTGTAATGTCGGCGCTTTGTCCCTGTGGTACGGTGAGCACGTCATTTTTCAACAAAACCGCCGCCGGCGAGGGTACGAGGCCGCAGATGTCGAGCGACCAGTTGAGTAGGCCTCCGCCGTCGTCGTCGTAGCTGTCGGTGATTTTCAGCGACCAATTGCCCTGCGAGCTTTCCCCTGTGAACCCGGCGAAGGGTTCCATTGGCTGGAAGTTGCCACTAATAGTTGGGGTACCGCCGTTGCAGGTATTCTCGAAAACCGTGGCAGAGTTGGGATAGTAGTCGGCAAAATTGGCCGTGATGTTGTCGTTTTCACAGCCAAAGGTCGTGGCTGGCACGCCCGGTCGGTCGAAGATTTTGCGGGTAGTCCCTTGCGGCGAGGTCAGTTCGACGCCCAAGTCGCCGACGTAGGTATGGGCGATGTTCATGCTCGTCTGCACCGAGCTGATGGAAAGGTTGGCCGGCACGTTGAGGGTCTTGGTCACGCTGGTGGTCACGAGGGGGATGGTCAGCGGAAGGCCGGTGGCATTGAAGGTTTGGCAGCCGATGCCACCGAGGTGGAAGGCATTGGGCTGCGAAAAGGACGTTTGGCTGCAAGGGTTTTGTGCACTTACCCGCCAGTAATAGACGCCCAATGGTTCGCAAGAAGTGGGAACTTGGAAGCTGTTGGTAGCCGCCGTGCCGGTGGCAAACAATGGATTGAACGTCGGCGACTCCGACACTTCCACGAGGTACTCGGAAGCGTTGGGCGTGGCAGCCCAAGTCAACATGGGCTGGAAGCTCGTGACCTCCGCCCCCGTGGCGGGGCTGTTGAGGAAGACGCTGCCATTCACTTGGTCGAGTACGACGAGTTCCAGGTTAGCCGTTTTTGTGACCGAGCCGCCAGTAGCCGTCACGGTGATGCTGTAAATGCCCGGTGCAGCACTGCCGAGGTCGCTGATGGTGAGGCCAACATTGTTGGGAGGTGGCACGTCGTTGGGCGTGAAGGTAGCCGTTGCGCCAGCAGGAATGCCGCTCGCCGTGAAGTTCACGGGCGTGTTGAAACCTGCTAATTGGAGCATGTTGAAAGTGTAGGCAGCAGAGCTGCTCTGGCATGCGGGTGCGGAGCTTGGCGTGGCCTGGAGGATAAAGCTCGGCACCGTCGCTATTTCAATTTTGAAATTTTGGTTGGAAATATCGAAGAAAACATTGCCCAGCGCTTTTACCATCACCCTTGCCAGCGTGGTGGAGATGTTCGGCACCAGCACGGTTTCAGTGCCGTCGTTGTTGGTGGCGGCCAGCAGCGTGTAGGGGTAGGTAAGGCCGCCGTCGGCGGAAAGCAGGACTTCGACCTGACTGGCCGAAACTGGTGGGGCGGTGGTGTTTGCCACGTTCCAGGTAACAGTGGCGGTGCTGCCCCCGGTCCATACCACTGCAGCGGTATTGGGGTTGGTGACCACGAACGGCCCGGCGGCTGCGGTGAAGTTGAGCGTTACGTTTGCCTCATGCGAGCAGCCTGCGCCGGGGTGGTTGTCCCGCACGGTGCATCGGAACGCCATCGAGCGGGCCACGGAGGGCAGCACCTCCCAAGTAGGCGTCGTGCCAGCGAGTATGGCGGGCAGGTTGGGGAAGTATCGCCTCGGCGAGGTGGTCGGGTTGAGCGAGCGGAAGGCCGGGCCACCTGTGTTGGTGGAGACCGGCGGCATGGTGGCCACTTGGTTGTTCATTTGCTCCCAGCAGTAGGTCAGCACGTCGGCGGGGTTGGCGTCCTGTGCCTGTGCCGTGAGCACGAATGGGGTGGAAATGGGGAGGTTGTAGGAGGTGGCGGCCACGGTCACGATGGGGGCACTGTTGCCGGAAGGCGTGGTGGTGGCGCAGGAGTTGCCGCCGCCGAGTAGGTGGTTGTGTATTTCGCTGAGGCTGATGGCGTGGAAATAATCGTCGCTGTTGTTCTGGACATTGGGGGAGCAGATGCCCGCATAGCCCATGATGGTGCTGGCGCTGCCGGGTTCCATGGCGGTGGCGCCGTTGCGGTTGCAGGAGTTGTTCTGGGTGTGGTTGCCGCCGAACTGGTGGCCCATTTCGTGCGCCACATAATCCACATAGAATGGGTCGCCAATGGGGCTGCCCAACCCGGTGACGCCCCTCGCCTTGCCGCTGTTGTTGCAAACGGCATTGAGTTGCGCCACCCCGCCGCCGCCCGTACTGAACACGTGCCCGATGTCGTAGTTGGCGTTGCCGATGATGTTGTTGCAGGTGGTTTGGTTCTGGTTGAGCATCGTCCCGCCATCATTGTTGGTGTAGGGGTCGGAATTGGCATTGAGAAAAATGAGCAGGTCGGTATTGGGCACCATCGTCATGGTCACGGCAAACTCCCGTTCGTATATGCCGTTGATTCGGGTCATGGCCACGTTGAACGCTGCCATGACGAGGGGCTTGGTTCCCCCATGAAAAGTAGCATACTCGCCCGTGCAGGCGAGTGCGAGGGCGTAGTTGCGGTGCAAACAATCGCCGGGCATCAACGACTGTGGCGAAGTAGCGGCTGGTGCCATCGCAGCCGGGGTATCCACCAGGCACTCGAACTGGTGCGGGTTTGGGTAGTCCTTTTTATAATAGCTGATATAGTGTAGGTCGTCGCCTTCGGCAAAAGCGTCAATATAGACCGTGCTGTGGTTGGCGGAAAATATCATTCCGTGGAAGCCCTTCTGGGTGTAGCCGAAGCGCAGGTATGCCGTACGGTCGGCATTGCTCCAGCCAGCATAGGAGCGGATGTAGGGGTAGCGGGCCGCCAGGTCGGGGTGCATGACGGGTGCTTCCACCACCCGGAAATCCTGCATGGAGCCGTCGGGCATGGGGATGGACAGCTTCACCTGCGAGTCCTCCGCCGCTGGCGAAAACCGCAGTGGCGCATCGCCCAAACTGGCCTTCAGCAAACCCAAGTCAAGGGCGAGGGTGCGGTACTTGGCTGGCACGATGCGGCGCTCGGCATTCTTTTTTGCGAAGCTGCTTTCGGGGGCATCAAGCCAGGGGTTCTGCTTGGTTTGGGAATAAAGGCATAGGGCCACGGAGGCCAAGATGAGGGTAGGTATAATCTTTTTCATACTCCTGAAAAATAGCTGGTATCGAAATAAAGGTGTGAAACGGGCTATGCCCTTAATGGCAAAGGTAAAATTGGAGCGAAAAATGGCCGAAGATATCAGAGGATTTGTTATTACAGTTGCATAAAATCATTGACGCCACGTCTTCAAAAGTTGTACCCTTTTTCAGGTGCTTGAAATTCAGGTCTTCAATATCGAACCTTCACCTCCCTGATTTGGTCGGCTTCTTTCAAATCGGACAGCAGCATGACAGGCGCTTCCGACCATATACAACTGGCACAAATGAGCCATTGGGCAACAGTAGGCCAATAGCTATCAATCCACCAACCGCCATGAAATGCCCATCCGCATCCCGCCATTTTGGTAGCCAAAGGGCATGGGGTAGTCGGCGGTTTGGTAGTAGTAGGTTTGCAGCGGAAAGGCCAGTAGGTTTTCGATTTTGAAAAAGAACCGAAAGGTCTTCACCTTGAAGCTCAGGAAGGCATCAACCAGCGGCGTGAAGGGCAGGTCTTGTTGGCTTTGGAGGAAAAATTGCCCGATGAGCGGGTTATAGCTGGGGGGAGTATAGGGGGCAGCAAGCCGGGCATCGAAGCCAATTTTGGTGAGCATCACTTTTTTGAAAATCTTGCCTTCGAGGTAAAGGCTGTGCTTGCTGTAAAACTGCGGAAGGGGCAGTACGCTGGAAGTGGTTTGCTGGAGGTAGGCTGCGTTTTCGAGGTGCAAGGGGCCGAACTTGAAGTCCTTTTGGGCGGTAAACTGGAGGACGTTGAAGAGGCCGCTTTGGCGGGGCCTTCCGGTTTCATCGAAATAGACGAGGTTGTTCAGCAGGTGGTACTGGCCGCCCACCGAAAACCTGATTTGCGGCAGCGAGTAAGTGCCAGAAACGCTGGTTTCCAATGTTTTCCCAAAACTATTTTTCCATATTTCTTGCTGCGTAACGTAAAAACGCTGGGGGAGCAACGACGGTGAGTAGAGCTGGTTGGTGGCATCGAGGCGCAGCGTCCCTATTTTTTTCAGGTTCAAAAAAAGCTCGCCACTGAGGCGAAAGTCGCCCGCATTGGCACCGATGCCGAGGTGTGCGTAAGTGCTGAAGCGCAGCCGGTCGCCGGGCGAGAAGTTCAATCGCCCGGTGAGGAAGAGGTTGTTGATGGCCCCCGTATCCACAGGCTCCATCTGCACGAAGTGGATGCTGTGCACCAGCCCGACTTCCAGTAGGTCGCTTTCTGGTGACTGCGCTCCCTTTTGGGTCGAGTCAGGTTGTTGACGGAGCTTGAAGGTTTGAAGTTTTATGGTGTTCTCCAATTTTTTCACTTCCAAAAAATGCCGAACGCCCCGTTTGTCCACCAAAAAATTGCCATAAAACGACGAGTCAGGTGCCGTATCGGAGAACTTATAACTGTCCGAACGCCAAGCTATTTGGTGGTAAAGGGTGAAAGTCCTCTCGGATTTCGGATTTCGGATTTCGGATTTCGGATTGGAGACCGAATCAACTTGGAAAGATGTTGGAGCCTGGGCGCTCAACGAATCTTGCAAGTTGCCAGCCCTTGACTGCTGACTGCCATCCCGAGTGGTCGGGACAAGACCTGCCGAACTGCCAACCTTCTTCCGACTGCCGTTCAGGTAATAATATTGTGTGTACGCCAACTCCCGGTTGGCATATCGGGTGTTGGCAGTGCCAAGCTGCATGTCCACTTGGTAGGCTGGAATGACTTCGTCGCTGAGGTCTTCGTCAATGCCACCATTGTCCTGTTGCTCATTGCTGTTGGAGACATAGCTGAAGTAACCGTCGTAATTGCCTTTTTTTGGGTGTATCCACATGCCTGCTGCGGTGCTGGTATTGATGGCCCGCTGCAGGTCGTAAGCACCGAGGTTGTTGATGCGGCGGTGCTCTATGGCGAAGTTGAGGCCATTGGCGAAGTTGCGGCTGAACCGGACGTTGAACTGTGCGTCATTCTGGGTGGTGCCCTGCGTGAATTTCGCTTGGGTATATGCCTGCGTAATTTTGTAGTACCGCACGTCGGCGGTGGTCATCTGGTAAATGTCGAACTGGTGCAGCCCCACGTCGAAGCCCCGCCGCCAAGTCGGCTGGAAAAACAACGGTCTTGCCGCAGAGCCGAGGTTGCCGATGCTTGCGAAGTCGAACGGCTGCTGCCGTATGGGGTCATATTGGTGCAGCTCACCGAGCAGGCTGTCGCTGAACGGGAAGACGAGGTTCGGTTCATCGGCATAGAAGAAAAAAATGTCAGAAGTGTCGAGCGTGAGCCGCTGGGTGCCGCCCCCGCCGCCCCCCCCACCGCCGCCGCCAAACCTGCCCAAACCACCACCGCCACCGCCCCCACCGCCAAATTGCGCCGAGGCATTTTCAGTGAGCAAAACACTGAAAACCAGTAGGGTATAAAATATTTTGGAATTCATCGCTTATTCAGGTTTCCGTAAGTGAACGGCTTTGGTGGCTGCCGATGGCCAGGTTTTGCCAAAGTTTAACGGGCCTCAAAAGTAGCGCTTGCCGATGGATGATGGGTATGGTGGGAGTGTTTTTCACTGGTTCTTGAAGGCGCTCATTAATCGTAGAAGGTACTGCGCCGTGTTCTTCTTGAGGTAAACGCCCAGCGTGATGGCCGTTTTATCAAATAGGTTGATGTCGAAAAACGAAAAATTGAACTGGTGCTCCAGCCCGTTGGTAAGGCGCTCCCGGTTGCTGGTCAGCAGCGATAGTTCAGCGGCAGATAGGTTGTTGACGCCGCCTGCGTTCACATATTTCTTCATGCGGCGTTCACAGGTTTGGAGGGCAGCTTGGAGTATTTGCAGGTTTTCGGCTGCCTCCGACAGGATTTTTCGCTGGAGCAAGAGGCCATCCACGGCTTCGGCCTTTTCCGACTTCACGGCTCGGTCTTCTTTTTCCACGGAAAAATAGTTGCCGTCAATATCGTTGTTGTACTGCTTCACGGCTTCGAGGTGCAGTTCCGCCAGTTCCCGCATGGGTTCGATAATGAGCCGGAACTTTTTGGAAAGCAGTTCGTGGAAGGACTTTTCACCCGTCAAGCTGCCTTGGTCGTGGTTTTCTCCAACCTTTATGAACATGGCCAGCACCTCATTTGGCACTTTGTGGTCAACGACCCGGAGCCTGCTCAACAAAGTTGAAAATGTATGTGCTTTTTCATGAAAAAGGGCATTTTTTGCTAAAATCTCGTCCAATGGTTCTGGCTGGTTCTCCAGATGGGCGTCTTCCTTCGGCACTGGCGTTAAGTTGGTGCCGAAGGCACGGGGCGGTTTGCTTCCGAATAGGTCATCGTATGGATTGGACATGGACGGAATTTTTCAACAAATATAAACCATCGGCAAAAAGTTGGCTCAACTCCTCGAAAGCGTCTCCGAAATATCTGTGCGACTCGCCTGTAATGCCGGAATCAGCGCCGCCACAAAGCCCACTACAAGCGCCCCGACCAGCAACCAGCCTTCCTCCGGCAAGAAATTCCAACCAGTGAACGAATAGCGGTAGGTGTTTTTCATAAACCCAGCAAGGATGCCCAGGCCAACATGGCTCAACACGATGCCCAGCACATAGCCCATCACCGCCAGCAGCAGCCCTTCCAGCAATATCAGTCGAAACAACGTGCCGGGCGAGCCGCCCATCACCCGCATTAGCGCCAGCTCGTAGCGGCGGTCGCGCAGCGATGAGAAGAGCGAGATGAATATGCTCAGCCCCGATACCAGCACGATGACCCATGCCAGCAGTTCCAGCGTGTCCGCCCCAAGGCCGAGGTTGGTCTGCAAACGGGCGATTTCGTTGGGCGGGCTGGCCGCCATCAGTTCTGTGTTTTCGTTGATGTTGCGGCCCATGTTCAGTGCCTGTATGTTGGTACGGCTGCGGAATTTTAGCAAAATTGCCGTAATGTCCTTGTCCGTTTGTTCCATCAGTTCCAGCCGCTGCTGCTCCGCCAACTGCCTGATGGTCAAGGAGTCATAGACGGTGGGCGGCACTTTTGTGTGTACATGGTCGCCGTGGTCGTGGTCATCGTGGCTTGTTGCCACACCGCTCGTGTCCTCATTTGCCGAGCCAGCATGTTCGTGCGATTCCCAAATACTCTCCGACGGCGTCAGCACCAATTGGTCAATCACCGAGCCTGTGGGCTTGAGGATGCCCACCACTTTGAAGTCGTGCTCGTGCTCTTCGATTCCATCCACCAGCCCGTGCGAGCTTTTGAACTTGTCGCCAATATGCAAGTGTAGCGCATCGGCCACCGCTGCACCGACCGTCGCTTCCATCGGGTTTGCCCAAAGTTGGCCTTCGGCAAGGGAGGCATCGTAAAGTTGCAGGATGTCATAGGTCGTGCCGACGATGCGGTAGCCCCGGTAGCTGTCGCCCAAGGAGAGCGGCACAGCCTGCTTGATGAGCGGGTGTTTGGGGTTCAAAAACGCCTTCGATTTTTCAACTGGGATGTTGCCAGTGGGGTTGTCCACATGGTACATGGCGCAGAGAATCATTTGCAAAGGGCTGCCCTTTGCACCCAGCACGAGGTCCACCCCGGCCAGGTTCTTGTTGAAATTCTCCTCGATTTGGTGGTTCAGATTGAGCAGGAGCGACACCAGTCCCACCCCCAGCGCAAACAGGATTAGGGAAAGCGCCATGTTCAGCGGTTTGTTGACCAGGTTTTTCCAACTTAGTTTTAACATTGCTTTGTTGTTACATTGCCAAATTGTTGGATTGTTATGGTTGTTGCGGCGTTCCCGAACAACAATATAACAATCATAACAAAATCTGCCTTCCAAACTTCTCTTTCAACCGCCCGTCATGTGTCACGACCAACAGCGTGGCATTCACCTCCGTGGCCGTTTCCTCCAGCAGGCGGATGACCTCGTTCGTGTTCTTGTCGTCAAGGGCGGAGGTCGGCTCGTCGGCAAGTATGATTTCGGGCTTGTTCACCAATGCACGGGCAATGGCGGCACGTTGTCGTTCACCTTGGCTGAGCGCATCCGTTTTTGCGTTGATTTTGTGGTTGAGGCCGAGCCGACCAAGGAGTTTGGCAATGTGAGGCTTGTCCACCGGAATGCCAGCTAACCGTTGCGCAAGCTCCAGGTTTTCGCCTACCCGCAAGGACCGTACAAAGTGCGGCGTCTGGAAAATGATGCCGATTTTTTTGCCCCGAAATTTGTCCAATTGGCTGGTTTTCAGCGTATTGATGGCAGTGCTACCCAACACCACCGAGCCTTGTCGAGGTGTGAGCAAACCGCCGAGCAGGTGCAGCAGCGTCGTTTTCCCACAGCCCGATTGTCCGAGCAGCAGCCAGTGCTCGCCCGTTTCGCAGCGGATGTCGGGGAAGTTCAACGAAGATTTTCCGTCGTAGGAGTATTGAAGATTTGTGGTTTGAAGCATCGTTTTTTGCAAATAGGGAATGAACAAAATCCAACATCTGCGGCTAAGGTATCACTTTTCGAGGTCTGTTGTGGAGCAGAAAATTGCAGTCCTAAAGGGTTTTCTTGTAAACATTGCCAAATTCCTAAACGGCCAAGCCAAGTTTATGCACAAAAAAATGGCCGGGCGTGTTTGAAGCGCCCGGCCAATCTTTAGTATAGATTCCAATGATGATTTAATCTTCGGCAAAGCCATCGTCGTCGCTTGCGGCAGCGGCTGCAGCCGCAGGAATCTTGACCTGGTTCAAGGCGATTTTTTCCTTTATTTTCAGCTCGATTTCCCTGGCCACCTCTGGGTTGTCCGTGAGGAACTGCTTGCCAGCGTCCCGTCCCTGCGCAATCTTGGCGCCATCGTAGGCGTACCAAGCACCACTTTTGCTGATGATGCCAAAGTCCACGCCCATGTCAATGATTTCGCCCACTTTGGAGATGCCCTCCCCAAACGTGATGTCGAACTCGGCGGTGCGGAAAGGCGGTGCCACTTTGTTTTTCACCACTTTCACTTTTACGTGGTTGCCTGTCACGTTGCCTTCCTTGTCCTTGATGGCCTGTCCGTTGCGGCGGATGTCGAGGCGGATGGAGGCGTAGAACTTGAGGGCGTTGCCACCGGTCGTGGTTTCGGGGTTGCCGAACATCACGCCAATTTTTTCCCGAAGCTGGTTGATGAAGACACAGGTACAACCCGTGCGGCCAATAGCGGCGGTCAGCTTACGCATGGCCTGGGACATGAGCCGGGCTTGGAGGCCCATCTTCGAGTCGCCCATTTCACCTTCAATCTCGCTGCGTGGCACAAGTGCGGCCACGGAGTCAATCACGATGATGTCAATGGCACCGGAACGGATAAGGTTTTCAGTGATTTCGAGTGCCTGCTCGCCGTTGTCGGGCTGTGAGATGAGGAGGTTCTCAATGTCCACGCCGAGTGCCTCGGCGTAGTTGCGGTCGAAGGCGTGCTCCGCATCCACGAAGGCTGCTATGCCGCCTGCTTTTTGGCATTCCGCTATGGCGTGGATGGCCAAGGTGGTTTTACCAGAAGACTCTGGGCCATATATTTCAATGATACGGCCACGGGGAAAGCCCCCGACGCCGAGCGCAATGTCAAGCCCGAGTGAGCCGGTGGAGATGGTCTCTACATCAAGGACTTGTTTATCACCGAGGCGCATGACGGTGCCTTTTCCGAAGGTTTTGTCAATCCGGTCTATGGCCAGATTCAGCGCTTTTAACTTGGATTCTTTGTCTTGGAACATGTATTCTGGTTTGAGTTGATAGAAATTGTTTTAAAATCAATGCAAATATAAAACATTTTTAAACTTAAAACAAATTATTTTGAAAAAGCAAAACATTTTTTTTGAACGGAAGGAAAGGTTCGTTTACAAGCTGTTAGAATGGGAATAAGGGACGAAAGGTAGCGCAATTATTGGAAATTGGAAATTGGAAATAGAGAATTTTTGCACACCTTTTGCAAAACAGAAAAGCCCTTCAGGCGGAGGGGCCATGAAGGGCTTTCTGTTTGCTGCCACAGTAGTTTAGTGCATTGGATTCAGTGCAGTTTGCTCGCTGTAGCTCAGTATGTTTTGGAGGGCACTTGGCCTGGGGCTGAACTTGGCTTTTGGCAATTGGAGGTATCCGTGGTAAAGCTCCCGGTATTCTTCCATCAGGAGCGGGTCTTCGCTCAGGGCTTCCGAGATTTCGAGGTTCTCGATAGCCGAGGTTTCCCTGTAAATGTAGCGAATCAAATCAAGTTGTGTAAGGTATTGTTTCATTCAAATGAAGATTGTTTAGTTGAAAAGTGTAGTGTAATTTGTGAATCGCCTATAAAACTACCCGCTACTTTTAATTATTGTTATTGGGTTAAAAAATTACACAATTATTGGTCGAAATCCGATTTTATTGCCGTAGGGCGACAAAGCGGATGGGTTTACCGACTCCGAACATCCGCCAATTTTCGCAATTCCTGCTCAAAATCCAAGTACGGAAACACAACCGAAAGCTCCGCTATGATGCTGGTCTGCCTGTTTACAAAATTTTGATGCTCAAACTCTTGTGGGTGAAATGGCCGATGGGCCAGCGCCGTCATTACTCGCTCAATGCGGCCACACAGGGCGCTTGTTTTTTCGTCAAAGAAAGCGTTCTCAAAGTATCGCCAGATATAGTCGGTGGCTTGCGAGCTGGGATGCGCCATGTCATCGGCATAAAAGCGGTAGTCACGTAGGTCGTCCAGCAGGATTTCGTAAGCCGGGAAGTAATGGACAAAGGGCAACTGTCTCCCAATCTCGTCCAAGGCCAACAACAGCGTTGCCTTGCTTCGTTGGTTTTCCAGCAGCCCATCCCGCAGGTGGCGCACTGGGCTGACGGTTGCGATGATTTGGAGGGCGGGAAGCACCTGTCTCAGTTTTTCAAAAACGGGCAGCAGCACCTGTGCCACCTCGTCCACGGTGAGCCGCTTTCGTTCAAACTCGGCGGCAGGCACCTTGTGGCAGTTCGCCACTACTTCGCCCGTTTTTTTCAATGAAAAAACATGTGCCGTACCGAGCGTGACCACGAGCCGGTTGGTATTTCCCAAAAAGGATTTTGCCCTTGAAAAGGATTGGTTGATGGCATGAAGTGCCAGCGATTTGTCTGGGCTGGAGAAGCTGCCGTGGTGCTCGAAGCTGTGCCAAAGCCCCTGGTTTTCCAACAAATCGGCCTCGCCAAACGGCTCGCCTGATAGCAGCCGTCCTAACGACTTGCCAATGCTTATTGGGTTGAACACGATACCGAAGGGATTGACCAACGTGGGGAACTTGAGGCGCTCCAGCCGCCCGCCCATTTGCTCCGCAAAACAGGAGCCGATGCAAAGCGTCCGGTCTGTGTGGGAAATGGAAACGCCGCTTCGTGATGGTGGGAAAACCGTGCGGAAACTTTGCATGGCAAAGACATTTTAGCGCAGCTTCGCAAACTTCAACTTGTAGTCGGCCTTGCACTGGCCGAGGCGGATTTTTTCGAGCTTGCGCTTGATGAGCTGCTTTTTGATGGGCTTGAGGTGCTCCGTGAAAAGCACACCTTCTATATGGTCGTACTCGTGTTGCACCACCCGTGCGTTCAGGCTGTCGAAGGTCTCCTCGTGTTCCACGAAATGCTCGTCCAGGTAGCGCAGTCGAATGAAGCTGGGCCGGTCCACATCGCCCCGGATGTCGGGGATGCTGAGGCAGCCTTCCTCAAAAGTCCATCCCTTGCCAGTCTCATCCACTTTTTGGGCGTTGATGAAGACCTTCTTGATGGGCACGTACTTCAGCGGCTCTTTTTCCTTTTTTTCTTCCTCCTCGTCATCCTCCTTTGGGTGGGTGTCAATGACGAACAAGCGGATGCCGTGGCCCACCTGGGGTGCTGCGATGCCTACGCCGTCGGCCAAGTACATGGTTTCCCACATGTCCTCTATAAGTTGTTGGAGCGCTGGGTAGTCTGGCGTAATATCTTCGGCAACTTTTTTCAAAACGGGCTGCCCGAAAGCATAAATAGGTAAAATCATGTTTGACGTTTGACGGCTGATGGTGTCGGTCGTTTTTCTTGAACCGATTCACCAATCACCAATCACTTTTTACTGCTTGCTGTTTAAATAATCTTCCAGAATCAATGCTGCGCTAACTTTGTCCACCAATGATTTGTCTTGGCGCTTTTTCCGGTTGGCACCGCTTTGCAGGATAATCTGCTTGGCTTCCAATGAGGTATAGCGCTCGTCTTGCATAAACACTTGGATGTCAGGGTATTGCTTGCGCAATTTGTTTACAAAGCCCTTCACGTGACCAGCAATTTGCGCCGGATTGCCATCGGGGTACATCGGCTCGCCCACCACGATGGCCTCCACCTCCTCTTCCCCCAAATACTTGGCAATGAAGTCAAACAACTCATGCGTCGGCACAGTTGTGAGGCCCGATGCAATTATTTGGAGCGGGTCGGTCACGGCTATGCCAGTGCGCTTAGTGCCATAGTCAATTCCCAATATTCTGGACATGGGCGCAAAGATAGAAAAGTTGGCAGTTCGGCAGCCAGCCTGTCCCCTAAGCTGTCAAATTGCCCATTAAAGCGAGGCATTTCGGAACTCGTGCTCCAGAACGAACCGCATCAACTTGCCATCTTGCTGCATGGCCTTGAGCGAGTCCAAGTGCTTGACGGTATGCATGTCCGTGCCAAGGAAGTCCACCATTTTTTGCTTGAAAAACTTCATGGCGAGGTCTCTCGTCGGCTTGCCGTAGTTGCCGGTGAGTGAGAGGAGGTTCACCTGGAACTGGCAGCCAAAGTCTTTCAGCTTCTCGAACTGCTGGAAATCGCTGGCATAATAGCCATAGCGCTCCGGGTGGGCAAGTATGAGCTGGTAGCCCTTTATTTTTAGTTGAAACAGGGTATCGAAGAGATTGGGCGGTGGCTGGTAGGTCGAAAGCTCGATTAGGAGGTGCTTGCCAGCGAAGGTCAGCAGGTTGTTGATGTCCTGCTGCTGGAGGAACTCGTAGTCCACGAAGTATTCAGAGGCCATTTCCACCTCGATGGGCAAGTTAGCTTGCGCAATGGCGGGCTTAAGCCGTTCAAAGCCAGCTCGCAGATCGGCCTCGGTGTTGGGGAAATAATCGGGGCGGGTATGGGGGGTGGTCACGATTTTCTGGTAGCCCATTTCCACGAAACCCCGCAGCAGTTCGAGGCTCGTTTCCACGGAGTCGGAGCCGTCGTCCACGCCTGGCACAAGGTGCGAGTGCATGTCCGTGCCGAGGAAGGAGAAGTCGGCGGCGGCAGTGGGTTTGTTTTTTTTGAAAAGACCGAAAAGCACTGGTTGTGGTGTTGATTTGAGTGAGGGGCAAAGATAGGTATTAACTCACGCCAACGCATACCACTCCTCTCTCAGCCCTGCCAAAACAGCATCCACGCTGGCCAAGTCCGGTTCATCCGGCAAACTTGATTGTGCGAAAAGCACATCTATTTCCGCAATTTTTTCCTCGGCCCAGCCTAGCATTTCTTCGTATTCAAATTCCCCGGCCCTGATTTTCAGCAAAAATTCCCGGTTGGGCCTGCGCACCCTGATTTCGCCGTAGCGGGCGATTTCAGCTGCCATGTCGAGCAAGCGGAAAGTGTGCATCATGTTTTTGGCGTCGTAGTTTTTGCCGTGCGAAACCGTGTTGGCGTAGCGCACTGGGTTACGGGCCTCTACCCAATCCCAGTAGTCCCGGTAGTCCTTGCAATAAACCTGATAGCCATCCTTGTTGAAGCTCATGGTGCCGATGGGTGCCAAGTCCTTTGGTATGGAACTTAGCACGACGTCGTTTGAGGTGGACTTATGCTGAACGCCCCGAAACCCAAGCGCCCCCGTTTCATCGTAAAACAGCGAATATGCATCCCGAAAATGCGGGATGTTCACCAAGCCGCATTGGCTTTGGTCGAGGCCACGGTCGGCCAGCCATCGCAATAGCGGCACACTGCCCTGTCCCTGTACGACGTGGCAAAAATCGAGGATGGACTTGCGCTCCAACGCCACCGGGTTCACGATTTTCTTGTTCAGCCCCCTCGCCTTCTGTATTTGCGAAATGGCGTAGCCCGCAAAGGTGTTCCTGCACCGTTTCGACAAAAACAATTCGGGTTTGATGCGCTCGAACAAGGGGTGGCGGAATTGCACGCAGTCCTCCGGCATAGCCAGTAGTTCCAGTACGTTCGGGTTGTTTTTTGCCAAAAGGTCAAAGAAGCGGCGCAGTTCATAATAGACAATGTCGTTGCGCTCGTCGCTTAACTGAGGGATGTCCTTGATGCCATAAAACTGCGCCTTCGGCAAAATGAAGACGCCCCGCAGGTCGTGGTCCGAGGTCGGCAAATCGGTGCCATAGGCCCGGCTGCCAGAGGTGGCCTCGAAGAGGAGGTGGTGCTGTGATTTTAGGTCGGCGATGGTCATGGTGGAAATAGGAAATAGGGGAGTGTTGTCCGTTCCCGGTAGCATGGCCTTTAGGCCGTCCCGTCAAAGGCGTTTACGCCGACAGCGCCCAAAAGGGCTTGGACGGGACGGCCTAAAGGCCATTTTAACGGAGAAATCCAACACCAACTCTTTTGTGGTTGACTACCAGAGATTGCGAAATACAGAAATTGGAGTGGTCCCAGTTTCTGGATATTCCGATTTCTATTTTTTCTGGGCGCTTGACAGGTTTTTTAATCAAAAAAATAGCTGCGCAGTTCTCCAGATTTAAGCGACATTTAATTCAGTTCTCCAGATTTACACAGATAAACAAAGCCTCATCTGGGCTACTTTCAGCACCCTTGAAAAAACCATTGCCAAAAGTACAGTAAACATGAAACAGACAGTTTCTCCGTCAAGCATCGGCTTGTTTTTCTTTTGTTTTTTCTGCTTCGCAAACATTGGTTGCCGCCCTTCGGAGCCTGAGCGAAGCATGGTTCGTCCCGCTTTCTACCACTGGCAGACTCAACTAAAGCTCACCGCAACCGAACGCAACTACCTCGATTCCATTGGGGCAAAAAAACTCTATGCAAAATTCTTCGACGTTGACTGGGACGCCGAAACCAGCCGGCCCGTGCCACTTGCCGCTATCGAAATGGATACCACCAGGCTCGGCGGACTCGAAATTGTGCCAACTATTTTCATCACAAACAGGACGCTGCTCAACATGAACATGCAGGAGGTGGAAATACTGGCTGGGCGCATTTCCCAAAAAATCAAGTCCATCTCTCCACAGCCGCCCCACGAGGTACAGTTCGACTGCGACTGGACGCCCACCACCCAAGCCAAGTTCTTCCTATTGCTCGAACGTTTCAAGGAAAAAATGCCGGATGCCACCCTTAGTGCCACCATCCGGCTGCACCAATTGAAGTACCCCGAGAAGACGGGCATACCACCCGTGGACCGTGGGATGCTCATGTGCTACAACATGGGCGACCTGGACGACTGGGCCACCGAAAACTCCATCCTCGACCTCCAAGTGTTCAAGTCCTACCTTCCGAATCGCCAACCAGACCTTGGATACCCGCTGCCATTGGACGTGGCGTTGCCGCTGTTCCGCTGGGGCGTGCTGTTTCGGGAAGGCCGGTTGATAAAACTGCTCAACAACCTCAGCGAAGCGGACTTGCAGGACGTTAGTCGTTTTAAAAAGTCTGCCCTAAACCGTTACGAAGTGGTAAAAAGCACCTACCTGCAAGCGCATTACTTGTATGCTGGCGACCTGTTGAGGCTGGAGCAGGTTTCGCAAGGGGAACTGGAAGCAGCAGCGGCAATGCTGGGCAAGTTGCACGGTACTCCGGAAATCACCGTGGCGTTTTACCATTTGGACACTTCAGTTATGCAGTTTTTCCCGCAGGAAAAAATACGGGCTGTGTTGGAACGGTTTTGACCAATAGCGCCCAAGCTGGTTATTTTTAGAGCGCATTTCGTACCTTTCCGGCAGGCTGTGGCAAGTTGCGCCCCTCCGGCAAATTGCTGAGGTGTTTCAAATGGCTCAAATGGCCGCAAACAACAGCAAAAATTAAAACAACTTTGAGATGAAACTGAAATTCTGCGGCGCAGCCCGCGAAGTGACCGGCAGCGCACACCTGATTACCCTCGACGATGGCTATACCATTCTGCTCGACTGTGGCATGTACCAAGGCAACAGCGCCCACATGAAAGACTTCAATGAGCATTGGTTGTTCGACCCCAGCAGCCTCGATTGCGTGATACTTTCCCATGCCCATATTGACCACAGTGGACGGCTGCCAAAGCTCGTGAAAGATGGCTTCGACGGGCCTATATTCAGTACACATGCCACTCGGAGCCTTTGCACCATCATGCTGTTAGACAGCGCGCTCATACAACAGCGGGATGCCGAGTATTTCAACAAGCACCGCCGCCACGAGCGGGACAAGCGCGAGCCGCTCTATAGCCAAGAGGATGTAAAGCAGACGATGGAGCTTTTTTCCACCTATGGTTATGGCAAGAAGTTCAGGGTGCGGCCTGGCGTGGAGGTGGTGTTCCGGGACGCTGGGCATATACTCGGCAGTGCAAGTGTTGGGCTGACGATTACAGAGAACGGGAAGACCACTAGGCTGGGCTTTACCGGTGACATTGGCAGGCCGGACCGCCCCATCCTGCGCGACCCACAGCAGATGGACGAGATGGATTACCTTATTTGCGAGAGCACTTACGGCGACAAGTTGCACGATGCAGCGCCACAGGAAATCGGCAAATTGTTGCAAATCATCAAGCACACCTGCCTCGAAAAACGGGGAAAGCTCATCATCCCGGCCTTCGGGGTAGGCCGCACACAGGAAATCGTTTATATCCTAGACCAACTTGAAAACGCCGGGCGACTCCCCGCCCTGCCTGTGTACGTGGATAGTCCGTTGGCCGTAAATGCCACCCTGCTCTACGGCTCGCACCCGGAATGCTATGATGGCGAACTTAGCAGTTATATCCTCCGTGACCCCAATCCTTTTGGTTTTGCCCGCTTGAAGTATATTAAAGAGGTGGAAGACTCAAAGAAATTGAATTTCTCCGAGGAGCCTTGCATCATCATCAGTGCATCGGGCATGGCCAACGCAGGCCGGGTGAAGCACCATTTGTTCAACAACATCGAAAACCACCGGAACACGGTGCTAATCGTGGGCTATGCCTCACCGGAAACACCCGCTGGCCGCCTGCGGGCCGGTACGAACCACCTGCGCCTTTTTGGGGAAGAAAAAATGGTACATGCTGAAGTGGAAATCATGGACTCCTTCTCCGCCCACGCCGACAGGGGCGAAATCTCGGATTTCTTGAGCAACCAGCGCCATTCCGTGAAGCAACTGTTCTTGGTACACGGCGAAATCGAGAGGCAAGAGAGCCTGAAATCACTGCTGCTTGATGATGGTTTCCACCAAATAGGCATACCCGAATTGGGTGAAGAACATCAGATTGGGTGAGCGTCTATTGCAGGTAAGGCCAAAAAAAATTGCCAAAAACACGCAACAACTTGTACGTTGAACAGGCTGTATTTTTTGTTGACAAAAAAATAAATGTGAATATTTTTTGCTTTATAAAATGAATGCTGTATCTTTGTGGCGTTCATTGAGTAATTTTCTGTTTAGCAAGCGATATTCTCTGGAAATTTTTTCCACCTGTAGTTCTGCAAGCGAAGTCTCCTAAAGACAGTCATTCTGCCCTCGGTTTTTCTTCTTGCCCACTCGTCCGGTTTTTTTCCATCAATTTATTACTGCTTCACACTTAGTTTTCTCAAGTTTTATTCATCTTAATTTTCATTTTTAATGAACATTTTTGCAGCAAAACTGAGTTTCGACACTCAGTCTGAAGACCTCCGCGAGGCCTTCGAAGAATTTGGCGAAGTTTCTTCTGCCAGTGTAATCACAGACAAGTTCACCGGTAAATCCAAAGGCTTTGGCTTTGTGGAAATGCCCAACGACGAAGAGGCCAAAAAGGCCATCAACGAAATGAACGACAGCACACTTGACGGACGTACCATCGTGGTCAAGAAAGCTGAACCACGTGAAGACCGTGGCCCAAGTGGCGGCGGTGGTGGCCGTGGCGGATACGGCGGCGGCGGTGGAAACCGTGGCGGCGGCGGATACGGCGGTGGCGGTGGAAATCGCTACTAATTGAAGATTTGAATTAAATTCCGGCTTCGGCTCGAACGATACAGATACTTTGAATTTAAAACAGCCCTGGAGGAAACTCCGGGGCTGTTTTTTTTTGTGTGGGTTTTGGCAGGGATTTCTATACCCGGAGGGAGTGGAAATCCCCTTCCCGCCTTGGAAAGCGTGGCCCATTGAGCTTTTAAATCCCACTCAGGCTTCCAATCCTTCACCGCCGCCTTTACTCCACCAATTTGCCCTCCAGCACCTTCCGTTGCAGCACTTCCGATTTGCCACCGTACTCCATTGCTTTTTGCCATAGTAGCAGGGCATCGTTGGCCTTGCCAAGTTGGTACTGCACGTCCCCCATGCGCTCCAATGCTATCGGGTCTTTGGCATTGAGCTGGAGCGCTTCGTTGAGGGATTTTTCCGCCTGCGAGTATTTCTTTAATTGGTAGTGTGATTCGGCGGTCTCGCGCAGCAGGTTGAAGCGGAGCGGCAAATTCTTTGCGGACATGATAAGTGCCTGCTGGAAGGAAGTAAGGGCATCGTTGGGCTTGTGCAGGCCATTGTAGCCGAGGCCATTATAATAATAGGCGATGGCTTGATTCGGAAAAAGGTCCATCGCTTCATCGGAACTCTTCACCAAGTTCTGGAAGTCCCTTTTGTCAAGATATATAAACAGCACCTGCTCCCATACCGCCCAAACGTTATGGTCGAGTTCCAGGCATTTTTTGTACTGCTCCAACGCACGGTCAGGTTGGCCACTATGGAAAAGCACGTCCCCAAGCACGGAATGTGCCTTGGCGGAGTTGGGGTGGACGGTTTCCAACAGTGAAGTCAACGCCAGTAGTGAGTTGCCGAGGCTCTTGTCGTTGGTTTCGGCGAGGCGGTTCACGTAGGGGATTATCTCTTTTATCTTGGTGTCAATATTGGTGCCGGGGTCCTCAAAAACCGACCTCAAGGCATTGAGGAACTTGATGTCGTCCGAGCCTTTGTTGTCGTCCGCCAGTTTTATTTTCGCACGGGCGTCGTTGGGTGCGAGCTTCAATATCTCCAGATAGGTGGCGGTGGCCTTCGCTTGGTCGCTCGTCTGGTCGTAGAAGGTGGCCAACAGGTGTCGGTACTCCACGTTTTTCGGGAACCTGTCAACCAGCGCCATGACCTCCTTGCCAGCCTTTTTGTACTCGCCCATGCCGAGGTAGAGGGTCTGTTTGTGGCGGGTCGTCTCCTCGTTCACCCCAATCATTTTCTCTAACTGGTCATAGACCTTGATGGCCTCCGCAGGCTGGCTGGCACGCACAAGGTGGTAGGCCCATTTGAAGTAATAGCCCTCATTGTGCGGGTCCATCTTCACGAGCTGCCCGTAAAGCACGGCGGCTTCCTTGTCATTGTCCAATTTCTGGTAAAGGTCGGCGAGGTAGTATTTGTACCAAGGGTTGATGGGGTCCCACTCCACCGCATTCTTGCCTGCAACAAGGGCCTTGTCGGTGTCCTTGAGTGCTTCGTAAACCCGTGCAAGCTCGTATGCAGCAGCGGCGTTTCTGGGGTCTTTTTCCAACACTTCCTTGAACTTTGTGGCAGCTTTATCCCAGTTGCCGAGCAGCTTCTCCCGGTTACCATCAATAAATGCCTCAACGGTCTTAGAGGCTTCAGGAGTTGATACATCCTCTTGTGCTTGCAGCGACAGGGCGGCAAGAAAGAGAAAGGAAAGAAAGCAATATTTAGGTTTCATCTGCAAATTGGTTCCAGGATGTGGGGTTTCAGGTTCTTGGGCCTACGCTTTGGGGGAAGTCTCGCCCAACACCCAAAGCCCAAAACCGTTATTTCTTTAAACTGGTATAGTCGCCAATGCTCACGTCTGCGGCGTGCCCTTCGTAATGGACGTGGTTGCCCACCATCGAATCGGTAAAAATGGCATCCGAAACGCTCGTATCGCCCTGAATAACGCTGTTTTTGATGATAGAGTTTGTTATCACCGAATTATTGCCCACCGACACGTGCGGCCCAATGACGGAGTTCACGATTTTTGCGCCAGCGCCCACAAAGCAAGGCTCTACAATCACAGCGTTTTCAAGGACCGCCAGTGGCGAAATGAGCTGCTCCACCGGATACTTTATTTCTAGCATCCGGCGGTTGGTGTCCACGATGCTGGGCTTATTGCCGCAGTCGAGCCACTCGTCAATGCCGCTGGCCCGGAACTGGTAGCCGCCCGCCTTCATGTTTTCAAGCACGGAGGTAATCTGGAACTCGCCCTTGTCCCGGATGTCGTTGTCAATCAAAAACTTGATTTGGTCGCGCAGCAGTTCGCCCTCCCGCAAGTAGTACAACCCCACGATGGCGAGGTCAGAAACGAAAACAGGCGACTTTTCCACAAAGTCGGTGATGATGCCTTGTTCGTTGGTCTTCACCACGCCGAACGACGACGGGTCCGCTACTTTTTTTACCCAAATGATGCCCTCCTCGTTGGTGTCGAAATGGAAGTCAGCCCTGAACAGCGTATCGCTGAATGCGATGAACACGTTGCCGTTAAGGCTTTCGCTGGCGCAACCGATGGCATGTGCCACGCCCTGTGGGTTCGTTTGGTGGTAAATACGCCCCTCTGCCCCAAAGCTGTTGGCGATGCTGACGAGTTCCCGCTCCACGTCCTTGCCAAAGTCGCCGGTGATGAAGGCGATTTCTTCGATTTGGCCATTGTAGCCAGCCGTCAGGTCCTCCACGATGCGCTGCACCATTGGTTTTCCAGCGATGGGGATGAGCGGCTTAGGCAGGGTCAGCGTGTGCGGGCGAAGCCGGGTGCCCCGGCCTGCCATTGGGATGATGATTTTCATAAAAAACAGTTTCAAACTGACTGGTGAAAGGTCAGCATAATTGGTTACGTTGTGGCAAAAGGATGGAATTTGATTCCCAATTAAAGATTACCTGATTCCTGATTTCAGGGGCGTCAATGTGCTTAAAAATCCTAACGCTAATCATGCGACCTTCAATCTTAAATCATAAGGATTTGTTGGGAAACAGCTTGGCAAATTTCATACCTCATCCCTCGCCCCTCATCCCTTCCCAGTGCTCCCAAACCCGCCTGCTCCTCGCTCCGTTTCCGAAAGCACGGCCACTTCCGTCCACTGGATTTGCTCGTACCTCGCAATGACCATCTGCGCAATGCGCTCGCCAGGTTCCACGGCCTGCGGTTCGTTGGAGAGGTTGACGAGGATGATTTTGATTTCGCCCCGATAGTCGGAGTCAATGGTGCCGGGGGAGTTGACGAGGCCGAGGCCCTTCTTGATGGCCAGCCCGCTGCGGGGCCGCACCTGCGCCTCGTAGCCCTGCGGCAGCTCGATGAAAAGCCCTGTGGGCACCAGCCTGCGCTCCAAGCTGCTGAGGGTGATTGGCTCCGCAATATTTGCCCGGAGGTCAAGCCCGGCGCTGCCCGCTGTCTCGTACTGCGGCAGTGGGAAGGCGGATTGGTTGATGATTTTTACTTGCATTGTACTTGCTGAATCTTTTTCTTGGAATTAAACGCTGCGCCATTCGGCATTCCCGAAGTATAGCTTCCGATGCCGCAAAGATAGCCGTTGGCGGCATACCGCAAACTTGGCGGCTCGCTTCAAAAAATTCGCAGCAGTTCGAGCAAGTGTAGCACCAAATGGCACTTTCAGTTTTGTGGCCTTTGCCCACAAGTGCCGTTCCGCTGGTACAAGCCGCCGACATGAATATAGCACCGCTTGTCGGCCATCTGCGATGTCAAAATCAACCTTATCTTTGCCATCATTTCATTTAATAAGTAGTCCAGCAGATTTAAACGACACTTAATCTCTCGCCCACAGATTTCACAGATTTACGCAGATGTGACCTTGTCTATCTGCGTAAATTTGTGAAATCTGCGGGACAAAAAAATGTCGAATAATTTTTGCGGGCTACTTCCAATTTTTGTCGGCACTAATTTTCTCCGTTTGCTTTGATTAACACCAATTTCATGAAGAACATGCTTTTTATCTATGCACTGCTCGCTACTGCCCCAGCATTGGCGCAGTTCAACGTGCATGTCGTCGAGGTCACGGCCAATGACCTCGTGTATGACGCCAATACCGACAAGCTATATGTCTCCATCCCAAGCACCAACGGTGCCAATGGCAACAGCATTGGCGTCATCAATCCCAATACCTATCAATTGGAAAATACCACTTTTATCGGAAGTGAACCGACGGTCATGGCCATCACGGACAATGGGCAATATATCTATGTGGGCTTTGCCGGAAGCTCCACAGCGAGGCGGTACAACGTGGCCGACCAAACAGCGGGGCTGCAGTTCCCCTTGGGGTCGGATCCCATCACGGGAGCACTGTATGTCGAGGACATCGAGACGCTGCCCGGCAACCCAAATGCTGTGGCCATTTCAAGGATGAACAACGGTTTCTCGCCCCGGCATGAGGGCGTCGCTATCTATGACAACGGGGTTGCCCGGCCCCTGACGACGCAGGACCATACCGGCAGCAACAGGATAGAATTTGCCACCCCAAGCTCCATGATTGGCTATAACAACGAGACCACCGAGTTCGGGCTGCGCCGCATATCGGTAAGCGCCGGTGGCTGCAATGAGGTCTCGGTGAGCCAGAACATCCTATCAGGCTTTTTCCTCGACTTTATCTACCACAACAATTTTGTGTACGGAACGGACGGCACCATCATTGATATGAGCCTTTCGCCCTTCGTGGCTGGGCATTTCAACGGTGGCTATGGCCCCTTGGTGTATGATGCGGTCAACGACCTCGTTTGTTTCGTGAGTACGGACAATGGCGGCGTCATTGCGTTCAAGCGCTTTGACCCCAACAATTTTCTGCTCTACGACGGCATGCCCATCTCAGAGGCATTCGGCTATGCGTTCAACGTGGTCACCTGCGGCCCCAACTGCTTTGCCTTCAATACGGAAGACAACAAAGTGGTGATATTGGACTTGACCGCTTCGCAAACAGGCGAGGCTACTGCTGGAAGCCTTCGCCCATGCCTTTATCCAAATCCAGCCAAGGAGGTATTTTCCGTCAACCCTGCTTATACCCGCCAATTCGTTCGGGCCGAGGTCGTCGGGCTGGATGGCAAACTGCTGAAAACCATTTCCCTTGACGGTGCCAACTTGTCCTGCGACATAAGCGACCTGCAAGACGGTATGTACCTTGTGCGGCTGACGGAATCGTCTGGCATGGTGGAAACCACCAAATTGGTCAAGCATTAGATGACGGACGTAGAAGTGCATGGTTTTGATGGGCTGTTTGGGGCTTGATGAATAAATGACCTCCCTGAGCGCCGAGCACCGCCGACCACCCGACCGCCCTTTCCAGCGGCATCGCTGCGGTTTGGGTAAATGTACAATTGGTGTTTTAAAATGGGAAGGTGACGGGGAAGTTCCCGGGGTTGGCGGTGAGGGTAGCCTCACTCTTGTATAGCTCACGCCGCCAAGTTTTGTTCATGAAATAATTTGCTATTGAGCATGGCCACGACGAGGCTTCAATTTGTGAGGTTCATGGATTTCACCCAAAGACCTCCGATGCCATTTCGGCTTTGCCTCAAACCGTCCTAAATCGTTTCAAAAACCCCTCTCGCAATGACTGGCTGAGCGGCAATTGTTTGGTGCCAATGACCACATGGCCCTCCGCCACCTCATCCACATGGGCAAGGTTGACGATATGGGAACGGTGGATGCGCTGGAACTGTGCGGTCGGCAGCTTGTCCTCCAGTGCCTTCATGGGCATCGTGAGCAGGTATTCTTTGTTTTGGTTAAAGATGCGGCAGTAGTTTCGGTCGGCCTCCACATAGCGGATTTCGTCGAAGACGATTTTCACCATCCGGTCCTTGTAGCGCACGAATATGCGGTCGTCGAGCAGGTAGGTGTTTTCCTCCTCCGTTTTCGGGGCCACTGGGCTGCTGGCGGCCTCGTCCTCCATGCGGCTGATGGTTAGCTCGATGGCTCGTTGCTGCTCGGTCTTTCTAAATGGTTTGGCAAGGAAGGCAAAGGGCTTTGCCGCCTTGGCCCGATTGAACGTTGCATCGTCGGAGTTGGCGGTGAGGAAGATGATGGGCAGCTTGTGCTGTTTTTGCAGGGCCTCCGCCAGGGCTATGCCGTCCATTTCGCCCTTGAGCCGCACGTCGAGCAGGGAGATGTCGGGCATGTTCTCGAGCACGTGCAAAAGGGCTTCCTCGGCACGGGGCAGGATGGCCGTCACTTCGTAGCCCAGTTCCGTGAGAAAAAGGGAGATTTTTGCACCGATAAGCATTTCATCTTCGACAATGAGGATTTTTAGTTTGTTTTCCATTTACGCTGCCTTTTTTACCTTAAAATCAAGATGCACCACTGTGCCCCCCCTTTACTTCCTCATTCAGCTCCCCGCCCAACTGCCGGGTGAGCAGCGAGACCAATTGCCTGCCGAAACCTGTACCATGTGCTACCCCGCTTCTTGCCCACCCCATCGTCGGCGATTTGGAGGCGCAGGGGCTGTTTTGGGAAAAAATGCAGGCAAGTGTGGCAAGGAAGGATAGGCAGCAAATCAATTTTCTCATTCTGGACTAATGCATTAAGGTGTAGTGAAAATGGCTTCGGTCAACAAAAGCTGGGCTTCGGACAACAAGACCTGTGATTGGGACAATCGGCAGGATTTCAAAAACAGAGCAGGGGATATTTGTCAAAGAATCAACCAATTGTTAGGGATAAAGATAGTTTTTATGACAATTATCCGAACATCCTTTTTCACAAGGTTTGATTTGAAAATTTGAACAGGCGCTTGTCAAACATTCATCTTTTCACTAACAAAAACAATTTTCAATCATGAAACAACATTCATTTTTCCTTCTCCTTCCGTTGTTTGCAATGGCAGTTTTCGCCTGCAATAAAGAAGACGATTCCTGCAAGACTACTTACTCCAACGAAGTAAAAACTATTATTGACAATAGCTGTGCTTACAGCGGTTGCCACAGTGGGAGCACTGCACCAGCCTGGGTTCCTGAAGGCTCCAAGGACTACACCACCTACGAAGGCATGCTCGACAACCTGAACAACGGCAAGTTTGCGGAGCGGGTACTCGAACTAAAGAACATGCCGCCCGCTGCCAACTTTATCCCTGAAGGCAAGCCATTGAAACTCACTGCCGCCGAACTCGATATCATCAACTGCTGGGTAGAGAACGAGTACCCAAAGGGTTAAGCGAACGTCTTTTCCAATATATCTCCGCACCTGTGCAAGCATTCAAATCGGGGAAGCCGAAAACCGCATAGAGTAGGCAATAACATTTCAATCAAAAAAAATGAAAACGAGTAAAATGTTCTTGTTTGTCGCAATTCTCATTGCCACAATTTCAACCAAAATCACCTCTCATGCCCAAACATCCAATTCCAATTACCTGGAGGCCACCTACATTAAGGTCACGCCCGGCATGAACGAGAGTTACTTGAATGCCAACAAGATTTTTAAGAAGTTGAACGATGGCCGGAAAGCAGCAAAAGCCATCAATTTTTGGGGATTGTACAGAAGGGTGTACCCCATCAAGGGCAACTTGGATTTTGATTATGCCATCCTTGAATTGTTCCCCAGTGGAAAGGAAATGCAGGCCCGAAGAGAGATGACAGCATGGGACGAACCCATAAAAGGATTAACGGCCAAAGAAATCTCCACTTCCATCGGAATATTGAACAACGTTAGAACCATCGTCGCACGTGATGTTTTCGACCCAAGGTTCGGGGTAGGCGATGCAACTTCTTCGGCAGTGGGCGACTATGTTTTGAGGTCGAAAATCAGGGTCTCTGACGCAAACATGGAAGCCTATGAGAAAACCTTGGAAACAGTGAAGCCGGTGATGGAAGAAGCCGTGAAAGCTGGTAAAATTAAAAGCTGGAACGTGCTGAAACGTGCGATTGCTACCAATGTCGATGGAGACTACGACTTTTTGGTGACCTTCTACTTCAAAAATTTGGACGAGGCATTGGCCTATTCAAGTGGAATAGTGACTACTGCCGATGAATTCAAAAAAGTATTCCCAAAAGATGATTATGCTGCTTTTCGAAGCAAGCAAATTGCGCTTCGGGAAATCATTGGTCAAGAGCTTTGGGAATTGGTGGAGAAGACGGATTAATCGCCCCATAAAACACCCACCATTTCTAAGTCTAGCATCATGGACCACGCCTCTAATCCTTAGCTAAAATCTTAAATTATTCCGGCAATATCATTGGTTTTCAATGGTGCGTGAAGTCATTTTCATTCAACAGCGAATGGCTAGCACTATAGCCTTGTCTCCAAATGCTATTGCCCAATCAACTTTTTAAATTAAGTTTCAAATGAAAAGAATCATTTCAACCCTTGTGTTAACCTGCTTATTTAGCTGGCAACTGATTCACGCACAAGGCCCAGGAGAAATCATCCTTTATGCTGACGCCAATTTTGGTGGCCAATCCGTCACCATCACTGTCGGAACATATTCGAACATTTCAGCGCTGGGCTTCTCAAACAATGCGGCCTCAAGCATCAAGGTCGGTTCAGATGTAGTAGCCGTTTTGCATAGTTGCGTGGACTTTGGAGGAGGGTTCTCCAACGGTTTCCGGGCTTATAATGCCACCGATACCGATTTCTCCAATGACAACTGGCCACAAGGCCAAAACTGCGGTGGGTCCACAGTCAACAACAACGTCAACTCCCTTTGGGTGATGAACAAAAACTGCGTACCAGGTCCGGACGAAGTGTCATTTTTCGACAATCCAAATTTCCTCGGCGGTTGCGTCACGGTGCCTGTAGGTTCTTACGCTTCCCCTACCCCTGCAGGTATGCCCAATGACTGGGCAGGTTCGCTTAAAGTAGGCAGCAATGTATCCGTAAAGATTTGGCAAAATAGCTTCCAAGGAAGTAATTTCACCTATGGCCAAGGTTCTTCCGTTTCATTTTTGGGATTCGGCAATAACAACCTTAGTTCATTAGAGGTCGATGGATGCCCTAACGACCCAAACAAGATTGAGCCGGGCTTATGCGGCTGCGGCGTAGCTGATACCGACACCGACAGCGACGAAACGCCAGATTGCAACGATGGATGCCCCAATGACCCAAACAAGATTTTGCCGGGCTTATGCGGTTGCGGTGTAGCTGATACCGATACCGACAGCGATGGTACGCCAGATTGCAACGACGGATGTCCGGAAGACCCGAGCAAAATCCAACCGGGCATCTGCGGCTGCGGCGTCACTGATTCAGACGCTGATTGTGACGGCGTGGCTGATTGTAATGATGTATGCCCTGGCGGCGATGATTCCGTGGACAATAACAGTGATGGCATCCCTGATTGCAGCCAATCGTTGCCTTATGCTCAGTACTCCGCCGCTTGGAAATGTGCCAACAACAAGCTAACCATCTGCCACGTGGATGGAAACGGCAACCGAAACGAGCTTTGCATCAACAAAAATGCCGTGCCTGCGCATATTGGCCACGGCGATTGGGCTGGCCCTTGTGTCAGCTGTGCACAGAACATCTCGGCTCCGATTGGTGGCAATGATATCGAAGTGGCCGAGGAACTACATGTCGAGCTTTACCCTAACCCGACGAGTGGGAAATTGACCGTTGACCTGCACGGCTTCGATGAAAACAACGATGCCATGCTCACGGTGTACGACCGATTGGGCAGGATAGTTTTTTGGCAAAAAATCGAGGCGGGGGCCCACTTGCTTCAGCTTGATTTTGCGGAGCAAAACCTCAGCAGTGGAGAATATTTTATAAAAATCACCAGTGAGCAGGGCGTTGTGGTGAAAATGCTCATGGTGAGCAAGCTTGGCTCCAATTGAGAAATTGGAAATTAAAGTAAATGAAAATTTTTTAGGGAAGCGGCGGCATCTTTTTGGAAGGTGTCGCCGCTTTTTTCTCGATACTGCCGACCAGCATCCTACCAAGTTTACGTTTTATCAAAAATCAATTCCTGTTGATGCTGCTCGCCGGTTTTTTATTGGCTGGCGTTGCTTGCAATCAAGCCCCCAGCGAGAAAGCAACAGAGGAGCCTACTACCGCCGCCCCAGCCACTCCTACTACCACTGCGCCACTCACCATGGAGCAATCCGCCGAAGGCAAATGGGTCATCATGGACGGCCAAAAAACGGCGCTCTATGAGGTCTTCATTTACGACAATGGCGCCGATTATGAAGCAGAAGGGTTGATAAGGGTGGTGAAAAACGGTAAAATAGGCTATGCCGACGCCAAGACATACGCCATCGTCATCGAGCCACAGTTCGATTGCGCCTTTCCATTTGAAAATGGCAAAGCCAAAGTCAGCAACCAGTGCAAAACCGTCAAAGATGGCGAGCACAGCATTTGGGAGAGTGAGGCTTGGCAGTATGTGGATAAACAAGGGAAGTTCTGAAGGAGAACGCTTTTACAATTGACTGCCCTTCCGAGTCCTGGTATTTTAAATTCACGAGCTGCCCCTTGCTTAATCATGCACGGCTTTCGCAACCGCCGGTTCAATGTCTCCAGACTTGAACCGGCGGTTGGCCAATCATTGGCAGGCTTGCGTTTGACTTTCGGCTTTCCTTCTCCCCCTCACACCCTCACCCACCCCTGTTTCCGGTTGCTCTCCAATATCCTTTCGCAAATCAGCAGTTCCCGGTAGCCATCGGCAAAGGTCGGGAAGCTCGGTTGCGCTGGTTGTTTGCCTGCGGCAACGGCTGCGTAAACTTCCTTGAAAAGCTGCTTGGAGGTGTCCGGGAAGCCCTCATTGTGGCCACCGGGGAAGGACATGATGGCACTTGCCTCCGGATAAGCCAAGGAGGGGTCACGCATCAGCGATTCGTTGAAGCCGTCCCGGTTGCCGACCCAAGCCTCATTGGGCGATTCGGAGTTCCACGCAAAGGTTTTCTTCGAGCCGGACACTTCCAGCCGCAACTGGTTCTTGCGGCCCGCCGACACCTGCGACACCGTGATGGAGCCTCGGTTGCCGTTGTCGAACCGCAGTAGCACGTTTGCGTGGTCTTCCGTGGTGATGGGCACGTCGGCGTAGTCCTCCGGTTGGAGCAGCTTGCCAGAATAGGTCTCCACGGGCTTCAACGGCTTCTTGCGGGTCTTGTGGATGGTGTTGAAATCGGCCATGACCTCCACGGTTTTCAGTCCGGTGATGTGCTCGATGATGTCCATCAGGTGTGAGCCGATGTCGGCAATGGCACGGGAGTCGCCCGACTTGTCGGGTTCCAGCCGCCAGTTGAAATCCGTTTCATAAAACAGCCAATCTTGCAGGTAGGAGCCGATGACGGAATACACTTCGCCCAAATCGCCCCGCTCCCGCATGGTCTTCATCTGGCGCACCAGCGGGTAGTACCGGAGGTTGAAATGTACGGCGTTGACCAAGCCTGTTTTGGCAGCCAGGGCCGTCAATTCTTCGGCTTCGTGGAGGTCTTTTGCCAGCGGTTTTTCGCAGACGACGTGCTTGCCCGCCAGCAGGACCGCCTTGGACTGTGAATAGTGGAGGAAATTCGGGGTGCAGACGTGTACGCAAGCGATGTCGTCCATGGCCAGCAACTGCTCAAAGGTGCAGGGCCGCTCAATGCCCAACTGGGCCGCTTTTGCCGTAGCCAGTTCCATGTTTACTTCGCAAAGCGCCGCAACTTCCACGTTAGGGAGCCTGCGGAGTGCCTCGATGTGCGCTGGCCCGATAAATCCTGTACCGACCACGCCGACTTTGATTTTTGTCATAATGTTGTGTTTTTAGCGCTTGGGGAAATCGGGATAATCCATACCCCAGTTGCCCCGAATTGTTGTCGGCGTGAATGTAAAACGGAATTTTTTTATTGGCCGCCATTTTTACAAAAAAGGCGCTTGCGGCCATACGCTTCGCTCGTTGTTCTCCCCTGTTCCGTTACCTTTGCCCACTTTAAAGAACATAGGCTTGCGCAACAACATGCGGTACGAGCATTACAATGGTTCGTGAGGTTTTGAGGTTTTGGGGATATTAGTGGTCTAAGAAGTAAATTTTGACAATTTAGATTGGTTGGAAAAATTCACCGAAGTGAGGAGAACCGAAGTTCGGGGGTTGTGTAAAAAGTCCCATCGGGACTGCATCTTTGTAGCGTCGCCAAAGAATGTTCCGAACCGTTTCATAGGAACGGTATCATGTCGGAATAGATGCCGTTCCTACGGAACGGAGGACAAAACTTCATTCGCCGGTCCTACAAAGATGAACCCCCTACGGGGCTTTTACACAACCGCCGAACTCGTGCCACAACCTTTCAAAAAATAATTTGGCGCACCACCTTGCACCGAATCCTTCAAACCCCCAAACCCTCACGAACCATTGACATTATTGCGCAAGCCCAAATACAGATTGAATGGACAAGACCCAACAAGGCGCTGTTTCCCTTTCCGTCACGAACGGCGTCGCCACCATCGAATTTTCCCACCCCGCCCAAAACTCGTTGCCCGGCAGGCTGCTCGCCGAACTGGTGCAGGCCATTGAACAGGCTGGGGCGGACAGGGACTCCCATATCGTCGTGCTGCGAAGTGCTGGCGACCGCACTTTTTGCGCTGGGGCCAGCTTCGACGAGCTTTCCAGCATCCGTGATTTTGAAACGGGCAAGCGCTTTTTTCTCGGCTTCGCCAATGTGATAAACGCCATGCGGCGCTGCCCCAAGCTCATCATCGGACGGGTACAGGGCAAGGCCGTGGGTGGTGGCGTGGGCCTCGCTGCTGCCACCGACTATTGCATGGCCACCCAATGGGCCACCGTTCGCCTGAGCGAACTGGCCGTGGGCATCGGCCCGTTCGTGGTGGGGCCTGTCTGCGAGCGCAAGCTGGGCCTCTCTGCCTTCAGCCAAATGGCCATCAACGCCACCGAGTGGCAGACGGCTTATTGGGCAAAAGAAAAAGGGCTTTTCAACGAGGTCTTTGAAAAAGTGGAGCAGATGGACGACTACTTAGAGCGTTTCACCAACATCCTCATCAACTCCAGCCCTGAGGCCATGCGGGAGCTAAAGCGGGTCTTCTGGCAGGGCACCGAGCATTGGGACACCCTGCTGGACGAGCGGGCAGCCATCAGCGGGCGCTTGGTGCTGTCGGAGTTTACGACGGCAGCGATTGCAGCGTTTAAGGCGAAGGCTTGAAACTAACGGGCTTTTGGCGTAGTATTACCAGCAAATTCAACGAAAATGACAGAAATAAAAGCACCGCTGACCAACCTCCAGATGGAGTATTTAAAGCTACTTTCATTTAATTTAGGAGAGAACGAAATGAGAGAACTTAGGCATTTGATTGCCAAGTTTTTGAACGACAAGATGCAAAAGGAAGTGGACAAAGTTTGGGCTGATAAGGGCTACTCCGAAGAAACAGTCAAACAGTGGTTAAATGATAACTGACCGTTTGACAGGCACTACCATGTTTTGAAACAATTAGGATTCCCGAAAATCATCCTCGTAAAACTGGAAGAATTCATTGAAACTTTGAGAATGATAAAAACCGGGACACAACCCGGAATTGCCTAACCATGATTTTAAGCAAAACCAACATCCAAAAAGACACCCTCCAAACCGCCTTCCGCCACATGGCCACCGCCAAGCACATGACGGAAGTGTACGAGGCCAACTTCAAGTTCGTCGCCAAGTACGTCCATGCCACCAGCCGGGGGCACGAGGCGGCGCAGATAGCCCTTGGCCTCCAACTCCTCCCGCAGGACTGGGTAGCGCCCTATTACCGCGACGACTCCATCCTGCTGTCCATCGGCATGACGCCCTACGACCTCATGCTCCAACTCATGGCCAAGCGGGACGACCCCTTCTCCGGTGGCCGCAGCTACTACTGCCACCCCAGCCTCCGGGACGACGACAAACCCAAAATCCCGCACCAGTCCTCCGCCACCGGGATGCAGGCCATCCCGACAACGGGGGTGGCGATGGGAATTAGGTATTGGGAATTAGGTATTGGGAATTGGATTCCCGCCACCTCCAATGCCCCAATACCCAATGCCCCAATACCCAATACCCCAATACCCCAATACCCAATAACAGTCTGCTCCCTCGGCGACGCCTCCATCACCGAAGGCGAAGTGGCCGAAGCGCTCCAAATGGCCGCCCTCAAGCAGCTCCCCATCCTCTACTTCGTGCAGGACAACGGCTGGGACATCTCCGCCAACGCCGCCGAGACCCGTGCGCAGGATGCCGCCGAATACGTCAAGGGCTTCCACGGCATAGAGGCCCGCCGCATGGATGGCAGCGACTTCATAGAATGCTACGCTACCTTGCAAGATGTCATCGAAACAATGCGGCGGGAGCGCAGGCCCTTCCTCGTCCACGCCAAAGTGCCGCTCCTCAACCACCACACTTCTGGCGTGCGCAAGGAGTGGTACCGGGACGATTTGGAGGAGGCGCAAAGCCGTGACCCGTACCCCATTTTCCGCAAGCAGTTGTTGGAAGAAGGTTTTTCAGAAAAGGATTTGGCAAGAATAGAGGCCGAAGCACTGCAAACAGTCGAGGCCGACTTCCAGAAGGCCAAGGCCGCCGAAGACCCCCGCCCTTCCGACCTCTACACCCACGACTTCGCCCCCACGCCCATCACCGAGGAGCAGGGCGAGCGGGAACCCGCCAACGGTGAGGTAAAGGTCATGGTGGACTGCGCCCTTTTTGCCATCGAGGAACTGATGCGCAAGCACCCAGAATGCCTGCTGTACGGGCAGGACGTTGGCAGCAGGCTCGGCGGGGTGTTCCGGGAAGCCGCCACGCTGGCCGAAAAGTTCGGCGACCACCGGGTATTCAACACGCCCATCCAAGAGGCGTTCATCGTCGGCAGCACGGTGGGCATGAGCGCCGTGGGCCTAAAGCCCATCGTGGAGGTACAGTTCGCCGACTATATCTGGCCGGGGCTGAACCAACTGTTCACGGAGGTGAGCCGCTCCTGCTACCTCTCCAACGGCAAGTGGCCCGTGAGCTGCATCATCCGGGTGCCCATCGGGGCGTATGGCAGCGGCGGGCCGTACCATTCGAGCAGCGTGGAGTCCGTATTGACCAATATCCGGGGCATCAAAATCGCCTACCCCAGCAACGGCGCCGACCTGAAAGGGCTAATGAAAGCCGCCTACTATGACCCAAACCCCGTGGTCATTTTGGAGCACAAGGGCCTGTATTGGTCAAAAGTGCATGGCACGGAGGCCGCCCGCTGCATCATGCCCGCCGAGGATTATATCTTGCCCTTCGGGAAAGCCCGCACGGTCGTTTTTGCGGAGCAAAGCCAAGTGGATAAGGGCCGCTCGATGGCCGTCATCACCTACGGCATGGGCGTCCACTGGGCACTGAACGCCGCCAAACAGTATGCTGGAAGGGTGGAGGTGATAGACCTGCGCACCCTGTACCCACTCGACGAGGCGGCCATGTACGAGGCCACCAAGCGCCACGGCAAATGCCTCGTGGTGACGGAAGAACCCGTGAACGGCACCTTTGCGCAGAGCCTCGCCGCCCGTATTTCGGAGCAATGCTTCCAGTGGCTGGATGCGCCCGTGCGCACCATTGGCGCAGCCAATATGCCCGCCGTGCCGCTCAACGAGACGCTGGAGCGGGAAATGATTCCTTCAATTGAAAAGGTTGGGAAAGCAATCGGGGACTTGTTGGATTGGTGAGCCACTTTTAAAAACCAGCTCGAAATCTGTAAGGTTTTTTTAGGAAGGTTCAGGCCCTTTGCCGCAAAATGCGAGCGAGGCTGTTCCGAGTTTTTCCAAGCCGTGTTATTTTCCATCCAGGACGATGGTCATCCAAGCCCGTGCGATCGTCATCCAGGAGGTGTTATTTTTAATCCAGGAGGTGTTATTTCTCATCCAAGACGATGTAAAAGTCATCCAGAAGCGTGCGATCGTCATCCAAGGGGGTGTGTTTTTGATTTGGGGGAAATTAGCCTAAATAGGTTCGGGCGGGCAGCTTTTTTTGCTTTTTTAACCTTCTCGATGATTTGCGGACGAACTTACCCCAATACCCAATACCCAATACCCAATACCCAATACCCAATACCCAATACCCAATACCCAATACCCCAATATCCTAATACCCCAATTTCCCCACCACCAGCCTCGCCCCTGCCCTCGCCCTGCCCCCTTCCAGCAGCACCACGTTGTACAGCCCCGCAGGCCAGCCCGATACTTCCAGCGTATGCAGGTAGGCGTATGGTGGAAACCGGTGCCGGTGCAGCACCCGCCCCAGCATGTTCACCACCTGTACCTCGGCGGTGACGTGGCCGCCGTAGCCGGGCAGCGTGATGGCCACCTCCACCTGCCCGCTGGCCACGGTGGGCGACGCCGTGACCCCGTAGCCGCTGCCCGCTACTGGCTGCTTGGTGCTGCTCAGTATCGTATCGCAGCCGCTGCCCGTGAGGGGGCCGAGGCGGAAGTTGGGGTGGGGGGTGGAGTAGAGGTCATAAGGCACGTCGGGGCCAAGGCACGAGCCAGGAGCATTGTCAGCAGCGAGGCATAAGTCACAGGCCTCCCCCTGCTCGTCGGGGTTCTCAATGACGCTATGTACATACCGTATTAAATTGTATATCTTTCCGTCGGGTCCAAGAGAAAATGTATTGAAGCCGGGATAAAAACCTTCTATCAAGCTCTGGTCTTCGTCCAATGCCCAAGGGATACCGCCTATTTTCACCTTGCTGGCAGCAATGTCATCCGCCCAAAGGTCCCATTGGGCGAACT
>DIUC01000012.1 GCA_002435785.1 Saprospiraceae bacterium UBA6168 | reverse complement strand
GATGATCGAGGCATACAATGCAATGCAAATGGTGACCTCGGCGGATGATCGAGGCATACAATGCAATGCAATGCAAAAACTGGGTTTTGCAATTTCAAAATTGAATTTTGTAGTTGACAAAGGCACCTTTTGCCATTGCGCTATGCAGTAGGTGTAAGGCGGCGTCCCGCCAGTCGCTGTGATGTCTATGGCACCAGCCCCTACTTCGCAGGTGTCCCGAAAGGCACCTCAGGGTCAACCATCTACACCCTCCCAAATATTTTTCCCAAAACCCGCCCTCCCCTACCAAGAATTCCCAATCTTTGCGCCCACCGTTGCCAACAACCAAAGCTGACATGATACAGGTTTTCATCACTGGGGGTACTTTCGACAAGGAGTACAACTACATCTCTGGGGGGCTGTACTTCAAAAGCACCCACGTGCCCACCATGCTCGAACGGGGCCGCTGCACCATTGACCTGGACGTGAAGACGCTGATGATGGTGGACAGCCTGGAGATTCAGGATGCAGACCGGGAAATCATTGCCCACAATTGCAAGCGTTGCCAATTCGACAAAATCCTCATCACGCATGGTACGGACACGATGGTCAAAACGGCGGAGTTCCTGGCCAATTACGGCTTGGACGACAAGACGATTGTGCTGACAGGGGCGATGGTGCCCTATGCTTTTGGCACTTCATCCGATGGGTTTTTCAACCTTGGGAGTGCCTTGGCGTTTTTGCAGACCCTGCCGCCGGGGGTTTACGTGGTGATGAACGGGCGGTATTTTCATTGGAACAAAGTCCGTAAGAACACAAAAACGGGTTATTTTGAGGAAACAACCTGACCTCCTGCCGCTTGGGAGGCCAAGATTTTTTATCATTGCAGAATGATTCGAAAAGATTGCTTTCAAAATCACTTTTAAAGCAGGCTTTTAGGTTTAAATGATTGGTTTTCAAGTTATTATTTGAAAACAAAACTGATAATTGTTATTTTCAAACATGAAACATCTTTCACTTTTCCTGTTTTTCCTGCTGGTTGGTGGCCTTCAAATCGCCTCCACCCAGACTAAACCCGCACCTTCCGAGCTTTTCGCCACGGACAAGGTGCAGGCCGTCAATATCACTTTCAAGCAAAGCAACTGGAGCTACTACCTCGATTCCCTCCGCTTCAATGGGGATGGCCTCCTGCCCGCCGTCGTGGAACTGAACGGCCAAAAATTTGAAAACGCTGGTGTTCGATTCAGGGGCTTCAAATCCTTTGCGCCCGGCACCCCTCGCAATCCACTGCACATCGTGCTGGACATGAAGGAAAAAACGCAGACCTACCAAGGTTACCACGTGCTGAAACTCTCCAACACCCTGCGTGACCCCAGCATGTTGAGGGAGGTATTGGGTTATGAGATTGCCCGCACTTACATGCCAGCCCCCAAGGCCAACTATGCCAAAGTGACCGTCAACGGCAAATACTACGGCCTTCTGGCCAATGTGGAATCGGTAAACGAGGAGCAGTTCTTGAACCGCTATTTTGCCAGCACCGACAATGCCTTCTTCAAGGTCAACCAAGAGGCGGGCGAGAAAACCCCGACCGGATGCAAGAACAACCTTTACGGGTCTTTGGAATACGACAAACAGGTATCCTGCTACGAAAACAATTTTGAGAAAATCTCGGAGCATGGCACCAAGGAACTCATGGAACTCGCAAGGATTCTCAACGAGGAACCAGAAAAAATCGAGACCGTGCTGAACGTGGACGTGGCGCTCTGGATGCTGGCTTTCAACAACATCATTGTAAATCTGAGCAGCTACTCCGGCCAGCACAGCGTCAACTATTACCTTTATCAGGACGACGACGGACGTTTCTATCCGATTATCTGGGACCTCAACTTGGCGTTTGGCAGCTTCAAGAACATCGGTTCTGGCTCGGACCTCAAACTGAAAGGTTTGCAGGAACTCGACCCGCTCCTCCACATTGCCAATACGACCAAACCCTTGATTAGCAAGCTGTTGGAAACGCCCAACTACAAGAAAATTTACCTCTCCCACTTGCGGTCCATCCTTCAAGATTGGTTCACCAGCGGCAAGTTTGAGAAAAGGGCAAAGGAACTGCAAACCATTATCCGCAAGGACGTGGACAGCGACCCGAACAAGTATTACACATTGGCAGAATTCGACGCCAGCATTGACAAAACGGTGGGCAAAAAGAGCAAAATCCCTGGCCTATTGGAGTTGATGGCCCGCCGCACTGCCTTCCTGAAAACGCACCCTGAGTTGGCTGTTTTTCCGCCAGACGTGATGGACGTGCAGGTGGAAGGCCGCAAGCCGCTTTCCAGCCAAAAAGTGGAGCACTTCCGCATCACCGCAAAAGTGGACAAATACCCCCGCCGGGTGGAGCTGTTCTATCGGTTGGACGGCAAAGGCGCTTTCAGCCAAGTAACCATGCTGGACGATGGCAAAAACGATGACGGTACCGCCAACAACAATGTATTCGGTGTGACCATCGTGCCACAAAACGGGGAGCAGACCATCGAATACTACATACTTGCCGAAAACCCCGGCTTGATGAGTTATAGCCCAGCCAATTATATGTGGGAGAAGCATAAATCCACGCTGGAAGCGTTAAACAAGTAAATGGAGAATGGAGCGTTGAAAATGGAAATGGTAAACCTTCTAAACTAACCTCTCGACGGTGTCCCATTTTCATTTTCAATTTTCCAATTCAGATGACATGAGAAAAATACTGCTTTTCCTTTTTGCAATCCTTTGTTTTTCAACTGGTTATTCCCAAGACCTATACAATCCAGACCGTATCCCGGTCATAAAAATCAATTTTCCGGTCAAAGATTGGAACAAGGCGCTCGACTCCCTCAAAACGCTTGGAAATAAAGACCGAATTGCCGCCACGGTGGAAATAGATGGGCAAGTGTTCAATGGCGTCGGCGTTCGCTACAAGGGCAACAGCTCTTATAAAAACCCCCGCAAGCGCAACAAGGCAAAACTGCCATTCAACCTAAAGGCCAACTATACGGACAAAGAACTCCGCTTCCCAGGCGGATACGAGACCCTAAAACTGAGCAATGTCTTCATGGACCCCAGCTTCGTCCGGGAGTACCTTTCCTACGAAATCGCCCGAAAATACATGCCCGCCCCGCTTTGCAATTTTGTGAAAGTATATGTGAACGATGAGTACATCGGCCTTTTCAACAACACCCAATCAGTGGACGAAAAGCTGCTAATGGACAGCTATGGCACTTCCGATGGCACTTTCTTCAAATGCGACCCTGAATGGGAGGATGTTCAGACTACCCCAAGCGGTTGCAAGGAGGGCGAGTTTTCTTCCTTGTATTATGTCGGCGACAATCCAAAATGCTACGCTGGCTGGTACGAACTGGAAAGCAAGAACGAAAAGCAGGGATTTGCCGACCTCATCAACCTCTCAAAAACATTGAGCCAAAGCCCCGACAAAATCGAATCGGTGCTCAACGTGGACATGACACTTTGGATGCACGCCTTCAACCACGTTGTCGTTAACCTCGACAGCTATACCGGGCGGTTCAGCCATAATTTCTACCTCTACAAAACACCAGATGGCTTGATGACGCCCCTGATTTGGGACATGAACATCAGCTTTGGTGGCTTCCGCCTCGATGGCGAAAAAAATGGCGAACTCACCAACGAGGAGCTGCAACAGTTCAGCCTTTTTACCCATTTCAAAAACAAAAACCTGAAGCGCCCGCTCATCACCAGCGTGCTGAACAACGCCTTCTATCGGAAGATTTACATCGGGCATTGCCGCACCATCTTAATGGAAAATTTTGCCAACGGCGAGTACCTGAAGCTGGCGAAAAACATGCAGTCGTTCATCCGGGAGGAAGTGAAGGCCGACCCAAACCGCCTCTATTCGTTCGAGGACTTTGAAAAAAACCTGCGCACCACGACCGACGTGGGCAACACCACCGTCATCGGCATTGAGGAACTGATGAAGGCCCGCACGGAGTCGCTCCTTAACCACGCGATATTCAAGGGAAAAAATCCAACAGTAAGTGAGGTTAAGCATGAGGTTGCCGCTGGCAAAGTGACCATCATGGCCAAGGTGCAGGATGCCCAGAAGGTTTGGCTCATGCACCGCAGCAGCCCTAATGAACCGTTCAAACAAGTGGAAATACCTGCTACTGGCGGCGTTTACAGCCTCACCCTCGAAAAGCCCGCTGGCTTCCAATACTACATCATTGCCGAAGGCGACCGCCTCGCCGTCTGCTCGCCGGAGCGGGCCTCTTATGTTTTTTACGAAGTGAATTGAGGGAGAGTTTGAGGGATTGAGAGATTGNNCAATCTCTCAATCCCTCAAACTCTCAAACTCTAATTCTCCCTCGTGAAAAAATGCGTGATGGGAATGTCCACCGACAAGATTGCCCCCAAACGCCATGCATTAGTGGTGGTGACGTCAAGGCCAAGGCTATCGTCAATCTTGCGCAAATTGGGGCCAAGCTGCGCACCCACGCCGAACGAAACGGGAATGTTATTGCCAAAACCATAGATGAGGTAGCCGCCAGGGGCCACGATGTTTTGGAATTTTAGTTCAGGTATCTGCGAAGTTTGGTTGCTGAAACGGTAGGCGAAAATGGCCCCCACATCAATTACCTGCGCATAAAAGCTCAGGCTGCCCGCATTTCCCATACCATAGTTGAGGTCAATGCCCAGCGGGGCATAGGTGGAAAGCACGTCCTTGTCCGATATTGCTGCGTTCACCTCAGCGTTCATGTCGTACTCCAAGCCATAAGCCAGCCCGCCGTAGGAGTTCAGCGAAACGCTCCACTCCGATTGCTTTTTCATCCTCGAACTGCCCGGCGGCAGGGCGAAAAGCTCAATGGCAGCAGCCACCTCCCTCGAATCCCGTGCCTCCGCCACATTCGCCATGAAGTTCACGTGCTTGAGGAATTTTTGCTTGTACTTGAAATCCTCGTGGAGAAGCACCTCGCTCAAAAAGCGGGTCAAATTGGCCACGGCCAAGGTGTACCGCTCCTGCCGCACGTTGAACTCCAAATCAAAAATTTGACGTAAAACGGTAAAGACCTTGCGCTCCAAAGTATCGGTCTGGGCAACGGACTCGACACCCGTTGGCTGTGCCTCTTGCTTTCCAGCCACGACTTTCCAGTTGGGCAAAATGACCTGCTGGCGGAAGCTGCTCGTCTGCTCCAAAAAATTGAAAAAATGCCCGGCAAAGCGCCAATACTCCTCGTTGAGGCTGGAAGCAGTATCGGCCTTTGATATCAAAACCTTGTAACTGGCATTCAACTGTTTGCCCGTTTGCGCCAGCGAAACCAAAAAATTGCGAAGTGAAATGGGCGTCTGCGTCATCTTCTCCAGCTTGCCCAATGAACCCCGAAAATCAGCGCCATTGCTGAACCGAAGCCCCTTTCCCTGTTGCCAAAGCAAGCCGAGGTAAAGGTAAACATGCGACAGGTCCCGCATTTGCGCACTCACTTGTTCGGGGCTGACCCAGTCGCCGTTGGCAGCGGTCAAAGAAGTGGCCAGGAGTTGGAGGCTGCGGAGGCTGATGGCCACGTCCTGCATGGCTTGGCGGGTTTTTGGCTGCGCAATGTCGCCCCAGCGGAGCGAGTCCTGCATGGCCGCCGAAGTGGCCAAAAAGCCGAGGATGTCCAACGGCGCCGTGCCATCAAAAATCATTTGGGAGGTGCCCATCAGGTCTTCGAGTGCGATGCGGTATTCCGGTTTCTTGATGAAATGGCTGTTCGCCGAGTACTGCTGCACGTTCATAGGCAGCACCTTGAGGTCGTTGATGAAGCCCTCCCGGAGCGTTTCGATATAGGCTTTGTAATTGTAGATTTCGGTGCCGATGATGTACAGCAGGTCATACGTCGCCGGGAACAAGGCTTGGTAGGTCGGCTCTTTTTCCATCGCTTTGCGAAGCCCGTCAAAAAAAGCGGCGTTCAATTCCTCTTTGGTTCTCCTCACCAAAAAAATCGCCAGCCCATCGGCGAGGTTGGTAATCAAGCTACCACCGGAGAGGCCCCCGCCTGCGCTACCCTGCTGTTCCGTCGGACCATCGGATTTGAGAAGCCGTGGCAGCCGGTTGCTGAAGTCCGATTGGGCATATTGCCGCAAGGAAATAAAGGGGTTTCCCTCAAAACAAGTTGACAGGTTAACACGGTAATCCTCCCCATCCGGCGACACCGCTTGCAAGCAGTAGCGGGAAACAATCGCCATGATGGCCTCCTCGTCCACTTCTGTTGAGTTGTCAATCTCTGCCCGAAACCGCACGGAGTCAAACTCGAAAAACTCGTTTAGTTTGATGGCATCTTGCCAAGCGTTTTGTGCCAATGAAAGATTGGAGAGTAACAAAAAGAATGCAGCAATGGTAAAGGTTTTCATTGGAAAAAGATTTTGTAGGATGATTGATTACATCGTTTTTGTTCAGCAATTTATCAAATCAGTTTCTGCCCAAAAATTCAATTTCGATCTTTTTTCATCTGCGCCACCACCGCCTTCCGGATGTCGCTGCGCAAGTCCTTGCCATCGCCCTCTTTCGCCGTTTCCCAACTGATGAAGTTCTTCTGGTTGAAAAAATCGAGGCGGGACTCTTTGCCTTCAAACACGTACTGCGACACGACCACCCGATAGGTTTTGGCCTCGTTCAGCGGCTTGCCCCCTACTCTCCAAGACTTGGTGGCGGGAGCGTAATCAATGTTGTGCCACTGCAAATAACCGCCCAGTCCCGTGTTCTCCATCCCGGCGTCAAGTGCCTTTTTCAGAACGCTGCCCTTCAGTTCCACCTCGTATAGGCTGCCCCCAAACGGCAAGGCCCGAAACACGTCCACCGCCGTCACCTCCCCACTCAGTTGGTCGTCCAGACGGATGGAGCCACCATTGAAAAACGCAGCATCCACTGGCTTTTTGGCTGCTCCTGCCATCCCTGCGGCGATGATGCCGCCAAGGTTGGTCTGTTTGGTCCGAACGGATTTCTCAAAACCGTCGAGGGGCGTTTTAGCGTGGAAAATCACTTCGCCTGGGTCGTCCACGATGGTCGAAAGCTGCTGGGTGAGGATGGACTGCCAGCGTTGCACGATTTCGTCCACCAAAGGGTCAACGGGAATAGCGTCGGTGATGGGCACCAGCTCGGAAGCCAATTCCGTCATTTTTAGGTCGGGGTAATAAGTAAAGCGATGCACCCAAACGGACTTGGCATTGGCATCCGCTTTCGCAATGACGACGTTGCCGATGGAATCCAAGCTGTTCTCGTGCTCGTGGCCGCCCATGATGAGCGAGGTTTTTGGCAAGAGCGCCGCCAATTTCATGTCCTGTTCCAGTTCAAGGTGGGTCAGGCCGATGATGATGTTGCAGTTCTGTACCAACTCTAAGTATGCTTTTGTCGCCTCGGCGTAGGGGTCTTCATAATAGACCCACGGTTGCTCATTGGAGTTGATGCAAGCGCTGTAAAAGCCCACCCGGAGTGGCTTGCCACCCATGTAGTTCTCCATTTCCCAGACGAAAGTCTCCGGTGCGAAATACTTGAAGTCGTAGCTCTCCTTGAAAAAAGGCTCGATTTTATTGCCTGTTTTGTGCAGAACATTGGTGCCAAGCCAATCGAAATAAGACTCGTTCATGCGTTCCTGGAGTTCCGCTTCCTTTACGTCGAACTCATGGTTGCCGAAGGCCACCAACCCCACCCCCAGGGCGTTCATCACCTCCACCATCTGCCGGCCCTTGATGGATTTGCCCTCGTGCTTCATGGTGCCGAGCAGCGAGGGGCTGAGGAAGTCGCCCGCCACCACGGTCATCAGGTTGTAGTTTTCGTCCAAAAGTTGGTTGCGCAGCGTGGCCACCCTTGCCATGCCGCCCACCGTCCCTTTTTCAAGCGGGGCGATTTCATACACATCATTGAGCTGGAGGATGGTGAAGCTAATCGGCGTAAAATCGCCCTCTCCGGGATAGGGGTCGGGGTACGTTTGGTCGGTGCCGCCAAGGCCACCCAGCAATGTTGCGCAAGCGGAAAAGGTGAGCAGCACCCCGCCCACCATGATGGTGGCCACAAGACCCTTCCTAAATCTTGTCAAGTTGTTTTTCATGGATAAATCATTTGATAAATTCAAAACAGATAGAATTTCTAATTTTACCTTTCGCCGTCGGCGGATACTTTTCGCAGAACAACTCATTAACTCAATAACTTCCTCAATAAATGCTTTGGCAACCATCCAAGGATTTTGTTCAAAACACCCACCTCCGCCACTACTTCGACTGGTTGGCACAAAACTACAATTTGAATTTTCAAAACTACCATGATGCTTGGCAATGGTCGGTGGAAAACATGGAGGATTTTTGGGAAAGTGCCTGGAAATACTTCGAGGTCATTTCGCACAGTCCCTTTAAACAGGTATTGCGGGAGCGAAAAATGCCCGGAGCGGTTTGGTTTGAGGGCGCTACGCTCAATTATGCGGAACATGTTTTCAGGGAAAAACCCGGGATTGACAACCAAAGTCCTGCTATCGTTTTTTCCTCAGAGCGCCACGATTTGGTGGAGATTTCTTGGGGTGAAATGCGCAGCCAAGCTGCCTCCATGGCCGCTTATTTGCGCAGCATCGGCATAAAAAAAGGCGATTGCGTGGCCGCTTACCTGCCCAATATCCCCGAAGCCACCTATGCGTTTTTGGCTTGCGCCTCAATCGGTGCCATCTGGTCGAGCTGCTCACCGGACTTTGGAACCAACAGCATCGTGGACCGTTTTGTGCAAATCGAACCCAAGGTTTTGTTCGCCGCCGATGGCTATACCTACAACGGAAAGGAATTTGACAAAACACAGGTAATCAACGAGTTGTGCGAAAAACTGCCAACCGTTCAGCACTTAATCATTGTCCCCTACCTAAACCCTGGTGGCCTAAAATTCGGAAGCCCACCTGATGTGCACCCAATCACCAATCACCAATTACCAATTACCAAATCCTGGCCCGAAACCTTCCAACTGAATGCCCCCCTGCATTTCGAGGCACTGCCCTTTGACCACCCGTTGTACATCCTCTACTCCAGCGGCACAACAGGGATGCCAAAGGCCATCACCCACTCCCACGGCGGCAACCTGCTGGAACACCTGAAATACCTGCATTTCCACAATGACGTACACCCCGGCGAGCGGTTCTTCTGGTTCAGCACCACGGGCTGGATGATGTGGAACTTCGTCAATGCCAGCCTTTTGGCGGGAGCCACCATCGTGCTGTACGACGGCAGCCCCGGCTACCCCACCCTCGACCGACTTTGGGAACTGGCGGAAAAAGCCAAGATTGCGCATTTTGGAACGAGCGCCCCCTTCCTCAGTGCCTGCATGAAACAGGGCATTGAACCCGGCAAAAACCACGATTTGAGTGCATTGCGCAGCATTGGCTCCACTGGCTCGCCACTCCCGCCGGATGCCTACGCATGGGTCTATGCACATGTAAAAAAAGACCTCTGGCTCAGTAGCATGGCAGGTGGCACGGATGTCTGCACGGCTTGGGTCGGCGGCAATCCGATGGGGCCGGTATGGCTCGGCGAAATCCAGTGCCGCTGTCTCGGTGCGGCCATCGAAGCTTGGGACGAGGCCGGAAAGCCAGTAAAAGCTGGTGTTGGCGAACTCGTGGTCACACAGCCCATGCCCTCCATGCCCGTATTTTTTTGGGGCGATAAAAACCATGAACGATACCTCAGCAGCTACTTCGACATTTACCCAAATGTGTGGCGGCACGGCGATTGGGTGGAAATCACGGCGCACGACGGCGTCATCATCTATGGTCGCTCTGATGCCACGCTTAACCGCCAAGGGGTGCGCATCGGCACGGCAGAAATCTATCGGGCGATGGACAAAATCACGGAGGTAAGGGACAGCCTCATTGTCAACATCGAGCTGGAAGGAGGGGGCGACTACATGCCGCTTTTTGTACTGCTCAATGAGGGCGAAACGCTGACCGAAGCGCTCCGCAAAAAAATCAACCAGACCTTGCGCTCGGACTACTCGCCCCGGCACGTACCGGACGACATCATCGTTTGCCCCGACATCCCCTACACCATCAGCGGCAAGAAAATGGAAGCACCCGTGAAGAAAATCCTCATGGGCAAGCCATTGGACAAGGCCGCCAACCTCGATTCCATGCGCAACCCAGACAGCCTTTTTTTCTTTGAAAAATTCAAAAAACAAAGACAATAGGCCAAACTTGGGCGTGGTTTGGTTTCTTTGCTTCGCAAATCAACATTTCATCAAAAATAATAAACATGAAAAAAGAACTTCTCTTCATCGTATTCATCTGCTTGGCCGTTCAGCGGCTGTTGGTAGCACAGGTCGCCGACCAGAAAGCCTCCGAAAAATGGGACCCCAAACTGACCGAAGCTTGGGAGGTAGTCCCAAAAATCGTCACGCCCGGCAGCGGCACATCCGCCCCCAGCGATGCCATCGTGCTGTTTGACGGCACAAACACTGCCGAGTGGACCCACGAAAACGGCCTGCCCGCACAGTGGGAGGTGAAGGACGGCGCCATGACCGTGAAGCCCAATTCTGGGGGGATTTTTACCAAAAAAGTGTTTGGCGACTGCCAACTACATATCGAGTGGCGGGCGCCTGTGGTGGTAAAGGGCGAAGGCCAAGGGCGGGGCAACAGCGGCATCTTCCTCCAAAACAAGTACGAGGTGCAGGTGCTGGATTGTTTCAACAACACCACCTACCCCAACGGGCAGGCTGGCTCCCTCTACAAGCAAAGCATTCCCTTGGCAAATGCCTGCCGCCCTCCCGGTGAGTGGCAGACCTACGACATCATCTACACGGCCCCTCGATTTAATGTGGACGGCGTTAAGGTTGTATCGGGCCGAGTGACGGTCATCCACAATGGCGTGGTGATTCAGAACAACACGGAAATCAAGGGGACTAGTGAATATATTGGCCTACCCAAAAACATCGCCCATGGGGACGGCCCGCTGCAATTGCAAGACCACGGTGATTTGGTGAGCTACCGGAATATCTGGATTCGGAAAATGTGAGTAATTGGCTGTTGACTTATCAGTTTATTTCCTTTTACCAACGCAGAAGACCGTTTCGTTTGCGACAAAGCCGCTCCATTCTTCCGCACGACCCCGACTTTGCAATGC